>JBNLFL010000027.1:0-45097 GCA_050305515.1 Sulfurimonadaceae bacterium
GGCTCTAACCAACTGAGCTAAAGACCCACAATGAAGAGCGAAATTATAAACACTCAATCATAAAAGCAAGTTTACAAAAAGCTTTTCTTGCCGCGAACATCATACATGTCGCGGAAACGAAAGGCCAGCAGGTTCTCCAAAATGGCGATGAGCACAATAAAATTGACAAAACTGCTGCCGCCGTAGCTGAACATCGGAAGCGGTACGCCCACGACCGGCGCGAAACCGATTGTCATGGCAATATTGACGCTCATATAGATGAATATCAGCATGGAAATGCCCGCGCTCACCACTTTGATGTAATAATCGTCGCTCCAGAGCGCCGTCCCCATCAGGTGGGTGATAAGTGCCGCATAGAGCAAAATCAGAAGTCCCGCGCCCAGAAAACCGAAACGTTCGACGACATAGGCAAAAATAAAATCGCTTGATGCAATGGGCAGAAATTTCATCTGGGTCTGGGTCGCATCTTCCTTGCTTTTCCCCACGAAACCTCCCGAACCGATGGCGATGATGGCCTGCTGCACCTGATAGCTCGGTTTTTCCGCTACGAAATCATGCAGCCGCTGTTTCTGGTAATCATGAAGCTGCGTGTAGATCAGCGGCAAGGAAATCAAAAAGCCGCCGATGAGGCTCATCCATACCTGCCATCGGACACCGACGACGAACAAAACGCCCATGCCCAGCAGGAAAAGCACCGTTGCCGTTCCCAGATCGGGCTCCTTGGCTATGAGGAAAAACGGCAGGAGAATGAAAAAGGAGATCTTTAGAAAATCTTTCAGGGCATAACCGCCGATCGGGGGCGGATTTCTGGCTATGAGATAGGCCAGCATCATGATAAACGCGGGCTTCATCAGCTCTGAAGGCTGCAGGGTGAAGTTGATAAAAGGAATCTCCAGCCAGCGCTGCGCCCCCAGACGGGTATGCCCCACAAACTCGACGGCGACGAGCAAGATGATGTTCAACCAGTAAAAGAGCGGAATGAGCCAGCTGAAACGCCGGATCGGCAGCAGTATGAAGACAATGAATGCAATGATGCTCACACCCACGTACACCATCTGTTTTTGGGCCAGAACCGGATGGATTTCGTTGATGAGCATTCCCGAGAAAAGCACCAGAGGAAGGATCATCAGCAGGGTAAGAAAATCGAAATGTGTTAAAATGCGTCTGTCAAGTTTCCACACCGGTTTTCCCCTGTAAATTTGCCCCATTATAACGCACCAAAGGTTAAATCGATGGCCCAAAACAGCACCTTCCACGTCACATCTCCCATGCGGCTTGATACCTTCCTCAGCGAAGCACTCCAGCAGACGCGCAATCAGATTGCCCAGCTCATCAAACAGGGAAACGTGACGCTTGAGGGCACACTCTGTACCAAACCCGGGCAGAAGCTCAAAGCCGGACAGACCTTACATGTAAGCTTTCCCGAAGTGATTCCGCAGGAGGCGCAACCTATCGATTTCGATGTCACTATTCTTTATGAAGACGATGACATCTTCATTATTGACAAGCCCAGTGACCTGACCGTCCATCCCGCACCCAGCGTGAAGGAACCGACCCTTGTGGACTGGCTCATCCACAAAGGAGTTTCGCTTTCTACCATCAGCGGCGAAGAGCGCCACGGCATCGTGCATCGTCTGGACAAGGGAACCAGCGGCGTCATGGTCGTTGCCAAAAATAACGACGCCCATGAAAAACTCTCGCAGCAGCTTCAGGATAAAAGCATGGGGCGCTACTACATCGCTCTTATCACCCCGCCCATGAAAGAGCGCCTGAGCACCATTGAAACCCGGATCGGGCGCAGTCCGAAAAACCGTCTTAAAATGGCCGACGTTCCGCACGGCAAGGAGGCAAAAACCCTGTTCTGCGCACTGGCACGCAGCAAGGATGAAAAGGTCGAGCTCATCGGCGCCAAACTCTTTACCGGGCGTACCCACCAGATCCGTGTCCATCTTGAGACCCTGAACCGCCACATTCTTGGCGACCATTTATACGGCATTAAGAGCAAAGAAGGTAAAATCGGCCGCATTATGCTGCACGCCTATGTCATGTACCTCCGACACCCAAGAAGTGGGGAATTGGTGGAGTTTCACGCTCCAATTCCGCCGGAGATGGATGCGTACCTGCACAGCTATTTTGACGAGGAGCCTCTCCATGCGCTTTTACAGCCTGACACTTTCAGTGATCATTTTCGCGGGACTAATCTTTAGCGGATGTACCAAACAGCCTGAACCGCCCGTCAAGGTCGTAATCGACGCCTCGCTTCCCGTGCCTTCGCTCAACGGCCACATCAGCGAAATGGAAGCCCTCGCGTTTGAGTGGAAAAGCATTCAGGACCCTCAGGTCGAAGGCTATTACGTCTACCGCTCCGACCCCAAAGCCAAAGATGAAAAACTCCAGCGCATTGCCACACTCAAGGGGCGCTACATCACCCACTACGTTGACACCGACCTGACGCCCAACCAGCTTTACATGTACCGCTTCTCTTCCTACAATGCTGCGGGTGCGGAGTCGCAGGCGAGTGCCACGTATCGCGCCAGTACCCTGCCGCTCATGCCTTCGGTGAGCTTTTTCGCTTCGCTGGGCAATCTGCCGCGCAGTGCCAAACTCATCTGGCGTCCGCATACCGACACGCAGGTCAAGGGCTACCGCATTGAACGTAAACTCAAATCCGAAAACGTGTGGGAATCGGTTGCCACCATTGACAAACGCCTGATGGCGGAGTACATCGACACCGATCTTAAAGACGGACAGAGCTACCAGTACCGCATTTTTGCCCTGACCTACTCCGGCCTTACCTCATCGCCGAGTAACATTGTTACGGTTGTCACCAAACCGCTGCCCGAGCCTGTCACCAACATCAAAGCGACGACGCAACTGCCTAAAAAAATCCTCATTTCATGGGATCCCAGCAGCCGCGAAAACCTCAGCCACTACAACATCTACCGCGCAACGTCTCCCGAGGGCGGTTACAACTACCACGTCAAACTGACAGAGACCTCTTTTTCCGATCCTGTCGATAAAGACGGCGCGCGCTATTATTACAAAGTCAGCGCGGTCGATGACGACGGTCTGGAAAGCCTGCTGAACATGACTCCCGCACTCGGCAGTACGCTTCCCAAACCGAAAACGCCTTTACATGTAAAGGGACGCATTCAGCAAAGCATCGCTAAACTCAGCTGGAAAAAAGCCGATCCCGATACCCAGAGCTATGTCATCATCAAAACCAAAAAATCGGGCTGGCTTGACAGCAGTGTCATTGAAATCAAGGACATTACCGTCGAACATTTTAACGACACCGAAATCACACCCGATACGACCTATTTCTATCAGGTCGCTACCGTCAACCAGTACGGTATCCGCTCCGAGCCCAGCGAATCGGTCGAACTCACCTTCGAAGGGCGCTAAGCGATGCCGCATTTACATGTAAACACTTTTGCCGCACCGCTTCTGCCCTGCAAAGAGGGCGAGATCGGTTTTGAGTTTATTGCTACGAATGTGCGGCATTCGGGTGAAAAACTCATCGCCACGACCTACGAAGGACAGGAGTTTTTTCTGCTCTTCAACCGTGTCGAGAACAAAACGCTGCTCAAAAGTGACAAGATCACCCGCCCTTCTCCCAACTACCTCGTCAAACATGCCCTGAGCGCCTACGCCAAAGCCAGCGGCATGGAGGTACTTGCCTCGAACATCGATGAAGGCAAGAACGTCCACCTCTCACATGACAACGCGCTGCGGACCATCAGGGATTTTATTAACGACTTTCCGACCGGCCGCGAGATTCAGATAGAGATCGGTTTCGGTTCCGGACGCCATCTGCTGCATCAGGCGCAAAACCATCCCGACGTACGCTTCATCGGCATCGAGATTCACAAAGCTTCCATTGAGCAGGTGCTCAAGCAGATTGTCATCAAGAAACTGGACAACGTTCTCGTCCTCGATTACGACGCCCGCCTCTTTCTTGAATTCGTTCCCTCCAATGTCGTCGGAAAGATCTTTGTACACTTTCCGGTGCCGTGGGACAAAAAACCGCACCGCCGCGTCATCTCTCCCTCCTTTATCGACGAAGCCGAACGCGTACTCAAAAAAGGCGGTCGCCTTGAACTGCGTACCGACAGCGACAACTACTACCAGTTCAGTTTCGAAACTTTTACCGCACGCTCTCAGGTCTCGCTGGAGATCCATAAAAACCGTGACATCGGCGTCAGCAGCAAATATGAAGACCGCTGGAAACGCATGGAGAAGAACATCTACGACATCACGATGATCTGCAACAGCGAGAGTCCACCGCTGCGTCAGGACATCGTTTTTGAATTTTCGATACCGCTCCCCGATGAAACGCTGCTGCTCGGACTCAATGGCATGACGCGCCGGTTCGAAGGCGGATTCGTCCATTTCGAACGTCTTTATGCCATTGAACAAGGCGGCTATCTGTTTCGCATGGCCATGGGAAGCTCTGATCGTCCCGAGCATCTCTACCTGATTCTCGATGACCGGGGCATTCGCTACTACCCCGAAGCCCCGGTGGCATCACGCGCCAATTATGAGGCCCACCTGCTCTTGTGCGAGATGCTTCATGGATAAAGTAATCCTCGCAGAAAATCTCACTCTGGCTTACAACGAGAATGAAACCATCATCAACGACGCGAATCTTTCCATTAACTCTTCAAGCTTTGTCTTCATCACCGGAGCCAGCGGAAGCGGGAAATCAACACTTCTGAAAGCCTTTTTCGGCGCCCTGCAGCCGCGTACCGGTTCGCTTATCGTCGGCGGTGTCGAGATGAAGGACATTCCTTCGAAAAAGCTCAATTTCCTGCGCCGCCATCTGGGCATCGTTTTTCAGGATTACAAACTGGTCAAAGAGTGGACCATCGAGAAAAACGTCATGCTGCCGCTGATTATCTCGGGTTACGCCAAAGATGTCTCCGACGCACAGGTGGACAAACTGCTGCGTCATGTCCGCATGACCCATCAGTCGGGAAAATATCCGCCCGAACTCAGCGGTGGCGAGCAGCAGCGCATTGCCATGGCGCGCGCACTCGCACACAATCCCATCATGATTCTCGCCGATGAACCTACCGGAAACCTTGACGACTACTCGGCCAACCTCATCTGGCGGCTTCTCGAAGGGGCCAATACCCAGCTCAAAACCACGGTCGTGGTCGTGACGCACCACATTCCCGAAGATATCACCATCGACTACAAACACTTCCATATCGAGGCAGGCAGCATCTATGAAGTCGTTTAAAAATCATCTCTCGCTGATCACAGCACTCTTTACCGTGCTCTTTACGATCCAGACGTTCCAGATTGTCGAACGCGCCATTACTGCCTATGAAGCACGTCTTTCCAATGACTATTCCATCATTGTCATTGCCCATACCGCGGTAACGCCGAGTGCCTTCACACAGGCCCATTCGCTGATTACCCGAAGCGAACCCATCGCCGTCGATGACGTGCTGGAGCGTCTAACAAAAGACATGAAGCAGAAAAACATCGACCTGCTCAAAATCACCCTGCCAAAGTTTTACCGCATCTATCTGGGAAGCTACCCGACCCCACAGGAGATCCTTCAAGTCAGTGACGCCCTCAAAAAAATACCTGCCGTCAGCAAAATCGAGAGCTTCAGCCAGTCGCATGACACCCTCTACAACCTGCTGATTCTCTTTAAATACGTCGTTGCTATCTTTGCCGTGGCCATTTTTTCCGTTACCAGCCTGCTCATTATCAAAGAGATGCGCATCTGGCAGTTCCAGCACATGGAACGCATGAATATCATGGCGCTTTTCGGTGCTCCGGTATGGCTGCGTTCTGCCGTACTCTTCCGTCTCTCCATTGTCGATGCGATCGTCGCATCCCTGCTTGTCATTGGCACATTTATTGCTCTTGATAATCAAATCTGGATACACCAGCAATTTGAAAATCTCGGTATTGTCATCACACTTTTTGAAAGAGTGGAAGACAGCGTACTGCTTTTTGGCATCGCCCTGACCATTTCCGTATTGCTGGCATCAATGATCATCATGGGACATAAAGAAGAGGTCTAATGCGAAACCTGACGGCTTGGCTGCTCTGTACGCAGCTCCTGCTTGCCACTGCCTCCATCGACGAAAAAATTGCCAATACTTCAAAACGGCTGGACACGTTCGAGAGTACCTACTCTCAGGTCAATGCCGAAATGGCAAAAAATGCCCGTGAAATTCTGAGTCAGAATCGTGCCGTTCTCAGACAGCAGCAGGAGCTTGAAAAGCTGCGCAGCGACATCGAAGCCAAAAAAACGACCTATCAGGAGCAGAAAGAGGAACTCGGTGTTCTTCAGGGCTCACAGGATGACCTTCAAAGCATGCAGAATGAAATCGAGCAGCAACTCGCTTTTGCCATAGCAAAAAACGCATCGCTCTCTCTCCTGCTGGGAGACGAACGCTCCCGAAATGCCGAAAGTCTCATTACCGAAGAGGCGCTCAAAGTGATTGCCAGACAAACAAAGGAAGAGATCAAAGCGCTCGAGTCTTCCTACAGCGGCAATCATGACGCCATTATCACACTTCAAAAACGTATCAAGGAGCTTCGAAGCGCAATTGCGGAGATGGATACCAAAGAGCATGAACTCTCTCTGGCCCATCAGGCCAACCAGAAAGAGCTTGAATCGCTCAACGCCAAAACCAAACGCTATGAGGCCTCGCTCTCCAAACTGCTCAAAGAGCAGGCATCGCTCAAGGCAACCCTAAAACGCCTCAACATTGTCAAAGATGAAGAGCTCAAGGCTCAGGAAGCCGCAAAAAAACGCGCTGAAGCGGAAGCCCTGGCCCAGCGAGACGCGGAAAAAGCGCAACAGACACGTGAAAGCATGATGGTCGACTCCAAAGACCTTCCGGAAGTCAAACAGGTGGGCAGCAGTTACCAGAATGTCATGACCAAACGCTACCGCGGTGCCAAAACCATTGCGCCGCTTGAGAGCTACAGTGTCACCAAACAGTACGGCCCCTATACCGACCCCATCTACAACATCAAAATCTTCAACGAGTCCGTCTCGCTCAAGCCCAATGAGGCCAATGCAAAAGTCAAAAATATTCTTAACGGAAAAGTGGTCATGGCTCAGGAGACCGCCATGCTCAATAATGTCGTGATTGTCGAGCATGACGACGGGCTGCACACCATCTATGCCCACCTCGACCAGATTGCGCCCACCATACAAAAAGGCAAAAAGATCCGTAAAGGCTCCATTATCGGGCGGGTCAGTGACGAGCTGATGCTGGAAGTCACACAGAAAAACTATCACATCAATCCGTTACAGCTTATCAATTAACATTTCTGTAACGCATCGAGCCCTATAATATGATTCTATCCCAAGTATAAGGAGATGGTATGATCCGTCTTTTTCTCTCTCTTTGCATGCTCTTTGCTCTGGGCAATGCAGAGATGTTTCAGAGTGTTTCCCCGGAAAAAGCGCAGCTGTTGCAAAGCGGTCCGGCAAAAAACTACTGCCCCAACTGCGGTATGAATCTGGTCAAGTTTTATAAAACGTCCCATGCACTCACGGAAGATGGCGTGACCCATCAGTACTGCTCCCTGCACTGCCTTGTCGAGGCCAACCCGCATTCCGACCTTATCAAAGCCAAAGTCGTTGATGTCACTTCGCTCACATTCATCAACGCCCATGATGCTACCTATGTCATTGGCAGTTCCGTTCCCGGTACCATGACTATGAACAGCAAATATGCTTTCGCCAAAAAAGCGGATGCTGAAGCGTTTGCAAAAGAGAACGGCGGTACGCTGGCAAATTTCCATGAAGCGGTCGAGATCGCCTACAGAGACCTTGAACGCAACAACGCCATGATCAGTCAGAAACGTTTTATGGCATCTCAAAAAGGGGCAAAAATGTTTGAGACCCTCTGCAAAGATGCTTCGCTTCCCGATTTTCACTCCTACGCGGCAGCCAAAAGCCACATTGTCACTCAGAACAGCTGCGGTACGCTCAGCGACCAGCAGGCTCAGGCCATCGCCATCTATCTGGTCGATAAAAACCATGCCGCCGCGCGTCATCCCATTGCAGTACCTGATGATGCCAAATGCCCCGTATGCGGCATGTTCGTTGCCAAATATCCCAAATGGGCGGCATCTATCACGACCAAAGACGCGGCACTCCACTACTTTGACGGTAACAAGGACATGATGAAATTCTATTTCAATGCCGCTGCCTATAAAGCCCCCTATACAAAAAACGATATGACACACTTACATGTAACCGACTATTACAACATCACGGCACTCGATGCCACAAAAGCGTGGTACGTCATCGGTTCGAATGTTTACGGCCCCATGGGTCACGAACTGATCTCGTTTGCTTCCAAAGCAGATGCCGAGACCTTTAAAAAAGATCACTTCGGCAAACAGGTCCTCTCTTTTGATGCCATTACGCCGCAACTGGTCGAAACACTCGATCGCTAAAGGAGTTTCGCATCACACCGCTCTCTGGCCGTTTTTTGTCACTGTTACTGCTACTCATGCTTGCGACTGCTTCTGTCGTGATTCATGCGCAGATACCCTCTGACACCACGGCACTGAAAAACGTGGCACGGCTCACAACGCTTCCGGGTATCGCACTCGGAACCGCATGGTATGAACCGAGAATCCGTCCCTACCGCGATTACCGCGATACGCTCTTTGTCGAACTGCCTCCCATCGATACACTGCGAAATGTCTATGCCGAATAAAACGCTCGTCAACTTTCTCTTTCTGCTGCTCTATCGCCACCGCGCCAAACATCTGGGTGTCTTCATTATCGCCACGCTGCTGATTTTCATGCTCTCAAGCGTCATGCTCACCTCCCAAAGCATCAAAACCATGCTCCTTTCAACCCTGCAGGAGCAGAGTGATTTCGTCGTACAGAAGATGCGCGGCGGACGCAGTGTCGAAACCCCGATGTCGTGGATAAGCGAATTTGCCGCTATCGAAGGCGTGACCCGCGCCGTACCCCGTGTCTACGGAGAGTATTTCTACGAGCCTAACGAACAGGCATTTACCATTGTGGGCATCGACTTTTTCGATGCCCAGGCAAGCGGCGCCCTTGAAAAACTCGTCAAAGGCATCGATATCAAGGCGTTTCTTGAGCGTCCCAACATGATTATCGGCCCGGGCGTCAAAACGCTGCTCGATCGTTACCACTTTTTTGATTATTACGTGTTCCGTCCGCCAAACCGTTCCAAACTCGAAGTCAACATCTACAAGACTCTTGGCGATGAAAGCGCCCTGCTTGGCAATGACATCATCATCATGGAGATCGATCTGGCACGAAAGATTCTCGGCATTGCGGAAGATGAAGCCACAGACATCGCCCTGAGCGCTCCCAATCCGCTCGAAGCCGACAACATCTATGTCAAGCTCGTGCTCAAACACTTCGATACCCGCATCATCCAAAAGCGCGATATCGAGCGCTCCTATGAGCGGCTTTACAACTACAAGGGCGGCCTTTTTTTGTTTCTCTTCATGAGCGTTCTGGCAACCTTTATGATGCTGCTCTATCAGCGTTACAATCTGCTTACCGGAAGCGACAAGCGCGAGATCGGTATTTTGCGTTCTCTGGGCTGGAACATTCAGGAGGTGATCTGGCTGAAACTTTCCGAGAGTGCCGTCGTGGCACTGAGTGCTTTCATGCTCGGTTTTTTGCTCGCCTACCTCTATGTTTTCTTCCTCAACGCGCCGCTTTTGCGCGAAATTTTTCTGGGCTTCGAGAATCTTGCCAACCACGTAATTCTCCAGCCAGCGCTTGACATGGCACTGCTGGGAGAACTGCTGCTGATCTATCTGGTGCCCTTTATGGCTGCCGTCCTGATTCCATCATGGCGCGCTGCCATCACCGATCCTCTGGAGGCGATGCGATGATTCGACTTGAAAACGTGGGAAAGATCTTTCACGAAGGCGCGGAAAACGCCTTTGTCGCACTGCATGAGATCACCTTACATGTAAACGCGGGAGAGCTGGTTGTTTTAAAAGGTATCAGCGGCAGCGGAAAATCCACGCTGCTTGCCATTATCGGCGCCCTGCTGCGTCCGAGTCACGGCAGTGTGATTGTCGACGGACAGAGCGTTGCCAAACTGAGCGACCTGCACGCATCGCAGTTTCGGCGTGAGACACTCGGGTTTATTTTCCAGTCTTTCGGTCTCTTCGAGGAACTCAGTGTTGTCGATAACGTCAGTACGCCGCTCATCCATTCCGGTCTGACTCCGAAACTGCTGCGGCAACGGGTTGACGAGGCGATGGCACTGGCCCATATTTCCCATAAGGCCGAACGGAGCGCCGGAGTGCTCTCCGGGGGCGAAAAACAGCGCTGCGCCATTGCGCGCGCACTGGTGAACCATCCCAGAGTGATTCTCTGCGACGAACCGACCGCCAATCTCGACGCCGCCAACAGCAAAGCGTTTCTGGAGACGCTTTCAGAGCTTCATGCAATGGGCAAGACCATTGTCGTTGCCACGCACGACCCGATCTTCGAAACCCTTGAGCATGCACGGCTGATCCACATGGATCAGGGCAGGCTTCTGCCATGATCTTTCTCTCGGGCGGGGTGATCGTTTTTCTGATCGTCGAAGCGATTCTCCTGCTGCTGCTTGTCGTAGCACTCTACCATGTTATCGCCATTTTGCGCGGCTGGGACTTTGACGCCACTACGCCGCAGCAGTATGCGCTTGAGAAACGCGCCTATCTCGCCCAGCTCATCATGCTTTTTGCTTTGGCATTTAAAATCCTGCTGCTCCCCTACTTCGCCTATATGAGTGATGCCCTCTCTCTTCTCGTTCCCGGTGCCATGTGTGCCGCCGGCGTGTTGGGTTCTTCTTCCGTCGGGCCGTGGCTGCTCGCCCTCAAAGTCGGCATCGTTTTTTGTATCGGGCTGTGGATGCTGCTTAACCGGGAAGATCTGCGCTCAAAGGCCTACCCCTTTTTGCGTCTGAAATTCCGCATTTTTCTCTTTCTCTTTGCGCTCATCGTACTCGAAAGTGTTCTTGACCTGCGCTATTTTGCCACCATTGTCACCGAGACCCCGGTCTCATGCTGTTCAAGCATTTATGGCATCTCCGGAGGTGAAAGCCCGATCCCTTTCGGCCTCGACACCACGGCGATTCTGCTGCTTTTTTATCTCTTTTATGCCCTGAGCGCAGTCAGTGCCCTCTACCGTATGGCCCTTTTTTCCTTTGTTTCGAATCTTCTGTTTCTCTACACTTCCTATTACGCGGTCGTCTATTTTTTCGGAACCTACGTTTATGAACTGCCGACACACCTCTGCCCCTTTTGCATGCTCCAGCACCACTACTACTATATCGGTTTTCTCATCTGGGGCACACTCTTTGCCGGAACGTTTCACGGTCTGGCAGCACCGCTGATGCAAAGCTTACATGTAAAGAGTGTTCGCGCCATCTACCTGCGATCATTGTTTGCAAACACCCTGTTTATGCTGATTTGCAGCCTCACTGTGTTACGCTACTATCTTTTAAACGGAGTCTGGCTCTAATATGAAACGATACCTGCCATTTTTACTGATCGCCGTTATTATTGCGGCCATTGTCGGTGTTTTCCTCACTCGCGCCGCGCAGCAGCAGATGCTGACCGTCTATGAGGGCAATCTTGATCGCAAAGCTCTGCCCATCCAGTTCGGACACTATCAGGATACCCAGTGCGGTATGCCCATTGTCGCCATTGATGACGCCGCACAGGCCATTGCACCCGATGGCAAAACGTGGTTTTTCGATGATATCGGCTGTCTGGCGCTGTGGATGCAGGACAAGGCATTCAAAGATGAGCTGGTCATCTGGGTCCATGCCCGGGACACCGGAGGGTGGATCGATGCGCATCAGGCTTTTTTCACACTGACTGAAGAGACACCCATGCACTACGGTTTCGGTGCCTATAAAGAGAAAAAAGAGGGCATGATCGATTTTGAAAACGTGCAGCTTCGGATGCTGCGCGATGAACATATGGCCAACCCCTATACGCGGAGGGAACTGCTTGGAGAGCATTAATCTGTTATCAATCGTCGCTATTGCGTTTCTCGGCTCGTTCGGACACTGTGTCGGCATGTGCGGCGGTATCGTCATGGCGTACTCCACCGCAAAAATAGACGGGAGCTGGAACCGCCTGATGCAGGCACAAAGTCATATCCTCTACTCCCTCGGACGGGTCACGACCTACACCCTTCTGGGGGTGATGTTCGGAGCACTCGGCGGTGTCGCAACCTTCAGCAACCATGCCAACGGTATTTTGCTGCTCATTGCCGGTTTGGCAATGATGCTTACCGGACTTTCACTGCTGGGGAAAATAAAATTTCTCACCGTTATCGAGCACTCGCTCTCTGCCAATGCCTGGTATCAAAACACCTTCAAAGCGATGCTCAAAAGCAAAAGCCAGCTCAGCTTTTTCATTTTAGGCATGCTCAACGGCCTTCTGCCCTGCGGTTTTGTCTACTTTTTTGCCATTACCGCCGCATCGACTGCCAGCCCCTTCTGGGGCGGTATTGTCATGCTGATATTCGGACTCTCGACCATTCCCGCACTTTTCAGTCTCGGTTTTTTTGTCGGCCTTTTCAAACAGAGCAGCTTTCGCGCTTTAATGATCAAGCTCGCGGCCATTGCCGTCGTCGCTTACGGCGGTATGACGCTCTACAACGGTTACGACTACCTCACCGATCCGACAAAGACGCTTCGCGACTGCCACTGATCAGAGGCTCGGCACCTCTTTTTCAAGATCAAAATGCTCAATTGACGCCACAATACCGGTACCTTCAAAACATCCGAATCTGCGAATCTGCTCCTGATCAATATGCAACGAACGGGATCCGAGCAGCATGAAATTGTCTCCGTGATAACGGAAGACCATGCCTTTTGGAAACGTTTTTCGCAAATGCGTTGCAAAACAGCGAAGCAGTTCATTGCCCTGGTCCCATCCAAATTGACGGTTATATGATGAAAAGTTTTTCAAATCGATCCGCATCAGAACCTGCTGATGCTCATTGCGATTGAGTAAAATGGTTTTAAGATAATCTTCATTATAAAGATCCGTCAGGGAATCAGAGAAAAAATATGCAAAACGGCGCTGCTCGAGTTCACTCTGCGGCATTTGTGTCGTTTCATCGATCTGGGCATTTACAAGTGCCCGCAAAGCCGCCTTCGCGACAATCGGATGAAACTGGCTGCCTGCATAGGTTTCAATCTCTTTGAGTGCCTCTTCAATCGATTTTCTGGGCTTGTAAATGCGGTTTGTCGTCATGGCGTCGAAGGCATCCGCTACCTCCATAATATACGAAAGCATCGGAACAGTATCAGGATGATCTGCTGATGTCGCGGGATACCCTTTGCCGTCATAACGCGAATGGTGGTAACGGATGATTTCCGCCAGATCCTTATACATTTCAATCCGGGAAAGCATGCGATATCCGGCAGAGGCATGATGCTTGATCAGTTCATACTCCAGCGGGGTCAGCGTTCCTGGCTTTAGCAATATGGCATCGGGGGTGACAACTTTCCCGATATCATGCAAAATTGCAGCCTTTTCAAGCTTTTCAATCTGGGACTCGTCGATTCCCATCGCTTCCGCAATCATGCGGCTGTAGTGTGCGACGCGAATGGTATGCCCCGCCGTATAGCTGTCGCGCTGTTCGATCATATCGACAAAAGCCAGAATCGTCTCTTCATAATTGGAAATTTTTTCCAGTTCCATCGCTTCGAGCGCCGTACGCTGCCGTATGGAGGTAATGGCACTTCCAATATCGGTTGCGAGTTTTTCAAGCATCTCCAGCTCTTCGTCTTCAAATCCCTTATCGCGTTCGGAAAAGACCGCCAGCGTCCCGAGTGGTGCAGACTCTTCTCCACTGCGCAGAGGCAGCGTAATCATCCAGCATGAAGTGCAATTGTACGTTCCCTTCCCGATCTCCAGACGGTAATGCTCGGGTAACTTTTCAATAACCGTCGTATTGAGTTCAATAGCGCTTTTGGCACACTTGAAGGCAAAATTGACTTCATGATCGTTCAGGTCAAAACGCGCCTGATCAAGAATTGTCATATCCCTTTTGGACTGGCTCACCACTTCCAGCAGATGATCCTGGATCAGTCCGATCCAGACAAATCCGTAATATTTATTTTTTGACAGCACCTCCATACTGTTGGAAACGACAGTCTGTGTCGAAAAGGAGGTGACCAAAAGCTCATTCACATCGGCAATGGTTTTCAGGATATCTTTGAGATATTTTTCGTGACCATAAGCACGTTCAAGCTCCTCTGTGCGCATTTTTACCCGTTTTTCAAGCGTGTTATTCAGCTGGGTTACCTGCTGCTGTTTTTCGCGAAGCTTGGTATTGAGACGTACAAAAAGCAGCATCGCCAGGATGATGATGGCGAAAAGCAAAAGTGTCCCGATAAATGCCATCCGGTATTTATCGAAAAACGCACCGAATGTCAGTTTGCCCATATCGGCATAAGGTCCGAGGTGCAGCGATTCAAGCAGATCATGGACTTTGGAGTAATCCAGAGGAATCGTCCACCCGGCTACATGGGACGTGCGTGCCGCTTCGGAATCAGGTGTCATCTGCAACAGTGCGACAAGCACCTGATCGGCAAGGCGTTCTGAGGTGTGGGGCAGTTTTGCAAACGGCCATTCCGGATAGAGTTCGGTACTGACGCTGAAGGGAAACCCGGGATAGTGTTTGGCTGCCAGAACACGGCATACGTTACTGTCGATCAATCCTTCGGCATTCATCCGTTCAATGGTATCGGTACGCACGGTTCCCGCATCAATACGCCCCTCTTTAATCGCCAGGATCACGGCATCATGCGAACCGAAAAAATGAAATTCCGAAAAGTCATCAACATCGATATCATGATTTCGAAGTTCCTGAAGTGCCATGACCCAGCCACCAAAAGAGTTGGCATCAACCGCACCGAAACGCTTCCCTTTCAACTCCTGAAGCGATCCGATACCGCTATCATTTTTCGTGACGATGACACCGCCGAAACTGGTCAGAACCTCACCGCCGCTGCCAAGATTTTTAAGCGTTGCAATGCGGCTGACACCGTAACGGTGCTCAAGCTCGACATAGTACATCGTATTCGTGAGCACAAAGTCAATATCACCCTGTGCCACACTCTCAAAAAGCGTTTCAAAACCCAGCGGAACGATCTCGAAAAAAAAGCCGGGAACGGCCTGACTCAGGTACTCTGCTGTCGCATGCCATCGCTGCGTTGTGATCGCATCACTGCGTTTTGCCAACACACCAATCTTCACACTTTGGACAGCCCATCCCTCAAATGCAATCAACATTAACAGCATCAGCAGACGAAACATCGATACCCTTTTTTGTGCATGGTTGGACTATTGTACCCGTTTGCTTTTTATTTTCAGTTGATACGGAAATAGAAAAATATTCTGGAAAAAGAAGTTATTATAATTTGTATTCGTACCTAAAAAAAGATACATCCCCCGTGTGCTATACTCCGGTTTTAGTATTATCTCTCTATTTCATCAATTAAACTTTCTCAAGGAGACCCTTTATCATGGAGCGCAGGGACTTTTTTAAAAAATCACTCACGGCCGCTGCCGCGTTGGCTGCTGCCGACACATTGAATGGTGCAACCACCCGACAACCCATAGACAACCGAAAAATATCCAGCATCGCTTTTCCCGAAAAGCGTCCGCTGATTACCTACTCCGACAGACCGCCGCTGCTCGAATCGCCGCGCGAGACTTTCAGTAAGGCTATAACACCCAACGACGAGTTCTTCGTTCGCTGGCACATGCCAGAAATTCCTACAATGATCGACCCAGAAACCTACACCATCCACATTAACGGGCTAGTCAAGCAGGAGCTGCATATCAGCCTCAATGCACTCAAAACCGATTACGAGCAGGTGGAAATCACGGCCGTATTACAGTGCGGCGGGAACTCCCGTTCCGCATTTCAGCCTACAGCCGGAGGCATTCAATGGGGCAATGGCGCCATGGGATGTGCCAAATGGAAAGGGGTACGCCTGCGCGACATTCTCAACCGTGCCGGTCTGAACAAAGAAGCTGCATGGATCGGTTTTAACGGTATGGACAATGCTGCCTATTATGAAACTCCCAACTTTGTCCGCGAACTGCATCTGGACGAACTTGACGATCATGTCATCCTCGCCTACGAAATGAACGGAGAAGATCTGCCCTATCTTAATGGCTACCCCGTACGTCTGATCATTCCGGGCTACTATTCGGACAGCTGGGTCAAAATGATCAGCAATATCACCGTAACCTCCGAGTATCAGAAACTCTTTTTCATGGACGTGGCCTACCGCGTTCCCGACAATGATTGCGAATGCGAAACTCCGGACAACAAGTTCAAACCGACCAAACCCATTACCAATATGAACGTCAAATCGGTTATCGGCTACCCTACCAGCAATACGGTGGTTTACAGCAACTCCCACGTTGTCGTACGCGGCGTTGCTTTCGATGACGGTCATGGTATCAGGGATGTCCTCGTCTCTACTGACGGAGGCAAGAGCTGGGCACCTTCGCTGCTGGATAAAGATGCCGGGCGCTACGCATTTCGCGCGTTCCGATTCTCATTCAAACCAAATAAAATCGGACGGGTGACAATCATGGCCAAAGCCATAAACCGTTTGGGAAATGAGCAGCCTTTTGCACAGGATATCAAGTGGAACCACGGCGGTTACAAATACAACGGCATCGACTCCGTCACCATCGAAGTAATATAAGGAGCCTATGATGAAAAAAGCACTCTTCAGCGTCATGATATTTGCCGCAGCGGCATGGGCTCAGGTCTCCGAACCTATCGAAGTCCCCTATATTCCTTATGAGATCAAAACCGGTAAAGGTTTTGACGCCGTTCAGGGCAACTGTCTTACCTGCCACTCCTTTGGCTACATTATCAACCAGGGTCCGCAGAGCCATGAATTCTGGAATGAAAAAGTGGTCAAGATGATAAAGGCGTTCAAAGCGCCCATCACGGACACGGATGCCGCCACCATCACCGAATATCTTTTCACCTATTACGGAAACGGTCAGGAGAAATAACAGTTTTCTTTTTTACCGCATTACTTTCTGGGGAGCCTTGCGATTTTCCGGCTCCTTCTGGCATAATCACCAAACTTCGGGGAGGCCATCATGATCAAAACCATTCAGACACTGCAGGACTTTATTTCCAAAGAGGCGCTCAGCGGCGTTTTACTCTTTCTTGCCACCGTACTCGCAGTCATCGTTGCCAACTCATCGCTGGGTGAGCTTTATCTCTCCGTCTGGCAAATGCCGCTGGGTGTCACACTCGGCGAAATGAAAGTCTCCATGAGCCTGACCTACTGGATCGACGACGGGCTTATGGCACTCTTTTTTCTTATGGTCGGGCTCGAAATTAAACGGGAAATGCTCATAGGCGAGCTCTCTTCGTTTCAAAAAGCGTCGTTTCCTGTGGTTGCAGCACTTGGGGGCATGATCATACCTGCCCTGCTCTATGTGGCGTTCAATCCTTCCAATCCCATCGGATTTGGTATTCCCATGGCCACCGACATCGCCTTCGCCCTTGGCATCCTCATGCTGTTGGGAAAACGGGTGAATCCGGCACTCAAGCTCTTTCTTGTGGCACTGGCAGTCGTCGATGACCTCGGTGCCGTCCTCGTAGTAGCTACCGTCTATACCAGCGAAATCCATGCAGGATACTTTTTACATGCGGGACTCATCTACGCCCTTATCTGGATTTTAAACCTCAAAGGCGTCAAAAGCCTCTGGCCCTATCTGCTTCTGGGTATTGCGCTGTGGGTCTACATTCACGCCATCGGCATCCATGCCACGATTGCCGGAGTGCTACTGGCTCTGGCCATTCCCATCAGCTCGAAAATCAGGGAAGATGAGTTCATCGGCCATACCCGAAAATCGCTTGAAAACTTTGAAAAACATATTGACAATATTCCTATTTTGAACCATCACCAGATCGATGCGCTTGAAAACATTGCCTTCGGATACGACAAAGTCCAGAATCCTCTGGTACGCCTTGAGCACTATCTGCACGGTTTTTCCGCTTTTTTCATCATGCCGCTTTTCGCCTTCTCCAATGCGGGCGTCATCATCGACTTCGGCGGCGTTTCGGCGCATCTGATGATCGTTCTTGGCGTGATTGCCGGACTGGTTCTGGGCAAACCAGCCGGTATTTTTGCCTTTACCTGGCTGGCTGCAAAAACCGGACTGGTCAAAAAACCCGACACTCTCAGCTGGGGCGAGATTCTGGCCGTCGGTTTTCTCGGCGGTATCGGGTTTACGATGTCCATTTTCATCACCCACCTCGCCTTTGAAGATCAGGTCATCATTGATGCCGTCAAACTCGGCGTCTTTGCCGCTTCCATCATTGCTGCCGTGATCGGTGTCATCATGATCCTGCGCACGTCGAAAACCTAGGAGTTCTCTCATGCTCGGCGTCATTGTTTCTGCGCTTTTTCTTTCGCTTGTCAGCAATATGGTTCTCAAAAAGCTGCAGCTTCCGACCATCATCGGCTATATATTCACGGGCACGGCAATCGCCTACGGTTTTGACCTGCATGATGCGGTACACAATGCGGAACTCATGGAGATCGCGGAGTTCGGGGTCGTTTTTTTGATGTTCACGATCGGGCTGGAATTTTC
Organism: Sulfurimonadaceae bacterium; assembly: GCA_050305515.1. Classification (GTDB taxonomy): domain Bacteria; phylum Campylobacterota; class Campylobacteria; order Campylobacterales; family Sulfurimonadaceae; genus JAFGUB01. The sequence goes on from JBNLFL010000027.1 coordinate 18,649, forward strand.
ACTCGAGCACCTCAAACGGATGCGCTATGAAGTTTTTGTCACCGGTACGCTGCAAATTGTCCTCACAACGGCTGCAAGCTACCTGATCGCGGCATATCTTCTGAACATTGAACATAAGATCGCCTTCGTTATTGCGCTTTCCATCGCCCTCTCTTCCACAGCAATCGTACTCAAAACCTTCAATGAAACGGGAGAGATCTCCAGACGCCACGGTCAGCGGGCACTGGGCATACTCATCATGCAGGATATCGCCGTCATCCCCATTTTGCTGATCATCGGATTTATGTCGGAGAGTGACAGCGACATCGGCAGTGTGATCGGCCAGATGCTGCTGCATGCCACGCTGCTGCTGGGACTGTTGTGGATTATGGGCAAATACCTGCTGGAACCTTTTTTGTCCCAGATCATCAAAACCAACTCCGATGAACTCTTTGTTGGCACCATTTTGTTTCTGGCGATAGGAGCGTCGTATCTGGCCCATGAACTCGGATTTTCCTATTCGCTGGGTGCGTTTATTGCAGGGATGCTGATTGCGGAAACGCGCTTCAAACATCAGGCCGAAGCGGATCTCGTACCGTTTCGCGACCTGTTGTTGGGAGTCTTTTTCATCACGGTCGGCATGCAGATCGATTTTGCCATCATTGCAAAATATTTACATGTAATCATTTTCCTGCTCGCAGGTGTTATGGTTTTGAAATTTACGATCATCTATGTACTGCTGCGTATGAGTGAAAACAGGCGCGTCAGTCTCAAAACGGCCATCGCGCTCGTACAGATCGGGGAGTTTTCGCTCGCACTGCTCGAACTCGCACGGACACATGCGCTCGTGGTGCCGCCTTACGGGCAGGTAATGATAGTCACAATTGTCCTCTCGATGATAGCGACACCCTTATTACTGCGCCATCTCAGTGCCATCACCGATCTGATTCTCAAGCCCGAAGATGAAGAGACTACCTCTGCGCAGGCAGGAACGTCACTGGAAAACCATACGCTTATTTTGGGCTTCGGCACATTCGGCCAGCAGATCGCCGACGGACTCAGTGTGAAAGGGCTTCCTTACATTGCCATAGAAAACAACGTTGAAACCTATCACCGTTCGCAAAGTATCGGTGCGACCATACTCTTCGGGAACGCTGCAAAAAAAGAGGTGCTTCTTCAGGCCGCGCCACACCGTGCAAGCAGGGTTATCGTCGCGATTGACAATCCCAAAAAGCTCTATACCGTCTGCCAGAATCTCCTGCGCTACACGCCGAAAGAGCGAATCGTCGTCAAGGTCCGTACCATTGGCGAAACGGCACATCTCAGGCAACTTGGTATTGAAGCGATTATCGTAGAAAATGATCTTGCAGCAGAGAAAGTGCTGCAGATGATTGCACCCTGAATCGCTTTACATGTAAGGATCAGTGGCCGTATTCGTCCGTGATTTCCTGACCTACAAGCGTTTCAAGCAGGTCTTCCATTGTGACAATGCCGACCCATCCCTGCTGGTCGGAGACGATGGCGATATGCACTTTTCCCCGAATCATGCGGTTAAGCATGTCATCCGCCTTGGCATCGGAACGGACATGAATGATCTTGTGTTCCCTGCTGTACTCTTCAATGGCGCCGGCACCGACACTGATGCCTACCAGTTTCTTGATATTGAGAACCCCGACGATACGGTCATCCCAGCTGACGGGAAAGCGTGTGTATCCGCTTTTTTTAAGTTCTTCGATCTTCTCGGGTGTCAGTACATCCTTGAAACCGACGGTGCAGACCTGATCGCGCGGCGTCATGATCTGTTCTGCGGTAATTTCCTGAAGCGAAAGCGCCCCGAGGATGATATCGCGGTCGAGCGAATCGATGTCGCTGTCTTCGGCCATGTGATGGGTTTCGATCATGTGCTGAAGCTCCTTGCGGCTGAAGCGCTCGGGCAGCTCTTCTCCAAGCAATCGGTCAAGTACGGCGGCGATAGGACCGGCTACCGGATAAAAAAGCACCATCAGCAGTTTGACCATTCCGGAGACTTTGCCACCGACTTCAAGAGCATAGCGCGTCAGAAGCGCCGCAGGAATGATTTCGCCGAAAAGAAGAATAAGTGTCGTAGCAATCAGACCGGCCATAACGCCTTCACCGACAATCGCACCCAGAAAAATGGAGAGGGTGGCATTGACGGCCGTATTGCCAAGAAGAAGTGTTGTCAGCAGCAGATTACCGCGTTTGACGATAGGTAGAATTTTTATAGCGTTTCTGTCTTCGAGATCCGCCAGGCGCTGCACCTCATCGACCGAGTAGCCCATGAGACCGATTGTCAGTCCCGAGAACATTCCCGATGCCGCGATGAGCGCCACCACTATTGCAATTTCCATAACATCCTGTCAGAAAAGATTGGCGCTATTGTAGCAAAATCCGATTACAACTTGAACTACACGTACTGGTGTAAATTTGTGCAGCAAGCCAAAGCGCTTTCAGGCTTCAGTTTCCACACGGTTGCGCCCGTTCTTCTTGGCGTTGTAAAGTGCCTTGTCCACACCGATGATATGCCAGTCAATATTTCTGTCTTTATGATACGCAATCACACCCAGGCTGGCAGTGACGCGGATAGCTCCGGCAAAAGTCCCGTTTGCTATCAGAAGGCGTATCTTTTCCGCAAGTTGATACGCCCCTTCGAAGGTAGTATTGGGACAGAGTATCATAAACTCCTCGCCGCCCCAGCGTCCGACGATATCCGACGCACGCGACGCACTTGTCAGGTTGGCAGCAATCGCAACAAGGACACGGTCCCCACGATCATGTCCATGTGTATCGTTGATGGTTTTGAAATGGTCAATATCGAGCAAGATAAGTGAGAAGGTGCTTCCGTAACGTTTGGCCCGCGCCTCTTCCTTCCGAATCATTTCATTGAGATAGCGCCGATTGTAAAGTTGTGTCAGAGGATCGGTCGTTGAGAGTATTTGCAGCTCGGTATTGACAATTTTTTCCTTTCGAAAACGATAGTACATCAGCAGAAAAATCACTCCCGAGATTGCAAGAATCGACCAGATAAGTGAATAATCAATCCCTTTTTCATAGGTCACGCTCACCCATGCATTCATAATGCTCTGGTTCGTCTTATCGTCAATCGATTCAATTGCCTTTTGGAGAATATGCAACAGCATGACATCATCGTTGCGCACCCCGATTCCAAGTTCCCAGTCCTTATCGATACGTCCCGTAATCTTGAGTGAGGCGCCGTAATTTTTCTGGAGCTGATACGCGATGACGGAAAGATTGTCAATGAAACCGAAGATTTCTCCTTCATCGACGGCATGGAGTCCCTCATAGACATTGTCATATTCCACCAGATGGATCTGGGGATATTCCAGCCGCAATATCTCTGCATAGGCGTACTCTTTAACCACTCCGAGCTTCTCGTCAAGAACGTCTTTGATTTCGGAGACGAAAAGTTTATCGGTCGTTGTCGCAATGACCAGCGGCACTCTCAGATACGGCTGTGTGAAGTTCATATAGGTTTCACGTTCAGGGGTCTTCATTGCAAGAGAAAAAATATCGCACTTGCGCGCTTTCGCCGCTGCGATGGAGGCACTCCAGCTGTCGGTCTGCAATGCCCGTATCGGTATCTTCAGTTTTTCAGAAATCAGGTTCATATACTCGGCACTCATACCGATATACTTTCCGTGCTTCAGACTTTCAAAAGGCATCCAGTCGGGATCCACACAGGTGGTAATGACCTTTTTTTCCTGAAGGTACTGCAACTCTTCCGGCGTCAGAGTCATCGTTTCGTTCTCGCTTTGAAACAGAAGTCTCTCCAGAGGCCGCGATGCCGCAGAAGTACTATGCTCCATTTCAGTGAAACTCTCTGCAATCGCCGCCACACGTACCGGATCGATGCTCCCTACCGGATAGACTTTCCGCAACATGAGCTGCTGAATCTGCCGTGCTTCAAAAAGAAGCGCCTCCCTGCTTTTTTGCAGGGTGTTGTACTGCGAAAGAATCAAGTCAACGATCTCTTCCTGATGATCGAGTGCATATTCCCACCCCCGGATACTGGCACGCCTGAAGCGCATGACACGGTCCGGATGCTCTTTGAGTTCCTGCTGGGAGGTGAAAAGATTGAGATCATAAAAACGCATGCCGTAAACCATGGGATCGAAAAGATTGAATGACACGCCGCTCTTTTCAAGTTCATACAGTTCATTCGTCGTATAGACGCTCATGGCATCGACTTTTTTATCAATGAAGTCCTGTACGTTGAAGGATGCGGGAACGGTCTTTATCGTATCAGGCGTGACTCCGAATTTGGAGAGCATCATGGAAAGCGTAATTTGGTCTATGGCATCCGAAATTCCCATAACCGTCCTGCCTTTGAGCATGGCAGGGGAGATGATATCTTTTTGCGTTACCAGAACCAGCGGCGATTGCTTGAAGAAATTGGCGACAAAAAGCACCTCTTTTCCCTGAAGATACTCATTAATCAGGGAAGAGTAGGTCACTCCGTATTGATGCGTTCCGTTAAGTACCGAATCAACGATGTCCATGCCGTTTTGATACTCGAAGAAGGATACGTCCAGACCTTCCGCCTCGTAGTACCCTTTCGCCTTTGCAGCGTAAAAACCCGCAAATTCAAATTGATGTTTCCACTGCAGCTGAAGACTGACACGCTCCAGTTCCTCAGCCGTCGCATCAAATCGGAGAAAAAAAATAGCAGTAAAAAATAAAATAACGTTATGGTAAAAAGCTCTTTTTAAATCACGTTCCATTTTGAAATTGTAGTGCAACACCATTAAATTCAAAATGGCCAGACTGCCTGAACCAGTTTCGTACCCCAGCCCTGTTTCGTGGCCCGGTCAAGATCGCCTTCACTGTTATACAAAATACGTGCATCGCTCATCTGCGCCGAATTGATCTGGTTGTTCTGATCGATGTCATAAGGGCGGATGACGCCGCTGATCTGGACAATCTGCTTCTCTTCGTCAATGAGAATTTCCCGACGGCCCGTAATGAAATAGTTGCCGTTTTCAAGGACTTTGACAATTCGCGCGGTCACCGTTGTCGTAAATGAAGCTTTTTTATTGGAAGCACCGGCACCCGTATATGCCGAACTGCTCTGTGCCGCAAAGCCCACATTGGTCAGCCCGTTAAGCGTATTGGCATAGGCGGAAACCGCCGGGTTGCCCCCCGCTGCCGTAAACGTGCCGCCTCCCAGCGCCGCATTGTCGCTTTCGGAAAGCGACTTGTCGACCGAATTGGAGCTGCGCGCGGTTTCGGAGATGACGACCGTGACGATGTCGTTCACGTGCATCGCCTTATGGTCGGAGAACAGCGGATTGTCACCCTGCCCGAAAATGCTTCCCGTCGAGGTAAAATCGCGTTCATCCAGTTTTGAGGGCATCTCTTCGACATAGCGCGGCGGTTTGAAGTCCATTTCCGGTTCGGTCAGTTTGGCAGCGCATCCCCCGAAAAGAAGTGCAAAACCTATTGAGAGAGTGACTGTTTTAACCATTATGACTCCATATCTGTTCTCAGTATGTCGTTAAGCAGCAAAAAGAGTTCCATTAAACGGGTAACTTTTTTCTAATTAAAATTTTGTTTGAAGGATATTTACTATATTTTCACGTAAATTCATTATAAAATCATTTCATGTTTCACATAAGCGATATTTTGTTACGTCACCAATTCATTTCTTCCCATATCAATAAAGTATTGCTTATTGAACCTTCTTCTTCTCCGAGTTCCGTCGAATTTCTCCATCTTCCTCTTGGCAACGAGTTCATTATTATTAATTTCAAAAATGAAATCACCTATTCCCTCATGCCCGAAAACGAGCGCCGAAGGCTTCGTTCCGAAGGGGCGTATCTCGTGGGAAAAGCAAAAAATAACCGCAAGTTTCATATCAAGCTGACACATCCTGTCTATCTGATTATGTTTAACCCCTGCACCTTTTATCTCTTCTCAAATCGCAACGTTTCGGATTATTTGAACCGCATCATAAATTTTGACTGTCCCCTGACCGACACCCCGCTGGAAGCGATTGAGAGAGAACTCAATCAGATGATTGAAGTACATTTCAATCCGCTCAAACTGCGTGAGCTTCAGCATCACAATCTGTTCGAGATCATGAAATATGTCGAAACCTCTGCCGGCACCGTCAGTGTCCAATCCATCGTCAATCAATTCAAGCTCTCCGAAGCGACACTCTATCGCGTCTTTAAAAAATATATGGGCCTCAATCTGAGAACCTACATCAGACACGTACGTTTAAAAGGGATGCTCAAAACCATCTACCGCGGCGACTACAATGCGCTCAGCAGTATTGAAAGCGGCTTTTTCGACCAATCCCATTTTATTCGGGAATTTAAAAAACACTACCGGGTCACACCGCTGCACTTTCTAAACGATCTCAACGACACTTTTAAAAACGATACGGCTTCACGCCATCTTTTTGAGCGCTGCTATATCAATGACTAACCCAGTAAGTCCGGAATCCGCGCTGCATTTTTCCAATGCCATGCCGGTAATCGGCACCATTCTGAATGAGCTCGTACCGCTTGCCATTTTGGATGCCTCCGGAATTATTGCGGATGCCAATGAAGCATTTTGCAGACTCAGCGGGTACACGCGAAACGAACTTATCGCCCGCCCGCATACCTATATCTGCAATGTTGATGACAATACGCAGTTGCGTGAGCACATCTGGCACACGCTGCGCTCAAACGGGACCTGGTCGGGAGAGTTGCAGCATCGCCATAAAGACGGCAATGCCTACTGGGTCGCCATGCATATCTACCCCTATCACGCCAGTAAAAAGCACCCAATCGGATACATTGTCGTCAAGGAGGATATCAATGCACGAAAGAAACTCGAGCATCACGCCGCTACCGACCCCCTGACCGCACTTTACAATCGCGCGAAGTTTAATGAAATCGTGGCGCTGGAGCTGGAACAATTCCGTCGTGCTGCCCTCCCGGCATCACTCATTATTTGCGATGTCGATCATTTCAAAAACGTCAATGATACTTTCGGACACCTTTTTGGAGACAAAGCCCTTCAACTGATCGCCCATGCGATCAGGACAAATATCCGCAGCAGCGATACCGCTGCAAGGTGGGGCGGAGAAGAGTTCATTATTCTTCTGCCGAATACCCCTCTCGAAAACGCCCTGCTGGTAGCAGAAAAAATCCGTCAGGCCATAGAAGCGGCAGAATTTCAAAAAACACTCAGGCTGACTGCCAGTTTCGGAGCTGCCGAACTCAGAAAGCATGATAACGCTTCGAGCTGGTTCCGACGCGCGGATGAAGCGCTGTTTCAGGCCAAAGAGCAGGGCAAAAACCGGGTCAACTCCGGTTGAAAGCGCCTTTGGCTATAATGGCGAAAAAACTACAGGAGTGATGATGACGTTACGCGAACAGATCAAAAACGATATCAAAGAAGCCATGAAAGCAAAAGAGGTCGCAAAACGCGACGCGCTGCGCCTGCTTGACAGCGCGCTCAAACAGATCGAAGTGGATGAACGCAAGGAGCTTAGTGACGAAGACGTCATGGCCATTATTGCCAAACAGCTCAAGCAGCGCCAGGACTCCATGCATCAGTACAAAGAGGCCGGACGTGAGGACCTCTACGACAAAGAGGCTGCGGAAGTCGCCATTTTTGAAACCTACATGCCCAAACAGCTCAGCGACGACGAACTCGCCGAAGCACTCAAAAGCATTATTGCCGAAGTGGGTGCCACCTCTGTCAAGGATATGGGCAAAGTCATGGGTGCCGCCAAAAGCAGAATCGGCCAGCAGGCGGACGGCAAACGCATCAACGAGTGTGTCAAAAGCCTTCTGGGCTGATCCTGTTCCTGTTAACATAGCCCGGCTAAAATGCGGGGCATGATGTTTTTTATTCGTGACACTTCCCGCCTCTTTCTCATTGCGATGCTCTTTGTGGGCATTGCGGCAATCATTGCCCTGTTTTTGAATATCAACCCCTACAGCCACGGTAATATCCTCATTCTCGTAGGTCTGTTGCCCGCACTCTGGAGCATCTACGCCACCCGCAACTGCCTCAAAACCAGATCATGGAAACGCATTCGGGGAGAGATCCTGCAGACTGACATCCAAAGAGGCCACGCCGATTCGCTCAGCAATGTCGGCACTTTTGAGAAGTATTATCCAAAAATCTCCTACCGCTACACACTCCCCAAACAGACCTATACGGCATCGCAACTCTCCCTTTTTGATGATGACTACAGTTTTTTATACGAGAGCGACGCTGAAGAGTTCAATGCAAAATTTCCTCCCGGAAGCAGCGTTATCGTCTGGATTCATCCAAAGCGCCATGAACACTCCGTGATCGTGCCGACATGCAGTGAGCACAAGATGAAACAGCTGATGGGCTACGGAATTACCGGAGCGCTGATCATCCTTCTGGGCTTCTATGTCATGCTCCGCTAAAGCACCGAAACTGCGTCAAATCGTGACGCTGGCGAAAACGACTCTTTTTTCATCAAGGAGTGAAACAGTTTCGTAGCGTAGCTGTGTTATCCTCACAACATCTTTATGGGAGTACGCACTATGAGTCCGCATCTTCTGCTGGCATCCGCCGTCATTGCCGTTTTGGTGATCGCCCTGCCCATACTTTTTCATTTCACCCGCTATCTCGGGGCAAAAAGCGACAACACGCGAAAAAACGAGCCCTATGAGAGCGGTGTGCGCCTGACGCACAAAGACCCGTTCGAGAGCTTCAATGTGCGCTTTTACACGGTGGGCATCATCTTTCTGCTTTTTGACGTGGAGGTGCTCTTCATGTTTCCGTGGGCGCTCAACCTGCGCGAACTCGGGCTCTTTGCGATGTTTGAAATGTTCGTCTTCATGGGACTGCTCATCGCCGGGCTCTTTTATGTCTACCGCTCGGGGGTACTCAAATGGACGTAAGCCAGAACCACCTTTTGGGTGATGCCATCATCACTACAAAACTTGAAGCCGTCATCGACTGGGGGCGACAGAGTTCGCTCTGGCCCTTTGTTTTCGGCACCGCCTGCTGCGCCATCGAGTTTATGGCGGCGGCGGCCAGCCGCTACGACGTTTCGCGTTTCGGGGCCGAAGTGCTGCGTTTTTCGCCGCGTCAGGCCGATCTGCTGCTGGTTGCCGGAACCGTCAGCTACAAACAGGCACCCATCCTCAAGCAGATTTACGATCAGATGCCCGAGCCCAAATGGGTCATCGCCATGGGCGCGTGTGCGAGTTCAGGCGGTTTTTACGACAACTACACTACCCTGCAGGGGATTGATGAGATCGTCCCCGTCGATGTCTACATCGCCGGGTGTCCGCCCCGCCCCGAAGCGGTACTCGATGCCATCGTGAAGATCCAGAAACAGCTCTGGCGCGAAGGTGCCTGCGAAACCCACCATAACGACTTCAAAGGGAAGCTCGATGACTGACGTTACATGTAAAGACCTCCTTGCGCATGTCACGCAGCTCAAGGCTGAGGGTTTTACGCTGCTGCTAGACATCGTCGGCATCGACTACCTTGAACTGCCCCGCAAAGATGCCGCAAGATTCGGGGTGATCTACCATCTGCGCCATGAATCGTTTGAGCATATCAAAAGCTTACATGTAAGCGTTTTTGACATCGACGCGGGGATTCCTTCTATTACATCGCTTTTTGAAGCAGCCGACTGGCTAGAGCGCGAGGTGTTCGATCAGTACGGCATCCGTTTCCGCATGCACCACAACCTCAAACGTATCCTCAACCACGAGGAGTTCAAGGGCCATCCACTGCGTCGTGACTATGAAATCACCAAAGGGCAGTACTGCACCGAGACCCAGGATCTTATGGATGAGATGGCGCCGCTGCTACGCTCGAAGGGGCTCGACATGGAGCGAGACAACCTGATGATTCTCAACCTCGGCCCCTCGCACCCCGCCAGCCACGGTACGCTGCGCACCATGGTCGCACTCGATGGCGAAACCATCAAGGCCGGAGTGAGCGAAATCGGCTACCTGCACCGCGGGTTCGAGAAGTCGTGCGAGAACCATACCTACAACCAGATCGTCCCCTACACCGACCGCCTCAACTACTGCTCGGCACTCATGAACAACATCGGTTTCTGCAAAGCGGTCGAGGAGATGATGGGCATTACCCTGCCCGATCGCGGTATCTTCATGCGTGTCATCCTTGCCGAACTCTCGCGCGTCATCGACCATCTGGTCTGTCTGGCGGCGGGACTGCTGGACATGGGGGCACAGACCAACTACTGGTATCTCTTCAACCCGCGCGGCGAAGCCTACGACTTTCTTTCGCGTCTCACCGGGGCACGGCTGACCAACTCCTTTACGCGCATCGGCGGCATGGCGTACGACTTTCACGACGGATGGGAAGCGGAACTAAAAAGCGTACTCAAATCGTGCGAAAAGGGTATTGACGAGAGCCTGCGCATGATCGAACACAACCGCATCTTCATCGATCGTACCCAGAACATCTCATCCGTCCCGGCCGAACGTGCCATCAATCTGGGCTTCACCGGCCCCAACCTGCGCGCCAGCGGCGTGGCGTATGACCTGCGTTTCGCCAAACCCTACGACTACTACGACACCTTCGATTTTTCTCTGGTTGTCGGCAGCGTGGGTGACACGTACGACCGTATGATGGTACGCTTTGACGAAATGAAAGAGTCCATCAAAATCATCCGTCAGGCGGTAAAGCGCATACCACAGGGACCCGTAAGCGTGGCCGATCACGCCGTGACGCTACCGCCTAAAAGTGCGGTCTATACCACCATTGAGGGTGCCATGAACCAGTTCAAGCTGATCTATGAAGGGGTGAAAGTTCCCAAAGGAACCCACTACGGCGCCACCGAAGCCGCCAACGGCGAGCTGGGCTTTACCATCATTTCTGACGGCAGCGGTACGCCCTATCGCGTCAAGGTGCGCCCGCCGAGTTTCATTCACATGGCGGCCTACCCCAAAATCATCGAGGAGACGCAGGTGGGAGATGCCATTTTGACGCTCGGAAGTCTCAATATCATTGCGGGGGAGATGGATAGATGAGCTTTTATTTTAATCAAGAAAATCTGGAAAAAATCGAAGTGCTCAAAACCCGCTACCCCTCTCCCAATGCCCTCGCGCTGCCGCTGCTGTGGATGGTGCAGGAGCAGGAGGGCATTATTTCGCTTGACGCGCTCGAAGCTGCCGCACCCTTTTGCGAGCTGCCGCCGCTGGAGCTCTACCGCGTGGCGACCTTTTACACCATGTTCAACCTTGAACGCGTGGGCACTTACCATATTCAGCTCTGCAAGACGCTCTCCTGCGCGCTACGGGGCAAAGCCGAAATTCTGGAGCATCTCAAGGCAAAACTCGGCATCGACGTAGGCGAGACGACACCCGACGGGCGTTTTACCCTCTCGCAGGTAGAGTGTCTGGGTTCGTGCGGGACCGCGCCCGTAATGCAGATCAACGATGTCAACTACGAAAACCTCACGCCCGAAAAGGTTGATGCCATTCTGGGAGGCCTGCAATGAGAGACGCACGAATCGTAAGCCGCCGTTTTGAGCTTGAAAATTCCCACACGCTCGAAGTGGCCCGTGCACACGGCGCCTACGCCAACCTACACAAAGCCTTTGAATTAACCCCCTACAAAATCGTCGAGTTAATCGCCGAGAGTGGTCTGCGCGGCAAAGGGGGCGGCGGCGCGCTCGCGGGCGAGAAGTGGAAACTGATGCCCCAAAACGACCCGCGGCCAAACTTTCTGGCCGTCAACTGCGACGAGAGCGAACCGGGTACGTTCAAAGACCGTCAGATCATCACCAAAGATCCGCACCTGCTGATTGAGGGAATCATCCTCACCTGCTATGCCATCGGCGCGCATCACGCCTACATCTACATTCGCGGCGAGTACAAGGCGTTTCAGAATGTGCTTCAGAGTGCCATCGACGAGGCGTACGCGGCCGGGCTTCTGGGCAGCCGTATCGACGGTTTCGACTTTGCGCTTGACGTCACCATTCACCGCGGCGCGGGAGCTTACATCTGCGGCGAAAAGTCGGCGCTTTTAGAGTCTATGGAGGGCAAACGGGGCCATCCGCGCCTCAAGCCCAAACAGAAGGAGTGCGAGTGGTACTTCGGCAACCCCACGCTCGTCAACAACGTTGAAACCATCGCATCCGTACCTTTCATTGTGCATGAAGGGCCCTGCGCCTACAAGGCGTTCGGCACAGAACAGAGTCCCGGCACCCTGCTCTTTGCCATGAGCGGCCATGTGGAGCGTCCCGGCGTTTACGAAGCGGCATTCGGTACGCCGATGATGGCGTACATCAACCACTTCGGCGGCGGCATAAGAGGCGGCAAAAAGCTCAAAGCGGTCATTCCCGGCGGCGCATCCACGGCGGTACTTACCGCCGAAGAGGCCGAAAAAGCCACGCTCGATTACGAAACGCTCCACGCCATGAGAAGCGCACTCGGCACCGGCGGCATGATCGTGATGGATGAAGATACCGACATGGTGCTGGCGTTGAAAAACCTGCTGGAGTTTTACCACCACGAAAGCTGCGGACAGTGCACGCCGTGCCGCGAAGGCACCGGCTGGAGCGACACGCTGCTGAAAAACGTGCTTGAAGGGCGCGGCAGCTTAGAAGACATTGACCGCCTGCTCGAACTCGCCACCACGATGGACGGCAAGACCATCTGCGTCTTCGCCCCAGCGGTCGCCATCGTCATCCGCGCTTTCATCACCAAATTCCGCGCCGAATTCGAAGCGAGGATCGCGTCATGATTACCATTACCGTAGATAACCAGACTTTACATGTAAACGAAGGAATGCTGCTCATCGACGCGCTGATCCAAAACGGCATAGAGATTCCCTACTTCTGCTACCACGAAGCGCTCGGCGCCGATGGCAACTGCCGCATGTGCATGGTCGAGATCGACAGCCAGAAGCGCCCGCAGATCGCCTGCGACACCTTTGTCAAGGAGGGCATGAATGTCCGCACCCGCGGCGAAAGCATCGAGAAGGTGCGCCGCAACATCCTCGAACTTGAACTTATCAACCACCCCGTGGACTGTCCCATCTGTGATCAGGCGGGCGAGTGCAAGCTGCAGGACTTCTACATGGATTACGGCCTGTATGACTCGCACATCGAAAAAGCCGACAAGGTCCACGGCGCCAAACATGTCGATCTGGGGTCGAGTGTCGTGCTCGATCAGGAGCGCTGCGTCCTCTGCGCGCGTTGCACCCGCTTTACATGTAACGTCACCAAAACCCATGAACTCGGCATCATCGGGCGGGGTGATCATGCGCGGGTGAGTACCATGCCCGGACGCAAACTGGACAACCCCTACGCCATGAACGTGGTTGACCTCTGCCCCGTGGGCGCGCTCACCAGCAAGGATTTCCGCTTCGCCCAGCGCGTCTGGTTTCTGACTCAAAGCCCCTCGGTGTGCCACGGCTGTGCGAAGGGGTGTAACATCTTCATTGACCACAACCGCGAGAAGTATAAAGACGACACCATCTACCGTTTCCGTCCGCGGCGCAACGACGCCATTAACGGCTTTTTCATCTGCGACGCGGGGCGGCTGAGCTATAAAACACTGGTAGAGAATCGCCAAAGAGCGTTTACATGTAAAGGTGAAGCCGCTTCAGAATCCGAAGCGATTGCGGCAATTAAAACACTGATGGCATCGGCTCAGAATATCGCCATTCTCGTTGACGCCAACCTCTACAGCGAGGAGATCGACGCCATTGTCGCCTATGCCCAAAAGATCGGCGCGACGCTGCACTGCCCCAATGCGTGCTATTACGATGAAGACTTCGGCGATGCGTGGCTGCGGCAAAACTGGCGCGCCGCCAATCTGAGCGCTATCAACGCCCACGGTATCGACTCCTCACCGCTCACCCATGAGCCCGACCTGATTATAAGTTTCAACCATCCGGAGGTCAGTAACCTTACATGTAAAGCAAAAATCGCCTTTACCACCCACGAGGGCATTAAAGCCGACGTGGTGGCGCCGCTGGCCGCATGGAGCGAAACTTCGGGGTCACTTACCACCATTGAGGGCGTTGTGCAGCACTGCGCGCAGGCGGTCACGCCCAACACGCCGCTGAGCACGGTGCAGGAGTATCTGGAGCGTCTCTCATGAGCAGCGCCGCCATCATTACCACGCTGGGTTCCGTCGTTCTCGCCGCGCTGCTCGCCCTTATGATGATTCCCGTGCTGGTGTGGCTGGAGCGCCGTGTCGCGGGGCTCATTCAGGACCGTGTCGGCCCCAACCGCACCAACGTCGCGGGCTTTCGCCTTGGCGGCGTCATTCAGTCTTTTGCCGACGTCATCAAGCTGGTCTTCAAAGAGGAGTACTACCCCGGCCACATCTCCACCGGGCGCTGGCTCTACATTATGGCACCCGCCATCACCTTCAGTGCGGCGCTGCTGGCGTTTATGGTCATTCCCTTCGCCGATACCTTACATGTAAAGGGTGAAGCGCTGCGCATTCAGGCGCTACCGGTCGATTTCGGCGTGCTGTGGTATCTGGCCATCGGGGCGCTGGGCATCGTGGGCATTCTCTTTGGCGGCTGGCTCAGCCACAACAAATACGCCCTGCTGGGCACCCAGCGCGCCGGCTCCATGGGCTTAAGCTACGAACTGCCGCTGGGTCTTGCGGTGGTCTCCATGCTGCTCACCTACGACACCATCGACTTCAACGCCATGGTCGCATGGCAAAGCGGCACGGTGCTGGGCTTTCTGCCCGCATGGGGCATTCTGGTGCAGCCGCTCGCGTTTATCATCTTCACCGTCGCCATCTTTGCCGAGACCAACCGCGCCCCCTTTAACGTGGTCGAGGGGGAGAGCGAGATCGTCTCGGGCCACATGACGGAGTTTTCGGCCATGAAATTCGCGCTCTACTTTATGGGTGAATACATCGCCATGAATACCGCTTCCGCCGTGGTCATCACCATGTTTTTAGGCGGCTACCAGCTGCCGTGGCTCTCCACGGCCGACCTCATCGAGGCGTTCGGGTCCCTCTCCATCGCCTTTATGGTCATTGTGCCGCTCATTCTCTACTGCCTTATCCGCTGGATGAAAAAGAACAACGACGTCCGCCCCAGCCTGAGCAGCGACGGCGGCCGCCGTTTCGAGGCGAAGGTGCTGACCTACGCCCTTATTGTCATGGGTCTCATTCTCGAAGCGGTTTTCGCCTATTTCGCTTTCATGGAAGCATCACAACTGCAGACGCAGATTGCGGTGGCGCTGCTTCAGATTGCCGTTTTTGTCTTCAAGCTAATGCTTTTTAACATCTTCTTCATCGTCGTGCGCTGGACGCTGCCGCGCTTTCGATTCGATCAGGTGCAGACGCTGGGGTGGGTTTACCTGCTGCCCCTTGCGCTGCTGAACATTTTCATTACGGCCATCGTCGTTACGGGAGTCGCCTCATGAAGATCAAAACCGTTGCACGCTACGGCACCACGCCAAAAGAGCGCCTCTACCTCCCCGCCATCTGGGAGGGGCTTAAAATCACCGCGACGCATCTGTTTAAAAACGTCGGCGACATCAAAAGCGTGGACGTGCTCGAATACCCCGAAGAGCAGCCGCGCGACATCACAAGCCGTTACCGTGGTCTGCACCGCCTCACCCACCGCGAGGATGATTCGGTGCGCTGCGTCGCCTGCTTCATGTGCGCCACCGCCTGCCCCGCGGGGTGCATCTTCATCGAAGCCACGGAGCGCACCGACGGGGTTGATGAAAAAATGCCGGCGCGCTTTGCCATTGACACGCTGGAGTGCGTCTTTTGCGGCTACTGCGTCGAGGCGTGCCCGTGTGACGCCATCCGCATGGATACGGGCATCTTTTCGCTGCTCGGAAGCAGACGCGAAGATTTTGTACTCGAAAAAGAGCAGTTACTATCCCACAAAGGAGCGTACGATGATTGAACAGGGCATTTTCTACGTTCTCGCGCTCTTTTTAGTGGGCGGCAGCATCGGCATGGTCATCAACCGCAACACCGTCTTTAGTGCCGCTTCGTTCATGCTTGCCATGATTGCGCTCTCGGGCATGTTTGCGCTCTTGCAGCAGGGCTTTCTGTTTCTCGCGCAGATCATGGTCGCCGTGGGCGCGGTCATTACGCTCTCGCTTCTGGTGATCGTCTCGGTCAACATCCATCCGCGCTACCTTCCCGAGGAGCCGAATCTCTCCAAATGGATCGCCGTGAGCGCCCTGCTCTGCGCTCCGGTGGTGGCCCTGCTTTATGAAGCCTTTATGCAGACGCCGCTTACTTTTGGCGAGGTTGGCGAGGGCTTTGGCAGCGTGCGTACGCTCGGCAGCGCGCTCTTTTCGGAGTGGGTGCTTCCCTTTGAGCTGGTCTCGGTGCTGCTGCTCATTGCCATGCTCGCGGGCATTGTCATCTCACAGCGCAGGAGCGACCATGACGCCTGATATGTTTCTCTTTCTCGCCGCGCTGCTCTTTGGCATCGGGCTCTCCGGTGTCATCAGCCGCCGCAACCTCTTTGTGGTCTATATGTCGGTCGAACTGATGCTCAGCGCCATCAACCTGATGCTCGCCACCTTCTCGCGCGCCTCGGGCGATGCCGGGGGCGGCGTGATGGCGCTCATTCTCATTGCCGTCATCGCCTCGGAAGCCGCCGTCTTTCTGGCGATGATCATCACCCTCTTCCGCGCGCGCCGCAGCATTGACTCGGGCGTGTATGACGAGCTCTCCCAGGAGCACAACGCATGAGTACGCTGCTCTCACTCACCCTTATACTCCCCTTTGCGAGTGCCGCGCTTCTGGGGCTGCTTTACCTCTTTACGCCGCTGCGCTCGGAGCGTTTTTACGCGGTTGCGGGCATCGGCGTGCCGCTTCTGCAAAGCGTTATGGCGCTTTCCATGCTCTATTTTCTGATGGGCCATCCCGACGTTTCTTCTTTACATGTAAACCTTTTCACATGGCTGCATCTGGGCGAATTTCAGATTGACATGGCCCTGCGCGCCGATCACCTCGGCACCGTGATGATTGGTTTCATTACCTTTGTGGGCACGCTCATTCACATCTACGCCGCAGGCTACATGAGAGGCGACGCAGGGTACGGAAAGTTCTTCGCCTTCTTCCACCTCTTCATGGCGGCCATGACGCTGCTGGTTCTTGCCGACAACCCCATTATCATGTTCATCGGCTGGGAGCTGGTAGGACTTGCTTCGTACCTGCTTATTGGCTTCTGGCATCATGATCTTAAAAACGTTACGGCGGCCAACAAAGCTTTTATTGTCAACCGCGTGGGCGATTTCGGGTTTATCATCGGCCTCTCCCTGCTTTTTGTCGCGCTTGAGGGGAGCGGGTTTGATTTTGCAAGCATCAAAGCGCATATCGGCAGTGTCGATGCCGCGCTGCTTGTTCCCATTGGGCTGCTGCTTTTTGTCGGTGCCATGGGCAAGTCGGCGCAGCTGCCGCTTTATGTCTGGCTGCCCGACGCCATGGCGGGCCCCACGCCCGTCTCGGCGCTCATCCACGCGGCGACGATGGTGACGGCGGGTGTGTACATGGTGGCGCGTTTTGACTTTCTTTATGTGCAGATTCCCGAAGTGGGGCTTTTCATTGCGACCGTCGGGATTCTCTCGGCGCTCTTTGCCGCGCTCGTAGCCACGCAGCAGCGCGACATCAAAAAGATTCTCGCCTACTCCACCATGTCGCAGCTGGGCTACATGTTCGTCGCGGTGGGGCTCGGAGCCTACGGCGCAGGGATCTTTCACGTCTTTACCCACGCCTTTTTCAAGGCGCTGCTCTTCATGGGCGCGGGCGCGGTTATCATTGCCCTGCACCATGAGCAGGACATCTTCAAGATGGGCGGGCTCAAAAAGAGCCTGCCGCTGGTCTTTTTTACCATGCTTATTGCCACGCTGGCCATCAGCGGCATTCCGCCGTTTGCGGGCTTCTTCTCCAAAGACGCCATTCTGGTGCATGCCTTTGCGCAGGGGCATACGCTCATCTGGGCGCTGGGGCTTATTACCGCCATGCTGACGGCCTATTACATGTTCCGGCTGCTGGTCATTGTCTTTATTGCCCCCGCTGCCAAAACACACAAACCTTTACATGTAACGCCGCTCATGAGCGTGCCGCTGCTCATTCTGGCGCTCGGCAGCACGATTGCCGGTTTTTTGGGGCTTGGCGAAGCCTATGGCGGCAGCGCCCTTTTTAGCACCTTTTTGCAGCGACTTGACACGCCCGTCCACGCCTCGCACGCCACCGAATACACGCTCTCGCTGCTAAGCACCCTCGCGGGTCTCTCAGGTGCCGCCTTTGCCTACCGCCGCTTTGCCAAAAAGAGCAGCGCCGCAGCGCCCGAGGGCTGGCAGCGACTGCTGTATGAGCGCTTCTATATTGACACCCTTTACGACCTTCTGTTTGTACGCAGCCTGCGGCAGCTGAGCCTCTGGAGCGAACGCGTGGTTGACAACATGATCGTTGACGGGGCCATCGGCCTCGTACTGCGCGGCTACAAAAGCACCGCTGAAGTGTTCGGATCGCTGCAAAACGGCCGCGTACGGCTCTATGCGCTCTACATTCTCGCCGGAATTTCGCTGCTCTCGCTCTCGCTGCTGCGCATGATAGGAACCCTCTGATGGAACAGTTGCTTACCCTCATCATCTTCCTGCCGCTCATTGCCGCCGTTGCGGGAGCGGCCGTGCGGGCTTCGGCAGCGCTGTTGCGGCTGCTTGCACTCGGCGCCGCGCTGGGTTCACTGGGGCTCTCCATTTTTGGAGCGGTTCACTTCGATCCCGAAGGGGGCATGCAGTTCGTGCATATTGCGCCGTGGATTCAGAGCTACGGCATCACCTACTACGTGGGCGTCGATGCGCTCTCGGGCGTGGTGCTGCTGCTTGTGAGCCTTCTGATGCCGCTGCTTTACCTTTACATGTGGCATGAGAAACGCTACGGCTACTGGTACAACATGATGGCGCTGCACACGGGTGTCATGGGCGCGGTGCTCTCGCTGGATCTGGTGCTGTTTTATCTTTTCTGGGAGGCGATGCTGCTGCCCGTGTTCATCATGATAGGCCGCTACGGCAACACGAACCATCAGTACAATGCCATGAAGATCGTCGTCATGACTATTTTCGGCTCCATGGCGATGCTGCTTTCCATGCTCTATCTGGGCTACACCTTCTTTGTGACACACGGCTTCTGGAGCTTTGCCTACAGCGACATTGCGGCGCTCACGTCGGGCGCCGAGGGGGCGACGCTGGCGGCGGCGGGCTTTCTGCTGGCTTTTGCCATCAAGATTCCCCTGCCGCTCTTTCACACCTGGATGGCTCCGGCGTACGGTTCGTCGCCCACGCCTGCGGTGGTGATTCTCTCTTCCATCATGGCAAAGCTCGGGGTGTACGGTATCTGGCGTTTTGGCTTCGGTCTGTTCGAGCCCACCCTGCAGCACTACCAGACGCTGCTCATTGCCGTGGCACTTTTTGGCATGATCTTCTACGCCATTCACGCCATTATGGAGAACAACCTGCGGCGCATGTTCGCTTTTTCATCGGGCTCGCACCTCTCGCTCATTTTGCTGGGGCTTCTGCTGGAGAACCTCTATGCGTGGGGCGGGAGCCTCTACCTTATTGCCACCCACGCGCTGGCTTCGGCGGGCGTTTTCATTATGATCGGGCTAATCTTCAGGCGGGTGCGGAGCATCTCCGTCGATGCGCTCGGCGGCATTGCCGCGCAGGCGCCGAAGTTCGCCTTTTTCTTTTCGTTTTTCGCCCTTGCCATCGTGGGGCTTCCCGGAACCGGCGGGTTTGTCGCCGAACTGCTCATCATTATTGGCGCGTTCAAATACGGCGTTGCAACGGGCGTGCTCACCGCCACGACCATGATGGCGGCCATCACCTTCGTCTTCTGGATGCTTCAGCGTACGCTTTACGGCGCATCCAACGCCACTACTTCGGGCTTTAAAGACCTCAGCGCCATGGAGCTGCTTATTGTCGTGCCGCTCATGATACTGCTGCTCCTTACCGGCGTGGCACCCTCGCTTTTCACCCCCTACGCGGCGCCGGGCATTGAGATGCTGCTGCATAGCGCGGGAGGCCTGTAATGCTGTATGATCTGCTTCTGATTCTTCCCATGGCGTTCATTGTCATTGGTGCCATCGTGCTGATGCTGCTGAGTCACGCGCCGCGTCTGAATGTGCTCAACCGCAACGCCATCACCATTGTCATTCTCGCGCTTTCATTGGGCTTCGAGCTTGTCCACTACACCGTCAACCCTGCCACGTTCGCCTTTGCGTCGCTCTTTGGAAAGACCTTTATTATTGACCGTTTTTCGACGCTCTTTGACATCATGTTCCTCGGCGGCGCCATGCTCACGCTGCTGATTAACCACAACTACTTCAAGAGCCGCGACTACTACGACGGCAACTTCTTCGCCCTGCTGCTTTTTGGCGTTTTTGGCATGATGGTGCTGGCCCACGCCAACGAACTCCTTTCGGCCTTTATTGCGCTCGAATCGGCCAGCCTCTCCATTTATGCGCTGGTGGGCTACAACAACGCCAACCCCAAAAGCCCCGAAGCGATGATGAAGTACATTGTTCTGGGCTCCATTACCGGGGTCTTTTTCATTCTGGGCGTCGCGCTCATCTACGGCGAGACCGGCTCGACGCTCATCGGCGATGTTTACCGCCACATTGCCGCGCACCCGGAAATGCCCCATACGCTCGTCATTGTGGGCGGTTTTTTCATTATGGTGCCCATTCTCTTCAAGATCGGGGCGGTGCCCTTTCACAGCTGGGTCGTTGACGTTTACCACGGCGCGCCCATGCCGGTAACCATGTTCATGGCCTCGACCTTCAAGATTGCCCTTTTTGCCATTGCGCTGCGGCTTTACCTTATTGACTTCGAGCCCATTAACGCGCTCTGGTCGCAGCTGCTGCAGCTCATTGCCGCCATGACGCTCATAGGCGGCGCGTTTCTCGCGCTCATTCAGACCAACATCAAGCGGATGCTGGCGGGGTCGTCCATTGTCCATGCGGGGTATCTGATGATTGCGCTCTCCTCGGTGGGCATGGGCGGAGAGTACGCGGCTCCGGCCATTATGTTCTACCTCATCTCCTACTTCATCAGCTCCGTGGGGGCGTTTGGGGTGCTCAGTTTTCTCAGTTCCAAAGAGCACCGCTCGCTCACCTTTGACGACTTCAGGGGCTTTGGGTTTTCCCACCCCTATCTGGCGGTGATGATGAGCATTTTCATGCTCTCTCTGGCGGGCTTTCCCTCGACCATCGGGTTTTTAGGGAAATTCTATATTTTCATCAGCGCCATCGAAGCGGGACAAATCGGCATTGCCGCGCTGGGGGTCTTTACCGCCTTCGTCTCCATTTTCTACTACTTCCGGCTCATTGCCGTGATGTACTTTTACAAAAGCGAGGCCACCAAGCAGGAGTTTACGCTTGACACTACCACGCTGCTCATCGCCCTCATGGCGCTCATGAGCGTGTGGGGCGGCATTGGCACCGGGCTCATTCCGTTTGTGGCGGGTGCGGACGGGCTTATTGACATTGCCAGAGAAGCCATCGGGAGCCTGAAATAAGATGCTCAAAATCTATCTGGCAGGAGCGCAGGTCTTTTTAACCGACGCCGTTGCAACCGGAGAGCGCATGAAGGCACTTTGCGCCCAATACGGCTTTGAGGGGCACTTTCCGCTGGACAACGTGCTTGAAGAGAGTGACCCCGCCGCGCTTGCGGAGAAGATCCGTCTGGCCAATATTGCCATGATTGACGCGTGCGACATTGTCATTGCCGACCTCTCGCCTTTTCGCGGCCCCGAACCCGACAGCGGCACGGTCTGGGAAGTCGGCTACGCCATGGGAAGGGGAAAGCAGGTGTGGGGCTACTGCAGCGACACCCGAACCCTCAGGGCGCGCAGCTGCGCCATGCTGGGCCTCGGCGATGCCGAGCGCGACCATGAGGGCCTTTTCATTGAAGATTTCGGCCTCAGCCATAATCTTATGTTCGCCCACTGCATCGTCGCTCAGACGCTGCGCGAGGTTCTTGAACATCTTACATGTAAGGCAACCTGATGCTTCCGCAAACATCTCCACATTGGCCGCACATTCGCAAAGCCGCCGTTGCAATCATCTCTCTGGCGATTCTTCTTGTGTGCTGGAGCGGCAGCGTCGATGAGAAGAGCAAAGCCACCGTCGATGGTGCCTTCAGACAGGCGCTCATTGTCTTTGGAACCGCCAAGGCGCTTAACGGGGTGATCTCCGTAGCGCAGGGAACGGAAGTGGGGCCGCCGGGCGTCACCATCGCCATAGGCGAACTGCTCGACCCCGTCAACGACCTTGTGGAGCAGTTTTCATGGGTCATGCTTGCAAGCATGACCTCGCTGGGCATACAGTCGATTGTTCTGGGGCTGACCTCTACTTCGGCTTTTGACCTGCTTCTGACGCTCACCCTCATAGGTGCGAACCTCTGGTTTTTCCTGCGCCCGCAAACCGAGGGAAAATCCAGAGCGCTGCTGCTGCGCTTTACCCTGCTGCTGCTCTTTTTGCGCCTGAGCATTCCGCTGATGGCCCTTGCCAACCAGCTGCTTTATGAGGGGTTTCTCTCACACCAGTACAATATTGAGCAGCTTGACGGCAACATTACCCTGCTCTCGCAAGAGCTCGAAACCCTCCAAACCGACACCGCCACAAGCTCCGGCTCCTTCTTCGGCAGTGTCGAGAAATACTTCGACAAAAGCTACTACGACGCCCTCATGGAGCGCTACAAAAGCTCGGCTGACAAAGCAAGCGAACAGATTGTGCGGCTTATCATTGTCTTTGTGTTTCAAACCCTGCTCTTCCCGCTGCTGTTTCTCTTTGCACTCTACCGGATGGTGCGGGTTTTGTTTGAGAAGGTGTAGGTTTTAAATAGAGCAATAGTGCTTTACATGTAAGACTGCATCTTCATTCACAGAACATTCATATTTTGTTATTAAAAGCAAATCGAAACTGTTAATTTTCAAGTAAAAAAGCGTAAAATCTATAAAAATATGTCGTTTTGTGAAATTTTGAGTACAGATTTTCAATAGCAGGACATTTTTAATGTCCGATTATCTGGTGGATTTCTGGCAAAAGGGCATATTGTGGGAATGAATAAATAGTTAGGTGTCAAAAGCATGGAAACATATGTAGAGTTTCAGTCTAATCATTTTTCTTCGGTTGAACAACTGTCTATGACGTTGTACGAACAGTTGAAGCATGAAGGTATTCAAGTCAATGAGCCATACAATGAAGATTGGGGATGGGCCATTCCCATATCCAATGATGCATTTCCACTTTGGATCGGTTGTGGACATTATGAAGAATACACTGATGGCTTTCTTTGCTTCATCGAACCAAGCAAGCTCTACATTAGAAAATTACTTTTCAAAAAAATTTCAACTGAAAAACAAGTTGAAAGCGTACAAAAAGCACTTGAAAAAGTACTTGCTCAAAATGAAGAAATCAGCAATATCAAGTGGTGGACGGAACATGACTTTAATCATCCAAGCACCTAATAAATCAGAGGAGCCAATAAATTACCCTGCGGGAAATTTATTGGCTCATTTCAAACGTTAGAACACACTATAGGAGTAAACACTTGTATAAAAATGAAATATCTCGAAGACTAAATAAAGCGGATTACACTAGACTACCAAGACTATTAGAAATCCAAGAAACATATGATAATGTATTATCTACTGAAGACTTAAAACGCATGTTGCAAATCGCTGATATCAATGGCAGTAAATATATTGAGTTCTACAAATTGAAAGATGATGTTGATGTAACAAATTTGGTTCAAGAATTAAGAGCCATTGCTTATCATCCAAACTTACCATATGTCGAAGGACAAGGTAGTCTCACTATTACAAAAGTTGCTATTAATAATTTGACTTTTGAAATCTTAACCGATTTTTATACGTTTGACGAAGTATGGGTTAAAAGTGGAGATGGTCGTTCTCAGAATCTTGTACCTGTACATCAGAGAAGGGTTTTACATTTAAAATTCAATGAAGAAAACAATAAATTAATTTTATCTATAGACCCAATTGGTGATGGTGTAAAGGTTGCACAAGATATTCAAGGATATTTACGAGAAATATTTGAACAATACAATACTAATTTTCACGATTACTTTGAAATTCTTTCAATTGACAATTCAATTTATACAATGATTGATAATGCGCTCCTTAGACCCGTACGATTAAAATCTACCGATGAACATTCAAATAGAATTTATGACACACTAGCTCAAAATCCAAATGACAGTTTATCTGATGAGGATACTTTTAATGAGACCAGAGCACATACATTAAACATAAATCGGATGAAGCTGAAACATGATGCTTTAAATACAAATATAGAACTTTTTTCAGATGATTTATTAAAAATCTGGACTAGAGCTAATTGGGAGCAAAGTGATGGAATTAAAGAAAACATTATACAGTTTCTGTAAAAACAACAACATTGAAGATTTGTCGTGTATTTTACACATTACATTGCTCAATTGCGTTGTCAACCTTTCAAAAAAACAAAAATATGTAAATTTATCTCCAAAAGTAATTGATGGGTTTTCTGGCATTGGTGAAGAAAGAGCTTTCCAGTTATTAGAAGACTTGTCGACTGAGAGTGAATTAATTAATAAATATTTTGTTTTCAAATGTCTTAATGATTTAGATGAAACGGCTTCATCTCTCAACGAAAGCGAAATTGATGACATAGAGAATATAGAAATTGATAATTGCTATAGATGTAATACATCACATACTTACAATTTGAATGATAAAGATGTTTATGAAATTGGTTTTAGTGCAGATCGAGAAAAAGTTATTGATGAATTGAAACTTACCAATAATGACATCATCAAAGAAATGGTGGTAATAAACACAAACGAAGAGCACATTGATAAATTGGCAAATATTTTAATTTCAAAATTGCAGTTACAAAATGAAAAGAAAGAAGAAGTGAAAACTGGCATGATTAAATATCTCCATACAATTAAAAATTTTTCAGGCGTTATTGCTGATATTACTGGTGATGCAGCAACTACAACGGGAAATATTAAACAAATTGCAGAGGACTTATCCGGATTCTCATCAATTAAAAATTTATTTAGTTGATGAGACAGAAATATGCAAAATGAAAATAGAAAATAGGGGTCAGTCGCACCAATAACTATTTTTTTATGTTTCTAGCACAAAGTCGAGGCTACTTTAAGAAAAAGGGGACTGTCCCCTTTTTCTCTTTTTCTCTTTTTACGAGCGATTTTTTGATTGCTCATCTTAAACGTTAGGAAGCAAGAAGGAAAGAAATGAAAAAATATATTATTGTTATTGCTTACATTGTTTTTGCAATTATAGCAACTATACTTTTCTATACTTATCTAGTTGATTTTATAGTTTTAATATTCCAAAAGTTTTATTTCGACTACAGAACAACACAAATCAGCGTAATGCCGATGAACGGAAATCACTTATTTTATCAAGCCAATTTCATTCTCATGTTTTTATTGTTACTAACGCCTGGAATAGCATTATTAGTTAAAAATTATGGAGAAAATTTAAAATCTAATATCATCTTGTTTGCATGGATTACCTTTTCAGTTTTGCTAGTTTGCATACTTTTGTTAATTGGATATTATTTATATTACACATACTATCTCATCCCCTCACAAGGAAATGAGTTTAGCCTTTTGCAATTACCTCTAAAATCCTTGGGAATAACTGTATTCACTGTTGTTTTACTCGGAACTTATATTTATAAAAAAAGGTGACGAGGAAAAAGGGGACGAGCCCCCTTTTTCCCTATTTTCACAATATTACATTTTAAGGATACTGCCTAATGCGCTTTTTCATTCGTGCTTCTCTTTTTTTACTCGTATTTACTTTGACGGCATTCGCCGCTACCAGCGATGCTTTTGTCATAACCGTTAAAACGGACAATCCCGGAAACTCTTCCAATACACAGTTTACAATACCCGTTAACGCAGGCCAAACTTATGACTACAATGTCGATTGTGATGATGACGGTATTTTTGAAGCTACAAATCAGAACGCTTCTTATACATGTAGCTATGAATCGGCGGGAACCTATAAGATTGCCATTACGGGGACGTTTCCGCATCTCTATTCTGCAGGAGATCCACAGAAACTACTTGAAGTGAATCAGTGGGGCACCCAACAATGGACTTCGATGTATGCCACATTCTACGGCTGTTCCAATGTTGCCATAACCGCTACCGATACACCGGATCTGTCTCAGGTAACCAATATGATGTTTATGTTCTCTTATACCTCCGCATTCAACCAAGACATTAGCAGTTGGGACGTCTCTGCAGTGACGAATATGCGCTATATGTTTTCTTCTGCCTCCGCATTTAACCAGGACATTAGCAGTTGGGACGTCTCTGCGGTGACGGATATGAGTTATATGTTTTCTTCTGCCTCCGCATTCAACCAAGACATTGGCAGTTGGGACGTCTCTGCAGTGACGGATATGT
>JBNLFL010000028.1:0-11528 GCA_050305515.1 Sulfurimonadaceae bacterium
TATGGGTTTCTTCGGATACCGAAGACTCAAATCCTAAATCTTCTACTTGAGCCTTTGGGCTCACACTTATTAACCAGTAGGTTTATGAGTATATATCAGCCTTTTCAATTCAGCACTTATCCCGACTCTTCTACGCGACATGCTTCCAAAATGACCCATCCATTGCACAAATAGTATATAAATAGTTTTTTCCTACTTTTTTCCTCGCTTCGTTTGAAAAGATACGCCCAAGCATTCGAAAAACGCTTATTTCATCAAGCCCTGTTTCAACATGAAAGGAAGAATATGAATACGGATAACATCGTAAAGAAAATGGCTGCTGCCGCTATCATGACCAGTCTTGTTGCCTCAACATTCTGCACGCAATCATTCGCTGCACAGAGCGGCATCAACATTCTTGACAACATCACGGTCTCTGGCGAGATTCGCCCCCGTTGGGAAATGAGTGACGTCAAGGACAATGCACCGGATACGGCAAATGCTTACACGGCGCGTACCCGTCTTGCGGTTTCGGGGATGCTTCTTGGTGTTGAGGGGCTGAGTGCCAAAGTGGGCATCACCTCGGTCAACAACTTCGGCTATACCGATTACGCTCCCTCAGATGCCGCTTATGATGTGATTCTCGATCCGCAGCAGGCGATTCTGACAGAGGGCTACCTTGCCTACACCGCTTCGGGTACGACACTGCTGGCAGGTCGTTCGTTCGTCAATCTTGACGATCAGCGTTTCGTCGGTACAGTGGGGTGGCGCCAGATGGAGCGTGCCTATGATACGGTGACGCTTGTGAATAAATCGGTAGAGGGAGTGACGTTCACCGCGGCATGGGTTTATGGTTATCAGGGCGTCAACGCCAACCCGACTGCCGATACCGGCTCGGCGCTCGTCAATGTCAACTACATTGCAATGCCGCAGCTGCAGCTGAGCGCTTTTGCCTACCTCCTTGCCGATATCCACGACACTTACGGCGTCCGTGCCAGCGGGAAAGCCGACATGGGCGGAGTGAAACTTGACTATGCCGCTTCGTATGCCATCCAGCGCAATGCGACACTCGAATATGTGCTGGATGAAACACCGGAGATCGAAGCGAGTTATTATGACATTGCACTGGGTGCGAATATCTCCGGCATGATTCTGGGTGCCGAGTATGAAGTTCTGGGAGATGCGCAGGGTGAAAGCATTAAAGGCTTTACCACACCGCTGGCGACACTGCACAAGTTTCAGGGGTGGGCCGACGTTTTTCTTGGACGGACATCCGGGAGCAACAACGACGGTCTTGCCGACATGAGCGCGAAGATCGGGTATGCGGCGCCGGGTCTTGGGAAACTGCTCGGAGTCTATCACAAGTTTGATGCGCTCACCGGTGAGAACGATGATCTCGGTTCGGAAATCGACGTGCTCTATGCCAACAGGGTTCCGGGCGTGAACAATCTCGACTTCCTGGCAAAAGCGGCGTTTTACTCCATGGGAGATAGCGGAAACGATGTCACCAAAGCGTGGGTACAGCTTGACTACAAGTTCAGCGTTAAATAATCATATTCGAGGAGAGAGGCATGCAAGCGCTTCAGGAAGCCTTTGAGGCACGAAACAAAAAGAGCAATAAAATCGAAGAGATCAAGGCGCTTAAAACGCCTGCTTCGGTGTTTGAAAATCTTGAAATGATCTGTGCTGCGGGTTATAAGAACCTTGTCGATGAAGACAGCAAGTTCTTTCTGAAATGTTTCGGACTCTTTGACAAGGGCGACGGAACGTTCATGATACGCGTCCGCATTCCCGGCGGACGGCTCAGTCACGAGCAGGCCCGGGTCATCGGCACCATTGCGAAGCGCTACGGCGAGGATTACATCGACATCACTACCCGTCAGCAGATCGAACTGCGCTACATTCCTTTCGCAGCACTTGCCAACGTGCTTAGCGAACTTGATACGGTCGGTATCACGACGTTTCAGACCGGAATTGATAACTTCCGAAATATCGTCACCTCGTCGTTTGACGGATACGCCCAGGAGCATTACGTCGAGTGCATGCCGATCATCGAAGCGCTGCAGTCGATCTTTCTCAAACGTGACGAGTGGATCGGGATTCTGCCGCGAAAGTTCAATACCGCCATTCTCGGAAGCGGCATGAACGACTGCAACATCTACGGACATGACTGCTGTTTCCTTCCGGCAGCGCGCGACGGATTTTACGGATTCAACCTTTACCTCGGCGGCAAAGTCGGCGTGCAGGCGGAAGATAGCGGGCTCTTCGTTAAACCCGAAGAGGTTACCGTCGTGTTTGAAGCGCTCATCCATCTTTTCAAAACCTATGGGTTCCGCGACAACCGCAACAAGAACCGTCTCCATTTTCTTATTGAATCGGTCGGGATGGAGGCTTTCGCCAAGGCACTTGTAGCGCAGAGTGGCGTGGCGTTGTCTGGGAGCGGCGAACTGCTCTTGAGAAGTGAACACCGCGTCGATGACGCGGGATGCGTCGCACTGGCGCAGGGCAAAAAAGCGTTGCTTTTTAGCGTACCTTCGGGTATTCTTACCGGAAGCGACCTGATTGTGGCGGGCGAACTCGCTAGCGCCACGCAGAGCGAGATCCGCCTCTCCATTGAGCAGAGTTTTTATCTGATTGCGGACGCTTCAACCATTGCAACGCTCAAAGCGAGCGAACTCTACGCCAAATACCGCCGGTTCCATAACCTCTATTTTACGCACCAGATCGCCTGTGCCGGGGCTGCGACCTGTAGTTTCGGCGTTATTCCCAACAAACCCGACGCCATAGAAATGGCGGAGTTTCTCGATAGGGAACTTCCGATGGATTCGGGCAAAATCCGCATGCACTGGTCGGCCTGTCCGAAAGGGTGTGGCATTCACGGCATTGCGGATATCGGTTTTGAAGGGTGCAAGGCGAAAGATGCAGAGGGCAACAGTTGCTACGGCGTGCATATTTTCATTGGCGGCAAAGCGAGTTTCGAGGCAAAAGAGGCGCGGCAGGTTTTTAAAGCGGTGCCGCTGAGCGAAGCGAAACATCTCGTCAAAAAGATTGTCACGCTCTACCGGGACGAACGCATGGAAAACGAGAGCTTTGAATCCTATGACAGCCGGGTTCTGGCATTGATGGATACCCAGAGCCTCGCAGAAAAAATAACGGCCTGTAGCGCCTGAACCCCCGGCTTTTAGTATACTTACATGTAAAGAGCTTCCATGAGATGAAGACGCTTGGAAACAGGGAGGGCAGGGCCAATGTTTGAACGGCTTAAAAGCAAAACGATTTTGCTGGTCGAAGATGAACGTGTCATTCGGGAAAATATCGCATCGATGCTGCGGTTTTTTTTCAAAACCGTCTATACCGCTGCTGATGGTTTTGAAGGTCTTGATGCCTACGAAGCGCACCTGCCCGACATTGTAATGACTGACCTCAAAATGCCCAATATGGGTGGTTTTGAACTTCTTGAAGAGCTTCGCAAACGCTCCAGCCATGCCTATAGCATCATCGTCTCCGCCCATACGGACCGCGATTTTCTGATTCAGGCGATCCATGACGGCATTGACCGCTATCTCATCAAACCCCTTACCGAAGAGGAGCTTTTTGCCGCGTTCAATGCCTATCTTGCGAGGCTTGATGAAGAGACTCCCTCCATTGTCGATCTGGGCAGCGGCGTGACGCTCGACTTTGACCGCTTTGAATCGACACTCGAAGGCGAGGTGCATCATCTTAACAAAAAAGAGACGCTCCTGCTCAAACTGCTGCTGCTCGACGTATCGCGCACTTTTACCTATGAAGAGATCGAAAATCAGGTCTGGGGAAGCAAGTCTATGAGCCTGACCGCGCTGCGCAGCGTGGTCAGGGATCTGCGAAAAAAGATCGGGCAGGATTTTATTGTCAACATCTCCGGAACCGGATACCGGATGCGTTAGTACGTTTCGGATTCGGGCATCGTATGCAGATCAACTCTTATCTTAAAGACGGCGCCCGCATCCGAATTTTTGACACTCAGCCTTCCTCCCATATTTTTTTCGATGATGATCTTTGACATATAGAGTCCGAGTCCGGTTCCCTGTGCTTTGAACTTGGTCGTAAAATAGGGGTCGAAGATCTTTTTGAGGATATCTTCCGGGATGCCGCCGGCGTTGTCGCGTATTTCGCAGTAGACGTAATTCTCATCTTTATCGAGATGAATTTCGATTCGGGGCTCTTTGACTTTGCGCTCGAGCATCACGTCTCTTGCATTGGAGACGATGTTAAGTATGACCTGCGAGAACTCGTTGGGGTAGCCAAACGTCACCACGTCGCGTTTTCTGTAGATCTGGAGTCTGATGTTGCGCGATTCAAGGTTATCTTTGAGAATTTTATAGGCCCGGTGTGTTGCCGTGTAAAGATCGAAATACTCCTTGTCCCTGTCCGGTTTGAAAAAACTGCTGAAATCCTCGATGGTCTGGGACATATATTTGAGCTGTTCGTTGGCCTCTTCCATGCGTTCGTTAAGGAATTTCGGGTCAAGCCCCTGCTGGATCGCCGTCCATTTGATGTTCATCATCACGGCGCTCACCGCACTGATGGGCTGTCGCCACTGATGGGCAATATTGCCAATCATCTCTCCAAGGGCGGCCAGCTTGGACTGCTGGATCATCAGCTCTTCCTGCTCACGGTTTTTAGCGACGGCATCGTGAACATTCTGTTCCAGCGTCTGATTGGCTTCTTCGAGTTGACGGTAGCTCTGTTCCAGCCGTTTGGCGGAAGTGCGGAAGACAAAAAACCAGGAAAAGGCGAGTACCAGCAGAAATCCGATGGTCTCGGCCAGCTTGATCCACTGAAGGTTCTGGAGATTCCTCTCATACTGCTCCTGATGCAGTTCCACCGCCCGGTCGAGTTCCTGTAGCAGCGTTTTCGACATCTGTTTGATGTTATCAAAACGTTTCTGCCCCGGCTGTTCAATAAACTCCCTGTGCAGTTGGAGATAGGTTCTGACCTTGTTGTTCAGACCGGGTTCGCTCTCATAGTAGTTGCGCTCATCCGTTCCGAGCTCCATGGCGTTGATGGCATCATGATCGCTTTGCATCAACCGGAGGTATTGAAGGTAGCGCTCCTTGTTGCTATCTGATGGGTCATGCAGAAAGTCTGAAGATTCGATGACCAGACGCTGCGAGAGCATCCGCTGTTTTCCGGCAATGTTGATGAGCTTCCCGAAATACTGGTTACTGAAATACTGGCGTTCAAACGTGAGCAGGCTCACCAGCATCAGTATGAAAAGTTGTATGAGTACGGGGATGTAGCGGTTTATCTCTTTTTTTTCGGCGACGTTCATTCGTATTTCATGGAGTGGATTTTTTTCTGAAGCCATCATAGCATACTTGCGCCCTTTGCCATTCAGATTTCGGGGCTTTACATGTAAAAGCATCAGGTGGTTATGCATGCGGCGGGTCTCAAGGAGTGCTTCGAATAGTGGTGCACTTTAGAGATAAGGGCAAAGAGTATTATCATACATCATGGATACCATCTTGAGTCTTTCCATAATGACAGGATGAACTGTTTTACGATATTATGGAATAATGCAACCGTGCAGATACCATCTAAAGCAAAATTATGCAAACTATCAATGAGATCAAAAACTATAAAAGCAACCGTTTCAGGCGCTGGATTATCCTGTTTGTAGTGTTACTGCTCGCCGCCGGAGGTACGCTGTGGTACCGCTACAAATATGCGGCGCCCGAAAAAATACGCTATGTGACCCATTCCCTTGCCAAAGGGAATCTGGAACTGACCGTCTCGGCAACGGGATACCTCCAGCCGCGTCAGAGCGTGGCTATCGGCAGCGAGGTCTCCGGCACCGTCGATGCGGTTTATGTCGATTACAACGATGCCGTTACGGTCGGACAGGTTCTTGCCCGCATCAACGCCACGAAAATCGAGAGCAGTCTTAAAAAAGCCGAGGCGACGCTTTCTGCGGCCGAGGCGACGATGAAGAGTGCGGAGGCGCAGCTTTACGCGGCACAGGCTACGGTAGAGCGTGACAAAAAACTCCGCGCATCAAGCAAGGGCGTACTGCCCTCGCAAAGCGACTGGGACACCCACTGGTCGGCGTATCTCTCCGCCAAAGCCGCTATTGCGAGTGCCAAAGCGCAGATGGAACAGGCGTCTCAGGGTGTCGTTTCGGCGCGTTATGATCTGGACCGAACCGCCATCTACTCACCGGTCGAGGGGATTGTCCTGACCCGTCAGATCGACCCCGGCCAGACGGTTGCGGCATCGTTTCAGACGCCGACGCTCTTTACCATCGCCCAGGATCTTACCCAGATGGAGCTGCAGGTGAGCGTGGATGAAGCGGACATTGCCAAAGTGGCCGTCGGTCAGCATGCCGTATTTGCGGTTGACGCCTATCCGCAGACCCAGTTTGAAGCGACCATCAAAAAAGTGAGTGTCAATTCGGAGATTACCGACGGGGTCGTCACCTACATTACGGTGATGGATGTCAACAACAGTGACCTGCGCCTGCGTCCGGGCATGAGCGCCGATGCAACCATTACGACCCGGGTGATTGAAGATGCGTTTATCGTTCCGCGGGCCGCGCTGCTCTATACCCCCGTTAAAACACAGGAACATGCACTTTTCGCCTTTCATGAAGAGGAAGAAGCCATTGTTGACGACACCCCTCATGTCTGGGTTGAAAGTGCCGGAACCATCAAACGCGTCAATGTGAGGCTGCTGGGCAGCAGCGGTGCCAACAGTGCGATCCGTTCCGATGCGCTGCATGAAAACGACCGTATTGTTCTGGCCCGGGAACAGAAACCGTGATAGAACTTCGGCAGATCGGCAAGAGCTATGGTGTCGCCGAGGCGCGCACGGAAGTGTTGCGCGGTATCGACCTGAAAATCGAAGCCGGGGAGTTTGTCGCCATCATGGGGCCCAGCGGCAGCGGCAAATCGACGCTGCTGAATATTCTGGGTGCGCTCGATGTTCCCAGCAACGGACATTACATGTACGAAGGCGTCGATCTGGGCACGTTTAACAGCGACCAGCGCGCACTCTTTCGCCGTCACATGCTGGGGTTTGTGTTTCAAGGATTTCATCTGGCAAAAAAAGCTTCGGCCATCGAGAATGTGGAGATGCCGCTGATTTATCTTGGCATTGTCGCGTCGGAACGTCATGAACGCGCCCGTGCGATGCTTCAGGAACTGGGTCTGGGAGAACGGCTTGGCTACGAACCTTCGCAGCTCTCCGGCGGGCAGCAGCAGCGCGTGGCGATTGCCCGCGCCATGGTCACCCGTCCGCGCGTGCTGATTGCGGACGAGCCTACGGGCAACCTCGACTCCAGACGCAGCCATGAGATCATGGAACTCATTGCCGCGTTTAATGCGCAGGGCATCACCGTCATTATGGTCACCCATGAAGAGGATATCGCCGCCTACGCCTCGCGGGTAATCATGCTGCGCGACGGGGTCATTGAGTCGGAGAAACGCCATGTTCACTAATGCGCTTCTGCTCGCCCTGCGCGAGATTCGCCGCAATATGATGCGTTCGATTCTCACGGCCATTGGCATTGTCATCGGCATCGCATCGGTCATCGCCATGGTGAACATCGGCAAGGGGGCGAGTCAGTCCATCACGCAGAGCGTTAGCAAGCTCGGCAGCAATACGCTCTACATCATGCCCGGACGCCATCGCGGTCCCGGAAGCGGTCTGCCCAGCGACACGAAACCTTTTACCATGCACGACGTCCGGGCGCTTAAA
Source organism: Sulfurimonadaceae bacterium (assembly GCA_050305515.1). Taxonomy (GTDB): domain Bacteria; phylum Campylobacterota; class Campylobacteria; order Campylobacterales; family Sulfurimonadaceae; genus JAFGUB01. The sequence continues at coordinate 7,714 of JBNLFL010000028.1, forward strand.
AATTCGGTTATCACCCTTGAAGCCGTCTCGCCCGTCACTTCGTCGCAGATGAACGTACGCTATAAGGAGACCAACTACCAGACGAGTGTCAAAGGGGTGGACAACAGCTACTTCAAGACGCAGAACTGGCAGTTGGTCGCAGGAAGTTTTTTTGACGAGAGCGAGCTGCAGTCGGGCAAGAATGTCTGTATTCTCGGCCATACGGTGGTCACCAATCTTTTTGGTTCGCAGCGCGACATTGTGGGAGAAAAGATTCGCCTGAAAAATTTTTCGTGTGATGTAATAGGCGTGCTGGAATCGAAAGGCTCCAATACTTTCGGGATGGATCAGGACGATCAGGTTCTGGTTCCCGTGAAGATGTTCGGACGCCGCATCGGCGGCAGCGACACGGTGCCGCTTATCATTGCCATGGTCAAGGAGCAGTTCTCGCTTGACGAGGCGAAGATGCAGATTCGCCGGCTGCTGCGCGAACAGCGCCATATCGAGAGCGGCGAGGAAGATAACTTCGATATCCGCTCCATGACCGCGCTCATCGACACGCTCTCGAAGATCACGGGGATGCTCACCGTCATGCTCGGTGCCGTGGCGGCCATTTCTCTGGTGGTCGGCGGTATCGGCATCATGAACATCATGCTGGTCTCCGTGACCGAACGCACCCGCGAGATTGGCATCCGCATGGCTATCGGGGCGATGGCGCGCGACATTCTTGTGCAGTTTCTTATTGAAGCGGTGGTGCTCTCCGCGCTCGGCGGCATTGTCGGCGTGCTGCTGGGCATCGGTATTTCGGTTCTTGTGGCCCAGATTATGGACATTGCGCTTATCATCGACGTCTCCATTGTGATTATCGCCTTGCTCTTTTCAATGCTCATTGGCATAGTTTTTGGTATTATCCCGGCTCGCAAAGCGGCCAACATGAACCCCATCGACGCACTGCGTTTCGAGTAGGCCGCGTTTTATTACCAGGAACTTCCATGACCCCTTTGATCGATCTGATCGTCGCCAAAACCGCACTCTCGCCCTTACATGTAAAGAATATTCTCTCCCTTCTCGAAGGGGGTGCGACCATCCCTTTTATTGCCCGTTACCGCAAGGAAATGACCGGAGGGGCGAGCGACGAGCAGCTGCGCGATTTCGAGAGCGTGTATGAGTATTCCAGAAAACTCATTGAACGCAGAGCGGAGGTGATGCGCCTCATTACCGAGCGCGCCACGCTCACCCCGGCGCTGCGCAAGGCGCTTGAAGAGGCCGAAACGCTTCAGAAAATCGAAGATATTTACCGTCCGTTCAAAGAGAAGAAAAACAGCCGCGCGGCTTCGGCTATTGCCGCGGGACTCGAACCGCTTGCCGATCTGATTGCGCGCGCCGAAGTGGGTAAAAGCGAGCTTATGCGCCGCTGCAGTGCTTTTGTGAAAGGGGAGTTCACTTCGCCCGAAGCGGCACTTAAAGGGGCGCAGGACATCCTCGCCGAGCGCTACAGCGACGACGCGAGAGAACGTGAACACTGGCGTGCGCAGCTGATGCAGCATGGTGTATTTGAAGTTAAAGGCACCAAGACGCTCAACCTGGAGGGGCTTTATGCCAAACTTGCGGGCAGTTCGGAGCGAATTGCGACGATTCCCTCGCACCGCTATCTGGCGCTGATGCGCGGCGTGCATGAAAAAGAGCTCTCGGTAAAAATCGGCGTGGATATGGAGCGCGTCGAGAGCGCCATCACGCGCTTTAAAATTCCCAAACACGCATCGAAAGAGGCGGCGTCACTGCTGCTTGAGGCGTACCTTGACGGCTTTAAACGGCTGCTCTTTCCTTCGCTGGAGCGCGAGATTCACGCCGAAGTGAAAACGCGTTCCGACACGCAGGCCATTGCGACGTTCGGCAAAAACCTCTCGCAGCTGCTCAACACGCCGCCGGTGACCAAACGGGTGATTCTCGGCGTTGACCCCGCATTTCGCACCGGTTGCAAGCTGGCCGTGGTCAATGAACACGGAGGCTATCTTGAACACGCCGTTATTTATCCCACGCCGCCGCAGAGCGATTTTGAGGCCTCCGTAAAGGTCATCAAGAAACTTGCCGAACGTTATAAAATTGCCGCCGTGGCCATTGGCAACGGTACGGCGTCGCGCGAAACGCAGGAGTTTTTTGCCCGCCTTAACCGCGATGAAGGGCTGAACCTTGCTTACACCGTCGTCTCCGAAGCGGGCGCGTCGGTCTATTCGGCTTCGAAGATTGCACAGGAGGAGTACCCGCAGCTTGACGTCACCATCCGCGGGGCAATCTCCATCGCGCAGCGGCTGCGCGACCCGATGGCAGCACTTGTCAAGATCGACCCCAAATCGCTGGGGATCGGGCAGTATCAGCACGATGTCGATCAGAAGCAGCTGGAGAAGAAGCTGCATGAAGTGACCGAAGCGCTGGTCAACCGCATCGGTGTGGACCCCAACAGCGCGTCGCGCTCCCTGCTTTCGTTTGTTGCGGGTATCGGAGACAAACTGGCGCAGAGTATGGTGGAGCACCGGGAGAAGGCCGGAAGCTTTACATGTAAGGCCGACCTGCTAAAGGTCAAGGGTCTGGGTGCCAAAGCGTATGAACAGAGCGCGGGATTTTTCCGCATACGAGAGGGCAAAAGCGTGCTGGACAATACCGGGGTGCACCCCGAGAGTTACGGCGTGGCACAGGCGCTGATGGCGCATCATGACGTTGCCGCAATCGGCAGCACACAGCTTGGCGCGCTCGCGGCGGAGCTGGGCGTGGGCGCTCAAACGCTCGCTGACATTGTCACGGAACTGCAAAAACCGGGCTTCGACCCGCGTGAAACGCTTGAACCCATTATTTTTCAGGAGGGGCTGCGCGATATTGAATCGCTGCGCAGCGGCAGTATTGTCTCAGGGGTGGTGCGCAACATTACCGATTTCGGAGCCTTTGTCGATATCGGGCTGAAAAACGACGGTCTGATCCACATTTCGCAGATGAGTGAACGGCGCATCGCCCACCCGCTCGAAGTGCTCAGCGTCAACCAGCAACTGCGCCAGATACGGGTGCTGGAAGTGGATGTCGCGAAGCAGAAAGTGTCGCTGAGTCTGAAGGAGCTTTAAGCAATGATGGCTTCTGTAGGTGATCGAAATTTATGATAGAATTGAAGCCATGAATAAAGAAGAAATACTGAATTATCTTACTGAAGCCAAACGAAAATATCAGCCGGAAGGTTTTCTGATTAAAGCGCTTTTTGGCTCCTATTCCCGCGATGAAGCGAGTGCGGATAGTGATGTTGACATACTGGTTGAAGCGACACCGGTTTTTGCAAATAAATATGGCTTTGGTGCTATACGACGCGTTAAAGAGATCGAACAGGAGATTAGCGAGGCACTGGGGTTACCCGTTGATTTAGCTGACAGTACCGGAATGGGCAAAACGGGCAAACGTTTTATCATTGACAGAGCCATTTATGTCTAAAGAGTCAATTAGCAAAGTCTATTTGATCCTGGAAAAGATTGAGTATATTGAAAAAATTGTTTCAGAGAACGGTGGAATATCCAATGCTTTGGAAGATGTGGTCACAACCAGACCCGCTATTTTGATGCATCTGACAGCTATCGCAGAACAGTTCAATAAGTTGAAACAGTCGCACGCCAATGATATACTCGATGCCTTTGATGATGAAGATATTAAAGGCATGTATGATGTAAGAACATACATTGCGCATGATTATGAAGGGGTGAATATACCTATTGTAGAATGGATTATCCGGGAGGGGCTGCCAAAATTTAAAGAACAGTGCCAAAAGCTCATAGGTCTCTATGAACGGACACAGCAGTCAGTTC
>JBNLFL010000029.1:0-18187 GCA_050305515.1 Sulfurimonadaceae bacterium
TCAACCGATTCCATTCAGCACTGGGTTACAAGAAACCGATGAATGTCTATCTGGAAGGGATGAAAAAAGTTGTTTAGGAAATCAGCCGGCGGTAGGAAGATGAACTCTTAAAAAGTTGTCTTGACAAATGGTGGCAGTATACGGATTGTCTCTTTTATAGTCGTGGGTGCACTGATGCTGCTCATAGGCTACTTCGCACCGCTACCGCCGAAGCGGGAGTAGTGGGTTTTGGTGACATGTAAAGAATAAAATTTATATTTATCACCAGGCAGCTTTTTTGAAGAGTGAATCTCTGAGTATGTCTTAACTGTCCCTATTAGGCTCTGGCAAGGTAAGCTCAAACAACCTCATTTCCCAGAGCCATTGTCTGCAACTATCCAGTTGCTACATAGACAGTCACAATAATGTATCATGTTGAAGAAAGTAATTACTCCATTTTGGCATTTTAATATACTGTTACCGTGATTCCCATATCTAAATGAATGTCGGGATCATCATTTCTAAGACGGCAAACATAGATATCATAACTGTCATTGGGATTAGATATTTCCAAACTATCGTAAGCGTTGTTTCCAGCAGAAAGATTATTATAAAAAAAGTGCCCGTCAGAATTTCGCTGTACTAATAACCTTAAATCAAACCCGGTATAACCATGTTGCATAATAAAATCCCCATCGTTCAACCATGACAATGCAAAGCGTGCCGTTTCTCCCATATTTTGAGTTAAAGATAGGCTACTGTATACACTTGTACATATTGAATACGGATAATCATTAGGAATAGGTTCAGTTCCATCTGGATCGTACCAATTTTCCATAAACTGCCAATTATTATAGGCAATATCAAAATTGACACCCCCTTCACCCGCACGCGCAACACCATCACTTATAGGATTTGTTGCAGATGCAATCATCAACGACTTCAACAAAGCCGGACTCTTATTTGTTCTTAAAAACTCACTGCTATTTTCAGTACCGCTAATATAATTTGCCGCAAAAGCTGCAGCATGAGGTGAAGCGAAACTAGTACCACTATCTATAACAGTTTCTGATTCATTTTCATTACCCAAAAGCCAAAAGCTTGGTGTAGAATAGTTGATATTTGTTCCAGGTGCAGAAATCTCTGGTTTTTCATTTCCAATATCAGAATTTACATAGCTTGATGTATAACTGTTATTTTTATTCATTTCATATGGAGAAACAGTATCTATATAGTTGCCAACAGAAATAACATTTAATGCTTTTGCTGGTGTCGTTACATAATCATTTATTGATGCATTTCTATTACCTGCTGCTACAAAAATCATCCTTCTGGATGTATACACTTTGTTGTCAAATAGTCTGTCAATATCCGTATACTCTTCTTCATTAGGGCTAGCCCAACTGTGATTCTCTAGTGTAGCATTTTCAGTTTCAGTTGAAAAAGGGTTAGTATAACTTCGATTTCTATAATCCATACAAAGTATCTGTGCTTCAGGAGAAATGGTATGTAATATCCCCCCAACTAATACAGAATGGTTTATATCACTTACAATGTTACCACTATTAAAGCTACCACCATTAATTGTTGAATATAGAGTAGTATCAATATATTCTGGGCGTGAACAAAGACCAGCTTCACGATAGTAGATTTTCGTACCCGCACCTCTGGCACCACTCCCTGAATAATTAACAAAATATGTTAACTCAGTCGCATCAATTGCGCTTGACATAGAAAGTTTTTCATCTTTTTTCGGTAAGCCTATAGAACTAATAATACTACTCTCTTTTTTTATGAGGTCAATGATTTTTTCATATGAGAGTGTTAAAGAGACAGCGCTGCTACCTTGCTCAAGTGTTTGCTCCATATCTAAATATTTAAGAACTTTCTCAATATTTTTTGCACGGTGTTTAAAAATCAGGCTTTCTTTATCTTTAGCAGCTTGTTTTAGTGCTTTTTCAAGTGCAATAAAATCTTTTTTTGTCCTTTTCTCGTCATTTACAGTTAATGATATCTCTTCCTCACCATTTGTTTTTTTAACAATATACCCGTGAGTCGAAGGTTCATTAACCAACTGATTTAGTGCTTTTTTAGAAGTAAAATCACGTACCATTATCACAACGGGAATCTCTGTTTTTAGCGCAAAATCTCCCTGATCTACTACTGCTTGTTCAATCTGTCGTAATAATGACTCTTCAACCTTTGCCCAACTGCTCCATTTTAAACCCAATCGGATCAACTCTTTATCTTTTGGTTGAATTTTGCTATTCGTGTTATACGCTTTTAACATTCCATCTGGTGGAGTGATCATTTTAGCTTCAGCAGCAACAATACTACCAACGAGCAAACTCGCCGATATTAATGAAAAGTAATTTTTCATGTTATTCCTTATTGAGATATGCTGCCATTCTACATTAAAAAAGTTTTATTTTGATTAATTTAATATAAATAAAATAATATGGATTATTAAATATTCATTAACATTATATATTCTTCGCCATGAAAAGTGCACTAAACATGGATGCTTAATTTTCAAATGCCTCACTCGCACGCTACTCTTTAGTGTTTCATATTATGTTAATGAAGGCATCAAAAGTTTGAAGAGTGAGAGGAGATGCTGTTAACGAAGATAATAAAACAAAAATATTCAAGCTATTCTCGTATAATAACACTATTATGAAATACTATAGAAAGATCATATCAGTTGCTATATTACTGTCAGTTGTATTTTCCGGATGCGGCAGCAGCTCCGGCTCGCAGAGCGTACTGGGCATCAACGACATCGGCGTCATTTCACTCGACAACAGCAGCAAGAGCGCGGAAACGCCCGATTTCGAGGCTACGCTGCGTTTTAACGAACCAATCTATCTTGATCTCTGCTTCTGGCTGAAGGATGCTTCGCATGAAGCCCGCATCATCAATGCCGACGGAGAGACGCTTCTTGGAATGTTTTCCCATGAAAGTACCTATGATTGCGCCACTGATGTCGTTGCTCCGCTTGAACTCGATGCAGGCAATTACACACTGCAACTGTGGCATGATGGAGAGAGCAATGGTTCGATTCTCGGTATTGCATTTGTGCAACTCCCGCTGGAAAACCCCCAATCCGCCGTTGCAAGAGCATTTCCCACCTCCGTCAACGACCAGATCACCGACTCTGTCACACAGGCAAATGTCAAAGTCCTCGGTGATGCTCCGGCTATAGCTATGGGTAATCTGTATCAGGCAACGGCACAGGCACTTGCCAATGCCGCGCATAATGCCACGACTGCACAGCAGCAGACCAGTGTAACCGCACAGGCCGCTACAACGATGGGCGTCGCGACTCTTTATTCACTCGATACCGCTTCTACCGGCATTGCCACCGATCAGATTCTGAAATAGGACGCGTTATCCGATCTCGAACGAGGTAATTCCGAATATTCGCTTCAACGGCAGATCGGGTAGTGTTTTGGTGTACATTCGGGCCGTCTCGAACGAAACACGCATGTTGTGGCGTTTGACAAGGGAAAGCGCATCGGCATTGACCTCTGCGATATCCAGGAAAACAGGCTCCGATGCACCGGCACACTTTTTCAGTGCCGAGAAGAGCACTTCGGCCAACTCCGGATTCTCCGCATACAGCGGACCGATCTTGTACCCGTTGCGACACTGCCGAATAACCCCGTACCCCGCAAGCTTACCCTCATGCATAATGCCCAGAGCATGTGCATCGGGTTGTGCAATCCATGCTTTTAGAAATTCATAGCGCCTTGCAGGAAAAAACTGACGATCGTATGCTTCAACGATTTCAAAAGGGAGTACAGAGAGCGGCACAATGTCCGGATGATCGGCGCCTTCACCGCCACCGACGCCTTCATAGCGAATATTTCGGTACGCCAGCACAAACCCCGATTTTTTATAATTTTCCTGCTGCGCGACCACACCGTCAAGCGCAATGTTCAAGCCTTTGAGATATTGTAAAGCCGCATTCCATATCTGAATGCCGTAACCCTGATTGCGATAGTGCGGTTTGACAATGTAAAAGCCCAGAAAACCAAACGACGCATCGTATCTGATTGCCGAAATGACCGCAACGGGCTCGTCATTGAGCAAGCCTATGAGAAAACCGTTCGGATCGGCGCGGTAATAACTCTCTGCATCATGAAGCCCGGGGTTCCACCCCTCTTCCGCCGCCCACGCAATGGCAATGTCAATTTCATGACGCTGCATGGTTCTGATGATGTACGTTCTCTTATCCATACCGTGCTCCCGCAACCCGCTATTCGAACTTATTCGTATCGTAAATATACACTCTTTTTTACATGTAAGGCTCTTTAGACTCCAAACCGGAAAAATTCTGCTCCATAAAAAAATCATTAACACAAGGTTAAAGGCATATTTCTCCTTTTCAGCTAGAGTGTCATCATTCAACGATAAGGAGAGATTATGAAATTTATGAAACTATCTGTGGCATTGGTCACCCTGTTACTCTTGGGAGGATGTGTTACAAAACAGACGCATGAAGCCACGCTGGCACAACTGCAGTCAACTAAAAATTCACTCGACACCTCAGAAGCGATGCTCGCGCGTTCACAAGAAGAGCTCAGAGCCCTCGAAGAGAAAAAAAGTGCTTTGCAGCGTGAACTTGACAATGCCCGTTTCGACCTTGAGGCGTCACAGCGCGACCTGAGTGCCACACGTGCACAGATTGCGACGCTGCAGCAGATTGAAGACGAAACCCGACGCCGTAACGCCATTTACGCCAGCTTTGTCGAAAAACTGAAAAAGATGATTGACGGCGGACGCCTGACGGTGAGCATTGAAAACGGCCGCATCGTTATCAATCTTCCCGAAAACGTTCTCTTCGCAAGCGGCAGTGCCAAACTCAATGACGAAGGACGCGCCGCCATCAAAGAGATTGCCGGAGTCCTCGGCAGCTTTTCCGAGCGCCGTTTTCAGGTTGAGGGCCATACCGACGCCATGCCCATAAAGTCTAAAAACGGCTACAGCAACTGGGAGCTTTCAAGTGAACGTGCGCTTAGCGTCGTCCATTTGATGAGCGATTCTGGTGTCGCTCCGGCAAATCTCTCGGCTGCCGGTTTCGGCGAATTTCATCCTCGTGCGGACAACAACACGAGTGAAGGAAGAGTACTCAACCGACGTATCGAGATTGTCATGCTGCCCAATCTTGACATCCTTTCCAATGAACTTCCCAAAGTCGCCAAGTAACAAAATCTTTTACATGTAACCAGGGTCGGGCATACGCCGCCCTGAGTGATTTGCATCTCTTTTAGACGCTAAAACTCCGTCTCGTTATACATGCCTTCATGATACATCACCACTTTGTTACGACCGCTATTTTTGGCTTCGTACAACGCGACGTCGGCAAATTTTATGGCATGCCACGGTGTGTCGATATGTTCGGGATAGAGGGCAATACCGACACTGAGCGTTTTCGAAAAATTCTGTTCATTCGCCAGAAAATGTTTTTTTGAAAAATCGATGCGCAGGTTGTTGGCGATGTGCTCGGCATTCGCTTCGTTGACATCAAAAAGCAATATCATAAACTCTTCGCCGCCGAAACGGATGGCCAGATCAGAACCCTTGATCTCGTTTTTGAGCAGCTCGGCCAGTGTTTTGAGAACACTGTCGCCGACATCGTGTCCGAAGGTATCATTGACCTGTTTGAAATAATCGACATCGACCATCAAAATGGCAAACTGGCGATCTCTCTCCACCAGTTTTACATCAATGAAATCTTCCAGAAAGCGGCGGTTGTAAAGCTCCGTCATAGGGTCAATCAGCGTTGAGCGTGTCAGAATGTCCATTAATAGTTTCGATTCCAGAACCGGTTTGGCCACTTCGAAGTAGTTGCTAATAATCGGCAACAGTGTCTGAATACGCTTCAGTTCCATGACATTTGGCACTTCAATGTGCACCAGCACTTCATACGCATCGTTGATGTTTAGCGGAATGCAGAGAAACTCCGTTCCTGCCTTGTGACACGTTTCGCAGATATTGGGAAAATCGGTCGAACAGACCAGACTGCCCGTTCTAAAGGCGCGACAGCTCTGCGCATCCGCTGCGTATATTCCCTCGCTCCACTCTTTTTTGGTGCCATAAATTATGCTGCGCTCTTTTTTGGCGACATCGACCTCCATGACGACAAACTCGGAAATGCCGAAGGAGTGCTGGAGAATGTAGGCCAGACGCTTGTAGATGGAGTGTTTGTCGGCATCGCGTTCAATGGTTTTCTTGAAACGGAATATCTCGGAGAGTTCATTGAGACGTTCGGCGACATCGCCTGCCTCGTTCGAGAGCTCGGTAGAGACGTAATGCGTAAAGTCACCCCGGTACGCCCGGCTGATGCCCTCTTCAAGATCATCAAAAAGTTTGATGTAGGGACGGATGTAACGGTTGGCGACAAAGAGTGCCAGCAGGAAGAAGAACGTTGTAATGGCGATAATGCGCAAAATGACCATAATGCTTTCCATGCGCACATCGCTGATGTCAAGATCCATGCTGATGACGCCGAGAACATCCCCTTCCTTGACATTGGTATGACAGCTCAGACAGTCCGGATTGGAGTATTTCGATGCAATGTAAGGAATGGTGACACGCATCATGAGTCCCTTGTCGTTGTTGTAAACCTTGGTGACGCTTTCGGCTTTACGCATAACCGCTTTTTCAATGTCATCATACTCATACACATCCACATTGCCCATACCGAACTGTTCTATAACGTTTTTGGCACGCAATACGCGCAGGTCCTGCACCTCCTGATGACGCATCATGTTGTCAAGAAACATATAGCGCTTCTCCATCGTATTGTTGACCATATGCGATGTCAGGCTGTCGCGTACCGACTCGGCGATGGAATACGCCCGTTTTTCAGTAGAATTACGTCCAAATTCATAAAAATTGATGGCAACGTTGACAATGGTGGCAAAAGTAAGAACTCCCAGCAGCAGGGTAATAATAAGCAATACTTTCTTGTTTACGGACATGGTTCTCTTTTGGTATAGTGTAGTTTCTGTTATATATCAGCATACAACAAGCAACATAAAAAAGTGATTTAATGCGTATTTTTACCCTTGAAACCACCCGGGATCTTCTTGAATGGATTCAGGGCGAAACCGGAAATATCATCACATTTGCTCTGCTCTCCCCCGACCATGAACATCTCCACGCCGGGGAACGGGTTACATGTAACAATCAAACCTATCGCTACCGCAGCTACCGCAGCCTTGTTGACCTTGCCGAAATCGCGCAGTGCCGCATGCTCACACCCGAACGGCTCGATGCGTGCTGTGTCATTATACGCTTCGCACGGCTGGAAACGACATCCAGTTTCCATTATGACGCACCGAAGCAAGCTCAGGAAAAATACGGCGCCGACTCCGCTTACGCCGCCATTACCAAAAGCGAGGAGCCCTCTTTTCTTGAGCCTTTTTTACGGGCGCTGCACAACGTGAAGCTCGAAACGCGCCGCCGCATTCTCGATCTGGGCATTAACAGCGGTGACGAGTTTGAAGTGATGCGACGTCACGTCGGCGACACGCTTTTCAATGCCCAGTCGTATGTCGGCATTGACCACAGCGCTTCGGCCATTGCCCTGGCACGCGAACGTTTCGGCAGCAATGTGGCCTTACATGTAAGCGATATCAACGCCATTGACGCGCTCTCTCTCGAACCGTTCGACCTCATCGTCTCCATCGGAACCCTGCAAAGCCCCGGCATCAACATGAAACCCTTTTTGATGCATCTGGTACAAAACTACCTCAATAGCAACGGCGCGCTGATTCTGGGCTTTCCCAACTGCCGCTGGATGGACGGCGAAATGCTCTACGGCGCCAAAGCCCCCAACTACAGTTTCAGTGAGCAGTCCCTGCTCTACAACGATGTCATGTTCTGCAAAAAGTACCTGCAACAGCACAAATTCCGCGTGACACTGACCGGAAAGCACTACCTCTTCCTAACGGCAACGAAGATCGGACAGAATTAAAACCCTGTTGTAACGCCTCTGTATCCGCAACACTTTTATAATGACACGATGACATTCCAATCAAAGGCAATCCAATGAGTGAAAAAGATCAGCTGCTCGAAGAGTGGGAACATGAAGAAGAGGAACTTGAGGACGGGTTTGAACACTATGAGTCAGACGAGACAAACTCCGATGAACGCAAACCGAAGGACGAAGAGAAACGCTAGTTGTCTGAAAATGCCTCGACAAGGGCCTGAATCGGCCTGACTTTTGATTATAATACGGCATGTTTCAACATAAAATCATTCAGCAACATCTAAAGCAGCAAGAGGGCGCGTTACTACAAACGCGCTATGAAGCATTCAAAGCGTATCAGTCCAAAGCCGATGCTATTCGCAAACTCAAAGAAGAGAAGTATCAAGACGGCTTTTTGCGCGATATCTTTGTCAATGCGCTTGGCTACACCCTTCAACCCGATGACGGCTACAATCTCCTCCGGGAAGAAAAAAACGAAACTGACGCCCAAAAGGCTGACGGTGCCGTGGCTCTTGAAGGAAAAATCATTGCCCTCATCGAGCTCAAGGATACCGCCACAAGAGATTTCGACCGCCCAAAAACACGCGGCGGGAAAAGCCCGATAGAACAGCTGTTCGGATACCTTTCCTCACATACGCACGCCCGCTACGGCATTGTGAGCAACTTTGAAATCCTGCGTTTTTACATTGACAAAAAAACGGAGTATGAGGAGTTCAATCTTTTTACGATGGGAGCTGAGCAGTTTGCGCGTTTGCACCTGCTGCTTAGTATTGAGAGCCTTACATGTAATCTGCCTCTGGAGCTCAAACGCCAGAGTGACGAAGCCGATAAAACCGTCACGGCACAGCTCTACCGCGACTACGCCCTCTTTCGCCGTGAACTTTTCGAGGATATTGTTACATGTAATCCCGCTTGCGACCCCAAAGCACTGCTGCGACTTACGCAAAAGCTCGTTGACCGCATCGTCTTTGTTCTCTTTGCCGAAGATACCGCGCTGCTGCGAAAAAACACCATCCGCGAAATCCGCGAGGAGTTCAAAAACCAGAAGTTCACGCACTTCACGCAGTATGACATCTATAAATTCTACTTCGACGCCATCAACGAAGGCAACGAACGTCTGGGCATTCCCAAATACAACGGCGGACTCTTTGCAAAAGACGAAATACTTGACAGTCTTGTCATCAGCGACGCCAGACTCGACATGCAGGCGCAAAAGCTCAGCGACTATGACTTTGCTTCCGAAGTCTCCATCGATATTCTCGGCCATATCTTCGAGCAGTCCTTAAGCGACCTTGAAGAGCTTGGCGCCGCCATCGAAGGCGCGGCTTTTGATGCCAAAAATTCCAAGCGCAAAAAAGAGGGAGTTTTCTACACCCCGGGCTATATCACGCGCTACATCGTCGAGGGAACGCTGGGAAGCCTCTGCGAAGCCAAACGCGCCGAACTGCATATCGACACGGAGATTGCGCCACCCAAACACCGCACCAGACTGCTCAAAACCGAAACCCAAACGCTGCAAGCCCTGCAAGCGTACCGCGCATGGCTTTATGGGCTGAAAATCTGCGATCCGGCCTGCGGCAGCGGCGCGTTTTTGAATCAGGCGCTGGCTTTTCTCATTACTGAGCACACCCGTGTGCAGGCGCAGATTTTGCTCTTTGGCGACCTCACCGCGCACGAGGAGATTGAAAAAACCATTCTGGAGCACAACCTCTACGGCGTGGATCTCAACGAAGATGCCTGCGAAATCGCCCGCCTTAGCCTCTGGCTCTCCACGGCCAGACCCGGGCGGGAGCTGACCAAACTCTCGGACAAGATCAAAAGCGGCAACTCGCTCATCAGCGACCCTGTCGTCGATGAGCACGCCTTTGACTGGGAGGCGGAGTTTCCCGAAGTCTTTCAAAATGGCGGCTTTGACATCATCGTGGGCAACCCGCCGTATGTGCGCCAAGAGTTGTTACATGTAAGCCACAAAGAGTACTTCAAAACCCACTACGCCACCTACCACGGCGCGGCGGATTTGTATATTTTTTTTGTGGAAAAGGGCTACAGCCTGCTGCGCGAGGGCGGCAGATTCGGCTACATCTTCCCCAACAAATGGATGCGCTCTAGCTATGGCGAAGCGTTACGCGCGTGGCTGGGGGACAAACGCATCGAAGAGATCATCGACTTTGGCGATTTGCGGGTTTTTGAAGAGGCCACGACCTATCCGCTTATCCTCACGCTACACAAAGGCGCAGCGCCTAGCACCTTTCGCAGCCTGCAAATGAACACGCTGGAGTTTGGCGATCTGCGCAGCTACGTGAAGGAGCACCACACGCTCAGCGACCAAAGCGCCTTACATGTAAAAGGCTGGACACTGGGCGATGACCGCACGCAGGCACTGCTGCAAAAGATAGAGCAAAGCGGCGTGCGCTTGGGCGAATATGTGCAGGGGGAAATCTATTACGGGATCAAAACGGGACTCAACGAAACCTTCGTGATCGACGCACCGACACGCGCGCGGCTGATCGATGAGGACGCCGCAAGTGCGCAGATCATCAAACCCTTTTTGGCAGGGCGGGATATCAAGCGGTATGAGACGCCGGTGGCTGATAAGTTTTTGATTCTCTTCCCTAAAGGATTTACCCGCATCCACTCGGCACTCACTGATGAAACCGAAGCTTGGGAATGGCTCAAAACACACTACCGTGCAATCGCTCAGTGGCTTGAGGCGTTTGAGGAGAAGGGCAAAAAACGCTACGACAAAGGGGAGTTTTGGTGGGAACTTCGGGCGTGTGATTATTATGATGCGTTTGAGAGGCCGAAGATTTATTACCCTGATATCTCTTTGAAACCAAGTTTTATGCTCGATCAATCATTTTTTGTCGCTGCAAATACTGCTTATTTTATTTCATCAGATAATTTAGCATTGCTTGGGATCTTAAACTCATCTGTCATTGATTTCTTTCTCAAAGAAAAAAGCAATGCTATTCGAGGCGGTTATATCAGATATTTCACACAGGTTGTTGAGACGATTCCTCTGCCAAACCTAGCAAATGATACTTTGGTTCAAAAAGTCGAATCCATGCTCTTACATGTAAAGCAACTCCAAGAGCAAAAAACCGACTTCACCGACTACTGTACCCACGCCCTAAAGATCAAAAAAATCACCCAAAAACTCCAAAGTCCCGAAACCCTAACCCTCGAAGAGCTCCTCACAGAACTGCAAAAACAAAAAGTAGACATCAAAGATTTCAGCGTTTTAAAGTCGGTAAAAACCTTACATGTAAGCCTGAGCGAACTCAAAACACAGATCGACACCATCGACCGCGATATTGATGCTCTGGTGTATGAGCTTTATGGGTTGAATGAGGAAGAGATTGAAATTGTGGAGAAAAAATGACTAGAGTAACAAGATTACGGAAACTTTTTGAAGAACTAAAAAAATATGAAAAATTAGTACTGATAGAAGCATGGAAAAAAATTTTTGATGTTGAAGATACCATTGATGTTTATGAAAGATTGATAGAGGTAAAAAAAGAAATTATAAGTTTTGAAAATGATTTAACGAAACTACAACTAAGCAATTCTGAGCAATTCAAACGAGGTATTTCTGTACTAAAATCAATAATCAATCATACAAATTTTCAAACGACAGTTTCTTCATTTGGTTTTATGAAACCTGATCAATACAATCGCACTAAGGATTCATTCGAAATGATTGAAGCTGTGGTTAATACTGGGCATATTCTTTTGGAATCTGAAGATACGGTTCCGAAGGATAAATTTACAAACTTTATTTACTCAATAAAAAAAACAATAGAAGAAATAGAAGCATCTGCTATGAATGCTGAAGACAAAGAAATATTTCTGTCAATATTCTATGATTTTAATAAAGCCATATCTCTTTATAAAATATGTGGTCTCAATGCTTTTTTAAATACGATACAAAATAATATTTGCAAAATGATTCTTATCGATAAGAATATTGACAAAAATGAAGGAACTTATTACCGCTTCAAGCTCATGCTAAACTCTATAGTTGAAGAAGTTGTTTTTTGGATTGCAATGTATAAAAAGATGGAACCTTTAGCAAAACTTGCAGGAAGGTCATATCAATATCTAAAGGAAATGGCATCTGAGTGGGTAGATATACCGAAGCTGGAAAATACTACTCAAGAAGTGGAAGTAATTGATGATGATTAAAAAGTTGCACACCCACAAGAGACATTACACCGTTATCGTCTCGGCATCTATGATGTTTTACATAGTTCCGCGTGGGTGGTTGTATAAAAATAATAAAAAAATATTTTGATGCACTATAATCCCAATGCACTTTTTACTTATAAAAATATCAATACAGATATTCATATAATCAGCTCTCTGGTTCGTTTGTGGCGTGAGAAAAAATTACTTAAAAGAGAGGCTTTGAACGAGAAAACGGGGACAGAAGAAAACGGGGACAAGAAAACGGAAAACGGGGACAGGCAAGATAACCAATCCCCATAGAGCCTAAAACAGCACTCATACAACCAAAAGAGAACCTATTTTGAACTGAGGCTTTAGCCCGGCCAAAGCATGGGACTGAACTCTTATTTTCGATAAAAGAATGGTTGCACTATAATATACGCCGAATGAGTAGTAGGCTTTAGCGGTAAAACAGATTCAGTTCGGTCGCGGGTTCGATTCCCGCCGCTCATTCCACCGATGCAAGCAGAAGTGCCGAAGCGCAAGCGGTAGCCGGCAGGTACAACTCCTGTGTATGTGGGTTCGAATCCCACCCTGCTTGTATCATGGTGCCGCTGCATCATGTCGCCACCTATCATTAAAAATACAACTATAGACATAATACATATTTCTCTCGTTGAAACATCCCCGTTGAAGATGCGCAAAAATCTTTACATGTAAGCGAAGCAAACCGCTTACGCTATAATTAACCAAAACGAATAAGGCCAACCATGCACACGCTTAGCATCAAAATTGACGACAGCCTTTATGAGCATTTCAAGGAGTTTTTGAGTTTTTATCCTAAAAACAAACTCGACATCATCGAAGACGATGATGATCTGACCTTTACTGAAGCCGATAAACAAGCCTATGAAAAAGCGAAGCAGGAACTTGAAGAAGGTGAAACCATCGACTGGAAAAGTTACGCCACGCAGCGAAAGCTATGAACTACGAAATCAAATTTTCCAAGACATTTGCAAAACAGCTTGATCGTTTAAACACGACGGTTCTTAAGCGTTTTTACGGCGAACTGGAACAGCTACAACACAATCCCTATCCATCCAACGAGCAGCTCGATACGAAGAAACTCAAAGGTACGACGGAACAGTATCGCCTTCGTGTCGGCAAATATCGTTTTTTATACACTATTGTCGAAGAACAGGTGCTAATCTATTTTTATGCGGCAGGATCTCGCGGCGATATCTATAAATAGCAATGGCATAAAATTGAATATCAAATATCGCACGGCTTCCAGCCGCTGATGTCATCCGGTACACTCAGGTCGAACGCATCCAGAGGGTAACCCATTTCCGGATGGGTAATGTAAAAATCGCTTTCATGCACGAAAGACTCGATGGCATCGGTAAGCGATTTGTAGCTTCCGACAACCTCATCATTGAAAAGCATGTAATAGTTTTTGGCGTCATCACGGGCGACATAAAAAGTCCCTGCAGTGCTTTCAAAGAAAAACAGTCTGGTCAAAGTATTTCCTTTGGCTTTAGTAAATAAATGTCTGCGTTATTCTACTTCAACCTTCAACAAATATATTTCAATGTTTGGTATGCTCTGTTTTCAAAAACCGCGTCATCTCCTGTGCCGAAAGCGGATGGGAAAAGAGGTATCCCTGAATGTTGCGACAATGATTTTCAAGCAGAAAGTTTAACTGGGCTTCCGTCTCTACACCTTCTGCCACCGTATCAAGATTAAGGGCACTGGAGAGGGCAATAATAGCCTGAACAATGGCCTTTCCTCTTCGTTCGAAGGCGTGTCGCGTATAAAGGTCTGGTCGATTTTCAGCTGGTCGATAGGGAACCGTTTGAGATATGTCAGGGAAGATTCCCCTGTTCCAAAATCGTCGATTGCCAGATTAATACCCAAACCATGAATCTCTTTCAATTTGAGAATGTTCTCTTCAGGCTTGCGCATGACATCGCGTTCAAGCACTTCCAGTTTTAACCATGCCGGATCAAAAGATTCGCTTTCCAGCGCCTTGTTCAGGTGCGCCATGAACTGGGATGATTCAAGGTTTTTAATGGCGAGGTTCAAGGAGAGCCTGCCCGGGTTCAACCCCGCCGCATACCATTTTTTTACCTGCCGCATCGCCGTATGCATAACCCAGTTGTCAATATCGATAATGAGTCCCCGTTCTTCGGCAAGAGGTATGAACTCTGCCGGAGATATCAGCCCCAGTGTTTTATGTCGCCAGCGTATGAGAGCTTCCACTCCAAGAACTTTTTTGCTGATGCCGTCAAAAATCGGTTGATAATGCAATACAAAAGCCTGTTTCGCAATCGCTTTGCGGAGATCACGCTCCAGTTCCATGCGTTTCAGGGCTTTTTCCATCATTTTTTTGGAGTAGAACTGAAAATTGTTGCGACCTTCATCTTTTGCTTTGTACATGGCATGGTCGGCGTATTTGAGCAGATTGCCCGCAGATTCATCATCATCGGGGTAGATGCTGATACCGATACTGCATGAGAGATGAAAGTCATTGCCGTTGGAGCTAAACGGTGCGGCAAAACTCTTGAGAATCTTTTTGGCAATCAGCGAGCAATCCTGCGTTTTCGGAAGGTCTTCGAGAATAATGGTAAATTCATCACCGCCCAAACGGGAGAGCGTATCGTGCGAGCGGATACTTTTTTTCAGACGCATGGCAGCTTCTATCAGTATCTTGTCTCCAAAATCATGTCCCATCGTATCGTTGATCTGTTTGAAATTGTCCAGATCAATAAAAATGAGGGCCAGTTTCCGTTGATGACGTTTCGATTTTTCAATAGCCTGCTCCAGCCTGTCGTGAAAGAGGGAACGGTTAGGCAATTGGGTGAGCGAATCATGGTAAGCCTGATAATTGAGCTGGGCACTTTTGTTCTTGAGCTCTCGCATCGTGTCAATCTGCTCGGTAACATCACGCGCCGATTCTATGATGCCCAGAAATTTATTCTCTTTTGAAACAATAGGTGCGCAGGCAAGTTCAAAATGTTTTATTTCGCCATTTGTGTCGGGATGGTTGTGAATGACACGTACCGGTTGCTGGGTCGTCATGACTTCACGCAGCGGACAGGGGTCGTTAATGCCATCGCAGGGGGTATTGCGATGATGCGAAAGTTCATAGCATTTAGGTGCTTTTGCATCCATGACATAATGCATGGAAGTGATTTTTTTAGACGCCTGGTTATTCAAGATCACCGTATAGTTCTCATCGATCACCATAATGGGATCCTGAATATTGTCAATGACAGACTGTAAAAAAATATGCTCTTTTTCGGATTGGACCTGCGCGGTTTTAAGTGCGGTATGATCGAGGATTATTCCATAAATTGTCACGGGACGACCGCTGCCGTCAGTTATCAGCGTAATGCTCTCCAGCACCCAGATGATACTGCCATCGGCTCTAACCATCCGGTATTCCATGTAATGGTTTCTGCCGTTTTGTGTCTCGTTAACGCAAAACGAAGCGGTATCTTCCCTGTCATCGGGATGGATCATCCTTTTCCATGAATCGAAATTTAGCCACTTCTCCGGAGGATATCCCAAAATATTTTCAGCATTGGACGATACATACGTAAACGTATTGGATTCAAGATCAAACTCGAAGCTGATACCGTTAACGTTTTCGAGCAGATAAGCTAGCTGCTGCTCTTTATATAAAGACATAGGCATCTCGTATAGCCACCTGATGATGAAATAATTTTTTCTTCATACATTGTAGCACGATATCTATGAGATGTAATTTAACAAGAATGGTTATAAATAAGCTATGCGGACGCTTACATGTAAGGCAAATACCTTTTTACAGCACCATCTGAATAAGACTTTCCGCCCACATGGCAAGCTGATCTTTGGAAAGTACGCTGCTGAAACGATTGACTTCAATGTTTTTGTTGAAAGCAATGATTGTCGGCAGTTTATTGACACCGTATTGCCGTGCAAGGTCGGGATACTCAAGCGTATTGACCTTTAAAAACCGTACCTCAAGCGCGAATTTTCCAGCCGCCGCTTCGTAATCCGGCAGCATCTTCATACAGGGTGCGCAATCCGGAGAAAAAAAATCCACCAAAACGGGAATCCCGTTTTCGGCCAAATGTGTTTTAAAGGCTATTTCATCGCATATTACAGGCATCGTGTCATTGAGCACGCCACCGCATACACTGCAAAGCAGCTCCTTTTTATCGACTTCGACGGCGACGGTATTGGCCTTATGGCAATGGGGGCAGACGATTGTAATGGTTGGCATACCTATCCTTTAACAAGCAGTTTGGAGGCAATATGCATGTTTAATGCCACCATTACATGTAAAGCACTTCAGATATCTGCCTGTCATGTAACAGCGATGTAACCGAAGCTCTGTATGATCCGCCAGACAGCGTTTCACGTTGACGAACCTCACACAACCAAGCGAGATGCAATGACAATGGGTATTTCCAAAACCAGTCTGTTTTTTGGCGGCCTTCTGGCGTTTATGACAGCTGTCTTCGTTAACTGGGGCCTGGGTTATACCGGGTACAACCATATCACGCTTTTTGTTCTGGCTACGGCGTTCGGCCTTTTCATGGCTTTCAACATTGGCGGCAATGATGTTGCCAACTCCTTTGGAACCAGTGTAGGGGCTGGAACCCTGACCATACCGCAGGCACTGGCGGTAGCCGCGATTTTCGAAGTCAGCGGCGCCATGATCGCCGGCGGTGAAGTGACTAAAACCATCCGTAAAGGCATTGTCGATCTTTCCGGTGTTGCTGTCGAACCCATTCAGTTTGTCTATATCATGATGGCCGCCCTGCTTGCGGCAGCCATCTGGCTTCTTTTCGCTACCAGAAAGGGCTATCCCGTCTCGACGACGCACTCCATTATCGGCGGTATTGTCGGCAGTTCCATTACGCTGGGTATCATTCTGGATGGAGCCGACACCGCGTTTGCACTGGTCCATTGGGACAAAATAGGCCTGATCGCACTCTCATGGGTTGTCTCTCCGCTGCTTGGCGGTCTGGTCTCATACGCCCTTTTTTACTACATCAAAACCCAGATTCTCAAGTACAACGAAGCGGCGGATATTCAACTCAAAGAGATTAAAAAAGAGAAAAAAGCCTTCAAAAAAGAGCACAAAAGCGCCTTTGACAAACTGGCTGAAATTGAAAAACTCTCTTTTACCAGCGCCCTTGCCCGTGACACCCAAACCATAGAGTTCGGTGATTATGATCTGGATGACCTTGAAACCGAATATACCAGAAAAATGCATGAAATCGAAAAGAAAAAAGAGGACGTCAAAGCCCGCAGCGCACTCGAAAATGTCGTGCCTGTCATCGCCGCCATCGGCTCGCTTATTATCTCCGGCATGCTGATTTTCAAAGGGCTCAAACATATGGAGCTGGAGTTTTCAACGCTTAACAAGGTACTCATTATGATGATGGTTGCCGCATCGGTCTGGATGGCTACGTTTATTGCCGCCAAAACCATGAAACGCAAATCACTCTCGGACTCCACCTTCATTCTTTTTAGCTGGATGCAGGTCTTTACCGCTTCCGGTTTCGCTTTCAGCCACGGCTCCAACGACATTGCCAATGCCATCGGGCCGTTTGCGGCGATTTTGGAGGTGTTGCGCACCGGGGTGATAGGTTCAAGCGCGGCCATACCGCAAATTGCCATGCTGGCATTTGGCGTCGCACTCATTGCCGGACTCTGGTTTATTGGAAAAGAGGTCATCGCAACCGTTGGTCATAATCTTACAAAGCTGCACCCTGCTTCGGGTTTTTCTGCCGAACTCTCTGCCGCTACCGTAGTGTTGCTGGCCTCGGCATTCGGGATTCCGGTATCGAGCACGCATATTCTTATCGGGGCGGTTCTGGGTATCGGCCTGGTCAATGCCCAGGCCAACTGGAACCTCATGAAGCCCATCGCCCTCGCCTGGGTCATCACTCTGCCCGCAGCAGGAATCCTGAGCGCCATCACCTTTCTTATTCTTTCAAATATTTTCTAAAGTATATGCTTCGCATCTTTGTGAAGCAT
>JBNLFL010000030.1:0-62998 GCA_050305515.1 Sulfurimonadaceae bacterium
CACAACCTTCAACGGACAGAACCTGCTTGCCGGTTCTTTCACCAACAAAGAGTTTCAGGTCGGTGCTTACTCCAACCAGTCACTCAAAGCTTCTATCGGTGCTACCAGCTCTGATAAAATCGGTAATGCGCGGTTTGAGACCAGCGCGAACATTACAACGTCGGGTGTCAGTTCGCTGACCTTTTTCAATACCGACGGAGTCAACAACTATACGCTTGAAAGTGTCGTGATATCCTCAAGTGCCGGAACCGGTATCGGAGTACTCGCAGAGACCATCAACAAGAACTCCAATATGCTCGGCGGCATCAATGCGAGTTATCAGGTGGTGACTACAGGTTCATCCGCTATCAGTGCAGGAGATGTCACCGGTCTCGTCATTAATAACGTCACCATTGGAACGGTCAACAATGTCAAAGCCAACGACAGTGATGGCAAACTCGTGGCCGCCATCAACCAGTTCAAAGATACGACAGGCGTAGAGGCCTCGGTTGACAGCAGGGGCCATCTGGTTCTGACCAGCAGGGATGGTCGGGGGATTGAAATGAGTACGGGGGCGTTACCCGGGACAACGGGGACAATCACGTTTGATGGTTCGGGACAATATACCGGCGGAACGACAGGAACGTACGGGAATGCAGGGGTTGTTGTAACGGCAGGTTTTTCGATGACGGTAAACGGTACAACCTATACGACGACATCGGACCTCTCAACCGTTGCCGGCAGCGGTAGCGGAGGATTTTCCGAATTTGACAATTGGATTCAAAGCAGTGGTGTCCCTATTACTACAGCACCCGCTTCCGGTGTGTCAATGGTTATCACCGGTACCGCCAACGGAACCGGGACCATCAGAGCAAATGGTACGGAACTGGCAGATATTTTTGGCCTCTCTGCCAATGGTTCGACGGTCATCGTCAATGATACAGGAGGCGGTTCCGGCATCCTCAACATCGACAGTGCGGATCTGAACAACTACGGACGCCTTACCCTTTCACGCTCAGGAGCCGCAGATATCATCATATCCGGCGGAGCGGGAACCGGTTTGACAACCGCGCTTAACAGCTCGGCGGAAGCGACAACCAATCTGCGTGATGTCGGAGGACAGCTTTCTGCCGATACCGCCAGTGCCATGGGCTTTTTCGCCAATGCTCAGGCGATCAACCGCACCAACAAGCAGGGCGCGGGGGTCACCACGCTCAAAGGGGCGATGGCGACCATGACGATTGCGGATTCAGCCATTCAGAGACTTGATCAGATCCGCGCCGATCTCGGTTCAGTACAAAATCAGATGATTTCGACCGTAAGCAATATTTCTGTAACGCAGGTGAATGTCAAAGCGGCAGAGTCACAGATACGCG
The DNA here is from genome assembly GCA_050305515.1 of Sulfurimonadaceae bacterium. Lineage (GTDB taxonomy): Bacteria > Campylobacterota > Campylobacteria > Campylobacterales > Sulfurimonadaceae > JAFGUB01. The sequence continues at coordinate 1,356 of JBNLFL010000030.1, forward strand.
ATGCCGACTTTGCAAGCGAATCGGCCAGTTTCGCCAAATACAATATTCTGGCACAGTCGGGCTCCTATGCAATGAGTCAGGCCAATGCCGTGCAGCAGAATGTATTGAGATTGCTGCAGTAGGTTTAAAAACTGCAGCTGTGGTAAGCGTAACGTTCGATCACTTCCAGAACTCTGTCAGCTACAAAGACGGCATCATCCACGCTCATTCCCTGATGGCAGGGAATCGAGAGTTCGCTTTTGTAGAAATCTTCACTTACATGTAAGCGTTGTTCTCCAAATTTTTTGACATAGAAGCTGTTTTTGTAAATGGGTTTGTAGTGCACCTGCACGCCAAGACCTTTTTCCTGAAGCGCAGCGAAAATATCTTCTTTCGGGCAGTGCAGTTCAGGGCGCAGCAGCAGGGGGTAGAGATGACGGGAGCTGAGTGTGTCTTTGGGGATGGCGATGGTATCAAAGAGCTTATGGCCTTTAAAACGCGCATCGTAATAAGCGGCAATGTCGTTGCGTTTGGCAATAAAATCATCAAGCCGTTTCAGTTGGCTGCATCCCAGCGCGGCAGCGATCTCTGTGAGGCGGAAGTTGTAGCCCATCTCTATCATGTCGGAATTCCAGAACTGCTTTTTGAGCATACCGTGCGAACGGAAAAGACGTAACTTTTCTGCATAAGCGTCATTGTCGGTCACCACCGCGCCGCCCTCTCCGGTGGTAATGGGTTTGATGGCATGAAAGCTGAAGATACTCATATCGGCGAAACTGCCGACTTTCTTAGTGCCTACGCTGCTGCCAAGGGCATGAGACGCATCATCAATCACCAAAAGATTATGACGCGCGGCAATGGCATTGATGGCATCAAAATTAACGGGTTTTCCTGCAAAATCAACCGGAACAATGGCTTTGGTCTTTGGCGTGATGAGCGCTTCGATGAAACGTTCATCGATATTGCCATCGAGCTTAACATCACAAAAAACAGGTGTGGCACCAAGCGCAACGGCCATATTACATGTAGCAACAAAACTGATGGGCGTGGTAATGATCTCATCGCCTTCGCCAATACCTGCCGCGCTGTAGGCCCCCAGGAGTGCAGAAGTCGCGGAATTGAATGTCACCGCATGCTTGACGCCGACGTAGGAAGCCAGTTCCGATTCAAAACGCGCTACTTCGTCACCCTGCGTGAGGTGTGAACTTTTTAAAACGGCAACAACAGCGGCGATGTCCTCATCGCTGATAGATTGGGTGGAGTAGGGGATCATTGCCCGTCACGATGGCTTTGGCTGATTTTGTCCAGGAGCCCCTGTGCGTCAAGCCATTCACTGTTATTGTGGGAGTTGTACTCAAACCCCTGTGCCACAGGTGTTCCATGCTCGCCGACGGCATTACATGTGTAGTCTCGGCTCTTGCTAAACGAGATCGTCGGGCGGATTACGAAATGGTCGTGAAACTCAAGCGTGAGGTGCGAATCATCCTCGGGACACATGATCTCGTGCATCTTCTCTCCCGGACGGATACCGACGATTTCTTGGGGAAGATCGGGTGCGATGGCTTTGGCCATATCGATGATCTTCATCGAAGGGATTTTGGGAACAAAAGTCTCTCCGCCCTGCATCCGCTCAAAGCTCTTGATAACAAAATCGACCCCCTCTTGCAGGGTGATCCAGAATCGGGTCATGTCCTCATGCGTGATGGGAAGCGACATTGCCCCCTCGCGGATCAGTTTCTCAAAAAACGGAACGACAGAGCCGCGTGAGCCCAGAACGTTGCCGTAGCGCACGACGCTGAACTGGATGTCGTTTTTTCCGGTAATGTTGTTGGCGGCAACAAAGAGTTTATCCGAAGCCAGTTTCGAGGCACCATAGAGGTTGAGGGGTGAAGCCGCCTTGTCGGTGGAGAGTGCGATAACCTTGTTGACATGATTGGCAAGGCAGGCGTCAATGACGTTTTGCGCTCCCATGATATTGGTTTTGATACACTCCATGGGGTTGTATTCCGCAATGGGTACATGTTTGAGCGCGGCGGCATGAACGACATAATCGACATCGTTCATTGCTTTGACAAGACGCGGCTGGTCACGTACGTCACCGATAAAGTAACGCATGCATTTGTGATCGAAGCGTTGCGCCATTTCGTATTGTTTGAGTTCATCACGGGAGTAGACGATGATTTTTGCAGGTTTGTAGCGCTCAAGAAGGGTTTTGACAAACTGTTTGCCAAAACTTCCGGTCCCGCCGGTAATGAGAATGCTCTTTTTGTTAAACATGTACCCTCCGCCTAAAAGACATCATTATACATTAAGGAGGGTATTAGTTTCCATTGAGTTGTGCCTGAATCATATTATTGAGGACGCTGAACTGGTTATTGAGTCTGCTGATGATCGCATCGTACTCTATAAACTGTGCGGTCATGGCATCATAACGGGCCGTGAGCAGGCTGTAGCTGCGTTCCCGATTGTCCTGCAGCGATTTCAGTTCGGTCGTAAAACCGTCACTGAGATTGGCAAGATATCCGTTTGATTTGGTATAGTTGGTCAGCAGATCATTGAAATCATCGAAAATACCATTGACATAGGTGGTATTGAAATTATCATCGACAAGCGTTTCTCCGCTGAAAAAGAGTTGTGCGGCTTCCGGGTCTTCATCAAACTTGCTGTAAAAGTCACTGCTGCTGTAGCTCATGGAACCGGTTTCGCCCAGACTGATACCGAACTGGGTCAGGGAGAGACCGTTTTCATTGAAGTTGGTCAGGATTTTATTGATCTCCCGGCGGATGTTGTTGATGGAGTTGTCTCCGTTGAAAATACCAATGGTTCCCGCTTCGACATCTGAAGTAGTCATACTGTTGAGTTGATCCATCAAAGAGTTGTAGGCATTGACGAAATTGGACAGCTCGTTGGAGACAACTTCTTTATCCTGGGAAATTGAAAAGTTGGAGCTTTCATTCTCTTGCAAAAGGTTGATTGTCAGACCGCTGGTAATATCCGTGATCTCATTGGAGCTGCGTGTCAGGGTGATACCGTTGTATTTGAAGGTGGCATCCTGGGTATCCTGAATCACGTTTTGTCCGCCATCGACCACAGATGCGGAACCATCGGTGTAGCTGCCGCCCGTGAGACCTGCACTCAGGCCGCTCCCTGCAGTGACGATATCGGAAGTACTGATGGTCGTATCCTGCGAGGCAGCGGTGTTGGCGAGAACCAGACGGTAATCATTGGTACCGTACTGGACAATGGAGGCGTGCACGGAGTCGCCGAGTGTTGTATCACTGTTGATGGCATCGGCAAGATCCTGAAGCGTCGTCGTTTCGTCGTAGGCAAAGTCATAATCGCTGCCATCAACAGTGACACGGAAACTGCCGGCGCTATCGGGGGTGCCATCCGTTGCAATCAGGGCATCCTTGCCTGAAAAGACGGCACTCGAGAGCAGTGCGTCCGAGGTGAGGCCGCCATTGAGCGTAGAACCGCTGTCGGTGACGAGAATGGGCTGATCCTGCATGGATGCTTTGGCGGTGAGAACCATACGGTAATCGTCGTTGCCGTACTTGACCACTGCAGCATGTACTTTATCGCTGATGTTGCTGTCACTGTTGATGGCATCGACCATCTGTGAAAGTGTCGTCTCGTCCGTATAGTCAAACTGATAGGTCGTGTCTCCGAGTGTAATATCCATCGAACCGCTGCCCGTTGCGATTTTGGCACTTGCCGTACCGAAGGTTCCGGAAGTGAAGGTATCGCCGAGCAAATCGCCGGTTTTGAGGTTGCCATCAAGATCGCTGAGTGTAATGGTCTGGTCTTTTCCGGTATTGGCAGACGTGAGGACGAGGCTGTAGGAGTCACTGTCGGTTTGGAGAATGGAAGCTTGTACTGCGCCTTTCGCCTGAGAATTGATGGTATCACGCAGATCTTCAAGTGTCGTGGTATTGTCATAACTGATCTGGTAGTCGGTTCCGTCGACGTTCAGATTGAGCGTGCCGCTTCCGAGTGCGATGGTTTCATCAGCTGCGGAAAAGCCTCCGGCTTCAAGGACATTCTGTTTTGCCAGAGAAGTGTCGCTGATGCGAAACGACTGTACTGCGACTCCTGGGTCTGCCGTGACGCTGATACCATCGGTGTTTCCACTGACGGTGCGGTTGGCAAAAATGGTGTCATCCGCAAGTGCCGATGCACTGCTTTTAAAAGAGCTGACCAGACTGCTCAGCAGCGAGAGCGCATCGCTTTTTTGCTTGTTCAGCGTGATCTTTTTATCTATGGGATCAATGATCAGCGCTGTGTCTTTGGCTTTGAGTTTATCGATAACATCGGCAGTCAGAACACCTGATCCGATACCGAGTGAATTAATGGTTCCAGCCATAATCAATCCTTCTCATATGACCATAAAGGCCAATCTTACATGTAATATCGGCTGATAAGGTTATTTTTTTACAATTCCGAACTGCTGCGGCCGGATGGTGTACTCCGTGACGGCGACGCCCTCGCGCATGCCAAGCACCTGCGCAATCGCATCGGCGATATCTTCGCTCTCCAGACGGCTTTCCTGCGCTTCTCCCGGTCCGAAACGTAACGCATCGAAGAAGGGTGTATCGGTCATATCGGGATTGATGGTGACGACCTTGAGGTTGCTCTTTCGCACCTCTTCGAAGAGGCTGGCACCGAAGGCGCGAAGCCCCGCTTTGGTAGCACTGTAGAGTGCCGAAAATTTTGAAGAGCGTACCGCCTCGATGGAGGTGATATTGATGATAAAACCGCTGTTGGCCTTGAGCTGGCGCAGCAGCGCGTTGGAGAGCAGCATTGGCGCGGTCAGATTGACGCTTACCATTTCGTCTATGAGTTCGGGACGCAGTTCTTCATGGGGCTCGAAACGTCCGAACCCTGCGGCATTGATAAGAATTTTGATATCGTTATGTTCGTTTTTGAGCTGCTCGCAGACCCGCATCGTCTCGTCAAAACGGCTCAGGTCGGCCTGAATGGTGCTGAAGCGATCCGAGAGTATCTCCTCTTCAAGAATATTGCGGCTGATGCCGATAACGTCATAATCCAGCTTTATGAGTCGCCGTGCAATGGCTTTGCCGATACCCGAACGCGCACCGGTGACTACTGCAGTTGCCATGTCCGTATCCTCTCTTTTGGTATATATTGTAACGCTTTTTGCATCAGGACATCCAGAATATGCTGTTCAATCGCGGTGGGGTAGGTGACGATACCTTCGGAAACATCGTACGGATAGAAAGCGATGTCGCTGCGGCGCAGCTGTTTAAGCCGTTTGAGGTGCTGCGAGCTCATGCGGAAGCTGCCAAAGGTGAGCGAGTAGAGCGCGTCGGGCTTTACATGTAAGAAGAGCGTATCGACAAGTTCGGGATAGATCGCATCAAAATCTTCGGTAAAAATAACGGGATCAATGCAGACGCGAACCTGCCAGCCGCTTTCAACAGCTGCTTTGATAGCGCGAAGGCGCGCTTCGAGCGAGGGTGCGAAGTGTTCATAGCGTTCGATGATTTTCTGAGGCGAGAGCGTCCATGCGAGTACGATACGCTCATTTGGAACCATCGCTTCAATGGCGCGGAAATTGGCGCTTTTTGTGCGAATTTCAAGATGCAGATTGGGCGTTTGCGCCGCATATTCGATCCATCTGCGGCTTTGACCGGTCAGCTTCTCTATGGCCAGCGTATCGGTATCGTATGAAATGGCGACGAGGGTGGGTTTATGCAGGTAGGGCGTGAGCGCGTCAAAAAAATCTTCAATATTGACAAAAAGAACGCTGTTGGCCGAGTTGTACATGCCCTGCAGGTAGCAGTAGTCGCAGTCATAGAGGCATCCGAGCAGGGAAGGCGTGTAAAAAAAATGTTCGAATTCAAAGCCGTCGCTGTAGTAGGAACCCTCATAGAGAAAAGGGGCTTCCTTTCGGGCAAGAATGAGGTTTTTGCTTTGCGACTGTATGGCAAAATCCTGATTGTGACGGTTGAAGACGTCTTTGTAGTGGGGGATCTCAATAATATGGGAACGTTCAAAACGCGCCATGATCCGCTTTGTCTCGGGATGCCCCATAACGGCGCTTTCGATGTAGAGATGGGAAAAGAGCTTAGTGGGTGAGGGCGGTGACAAGGGCATCGAAACGGCTTCCTTTCTCTTTTTTGCTCTTAAAATGAATTGGTTCGAACACAATCTCCGGCAGGGGCTTCTCACCTTTCAAACGGTAATAGCAGAGGGCATCTTCGAGTCGGTGCTGCTGGCTTTGAGTGAAGTGCGATTTGAGCTGTTCAATCTGCTGTTGTTCCGCCGCATCAAAGAGCAGAGGAGGGGAAATCAGATGCTGCTGCGCGCGGCAGAGCTGCAAGAGGGCTTCAACGTGTGCGGTGATCAGTGCCGTTCCCATCTCCTTCGTGATGCGATCGGGTTCGAAATGATCCGAGACGATCTTGGCAAAAAGCAGCTGATGCACCCCCATAAAACGTGATGCAGCTTTAAAGACGGCATGCGCTTCCATATCGACGGGGTGTGCCAGCGGTTCGCGCTGCGGGTTCAAAACGCTCTCAAGCGTCACTTCAGGGTAATCATGCGAAAGCAGCATATCGGGATAATAGCCTGGCATTTCTTTACATGTAACCTTGTGCGCAACCAGCAACGTGCCGAGCGGATAGGCTTCGGGAGCGGCGCAGATGCCGGTATTAAGCAGCAGGTCTCCCGCTTTTGGCGGACGGTGTCCCAGCAGTGCGGCGGTAGCCATCACGGCATTCTCATAGCCGCTTCCGGTCACACAAAGAAGAAAATCATCATGATAATAGAGCGGAAAAGGAAGCGTATCGCTTCTGCGAAACGGAAGGTAATCCAGAAAAGCACGGGCTTCTGCAGGTAGGGCGATAACAAGATAAGTCATTGTGAAATTTTATCAGAATTTTAAGCTTTTTTCATGTTTAAAGCGTTACACTGGAAATGTAAAATACTTAAAGGTATAGTGCATGATTTCCATTCCCGATTACTCAACTCTTGATGCGGAGGCGATGGCAGCTGCCATTGGATTAAAGTCCAAACACATTCCGAGACTCGTTGCCAGCTACATTGAAGAGAGTACAATGATTTTGGGAAAACTTGAAAATGCAATAGCATCGCTTCAATACGATGCCATCGGTGAGTATGCCCACTCGCTCAAAGGGAGCTCCGGAAACCTGCGTCTGAATGAACTTTATGAACTCGCCAAATCCATGGAACATGCCGCACGGGAACAGTCGCGTGACTTTTCGTATGAAGAGGTGTTTCATGCACTGAAGCAGGGTGTCGGAAGTCTGGTCGTATAATGCAACCCAAAAACCGTCGTTTTCTGATCTTGCTGGCATTACTGTTCATCATGGGTGAAGTGATTTTTGGAGTTGTAGCGTACGAAAAAAGTATTGCCTATGCCGAAGTTCAAAACGAACGCCATCTTCACGAGATCCTGATGCGTCAGCGTGCCTTGCACAAGTATGTCGAAGAGACCCTCAAACCCGTCATTTATGAACTTAAAGCCAAAGGCAAACTCTATGACGAGTTTTTTGACCCGCGGGTACTCTCTTTCACGTACATTGCACGCAACATTAACGACAATCTGAACACGCTGCTTGACAAGGAACGGGAACTGCGGATTTTTCATGAAGGTGCGTTGCAGTACAAGCTGGCGACCGACAATCCGCGTAACGAACTCAACCGTGCGACACCCAAGGAACTGAGCATTCTTGAACGCTTCAGAAGCGGTGAACTCACAAAGTACAGCGAGACGATTCGGGAAGGAGAGCATCATTACATTTATCATGCCATTCCCGTAGCCCCGAATAAAGACTCCTGCATGCGCTGCCATTCGACACCGGAGAAGGCGCCTGCCGAGATGGTGGCGCAGTATGGAAACGAGAAAGGCTTTGGAGAAGAGGTCGGAAGGATTCGTGCGATGATTTCACTGAAGGTTCCGTTTGATCACGAACTGCGAGAGGCGATGTGGCTCTTCCAGTTCACGATGATCGCCATGGGCATGTTCCTGATCCTGCTTTACGGTGTCATTTTCTTCTTTATACGGCGTATCGACGCGCAGCAGCAGATCATTCACTCCTACAATCAGGTTTTAAAAGAGGAGGCCGAGCATGACGGTCTGACGGGACTTTACAACCGGCGCAGCTTTGAGAATGCCCTCAATCGCCTTGTGGGAAGTGAATCCTTTGTACTTTCTATTTTCGATCTGGATCATTTTAAAATTATCAATGATACGTACGGCCATCATGTGGGCGATGATATTCTCAAGGCGCTGTCGCATCTGGTGCGCCAGAACATTCGCGAATATGACCGTCTGTATCGGGTTGGAGGCGAAGAGTTCGCCATTATTTCAGTACACGAGGACATAGCGGGTGTCATAAAACTGTATGAACGCCTTTTCCGGGCATTCGAGCTCCATGACTTCGGTCATGACATCAGAGTCCGCATCAGTGCGGGTATCGCAGCGTCGCGTCCGGGAGAAAATCGGGATGCGATCTATCGCCGGGCAGATGCTGCACTCTACGAGGCCAAAGCTGCCGGACGTGCCCGCTTTGTTGTGGCGGATTGAATTGTAAAACAAAATCTGCTATTATTCCCTCTCCAAAGCGCTGAGAGCAGTCCGACTGCTTTGAGCGCTTCCCTTTAGACCTGTGCAATAGCGCCAGGGGACAGCGGGTCAGGATGGGAACATAGCAGCCCACCTCCTGATGTTATGTGCCGCAGGTATCTGGAGGGGAGTCTTCTTCATAAACCCCTTTTGAATTTTTCATATTACTTTTTATGCTTCCGAGACGGCTGTGTTACAATGACGCCATTATTATCAAAAGGAACGTCTATGCGTCAGTCTCAATGGATCTCAATGCTTTTCGGAGCACTGCTTCTGCTCGGTTTCGGAGCTTCAAATCTTTCGGCGATGGAAAAGTGCGGCGCTGGCAAATGCGGACATGCGGTTCCCGCGCCTGCCACCATGAAATGCGGTGCGGGTAAATGCGGTGCCGCCATGCAGGGAAAAGGGAGTATGATCGGGTGTGCCTGCGGAGAAAACTGTGACAATCCCAAATGCGCCCACAAGCTTGATCCGACCAAACCGTGCGATTGCAACCAGACAGGTAAAATGAAATGCGGTGCGGGCAAATGCGGTGCCGCCATGCAAAAAGCTCCGGCCATGAAATGCGGCGCAGGGAAGTGCGGGCAGTAGTGCCTACTCCTCGCGGTACTTTGAAATGCCGCAGGGCTGGTTTGGCGTGGGCGGATTGGCTTCGAGATACTCCAGATCGGAAAGTGTCTGTTTGAGCACTTTCTGTTCGCGCAGCAACGGCAGCATGGCATTGTCTTTCTCGGTAAGCGAGCGTTTCATGTCGAGAAGAATCGACTGGACTTCCGCATCAAGGTCGTTCAGGGCATTTTTAATATGTTCTATCGGTCTCATGGCGCGATTATAACGCCCTATCTTTACATGTAAGCCGCAAAATCAATCTACAAAGCAGAATCATGATTTCCTTTATTGAACCGTTTCAGAGTGTTGTTCTCGGTAGCGTTGATGCCGAAGGCGCCCCGTTTGGCTCTTATGCCCCGTTCTGTTTTTACGAAGGGCGCTATTTCATTTTCATAAGTGATGTCGCCACTCATGCGAAGAATATTCAAAGAACGCCCAGAGCATCGCTTCTGTTTATTGAAGATGAAGCGGCTTCAGCCAATATTTTTGCGAGGAAACGGCTTTCGCTTCAGTGCCGTGCTGAGGTCATCGGTCGCGAAATACCGCTATTTGAGACGGTAATGGAATGCTTTGAAGCGCGCTTCGGCGCAGAGATGATCGGCATGCTGCGTCAGATGGCGGATTTTAACCTCTATGCACTAACCCCCTATAACGGTGAAGCGACTTTTGGTTTTGGGGAAGCGTACACTGTTGGCGGCGAGAAGATGGACACGTTGATACCCAGACGCGGCGGCGGGCACCGAAAAGCGTAACGTAAAAATAAGTAATTACTGCGTTCATGCTATAGATGTATGCTATTATGAGGTATTAATTTAAGCGGATACTCCTTATTCAGGTTAAATCCGCAGGAGTCTTCCATGAATGTCTCTATTAAATTTCGCCTGCAGGCATTGGTTGTTTTCACAATCGTCTTCGTTTCTACCATTATGGCGTTCCAGTTCTATTTTAGCATCAAAGCGACCGCTAACAAGAATATGGAAGCGCAGACGCAGGGAATCTACGCCAATAAAAAAGAAGAACTGCGGCAATTGACGGATCTGGTTGTCAAAACGATAGATTCGTTTTATCAAAAGAGTCGGCCCGAAACACTCGAAAAAGCGATTTCGGGAGAGTTGCAGCAGCAGATGAACGCACTCTTCTCCCAGATAATCCGGGAGTATGAAGCGCATTCGGGGACACTTTCAAAGCGGGAGTTGCGTGAGCGCATCCGTAGCATTGTGTCATCGGCCCGATATGGACAAGACGGCTATTTCTGGATTAATGATCTTGATGCCGTAATTATTGATCATCCCATCAAACCGGCTCTCAACGGCAAAGACCTCTCCCAGCTTAAAGACCGTAACGGCAAACGCCTTTTTTATGAATTTGCGCAAACCGGTAAAACAAAAGGCTCCGGATTTGTTCATTATGTCTGGCCCAAACCCGGTTCAGACGATGCGGAAGAGAAGATCTCGTTTGTGCGTCTTTTTGAACCGTTTGGCTGGGTAATCGGTACGGGCGTGTATGAGTCTGACCGGATAAAAAAAATTCAGGATGATGCGATAGCTACCGTCTCGAATATGCGTTACGGTGAAGGAAGCGGCTATTTCTGGATAAACGATCTGCAAGCCCGAATGATTGACCATCCGATCAACCCCAAACTCAACGGAACGGATCTTTCCACGTTTGAAGACCAACAGGGCAAGCGGATTTTTTCCGAATTTGCAAAGCTGGCAAAGACAGAGGGCTCAGGCTATGTCGATTATGTCTGGCCCAAACCCGGCAGCGAGACTCCGATACGAAAAATTTCCTATGTGCAGCTGTTTGAGCCCTGGGGCTGGGTGATAGGAACGGGAGCGTATGAGGAAGATCTTATGGCGAGTGTTGCTCCGAAGATTCAACGTCTGCGCGAAACAGTCCGGGAACAGATCAGCAGTACGCTCTCCCAGACACTGATGATTACTCTGGTTGTCGGCATTGTTTTTACACTGGTTATTTCTGTTCTGGTAAAAAGGGCCATCTCCATGCCGATTGAACGCTTCGGTCAGACGATGGTTGACGTGGCGGAACAGCAGAATCTGACCTTGCAGGTTGCTACCGATGCACCACCGGAAATTTCACGAATCGGCAGGGCGTTCAGTACTTTAATTGCATCGCTCGGTACTGTGATCTCGGAAGCAAAAAGCAGTTCGGTCGAGAATGCATCCATCTCCAATGAACTTTCGGTTACTTCGATGGAGGTGGGGAAAAATGTTGAACGTGCCGTAGTAATTATTAATGAGACGACAGAGCGTTCGACGCAGATCAGCAGGGATATCAAAGAAGCGATGGAGACAGTCGTTTACAGCAAGCAGGAGATTGTCAGCGCAAACGAGATGCTCGGAGCGGCCCGGGACGAGATTGTTGCCATGACGGCACAGGTTCAGGAAAGTACTCAGGCTGAAGTGGCACTCGCCCATAATATTGAGCAGCTCTCCAGAGACACGGATCAGGTTAAAGGCGTTTTGGAGGTGATATCGGAGATTGCCGAGCAGACGAATCTGCTGGCACTTAATGCCGCGATTGAAGCAGCCCGCGCGGGGGAACACGGCCGCGGTTTTGCCGTAGTCGCCGATGAGGTCAGAAAGCTTGCCGAACGGACACAAAAGAGCCTGACCGAGATCAACGCCACTATTAACGTCATTGTTCAGGCAACCATGGATGCCAGTGAACAGATGGGGAACAACGCGCAGCACATGGAGCAGCTTGCCGTGATTGCGACGGAAGTGGAAGCGAAGATTCTGAAGACGACGGATGTGGTCAACAGTGCTACGCACGCGACCAATGTTATTGTGAAAGATTTCGAACACGCAGGAGAGCAGGTGACATTTATGACAGAGCAGATGGCACAGATTAATGCGCTTTCAACGGCAAATGCGCGCAGTGTTGAAGAGATTGCCTCTGCGGCGGATCATCTGAACCGTCTGACGCTCAGCCTTCATGAAAAACTGGAGCGGTTCCGGACTTAAAACAGCGTTGGCTCCAGCGCTTTGAGCCGGAAGCTACGGCGATGAATGGGTGTGTAGCCGTGTTCGCGGATTTTCTTTACATGTAAAGCCGTGCCGTAGCCTTTATGGGCGGCAAATTCGTATTCGGGATAGGTGCCATCAAGCGCAATCATCTCCCGGTCACGGGTCACTTTTGCCAAAATCGAGGCGGCACTGACCTCCGCGACGGTGGCATCGGCTTTGACAAGTGTCTGCAACCCTGTCGCGCCGAAGGTGCTGCTGCCGTCAAAGAGAAAATTCTCCGTTGGCATCATCTGCATGATCTCTTCAAGTCCCGCTTTCAGACAGGCGGAGATGCCCAGTGCATCAATCTGCGATGCATCGAAACGGACAATATGATACGTTGCCGTCTCGACAATGGCTTCATAGAGCGATTCGCGCCGTTTTTCACTCAGTTTTTTGGAGTCGTTGAGCCCTGCAATCGGTCTCTCAAGTATGACACCCGCCATCAGCAACGGCCCGGCAATCGGGCCTCTGCCCGCTTCATCGATTCCGCACAGCTTTTGCACTATAATACCCCTATGAAAAAAATTATGGCAATGATTGTAGCGTTTGCTACCTCCCTTTTTGCTAACAGTTTCGAGTACGAGTGTCAGGATGGCTACCGTTTCAAGGCGACACTGACAGGTGAAACAATGCAGCTGAAACTGCCACGCCAGACACGCAATCTGACTCAGGTGCCCTCGGCATCGGGAGCCAAATACAGTGACGGCAGCATGACGCTCTTTACCAAAGGTGACGACGCCCTCTTTACTCCCGATGCGCTTGGCAGTATGGCCTGTTGGGTTATTGAGAGAACCGTGACGCCTCAGGCACAGCAGAAGCCGGTTACGGAGAAAAAGACGCTCAAGGCGGCTGAAACGTTCAAGGCCTCAGGCGCAGTGCCCGGATGGGAACTGCACGTCGATGCGAACAATGATGCCCGGCTGATGCTCGCAGGCTATGAACCGATGCGGTTCAGACTTCCACAAGGGCGCGAAAGCGGCGACAGTACGCTCTATCTGCTCAAGGAACCGCGGATGATGATTGAGCGGCACCATCGCCCCTGCGTACGCGGCAACGGCGAAACGTCAGGCAGCGAGATTGTGACGATCCGGTATGAGAAACGTCTCTTTAGCGGATGCGGAAGTAGTTAAAGCGACTCGCCCTGAGTGATGGCCCACTCTCCAAAGGGAAGCATCTCAACGCTGACAAAGGGGTGTTGCAGATGCCCTTCGGAACCGACCGTCACGACTTCTACATGTAAGATACCCTGTTCGATGATAAAACTCTCTATCGATTCAATGCGTTTGAAGAGCGCATCGGGCGCGGCGAAGGGCATGCACAGGACGATGCGGCGGTGGCGCGGCAGATAAAAATCGACCGCATCGAGGTAATAGAGCTCATAGTTGCGTTTGATCATTTCAAGGAAAACGAGGTTTTCAAAAAGCCTGCCGAAGTGTTTCTGGAGTGAAAGCGCATTTTTAATGGCGATGTCGCAGAGATAGATTTTTTTCACAGCCCGTTCATGGGCGAATTTCCTGACGTCATAGAGGTAGCGTTTCTCCAGCAGATCGTTGAGGGTTTTGTAGAGCATGTCCTTGGAGATGCGCCGCTGGATTTTGAGCCGCTCGAAGATACTGAACGCCGAGAGTTTCAGCGTACTGCTTTTGGCAACCAGCGTCACGATGTCAAGCTCCAGCGGTGTCAGCCGTGACTGCAGCGTCTGCTGGAGGTAAAGCAGACGGGTTTCGCTGCCAAGCATGTGCATGACGGGGTAGCCGCCAAGCTGTAAAAAATGGTTGAAAACGGTCGAGTCGAATTTTGGCTCATAGGCCAGAAACTCTTCATAATCGAGCGGGGTCAGGCGGAGGCGTTTTACATGTAACGCATCAAAAGGGTACTCGCCCGAGACGATCAGCTGGCGCACACCCGGAGGGCGAATGCTCGGCCGGTAGTTGTCAAGTGCAAGAATTTCAATGCCGTTTTCAAGACAGAATTCGGGAAGGCTCCGGGAGAGCGCTTCGTCTTCAATACGAAGATCCCGGCAGTCCAGATAGAGATAGCTGCTCTTTTTGCAGCCAAGCAGATACTGTTTTATCAGCGTTGTTTTACCCGATTGCGCCACTCCGACAAGCTGAAGGGATTCGGCATCAAGTTCGATTTTCCGTGCGATAAAACGGCTTACATGTAAGCTCTGTTTATAATAATCATCGAGCAGGGTTTCCATAAAAGCCTCGATTTTAAAGATCACGAATTGTATCATTTCCTTTTTAGAAGGAAATAAATTTATTCTAAATTCGGACTAAACCCCCTAAAACCCTTGAAATAAGATGCCCAAGTCAGTATAATTCCGCTCCCTTTATGTGGTCAGACCCGATCTGACGAGTTCTTTATAAGGAAACAAAATGGAAAAAATTCGTTTGAAACTGAGAGCTTACGACCATCGAGTACTCGATCGTTCCGTAGCATCAATCGTTGAAGCTGTAAAGCGTACCGGTGCGGAAATCCGCGGGCCGATCCCTTTGCCAACCAAGATCCGCAAATATACGGTTCTCAAGTCTGTACACGTGAACAAAGACTCTCGTGAGCAGTTTGAAATCCGCATGCATGCACGTCTGATCGACATCGTTTCTGCAACGCCTGAAACTGTTGATTCACTGATGAAACTGGATCTTGCCCCTGAAGTGGATGTTGAAGTCCGCTCTATGGATAAGTAAGGAGAACACAATGGAATATATTGTTGAAAAAATCGGTATGAGCCGTACTATCAGCGTACCGTCCAAGCCTGTTACCCTGCTTAAAGTGGTAGAGGCCAAAGTGTGCGAAGTCGCAGACGGTAAAGCACTCGTTGCATACAGCAACGGTAAAAAAACAAACAAAAGTGTTGAAGGACAGCAGAAGAAATATGCCCTTCCTGCTGATTTCAATCGTTTCGCAACAATGGATGTTGCCAACACGGAAGCCGGCGATCAGGACATGTCTCCTCTGAGCGAAGCTACTGTAGTCAAGTCAACATTCAATACCAAAGGACGCGGTTTTACCGGTGTTATGAAACGCTGGAACTTCGGCGGTGGTCCTGCAGAACACGGTCACCGTTTCAACAGAAGAACCGGTTCTATCGGTATGTGTGAATGGCCAGGCCGCGTTATGCCGGGTAAAAAAATGTCCGGTCAATACGGTAACGAGCAGGTTACGGTGAAAAACAGCGTGCTTTCTTTTGACGCTGAAAACGGTGTATTGGTACTTGTCGGTTCTATTCCGGGGCCAAAAGGTGCACTAGGTCGAGTAAAGGTTGTTAAATAATGAGCGCTATTGTATTAAATGATAATTTTGAAAAAGCTTCCGAGCTTGCGCTTCCGGAAAGCTTTGCGGGGATCAATCCGCATAACCTTTATCTGTATGTAAAATCATACCAGGCAGCGATCCGCTCCAACACTGCTTCAGCGAAAACTCGCTCTGAAGTCAGTGGTGGCGGTAAAAAACCATGGGCCCAGAAAGGCCGTGGTGGTGCGCGTGCCGGTTCACGCCGTTCACCTGTATGGGTTGGCGGCGGCCAGGCATTCGGTCCTAAAAACAACCGCAACTATGATCAGAAAGTCAACAAAAAACAGAAGAAACTGGCACTGAAATTTGCTCTTGACGAGCATGCTCAGAACGGTACGCTGTTCGTTGTCGATTCTATCGCAGTCGAGTCGGGTAAAACAAAAGACGCCCAGGCGATCTTCAACAAAATCGGTTCTCGCGATGCGCTTTTTGTAAAAGCGATTCTTGATGAGAAAACTTATTTGGCATTCCGCAATATCAATAAATCCTACCTCGTCGAAGCGAGTGAGCTCAATGCATTCCTTGCAGCGACTTACCGTGCGGTAGTTATTGAGAAAGCGGTCTTGGAAAACCTGACGAAAGAGGCGTAAGATGGCAGATATTACAGATATTAAATCAATTGTCTACACTGAGAAGACTCTGGGTCTCCAGGAAGAGGGTGTTATCGTTGTTCAGACAGCACCGCGCATGACAAAAACAGGACTTAAAGAGGTGTTCCGTGAGTACTTCGGTATCGTACCGACTCGTATCAACTCACTGAACCAAAGCGGAAAGATTAAACGTTTCCGTGGTGTAGCCGGCAAACAGAACGATTTCAAAAAGTTCTATGTCAAACTGCCTGAGGGTGCACAAATCGAAAGCCTGGCGGTGTAATTATGGCGATTAAAACCTATAGACCAATAACACCGAGCCGCCGTTTCTATACAAACGTTGAAAGCTCGGACATCACAGCAAAAGCTTCTGTACGCTCTCTGCTTGTCAAGCTTCCTGTACATGCAGGTCGCAACAACAACGGCCGCATTACGTCACGCCACAAGCAAGGCGGTGCCAAGAAGCTTTACCGTATCATCGACTTCAAACGCAACAAGTTTGGTGTTCCAGGTACAGTAAGTGCGATTGAGTACGATCCGTATCGTAACTGTCGTATTGCCCTCATCACTTATGCTGATGGCGAAAAACGTTATATCCTTCAGCCAAAAGGTCTGAATGTCGGTGATAAAGTTGAATCTGCAGAAGCAGGACTTGACATTAAAACCGGTAACGCGATGAAACTGATGAACATCCCTGTTGGTACCGTGGTACACAACATCGAGCTCAAACCTGGCAAAGGCGGACAGATGGTTCGTGCTGCCGGCGGTTCTGCTCAGATCATGGGACGTGACGGCAAATACGTATCACTGCGTCTGCCTTCTTCAGAGATGCGTCTGGTTCTGGGTGAGTGTATGGCTACCGTCGGTACTGTCGGTAACGAAGAGGTCATCAACGTTGTTATTGCCAAAGCGGGTCGTACGCGCCACATGGGGATCCGTCCTCAGACTCGTGGTTCTGCGATGAACCCGATTGACCACCCACACGGTGGTGGTGAAGGTAAAACAAACTCAGGACGTCATCCGGTTACTCCATGGGGTAAACCGACTAAAGGTGGCAAGACTCGTCATAAAAAAGCGAGTGATAAACTCATTATCACACGCCGCAAATCCAATCCGAAGAGGTAGATAAATGGCTAGATCCGTAAAAAAAGGTCCATTTGTTGATGAGCATTTGATGAAGAAAGTGCTTGCTGCCAAAGAGGCGAAAAGCAATAAACCGATCAAAACATGGTCACGCCGTTCTACGGTACTTCCGGAAATGATCGGTCTGACTCTGAATGTTCACAACGGACGTCAGTTCGTTCCTGTCTATGTGACTGAGAATCACATCGGCTACAAACTCGGTGAATTCGCACCAACTCGTACATTCAAGGGCCACAAGGGCTCTGTTCAGAAGAAGGTAGGTTAATCATGGCTAGAGCACTTCTGAAATTTGTTCGCGTATCACCAACCAAATCGCGCCTTGTTGCCCGCGAAATTCAGGGTATGAATGCCGAGCAGGCTCTTGCTGCGCTCGAGTTCACACCGAACAAAGCGGCCAAGATCATTGCGAAAGTTGTCGCTTCTGCTGTTGCTAACAGCGGTGAAGAGGCTGAAGATTGCATCATCACGTCGTGCCGTGTAGACAACGGCCCGGTACTCAAACGTTTCCGTCCGCGTGCCCGCGGTATGGCGTCGGGTATCCGTAAACCGACTGCACATATTCTCGTAGAAGTGGAGGGCAAATAAGTATGGGTCAGAAAGTTAATCCTATCGGTCTGCGCCTCGGTATCAACCGTAACTGGGAGAGCCGCTGGTATCCTAACTTCAAAAATGCTCCGGCTGCTTTGGGGGAAGACCATAAAATCCGCACATACCTCAAAAAAGAGCTCTATTATGCGGGTGTTAGCAACATCATTATCGAGCGTACGGCCAAGCGTCTGCGCGTTACAATCGTAGCGGCACGTCCTGGTATCATCATCGGTAAAAAAGGTGCGGACATTGAGAAACTCAAAACTGCACTTCAAAACCTGATCGGCAAGCCTGTTGCCGTCAACATCAAAGAAGAGAAAAAAGCTCAGGCATCTGCACAGCTCGTTGCTGAAAACGTTGCTACGCAGCTTGAGCGTCGTGTTGCGTTCCGCCGCGCGATGAAAAAAGTGATGCAGGGTGCGCAGCGCTCTGGTGCAAAAGGAATCAAAATCTCTGTTTCCGGTCGTCTTGGCGGTGCCGAGATCGCACGTACAGAGTGGTACCTTGAAGGACGTGTGCCTCTGCATACGCTCCGCGCAAAAATCGATTACGGTTTCGCTGAAGCCCGTACTACCTACGGAATCATCGGCATTAAAGTCTGGATCTTCAAAGGTGAGGTTCTCACCAAAGGAATTCAGGCTGAGCCGAAAGAAGAGAAAAGCGAAGCACGCCGTGCTCCAAAGCGTGGCGGAAAACGTCAAGAAAGAGAGGCTGAATAATCATGTTAATGCCTAAAAGAATGAAACACCGCAAGTACATGAAAGGTCGTAACCGCGGCAAAGCACGCAGCGGTCACACTCTTGCTTTCGGTGATATCGCGATTAAAGCGGTAGAAGCGGGACGTATCACGTCTCGCCAGATTGAAGCAGCTCGTATTACTGCCACACGTCACATCAAACGTCAGGGTAAAATCTGGATCCGCGTGTTCCCGGACAAACCTTTGACTGCCAAGCCTCTTGAAACTCGTATGGGTAAAGGTAAAGGCGGAATTGACAAATGGGTTATGAACATCAAGCCCGGCCGTATCATTTTCGAAATGGGTGGCGTTGCAGAGCCGTTGGCGCGTGAAGCACTGACACTGGCGATTCACAAATTGCCATTTAAGACGAAGATCATCACACAGGAGATGAACAATGAAATATATTGATTTGTCAGAGAAAACTGTAGCGGATCTTCAGGCGATGCTCAAGCAGAAAAAGACTGAGCTCTTCACCATGAAGATCAAACAAAAAATGATGCAGCTGACCAATACAGCTGAACTGCGTGCGGTCAAAAAAGATATCGCCCGCATCAATACTGCGATCAGCGCAGCGAAATAAGGGAGGCATCTGTGAGCAAACGTGAAATTCAAGGCAGTGTTGTCAAGATTGCCGGCGACAAAACAGCGACTGTAGTCGTTGAACGTCGTGTTATGCACCCAAAGTACCACAAAACCGTTAAACGTTTTAAAAAGTACCTGGTGCATGACGAAAACAACCAACTCAAAGTTGGCGATGTCATCGTAGCGGTTGAATGCCGTCCGATGTCTAAAAATAAAACTTTTGAGCTCAAAAGTGTCATGTCAGGAGCTGAGTCATGATCCAGAGTTTTTCTCGTCTTAATGTTGCTGATAACACCGGTGCCAAAGAGATCATGTGTATCAAGGTCCTCGGCGGCTCCAAGCGTCGTTATGCGACTGTCGGCGACGTTATCGTTGCTTCGGTCAAAAAAGCGATTCCTACCGGTAAGGTAAAAAAAGGTCAGGTTGTCAAAGCGGTTATCGTCCGTACTAAAAAAGAAGTACAGCGCGAAAACGGCTCTGTAATTCGTTTCGATGACAACGCAGCTGTAGTTCTAGATAATAAAAGAGAGCCAATCGGTACCCGTATTTTCGGACCTGTATCTCGTGAAGTGCGCTATGCCGGTTTCATGAAGATCGTTTCTCTGGCTCCGGAGGTTGTGTGATGGCAAAATTCAGTTTCAAAAAAGGTGACATGGTTGAAGTGATCGCCGGCGATGACAAAGGTACAAAAGCAGAAGTACTGGCTGTCATGCCAAAGAAAAACAAAGTGATCGTCAAGGGTGTCAAAACCGTGAAGAAAGCGATCAAACCAACTGAGCAGAATCCTCAGGGCGGTTTTGATAACAAAGAGATGCCGATTGATGCATCCAACGTTCGTAAAGTGGAGGCGTAATCATGGCACGTATGAAAGAGAAATATCTCGCACTCAAGCCACAGCTTAAAGCCCAGCTCGAGATCGAAAACGAAATGCAGATTCCCAAAGTCGAGAAGATCATGATCTCCGTCGGTGCGGGTTTCGCTATGAAAGACAATAAACTGATCCAGAACATCCAGGACACCATCAGCGTGATCGCGGGTCAGCGTGCTACTGTTGTAGAAGCGCGCAAATCAGTTGCAGGTTTCAAAGTGCGTGAAGGGATGCCTGTCGGTATCAAAGTAACACTGCGCGGCGAAAACATGTACAACTTCCTGGACAAACTTGTTTCAATTGCACTGCCCCGTGTGAAAGACTTCCGTGGTGTTCCCCGCAATGGCTTCGACGGCCGCGGAAACTACAACTTCGGTCTGACCGAGCAGTTGATCTTCCCAGAGGTTTCGTATGATTCCATCATGCAGATCCACGGGATGAACATCACGATCGTTACAACGGCACGTACTGACAAAGAGGGCTTCGGTCTGCTTGAAGCACTCGGTATGCCGTTTAGCAAAGGGAGCAAATAATGGCTAAGAAGTCTATGATCGCGAAAGCGAAACGTACTCCAAAGTTTGCGGTACGTGGTTACACGCGTTGTCAGATCTGCGGTCGTCCGCACTCTGTACTGCGTGATTTTGGTATTTGTCGCGTTTGCTTCCGCAAGATGGCAAACGAAGGGTTGATCCCGGGCGTTAGAAAGTCAAGCTGGTAAGCCTGATACTCCTAACCGTTAGATAAAGGAAATAATAAATGATTAATGATCTGATCTCAGATTCGTTGACACGTATCCGCAATGCTGCGATGCGTCGTCTTGACGTTACGACGCTGATGCACTCCAAAGCTGTTGAAGCGGTGGTTGCCATTCTGGCTGAAAAAGGCTACATCGACAGCTTCAATGTTGTTGAAGACGGCAACAAAAAGACAATCAATGTTGTCTTGAAATATGATGATAACGGTCGTACCGTTATCAATGAAATGAAACGTGTTTCCAAACCGGGTCGTCGTATCTATAAAGGTAAAGACGATATCAAACGTTTCAAAAACGGTTACGGAACGATTATCGTTTCAACTTCAAAAGGGGTACTGCCTAACGATAAAGCTTACGAGCTTGGCATCGGCGGCGAAGTACTCTGTACAGTATGGTAAGGAGTAGGGTATGAGTCGTATTGGAAAACAACCTGTCGCCGTTCCAGCTGATATCAAGGTAAGTGTTGACGGCAGCGTCATTACTTTTGAAAAAGGCAAACTGAAGCAAACCCTCGATACCAAAGGGAATGTTGGTGTTTCTTTTGAGAACAACACGCTGACGTTTGTAAAAAATTCTGACAACCGTCAGGATCGTGCATACTGGGGAACGTATCGTTCACTGGCCTCTAACATCGTTACAGGTCTGACAACCGGTTATGCGAAACAACTCGAAATCAATGGTGTCGGTTACCGTGCCGCGGTTCAGGGCAAAGTGCTCAACCTGCAGCTTGGTTTCTCGCATGACATCAACTACGACCTTCCAGAAGGTGTAGAAGCGACTGTTGAGAAAAACGTAATTACTCTTAAAAGCCATGACAAGCAAGTGCTCGGTCAGGTTGCTGCAGAGGTACGTGGTTTCCGTCCGCCAGAGCCTTACAAAGGTAAAGGTGTGAAATACGTTGGAGAGCATATCGTGCGTAAAGCCGGTAAGACCTCTAAGAAATAAGGGAGGGTAGAATGACAGCTAAAGAATTAAAAATAAAAGCAGCAGGTCGTCTGCGCCGTAAGCGTCGTATCCGTGCAAAAATCTCCGGAACTGCAGCGAAACCACGTCTTTCTGTATTCCGTTCCAATCGCTACCTGACTGCTCAGGCAATTGATGACGCCAATGCTGTGACACTGGCTGCAATCAATTCGAAAACGCTGAACATGCGTGCGAACATCGAAGATGCAGGAAAACTGGGCGAGGCGTTTGCCAAAACCCTTAAAGAGGCTGGTTTCTCAGAAATCGTTTTCGACCGTAACGGATACCAGTACCATGGTGTCATCAAAGCGTTCGGCGACGCGCTCCGCGCTAACGAAATCAAGTTTTAAGGGCTGATGATGAGAAATATCAACAGAGAAGAGTTTGAAGAGTCGATCGTAAACATCGGCCGTGTAACCAAAGTTGTCAAAGGTGGTCGTCGTTTCCGATTCACCGCTCTGGTCGTCGTTGGTAACAAGAACGGAACTGTCGGTTTCGGTTCGGGTAAAGCCAAAGAGGTACCTGATGCGATCAAAAAAGCGGTAGACAATGCATTTAAAAACCTGACTACCGTAAACATTAAGGGTACAACCATTGCTCACGATATCGAGCACAAGTACAATGCGAGCCGTGTTCTTCTGAAACCGGCTTCTGAAGGTACCGGTGTCATCTCGGGTGGTGCAATGCGTCCCGTACTGGAACTTGCAGGCGTTCAGGATATCCTGACCAAGTCTCTGGGTTCTAACAATCCAAATACCGTCGTACGTGCTACTATTGAAGCACTTGCACGTCTGAAAGGATAAGTTATGGCATTAGAAAACTTGACTCCTGCTGAGGGTTCGACACATTCGCGCAAGCGTATCGGTCGCGGCCAGGGCAGCGGCTGGGGCAGTACTTCCGGTAAAGGTGGTAAAGGCCAGACTCAACGCAGCGGTTACAGCCGCAAGCGTAACTTCGAGGGTGGACAGCAGCCTCTGGCGCGCCGTCTTCCTAAAATCGGATTTACGTCACGTGTTGTCAAACCTTATGTTATCAACGTCGAACATCATGCCGCAGTTGCAGCTCTTGAAGAGATTACCATGGAAACGATCCGTTCGGTTCACCGTCTTGGTAAATCCGTCGTTGCTGTAAAACTTGTTGGTGCATCGGCTAAAGATCTGGCTTCCAAAATCAAAGACGATAATGTAACGACAACTGGTAAATAATGAATCAGCAACTTGTAAACAAGATCTTAATTACGATCGGGTTTCTGTTCATCTACCGTCTACTGGCATACGTGCCGGTACCCGGTGTCGACACGGCAGTGATTGCCGCTTTCTTTGACTCTCATGACGCAGACGCTCTGGGACTCTTCAATATGTTCAGCGGAAACGCCGTAGAACGCCTCTCTATCATTTCACTCGGTATTATGCCTTACATCACTGCATCGATCATCATGGAACTGCTTGCCGCAACCTTCCCGAACCTTGCACAGATGAAAAAAGAGCGTGACGGCATGGTGAAGTACATGCAGATCATCCGCTATGCGACCATCGCGATCACTGTAGTTCAGGCGATCGGCGTGAGTGTCGGTCTTCAGAGCCTAACCGGCAAAGACGGTAGCAGCGCGATTCTGGTTGATCACAACACGTTTATCCTTGTATCGGTTGTTTCCATGCTGGCAGGTACAATGCTACTAATGTGGATCGGTGAGCAGATTACGCAAAGCGGTATCGGTAACGGTATTTCGCTGATCATCTTCGCAGGGATTGTCTCGGCAATTCCGGGTGCTATTTCCCAGGCGATTACGATGATCAACACCGGTGCCATGAGCTTTATTACGCTGATTGCCATTTTGCTGCTGGTTCTTGCGACCATCTTCATCATCATCTACGTGGAACTGGGTGAGCGCCGTATTCCGGTCACCTATGCCAAGAAAACGATGATGCAGAACCAGAACAAACGTGTCATGAACTACATTCCGATCAAAGTGAACCTTTCGGGTGTTATTCCCGTCATCTTCGCTTCCGCGATTTTGATGTTCCCGATGACCGTGCTCTCTGCCAGTACAAACCCGTACGTGCAGAGCATTAGCGATATTTTGAACCCGAACGGATATTTTTTCAATATCCTGACCTTTTTGTTTGTTGTATTTTTTGCCTATTTCTATGCATCGATCGTTTTCAATGCCAAAGATATTTCAGAAAACCTCAAGCGTCAGGGCGGGTTCATTCCGGGAGTACGTCCAGGTGCGTCAACGGCAGAGTTTCTTAATGAAACGGCAAGCCGTCTGACATTCTCGGGTGCCATTTATCTGGGACTCGTTGCAACCGTTCCTTTTGTCATAATCAAGGGAATGGGTGTACCTTTCTTTTTCGGTGGTACTGCTGTCCTGATCGTTGTTCAGGTAGCACTCGACACAATGCGCAAGATTGAAGCTCAGATTTATATGAGCAAATATCAAACGCTCAGCGCGGTGGGCCTGTAACCGATGGCGATTGCGCTGCGAAAAAGTGCAGAGATAGAAAAACTCCGCGCCGCCAACAGAATTGTTGCCGGCGCACTAAACCTTCTTGCATCCGAAACCCGTGTGGGTATGAGCCTTAAAGAGCTTGACGCCATGGCGGAGGATTTCATCCGTTCCCATGGTGCCAAGCCTTCGTTCAAGGGTCTTTACGGATTTCCAAATGCTGTTTGTACCTCACTTAATGAAGTGATTATTCACGGAATTCCTTCAGACTACCGTTTGCAGGATGGTGATGTAATCGGGTACGATATCGGGACGGAACTGGAAGGTTATTTCGGTGATGCCGCGATTTCGGTGCCGGTCGGGACGGTTACCTCTCAGGATGAGGCGTTGATCGCCTGCGCAAAAGATACCCTCTATTTCGCTATCGACACCATACGTGACGGGATGCGGTTTAAAGAGCTTTCTCTTGCCATAGAGGAGTTCATTCATGCGCGCGGTTTTGTACCGCTTCGTGGCTTTTGCGGCCACGGTATCGGGAAAAAGCCGCATGAAGAACCTGAAATTCCCAATTACCTTGAGGGCAACAACCCCAAGGCAGGCCCGAAAATAAAAAATGGCATGGTCTTCTGCATTGAGCCGATGATCTGCCAAAAAGAGTCCAAAGCGATTATCCGCGAAAACGGCTGGGACGTTGTCAGTTCCGACGGTCTGCGGGGATCCCACTATGAACACACGGTTGCTGTTGTAAACGGCAGAGCTGAAATTCTATCTATTGCGTAGGAGAAACAATGTCCAAAGCTGATGTCATTGAAGTTGACGGTAAAATCATTGAAGCGCTGCCGAATGCAACATTTCGTGTAGAACTTGAGAACAAGCATGTGATCCTCTGTCACATTGCCGGAAAAATGCGTATGCACTACATCAAGATCCTCCCCGGTGACAAGGTGAAGATCGAACTGACCCCTTACAGCCTCGACAAGGGCCGTATTACATACCGCTACAAATAACGGTTTCTTACATGTAAGACTAGGTTTACATGTAAGATTCCCTTCTACACTGTCAGTATCTTTTTAACTCCCATGACTATATACCGTTATCATATTTTAAATTAGAGTTTATAGTTTCGTACAAATTGAAATACGTCCCATATTTTTGTATTGTTTGAAATGCATTGAACGGTATTCTTCAAGTGTCGTTTTTGGGTTCTCATGAGCAAATATTTTAGAAACTCAAGATTTATTTCAAACATCAACGATGATGCTGACATACAATCTAAGATTGATATTGATTCGAGTAAAATACTATAAATTTGGTCAATAATATCAATAAACGCGATGAAATAATACAGATAATTAATAACTGTTATTATATGATTAAGTTTAAATAAATAAAAAAAGTGTAAGAGTGCAAGAAGTCAAGTATGAAGAATTAATCAGTTCTGATGTTTTAATAGATATTAGAAAAAAAGATTTATTTGATTTATATCATATCAAGAACGCCATCCATATTGACTCATTTAATGGTGAACTCAACCAAAGTCAAAATGCAAATAGGCATGTTTTTTACTGTCAAACAGGACAAAAAAGTAAAGACTACATTTTTCAACATAAATACAATAATGCAGTCTCATTACAAGCAGGAGTTAACGCTGCAAAACTCTCCGATTTGATTTTTAGTGATGATTTTGCTAAAAAAATCAATGCCACGAAATCAGTCTTGAAAGAAAACTTTATAAAAGACAAAAGACCTTGGGTAGTAGCTTTCTCAGGTGGTAAAGATTCAACGGTCGTTGTGCAACTCGTATACGAACTACTATTGAGCTTGCCACATCATGAAAGAAAACAAATCTATGTTATTTTGTCGGATACAAAAGTTGAATCACCAATTATCGAACAGTATATCAACAAAATTGTTCATACTATTCAAATCAGTGCAAGAAACCAGAACTTACCACTTGAAGTCAAAATTGTCCAACCAGCTCCGAATGATCAATTTTGGTTTAATTTGATTGGGAAGGGATATCCTTCCCCAACGAGAACTTTTAGATGGTGTACTGATAAGTTGAAAATTAAACCAACCCAAGACACTATGAACATGATCACTGATAAACATGGTAGCTGTGTCTTACTGCTTGGTACAAGAAAAAGTGAAAGTCAGAATAGACAAAGGACAATGGAATCCAGACCTGTTAATAGTCGAGGTATGTTTCCGCATGATTACATCCCTAATACGTTGGTCTTCAGTCCCATTGCTGAATGGACTAATGATGAAGTTTGGACATATCTAAACAAACATAACCCCCCACCATGGGAAAGTGATCATAATGAACTTTTGTCACTATACACACAAGCACATGGTGGTGATTGCGAGTTCATTACCAATACTGACCAACCGTCATGTGGTTCAAGCCGATTTGGATGTTGGGTGTGTACTGTCGTTAATGATGACAAATCCATGAAAGGATTTATTGATACTGGGGAAGAATGGTTAAAACCACTTTATGATTTCCGCCAGTATCTAAAAGACATCCGTGAATGTCCCGAAAAACGAAGTAGTTTCAGGAGAAATGGCACATATGGACCAGGTCCTTTCACAAGTGATACGAGAAAAGAAATTCTTGAGAAACTTTTGCAGATAGAAGCATCAGTGGGTGTTGAGCTTATTTCGAGTGATGAAATAATCAATATCCAAAAGCAATGGGACAATGATTTCGATATTGCCGATTCAGCAATAAAAATTTCGAGGAGGTACGACAGGATGGTTAATTACGCGACAGATAATTACTCTGATGAAAACATCTTTTTACATATGGAATTGCTTGAAAGAGCTGCGGAAGAACATAACCTTGACATAGAATTCATTTCAAGTCTAGTCAATGAATCATTAGAGATTTTCTCATCTAATGTTGAAGAATCAAAATCAGTAGCAGACATCAAAGCTCTGATTGAAAAGACTATCAATGACTACTGCATACCTACAGGACAAATAAATGAAAATTAAAAGTATCACTATCCAGAATATGTTCTCTTATTATGGTGAGAACGTTATTGATTTTTCTACTGATAATGACCAACAAAATATTCATGTCATATATGGACGGAATGGTCACGGAAAAACAAGCTTTATAAATAGTGTAAAACTTCTCTTTTTAGGGACACAAAACGATTTGTACACTGAACCATTGAGAAAAAGTGTCAGTGAAGGTAGAACTATTTCTGTATTGGATTATGTACTAGGCAATCAAAATTGGTACGGTTTACTTAATCAAGATGCAAGAAGAGAAGGTATAAGGACCTTTAAGGTGTGCCTGTCCTTTGAAGAATCTAGTAATGAATATAGTATTTGTCGTGAATGGAGTATTTATAGTAATGGAACCTATAATGAAACCTGTACGATTCATGACAGAAAAAATTACACGGTTGTAGAAGGAACTCAAGCCGAAAAATTCCTACATAAACGTATTCCTCCTGACTTTGTAGATTTCTTCTTTTTTGATGGTGAACAAATTCAACAGATTGCAGAAGCCAACCGAACTGATAGAAAACAAAAAATAGTAAAGCTTTTAAACATAAGTGGTATTGATTTTATAGTTAAAATTATGCGTAAATATAGAGAAACGCTACAAAGTCAAAGTTATGAAAGTCAGGCACAGAAAAACCAAATCGAAGCGCTATCAAATGACATTACGACATATCAAAAGAAAATAGAACTGATAAATAACAAAATAACTCAATTACAAGTCCAATTAGATGAGCTGGAAGAGGATAAAGCAAAATATGAAAATCGCAAAAAAGACATCTATATTAATGGGAATCAAAATCGGGCGAATGAACTTAATACGAAAAAAACAGAATATGAAAAAGAGCTGACTTTATTAAAAGACGGCCTAACTGATATTCTGGCAACTTCTATGTTCACGTTCAATATCAATATTACGAGAGAACTATTGGATGCATTGTCATCAGAAATTAAAAATGCTCTGAAGCAAGACAATATTAACTTTGTCAATATGTTAATTGAAAAGCTACCAATCCAATTACTCGAAGAACCGCCACATATTGAAATTGATTCCTCAACGAAGAAAGACATCAAATCTAAACTGACCAAACTCTTGGAAGTTTACAAAATTACTGATGATAGTCATGCCCCATCATATATTGAGTCAGTGAATAAAAATCAAATAGTTAAAATCCAAAATGAAATTACAACAATAATTTCAAATCGAGCGAAAATTAATAATTTAATAAAAATTAATGATATCACGAAAGAAATTGCAAACATTGAATTTGAACTAAAAACTATCAATGATGATCCAGCAGAACAGAAAGAATTGATCAAATTAGACAAGTTAATTCAAGAGTGTAACGATCAAATTTTATCAACACACAATAATTTGCAAAGTGTCAATAATGACTTGATAGAACACAATGGAAAAATAAGAACAGTTGAAAATGAAATTGATGCACTCGATAGAAAAGCGAAAAAAAGTTTGCATTTAGAACCTCAAATTGACTTAACGAGTAAGTTAGTGGAAACTTTGAGGTCATATAAAAGCAGGTTAGAAAAAACTGTGCGAAAAGAAGTCGAAGCATATCTAAATGAGCATTATCAAAAATTGATTGACTCAAATAATTTGATTCAAAAAATTACTATTGAAGATGACTTCAATATTGAATATTTTGATGATGAAAATGAAAAAATTGGAATGGCAAGTATTTCAGCTGGTATGAAACAAATTGTAGCCATATCCTTGCTATGGGCTTTGAAAGACGCAACTAATAGAGCAATTCCTGTTATTATTGATACACCACTTGGACGTATAGATTACAACAATCAACTTAATATCTTGAGTAATTATTATCCTAACGCATCGAAACAGGTAATCATCTTACCTACAGATTCAGAAATCGACAAAAATAAATATAGTTTTATCGTTGATAATGTAGCAAGTTTGCATGTGTTGTCTAATCAGTCTGGGACTAAGACGACCATCAATAAAATGAAAAAAACAGGCGAGGAGATTTTCAATGTCTGATATTTATACTTCTAATGAAGATGAACAACTAATTAGTCGGATTATCAATGATGGTTTTAAAGAGAGTATGCCAAAATATTATGTTTTACGACTCGCCCTTGCAAAATCATTACAAATCAATAACACAAGTAATTTGGACTATTACGGAAATTTCAAAAAAGATGGAAAAGAATATTTATTAAAACAAGTGACTGGTCTCAATTCTGGTGATGGAGATTACGATAAACATACAAGAGTTTTAATTGGATATTTGCATGATTTAGATTTAGTTCATGATGACACAAAATATAAACAATTACTTCAACAACATATTCGTCGAGGATTAGATGAAATAAACAATTCATGGAAAAGTTCACATTCATTTTATGAGTGGATGTATCAAGATCTGCTGATTGATACAGAACCAACAGTATCAAATGAAGATACGATAGGTGACCTAGAAGCCATTTATCATAAAAAAGGCATTTCACTGCAATTGATAGATACCAAACAAGCATCTAGACTTAATCATTATAAAGTGAAATTAAATGATAGTAATCTTATCAAACAATTTGAAAATGTAACGAAGAATGAATTACTCACTCTTTTAGGTGTCAGAAATGTTTCATATGAATCTGTCGATGGCGAACCTCTTACCTATGTGCTATCAATACCAAAACGTGAAAATCAGTGGCATTCTTTTGATTTTTACAATATAAAAAAATGGCTTTATGAAATTCCTACAACATATCAGTTAGGTGTGTTTTTAGGCATAGATGAATTTGATAATCCATACTATTTTGATTTAAAAGAATCACTACATCTGTTCATTGCAGGTACTACGGGGAGCGGTAAAAGCGTTACCTTACATATGGTCATCTTGTCTCTTATGCAAAAATCAGATCGTGAAATAGAATTTATTTTAATTGATCCAAAAAAAGTTGAACTTGCTTCATATGCTGATTCTGATAAATTGAGTAACATCAGCAATAATAAAATATTGACTGAGACAGATGAAATACTACAAACTTTGGAAGCACTTGAAAGTGAAATGGAGGAAAGATATAGTTATCTTCAATCCAAAAATGTCCAAAGTGTAAGCGATTTGCCTGTGGGTGAGCTTCCAAATATTATTGTAGTTGTTGAAGAGCTTGCCAACTTACTGATGGGTACGAATAATAAAACCAATAAAGCGATGGAACGTATTTTGGGTAATCTTGCCCAGAAAGCCCGTGCAGCAGGTATCCATTTAATTCTTGTTACACAAAGACCATCTTCCGAAGTCTTACCAGGAATTTTAAGATCGAATATTCCTTCAAGGATTTCACTCAAAGTACAAAAAAGTAGTGAATCAAAAATTATTTTGGATGAGACTGGTGCAGAAACATTGCTTGGTAAAGGCGACTGTTATGTAAAAGTCGGACCATCATTCAAAAAAGAGCGTGTGCATTCATTGTATATCTCTAATGACAAAGTAAAAGAGTTAATATAATGTGAATCTCAGATATAAGAGTTACATTTGTGAAAGTTTGTAGAGAGAGTCGAAGATTGCTTGGGTGTCATCCTAAAAGCTTCCAGATTACATGTAAGGCCATGTCATGAAACGTACCCTGCTTCTCATGCGTCATGCAAAATCGAGTTGGGATCAGCCGGCTTTGGATGACAGGGAACGCCCTTTAAGCAGCCGCGGTATGAAAGCGGCACCTTTGATGGGGTCGCGTATTGCGGCATTGGATTATAACTGGGATGCCATTATCACCTCACCGGCACTGCGTGCAAAACATACGGCGTCCTATGTTGCCGAAGCGACAGGATTCACGGGAGAAATCACTGAAGATTCCCGGCTCTATTTTGAAGGCATCGAAGGGGTGCGTGAGGTTATTGCGGGGCTGGATGCATCGCTGCGATGCGTCATGCTGTTCGGGCACAACCCCGATATGGAAACGTGTTATGAGTGGCTTTCAAAAAAGAGAATTATGAAGTTTCCCACCGCCGCCTGCGCCATTTTTGAGACGCCGGGAGCGTGGGATGATTTCGGAGCATACCGGGAAGTCTGGTACGACTATCCCAAGTCTAACGGTAAATAAATGCCGAGTGTTCCCGGACTTCGAGCGCGGCGCCGACGTGTTCGCTCCAGCGGTGCAGCAGCTGGTACTCCTCTTCGGTATCAAAGGTGAGTTCAACACACTGTTTGTGAGCGTTCCAGCGAATTTCGATGGGTTCGGCGACGATTCGGTCTAGCTCAAGTTCAAGCCATTTGAGGTCAACCACCTTCTGCGGATAGGACTGTAACTGTTCGATCACGGCGTAGTGCATCGCACCCTCCTTCAGATAACATGAAAATCGTCAGGAGAAAAGCAAGGGCTATTCCAGAATGAGCGCGTTATTTTTTATAGATACCGGTTTCGTTCACTTCAATGCTGCCCGCATCAACGAGTTGGGTCAGTGCCCGCTTGAAGGCTTTGCGGCTGAGTCCGAAAACCGCATTGACGGTCTCGGGATCGGTTTTATAGTTGTAGGGGAGAATCCCGCGCTGCGCTTCAAGCAGGTCGAGGATCTTTTGGGTATCGCCGGCTGCTTTGGCCGCACCCATGGGCTGAAGCAGGGCGTCGATGAGTCCGTCGTTGCGCACCTGTTTGATGAACCCGTTACGGCGGTCGCCGATGGCGAGTGATTCAAAAATCTCATTGTTGTAAAGCAGGCCTTCATAGCGGTTGTTGACAATGACCTTGAAACCCATGGGGGTTTTGGCGATCACCAGCAGCTCGACCGGAGTGTTGGGGTACATCTTCGGAGCGCTTTCAAGAAAGTTGGAGATCTTTTCCACGCCGACAAGCCGTTCGGTCTGGGTGTCTTTAAGAACGCGCAAAAAGCGTTTTTCTCCTACTTTCATGGGAGTTTTTTGACGGTTTTTGGGAACAAAAAGGTCTTTTGGGAGTCCCCAGTCGACGAAGGCTCCGAATTTGGTAACGTCCACGACCGTGAAAAACCCGAATTCGTCGCACATGGCGACGGGGCGCTGCGTGGTTGCCACAAGGCGGTCTTCGGAGTCGGTGTAAATAAAGACTTCAAGTTCCTGATCGAGCGCCATGTCGTCCGTGACATACTGGTTGGGCAGCAGCACGTCGCTTTCATCTTCGGCCATCAGGTAGCAGCCCGGAACCGCAAAACGGTCGATGCGGAGTGTGTTGAGCTTTCCGAGTGTAATTGTTGCGTCAGCCATGGAGGACTCCTTATAAGAGCGCCATTATAGTGCTATTTACATGTAAAGGCGGTTAGAGGAGTGTTTTGCCGTTTCTGAATTGGCCGATTCGGTTTTTACCGTTTTTCTTGGCATGATACAGGGCACTGTCCGTTCGGCTGAGCGCCTTATCAAGCGTATCATCACTGTGGACCCGCGCAAGGCCGCAGGAGCATGACACATGGAGCCGGGAATCAAAAGAAAAACCGGAAATTGCATGCTGGAGCTGTTTGGCGGCGGCATGGGCATTGTTCCACGTGGCGGCATGAAACAGAATGAGAAACTCATCACCGCCCCAGCGTGCAAAGATGTCACTTTGACGAATGTTGCGCTGCACCAGGGCTGCGAGTTCACGTAACACGCTGTCTCCGGTATTGTGCCCGAAACTGTCATTGATCTGTTTGAAGTCGTCAATATCGAATATCAATAAAAAGAGGGGAAAGCGGTAGCGTTTTCCCGCAGCCTGAAAGGTATGAAACATATCTTCAAAGAAACGGCGGTTGGCAATACCCGTCAGCGGATCCGTTGTCGCGAGTTTCATAAGCTGTTCGAAAGAAGGGTGTGCCTGTGCAGGTAGGGAGTCCTGGAAAACATGCAAGCGGTTCAATGACGGGGGAGGCGTCAGAAGGCAACGGGTATCAAGCACGCCAAGCGGGTGTTGATCCTGATCTGTGACAATGATCTTGGGGCATTCGGAGCGGCAGGCCTGTTCCAGAACATATTCGAGTGTTTCGTTCTCGCAGTAAACATGGGTCGTCGAAGAGAGAAAGCGGTTAATAGGATCTTCCAAAAACTCTTTTTCGGCATAGAGTGCTTCAATCAATTCATGAGGGGTAATGGTGCCTGCCGGTTTATTGCCCTCAACGACAAGGGCAAAATCAACATTGTGCTGCGAAAAATAGCGGGCGACACTGTTTAGCGTCTCATTGGCATCAAATATCGGAACGGGAACAAGGAAAGAGGCATATGCTTTCAGAAGAGGCGGCGCCGGCGGCGGAATATCCATCGCGTTATAATTTGTCGGGCACTGGTAATTCATCTACTCCCCCTCGATGTTACAGTGATAAAGAAAGCGGATCAGTTCGGGCTCCTGATTCTGCATCTGCTGCAAACGGTTAAAATATTGACGCAGGGGAAATCCGTAGAGACGTTTAAAGTCGTTAAGAAAGTGGGACTGGTCGTAATAGCCGTTCTCCTGGACACGCAGGGAGTCGTAGCAGTTGTCGTAAAGCGACTGAATCATTTTTTTTCGCTTGATCGTGAGGAGATAATTGGAAAGACTGATTCCCGTATATTTTTTAAAGTAGCGTCGCAGCGTACTGTCGGAGAGAGAAAATCGATGCGCAATGGCGTGGACGGCAGATTTGGGAAGTTCGGAAAAATGGTTGGAAATATGATGAATCACATCAATGGTTTTGGCATAAGGAAGATGTTCCATGTTGGAAATGGCGATACGATCGACAACTGATGCAAGGGCCTGAAAACTTTGCGACTCTTCCGGAAGGTTCAAAACGGAAATGGGCAGCGCACGGTCAACGAAATGTTCAACCGGCGTATCACTCAACTGGCTCAAGGTGTATGGAGCAAGCCGGATGACGGTCAAATCTTTCGTGGTATCCAGAAAGTGAATTTTTATTTTCGGAACATTGACGAATTTTCCGCAGACCAGATTCCCCTCGCTCTGATAGCGGCACCCGTTGATGGTAAATTCAAATCTGGCACACCCGTCATTGAGAATGATATGCTCGTAGATGGAAGGGGCACCCAAAAAAGTATAGGACTGGCTGGAGTGGTAAGGTTTGGAAAAAATGTGAAAGGCAGAATCTATAAAACTACTTTCATGACAAATAATTTTCATATGCTTCTGCGATCCTTTAGTGGTGGTGAATCATAAAAAAAATATAGAAAAATGTATTGTAAAATTCAGCCATTGTTGTAAAAAAAAGTGATGTCGTAAAAGAGTGTATTGTATTGAAAATCAGCTATGGTACTCATTGTGTAATGAAAAGTTTAAAGTTGTCGGCAAACAAAAACAGATTTCTGCTTTTTAAGAGAGTGAACAGTACACTGCGATACTTACATGTAAGGGTTGTATATGCATGAGAATACGCAGGAAATCGATAGCGTCTGTACCTATTGCGGCGTTGGATGCGACATCGTCGGCGTCGTTGAAAATAATACCATCAAGAGCATTTATGCATCACCGGATGGTTATGTATCGCAGGGGAAACTCTGTATCAAAGGGAAATACGGATTTGATTTCGTAGCATCCGAGAACCGTATCCGAACGCCGCGCATCAAAAAGACGTTTCTGGAGAAGAACCCGCAGATCAAAGCGGCCATTGCGGGAAAACTGCTTGAACGTGACGATGTCTGGTATGAAACGAATGTCGAGAGCGCGACGACTGCGGCGGCCATGAAGATGGCCGAGATCAAGGTTAAGTACGGTGCGCACAGCCTCTGCTCCATCGGCGGGGCGCGCACCTCGTGCGAGAGCGCCTTTCTGTTTCAGAAATATACCCGCCACACGCTCGGTTCGCCGCATGTGGACAACTGCGCCCGTGTCTGTCATAGCCCGAGCCTCAAGGGGATGCGAACCACCATCGGCGAAGGGGCGGCCACCAATCCTTACAATGACATCTACCAGACCGAATTCATGATCGTCATCGGTTCCAATACGACCGAAGCGCATCCGATTGTCGCCAATCGCATTGTCGAGGCCGCGCAGCAGCACCATAACCTTGCCGTCATCGACGTGCGCGAGATCAAACTGATGAAATTCGCCAAACACAAAGCGATCGTACCGCATGAGGCGAATCTGCTGATTCTCAACATGATGGCCTATGTCATCATCGAAGAGGAGCTCTACAACAAAGAATTTATCGCGACACGCACCAAGTGGTTCGATGCCTATAAAGAGAAGATCCTAAACGACCCCTATGCCAATCCGGACTATTTCAAGCAGCTTGAAGGGTACGAGCATCTGGCAAAAATGATTCCCAACATCGCCCGCGAGTATGCGGTCAAAAACTCCATGATCTTCTGGGGTCTGGGCATCACCGAGCACATTGACGGCTCCTATGCGGTTATGGCTATTACCCACCTCGCGCTGTTGACCGGAAATGTCGGCAGGCACGGTGTGGGGCTCATGCCGCTGCGCGGTCAGAACAACGTTCAGGGGGCGTGCGATATGGGGTGTCTGCCCTATTATGATCCTGACTATCAAAAACCCAAAGAGGTGGGACTGATGACGCCGGAGCTGGTAGATGCCATGCTGGAGGGGAAAATCAAATCCTTGCACAACATGGGTGAGGATATCATGCACATTCACCCCAACATCAACAAGATCGACAAGGCGCTTGAGCAGCTCGAACTGATTCTGGTTCAGGAGCTTTTCATGACGGACATCGCCGAGCGTGCCGACATTGTCATCGGGGTGAAGTCGGCGTATGAGAAGACGGGGGTCTATGTCAACGCCATGCGGCGCCTGCACCTTTCGCAGCCGCTTGTGCAGTCCGATCTTCCCGACGACTGGGAGATCATCCAGATGCTTGATAACAAGCTCGGAGGTTCCTACGCCTACAAAGACAGTTCCGAAGTGTGGGATGAGGTGCGTGATACCGCACACCGCCGTTACAGCGGCGCGTCGTATCTGCGGCTTGCGCGCCACCGAAAACGCGGGCTTCAGTGGCCGGTTTACAATGAAGACACCCCGGTACTGCACCTGCTTGATTTCCGTACTTCTGATGGGCTGGGCGAGTTCCATTACCACCAGTATCAGGAGCGCGGCATGATCGCCGAACTGCGTGAAAAACGGCTCGAAGGGTATCACCTCACAACCGGAAGAACGCTGGCGCACTACAACAACGCGGCACAGACGAAACAGAGCGAATCGCTGAACAAACGCTATGACGAAGACGTGCTGCTCGTCAACGAAAATGACGCCGCCGATTTCCCAAGCGAGTTCGTCATTCTCAAAACCGAGCACGGCGAGACGGCGCCGCTGCGTATCAAGTTTACCGACAAGGTGCAGCCCAAAACGCTTTTTACCACGTTTCATCACTCCAGGTCCCGTATCAACGCCATCTTCGGCGACAAGCGCGACGAGCTGATTCTGACCGCGGCGTTCAAGTCGATCAAGGTCGAGGTGGTCCCCGCGTGAGCCGGGAACGCGGTAATATAGCAGAGACACGCGCATGCGGCGATCTCGAAGCACGCGGTTTCGAGATTGTCGCGCGCAACTTCTATACGAAATTCGGCGAAATCGACATCATTGCGAAAAAAGCGGGAACCCTTCATTTTATTGAAGTCAAAAGCGGTCTCGATTATGAACGCGCCGTACAGAACATGACACCGACAAAGATCGGCCGCATTCTAAAAAGCGTCGATGTCTATCTCAAAAAACATGCGCTTACATGTAACTATCAGGTCGATGCGCTGATTGTCTCTGAGGGGGTATGCGAGCATATCGAGTCGATTACCCTCTAGCAGCACTCCAGCTCGCAGCGTTTGAGGGCATTGAGCCCGGCTTCATGCTCAGTGTTTTCAAACAGCTCTTCGAGATAAAAGACGTTTGAGCAGACCAGATAGAGCAGGGCTTCGGAAGTGTCCTGCGCGGCACTGCGGGCATAATAGGCCTGCGGAATTGTCGGAATGATCTTCTTCCAGTAGAGATTGACATGGTCGAGCCCATTGACGACATGCAGCAGCTCGTCAATGACCAGACAGGCGTTTTCAAAACAGTCAATGTGTTCGAATGAGACGTAGCGTTCGTCAATACGGATGGAATCGTTCATAAGGCTCCTTTATAAAGGAGGATTATACGCCAAAGCGTGCGAAATTTCGAGAAAGCATGACGAGAAAAATCCTACCGGACTGCCTAAAACTTCATCGATTCGTATCATCTTGCAGCGGTTTTTGAATTTTAATAGAGCGGCTGTGTTATAGTGGGCCATGAGAATTTTAATGCTTGAAGACGACAAGGTTTTGAGAGAATTGGTTGCTGCCTATCTGCAGCGCCATTTTCGTGTGGATGCACTCAGCGATGTGCCTGAGGCGATCGATTATCTTGACCGGTACCGTTACGATGTGGTGCTGCTTGACCGCAATCTTCACGGCGAAGATGTCGGGATGGAGCTGATAGCGCGCATCAAGGCCAAAGACATCACTACCGGAGTCATCGTAATCAGCGCTTATGACACCATTGCAGACAAGATCGCCGGATTGAACCTCGGGGCCGATGACTATCTGGACAAACCTTTTGACAATGACGAACTACTGGCCCGTATTTACGCGCTTTCCCGTCGGCATCAGCATACCCCCGTGATAACGTTAGGGGGACTTGAGTGTGACACCCTTGCCAAGACGCTCAGCTATGAGAACGAGAACGTGGCGCTGAGTAAAAAGGAGAGCGAACTCTTCTTCTATCTGCCGCAAAAACAGGGTCAGATCGTTACCAAGGAGGAGCTGCTTGACGCGCTCTACATCAATCCGCAGAACATCTCCTCCAATACGATCGACGCGACGATCAAGAATATACGGAAAAAGCTGCCTGTTGCGTTGATAAAGACCATCAAGACCAGAGGATATATGATTGATGCCCTCTAGAAGCCTGCAATCTTCCATTTTACTCTTTTTCATTATCAGCTCGACGTTGACGTTTGCCCTTCTGGGTGCGTACGTCGTGTATGAGTACCATCAGGAAATGCGCCAGAACCTTCGGAACTCCCTGAAAGTCCTTAGTGAAGATGTGATGAAACATGAGCTCTACGATCAGGACTCGCAAGCGATCAAAAACAGTTTCCATCTGCTTGAAAGCTACCACGATGCCCCGTTTGTGGCGCTGTTTGATCATCTGGAATTTTCCATAGTAGAGACGCCGCCATCGCACGAACTCTTACATGTAACATCGCGGCTTCCCGATGGGCGGCTCTTTGTGGTCAGTTCTACATGTAAGCAGGTTCAGGTCAAAACCTGGGCGCTGGCCATGAAGCTGTTGGCAGTTTTTGGAACCATACTGCTGCTTTTCGTCGTGATCTTTTCGCTCTTTCTCAACAGACTTCTGTTGCCGCTACGCTGTCTTGTCGATTTTTGCCAAAGCAGTGCACGCGAATCCCGCTCTACCCCCTTATGCAGCGGGAGCAGCGAAGTGAACGAACTGCGTCTGGCCATCATTGATTTGATGCAGACCAACCAGTCCCTTTGTAAAGAGAAGCAGAATATCTTCAAAGAGGCAGCGCATGAGATCAAAGCGCCCATTGCGGTTCTCAAGGCCCGGTTATCGCTTTTCAAGCAGGACGAAGCTTTTGACAAAGAGAGCTTCGTTTCACAGAGTGAAGCCGATATCAATACGATCAGCGGCAAGCTTAAAGAGCTGATTTTTTTAAAAGAGATCGAATGGGACATGCAGCAAAAACGCGAGCATGTTCCGATGCAGGAGCAGTGCAGTCTGATGCAGCAGGCATTTATGCCCATTCTGGAGAAAAAGGGACTGAAAATGCGTTCCAATTTTGAAGAGGACTTTTCACTCTACATTCACAAAGCGGCGATGCAGAAAGTGATGCAGGCGATTTTTGAAAATATTTTCATGCACACGAAGAACCATACCACGATTGAGACACATGTTGATTCTCGGCGTAAAAGCCTTACCATTGTCAATGCCATTGGCGGCAAAAGCGATGAGACGCTTTTCAGCTCCCATATAGGAGAGCAGCTTATCGCCCGTCTTTCGGAAAAACTGGGGTATGTGTACGAAACACGCTCTGAAGGCGAGCAGTTTGTTACGAGGATCACCTTTCTCGACGATACCGGCGAGTGTGCACTATAGCGCTGTGGTGACAGTGTGCATGCGCGCTTCTTCTTTTTCATGATTTTTTCATGTAGGACTATTAATATTTCGAATATCAAGATGTTCATAAAGGAGAGAGACATGATACACAAGAAGATATTTGGTTCCCTGGCTTTGGCCACACTCTTGGGCGTAGGATTCAGCGGCTGTAACAGCTCCAGCAGCAATGATACGGAAGCAAGCGCGGCAAAAACATTTACCCCTTATCAGCGTATTGCAGTACTCAGCGGCGGCTGGGATCAGGTTCCTGCCATTGCAGACCAGATCGCACAGTATGTCGTGAACACTGATGAAAGCCAGGCGCTGGGTTATCCGACAAACTGGGTGATAGGCGGTGCCAATCCCGCTTCGGGTGAAACCTATGAACAGACCGATCTGCTGCCAATTCCGGCTATGGGTGTTGCCGGAGCTACCGGGAAAAGCCGCGTTGTCGAGTTCTGTAACGGTGCCTATGCAACACTTGCAATGGGAACCGGACGCTTTCATGGTTCCGCATTGCCATGTGAAGTATCCGTACACAGCGACGGCGAAAATATTTATGTAGATATGCTCGACGCCGATGCAATTTTTACACTCTTTTTTGCAGACATCCAGGATGACGGTTCACTCGAAACGGTCGCTTCTGCTGTGAAGACGGAGATTCGCGGCATGGTCCTCGCAGCACTGGAGGCCAATGCACCGACCGAATCCACGCAGCAGCTTGGGCCCCAGTTCAGTGCGGATGATGCGACGCTTGGCGATGTGAGTCCCTACATCGTTATCAAATACAAAAAAAGTGCCGGAGGTGCCTTTGTGAAGGGTGATGACAAAATCCTCTCCAAAGAGATCATAACCAAACTCGGAACCGATACGGCGACTGCGGATACGCTGGTAACGGGGCTGTCTGAAGGTTCGGCATGGCGTTCGGCCCGTCCGGAACCGCTTGCAATCCCCGGTGTCATGGTTGCTGAGGCGTGTTCGCCGAAATATGCGTCGCTGGCAACCAAACTCGGCAATGAGTATCTCACGGCACTCCCGTGCGAGATCACGACCTATATCGATGAAACCGATGCCGGCGGCGAGACGATTGCCATCAGCATTCTAAGCCCGAATTTCATGTTTGGCACCATGTTCAAAGGTGCGGTGGAAAAAGCACTTTCCGAAGGAAAAATCACTCAGGATGAGGTCGCTTCCTATGAAACGCTTGCGGATATCGTCCGGGCGGATCTCCAGACCATCGTCGATGCGGCTGTAGCGGAGAGCACTCTGGGCATTGAAGTTGCCCAGTAGGGCTGTAACAGAGGCTTCCCCTGTTTTCGTTTTACATGTAACTTAAATTTTAGCGTTAAGAAAAAATACCTCTTCCCGCTTCTTTTTAAATAGGATAATATTTCTCCGATTTAAAATTCTATGTTATCAGTCAGGGTAAAGACTAGCATAGGTATAATTTTGAGAATTCACACTTCAAGGAACAGAGATGGGAAAATATCTTGAACTTACGGATGCAGATTTTGACGCAACAGTCGCCGAAGGCGTAACACTCGTAGACTTTTGGGCACCATGGTGCGGGCCATGCCGCATGATCGCTCCAATTATCGAAGAGCTCGCAGCAGACTTCGACGGTCGCGCCAAAATCGCTAAAGTCAACACGGACGAACAGCAAAACATTGCTGTAAAATACGGCATCCGTTCTATTCCTACACTTTTGATCTTCAAAGACGGCGAAGTCGCAGATCAAATGGTAGGTGCAGCCTCCAAACAGGCATACGCAGAAAAAATCGAAGCACTCCTCTAAGAGGTCGCTTCCATGGCGGGCAGGGGAAAAAGTCTCTTCTCGCTCTCCACACTGCTCGCTTCATTTTTCGGGGCGGCGATGATCGCAATCGCGTTCGCATACTTCAACTATAAATTCTCGGAATATAAATTTATCAACTTTGACGAATGGGTTTTTTATGAAAAATCCGCACTCTTCAAACCGACGGAAGAGCGCTATATTGTGATCTTTTACAGCTCGCATCAGGAAGACTTTCTCGAGGTGCTCAAAAAGGTGGAGTCCGACTACCCGATTCTTGCCATAGACTACTATCAGGAGAGCTTCGAATCGCGTCTTGAAATACGCTATCTGAAAGCGGGAACCAACACCGTTTTGCAGTTCATTCAGCGCTTTAACATCTACCGTTCTCCCACTGTTTTCATTATCAAAAAAGTCAAAGAGAGTCTTTATAAACAAGATAGTATGATACGCGAACTTGATACATATGATAAATTAAACTTAAAAGGTTTGTAATATGCTCGATTGTGCCATTATCGGAGGGGGGCCGGCCGGTTTGACAGCAGGGCTTTACACGACGCGCGGCGGACTTGCCAATGTAGTCATGTATGAGAAGGGAATGCCTGGCGGGCAGATTACACAGAGTTCCGAAATCGAGAACTATCCGGGAGTAACCGGAGAGATCACGGGGATGGATCTGATGATGCCGTGGCCGGAGCAGTGTCAGCGTTTCGGACTCAGGCACGAAATGGTCGAAGTAACACGTGTCAGCCGCAACGATGCGGGCAATTTTATGATCCACAAAATCGACGGTACGGTTGATGAAGCGCTTTCTGTGATTGTCGGTACCGGCTCTACACCAAAACGCGCCGGATTCATTGGCGAAGATACCTTTTTCGGCCGCGGTGTAAGTACTTGCGCCACCTGTGACGGCTTTTTTTATAAAGGCAAAGAGGTTGCAGTAATCGGCGGCGGCGATACCGCGCTCGAAGAGGCGCTTTACCTTGCCAAAATCTGTGCCAAAGTCTATCTGATCCATCGCCGTGACAAATTCCGTG
Source organism: Sulfurimonadaceae bacterium (assembly GCA_050305515.1). Taxonomy (GTDB): domain Bacteria; phylum Campylobacterota; class Campylobacteria; order Campylobacterales; family Sulfurimonadaceae; genus JAFGUB01. The sequence continues at coordinate 43,473 of JBNLFL010000030.1, forward strand.
CAGCACCCAATACGATTGAACGTGTCAAAAATAGCGGGAACATCGAGCTGGTTCTCAATGCGGTTCCCGAAGAGGTCGTCGGTGACAAAATGGGCGTTACCGGGATTCGTGTGAAGTTCAATGACGGAGAGACCCGCCACATCGAAGTGCCGGGCGTTTTTACCTTTGTTGGCTACAACGTCAATACGGATGTTCTCAAACAGGAAGACGGCAGTTTTCTCTGCGCCCTCAATGACTGGGGCGAAGTTATTGTGGATATTTCCATGAAGACAAATATTCATGGTCTCTTTGCGGTGGGCGATATGCGTGTCGCCGCACCCAAACAGGTTGTTTGCGCCGCAGGCGACGGTGCTACCGCGGCGTTGCAGGCAATTACGTATGTTGATGAAAAATTAAACGGATAAATGATGATCAAAGTAGGTGTTTTTGGAGCAACCGGGCGTGTCGGCAAACTGCTGATTGAAGATCTTAAAAGCGAAAGCAATCTGATGCTTTCTGCCGTACATATCTATGATGAACTTGACTTTTCACTTCCGCCGGAAGTCATTGCCACATCCGACATGAAGACCCTTCTGGAAGCGAGTGACGTCATTATCGATTTCACAACGCCTGAAGCAACACAGGCGCTGCTGGAAACAGCACTGACCCATCCGCGACCGATCGTTATCGGTACGACGGGACTCAACTCGCATCAGAGCAATCTGCTGCGTCAGGCCAGTGAGCTGATGCCGATTCTCTACGCGACCAACATGTCGCTGGGCGTAGCGCTGCTGAGCAAACTGGTGAACATCGCAGCACAGCGTCTCAAGGGTTTTGATATCGAGATCGTGGAGCAGCACCACCGTCATAAAATCGACGCGCCAAGCGGTACGGCGCTGACGCTGGCCGAGAGTGCTGCAAAAGGACGCGGAGTGGATCTGGACAAGGTCCGTGTCAGCGGCCGCAATGGTAATATCGGCAAACGCACTCCGGATGAAATTGCCGTGATGGCACTGCGCGGGGGCGATATTGTCGGGCGTCATACGGTCGGCTTTTACAATGACGGTGAATTCATTGAGCTGAACCACACGGCTACAAGCCGCAATACATTTTCAAAAGGTGCCCTGCGCGCAGCGGAGTGGCTTCAGGGCAAAGAGAGTGGTCTCTACTCGATTGCCGATTCACTGGAACTGGAGTAGTCATGGAACGAGACTGGAATGAAGAGTGTGCCGTTGTCGGCATCTTCGGGCATCAGGAAGCATCCAAACTGGCCTATTTCTCCCTGCACTCGCTGCAGCATCGCGGTCAGGAAGCCGCAGGTATCAGCTCAAGTGACGGGCAGAAACTCCACACCATCAAAGACCGCGGTCTGGTGACACGCGTCTTTAGCGAACAGAAACTCGCCCGCCTTACCGGTACGGCAGCGGTAGGGCATACGCGCTACTCTACCGCCGGGGATGATTCGATTCTTGATGCCCAGCCGGTCTTTGCCCGCTACGATCTCGGAGAGATGTCGATTGTACATAACGGAAACCTGACGAATGCGAAAAAAGTACGTCAGGAGCTGATTAACCGCGGTGCCATTTTCCAGACCTTTATGGATACCGAAAACCTGATTCACCTGATTGCCAAGAGCGATCAGCAGCATCTTGAAGACCGCATTGTCGATGCCGTTAAAAAGATCGAAGGTGCCTATTCGCTCATTTTCCTAAGCCGTACGAAGATGTTTGCCATGCGTGATCCGCATGGGTTCCGTCCTCTGAGTCTGGGACGTATCGGTGACGGTTATGTAGTGGCTTCCGAAACTTGCGCTTTTGATCTGATCGGGGCGAAGTTTATTCGTGACGTGGAACCGGGTGAAATGCTGGTTTTTGAAAAGGACAAGGCACCCCGCTCACTGAAAGTGTATGAGCCGACGCCTAAAAACTGTATTTTCGAGTATGTCTATTTCGCACGTCCGGATTCGAACGTCTTTGGCAAAAATGTCTATCAGATGCGGAAAAACATGGGATATGAGCTGGCCAAAGAGAAGCCTGTCGATGCAGATATGGTCATCCCGGTTCCCGATGGCGGCGTTCCGGCAGCCATCGGCTATTCCCAGCAGAGCGGTATCCCTTTTGAAATGGGCATTATGCGCAATCACTACATCGGACGTACGTTCATTGAGCCGACGCAGGAGATGCGTGATCTGAAAGTGAAGATGAAGCTCTCCCCGATCCAGAGCATGATTGAGGGGAAAAGAATCATCGTCATCGACGACTCGATCGTTCGCGGTACGACCAGTCGCCGGATTATCCGCATGCTTAAAGAGGCCGGTGCGGCAGAAGTGCATATGCGTATCTCATCACCGCCAACGACCGATCCCTGTTATTACGGGGTCGATACACCGGATAAAGAGAAACTGATTGCAGCGAATATGACCATAGAAGAGATTGCGCATTTTATTGAAGCGGATTCTCTGGCATATCTGAGCAATGAGGGGCTGCTCCGCAGCGTCGGCGGCGAAGGAAGTACCTACTGTACCGCCTGTTTTACCGGTGAATACATGGTGAACCCCGAGTAGGTGTTTTGAAGCAAGTTCACACCTTTGGCGGGTACCTTAAAGAGAAGTTCGGCTGCAAAGTCTACAAGGTTCCCGTTTCGATCTCAGGTTTTACCTGTCCCAATATTGACGGTACGGTTGCCAAAGGCGGCTGTACGTTTTGTGAAAACGACTCTTTCAGTCCCTCTCTTGATCGGGTGAAACCCCTGAAAGGTTTCTATCTCAATCTCGAATCTACCGAAAATCCCTATCTCGAAAAACAGCTGTTACAACTCGAAAAACAGTTCGAAGTACTCAGTACACGTCAGAAGCGCGAATACGGCGCCGAAAAATTTCTGGTCTATTTTCAATCCTTTACGAATACCTATGCACCGTTTGAGACGCTTAAAGCGCTGTATGAGAAGGCATTGAGTTTTGAAAATGTCATCGGACTCAGCATCGGTACGCGTTCTGACAGTGTTACGGAAGAGGTGCTTGAATATCTCTCAAAGCTTTCAAAAGAGAGAGAGATCTGGATCGAGTTTGGTATCCAGTCCGTTTTTGACGCGACCCTTGAACGGATCAACCGCGGACATGACAGCGCCAATATCCGTGAGTGGATTCTCAAATCGAAAGCGTACGGACTCAATGTCTGCGGGCATCTTATATTCGGCCTTCCCGGTGAGAGTCGGGAAATGATGCTTGAAACGGCGAAGGCAGCGTACAGCTGGGGCATCGACTCGGTGAAGTACCATCCGCTTTATGTCGTCAAACGCACGGCACTGGCGAATGAGTATGCACGCGGCGAATTTACGCCTATCAGCGAGGATGAATATCTCTCGGTGCTGGTCGAAGCGATTGCGATGAAACCTTTACATGTAAGCGTCCAGCGTATTACGGCAGGTATAGACGATGAGAGTCTGATTGCGCCGCAGTGGTGCCGTAGCCGTAATGATCAGCTTCGTGCCATTAACACGGCGCTGAAACAGATAGGAATGAAGTACTAGGCGCTAGTGCGCGAACACCCGGGTATAGTGTGCCGTGTATTCGAAGTAGGGCGGATAGGGCAGGCGTACGCTGAAGGATTTTGCTTTTCCCGGTTCCAGATTCTCTGCAACGACAAAAGTGCGGATGATCGTCTGGGGACGCTCTTTACGGATGGCAGTCTCGCCACCTCCGAAAAAGTCCCAAAAACCGCTTGGTTTAAAGAAGTTTCCTCCCTTGACGTTGCCCGTCACATGACCCCGGTTGACCAGCTTGATTTCCAGTTCGACTTTACCAATGGTAAATTTGCCCGCATTATAGGCGATGCCGCTGTACATGATCTCTTCATTCATTAGGATCCGGGTGTTCTTGAGGTCACGAATTTCTGCGATTTTGGTATATTTGTCCAGTGCCATGAAAAGAAAACCCGTTAGCATCAACATGACGACAAAGGAGCTTGCGATCATGCTGTGGCGTATTGAAGGACGTTTTTCACGATAGGAAATAATAACTGTCACGACGAACAGCAGCCCCACAACGATCATGGCAAGATAGTGAAAGAGGGTAAGATGGGTCATTGGCAATCGGCTCCTATGGTGATGTTATACTCTTTTTGATAGTGAAAGCGCTCTATGAAAAGCTTAAAGGGTTCACTTTGACCGGGTTCGAGAGGTGTATCAATATCAAGCGAAACTTTGCGGAATGGATTCAACGGTAGCAGCATGTCCATCAGTGCATTGCCACTCACTTTGTAGGTTCCGGCAGTAACGCGGCATAACGTGAAAGGGAATTTGGATGTGTTGAGAAGCGTCCCCTGAAGCATCAGTGCGTCGGTAAATTCAAGTTTGCGTACATCCGTCAGCGTGATCTCGTTTTTAAAAAGATAATCATGCAGTTTCGTATAACCGAGTGTAGGGCCGAGCAGCAAAATGATAAAAGCCAGCAGGACCATAAAAACCGAGAGGCCGGCGCGGCGTCTGATAAGGACCGCGAGAAGCAAAAAGAGAATAAAAAGCGCCGCAACGGCACCAAAGAGGATATAGTCGTAGAGTATCAGCGAGTCGATAAACGCGATAATCTTCTGTTTCATGAAGTCCGTGCGTTCTTCTCGGCGATACCGCTTATTCCAAAACGGCGCGCGAGCTCCTGTTTGATGCGGTCGGGAGAGATGTTTTTATAGCCCAGCGCAACCAGCATGTGGTAGGTCAGATCGGCTGCTTCATAGATCATTTCATCTTCATTATCGTCTTTAAGGGCGAAACAGAACTCGCCCGCTTCTTCAACGACTTTTTTCAAAATGGTGTTCTCGCCCTTGGCAAAGAGCTTCGCGGTCCATGAACTTTCAGGATCGGCGTGTTTGCGTTCAAGTATGGTATGGTAGAGTGTATCGATAACGCCGTACATGGCAGTGGTATCCACGGTTGCGTCACTGATGCTCTCTCCGCTTTCGAGCTCGGTAAAGAAACAGCTTTTGCGTCCCGTATGGCAGGCAACACCCTTCTGATGAACCTTGATGAGCAGGGTATCGTTATCGCAGTCGATGAAAAAACTCTCAATTGTCTGAATATGTCCGCTGCTTTCGCCTTTTTTCCAGAGACGCTGTTTGGAACGGGAGTAGTAGTGCGCCTCTTTCGTTTCAAGCGAACGCTCAAGTGCGTCACGGTTCATGTAGGCCATCATCAGTACTTCATTGGTGGTGGCGTCCTGAGCGATAACCGGTAAAAGTTCTGACTTTGCCCAGTCGATACGATCTAATATTGTCTGCATGGTGACCTGATTCCTTGGGTATTACATGTAAAAAGCAAATGCTGTGCCAGCGCAGGGAGTGCGCCGGTCGCGGGAGAAGTTACTTTGCGGTTGAGACCCGTTTTTGGGCCTCTTTGGTGTCAACCCAGATGTTAGGAGTCGAACCTCCGGGAGTGAGGAAGATTTTCGCATCGGTATTCACCTGAAGTGCTTCATTGAATTTGCCCTGTACTTCTATTTGCTTGAGTGTCAGCAGATTGGGTGTGAGTGATTCGGCGATTTCTCGGTTAGCCTGCGCCTGTGCCTGCGCTTCGATTTTTACGGCAGTTGCACGACCTTCCGCTTCGATTTTTACGGCTTCGGCACGTCCCTGCGCTTCGGCGGCGCGTTTGAATGCTTCCTGCTTGGCGCGTTCAACTTCCTGCTGGGCCTGTTCAACCTGCTGTTTGGCCAGCTGAACGCGTTCGATCTGGTCTTTTACCTTCTGGGGCAGGACGATCTCGCGCAGTTGGACTGATTCGAGCAATGCCGGAGAGTTCTCCTGTTTCATGACGCTGTCGCGGATGCCTTCCTCGATGAGATTGGCAATCGTGTTACGCTTGATCGGAAGCGATTCGGCTTCGTACTGCCCGACGACGTTACGTACCACGTCACGAACGACGGGATTGATGATCTTCTCCTCCCAGCTGAAACCCCAGTTGGAGACGGTCTGTGCCGCAAACTGGGCGTTGAGGCGGTACTGAACGGTGAGTTCAATGGAGACGGGAAGCCCGCGTTTATCAAGAACGGTGATGGAGGGTTTGACGCCGATGCCTTCACCCAGACCCGTACGCTCGATCTTGTCGGCATAGTTGATGATACGGACTTTGGTATCGACGATGTAGACTTTCTGAATCACGGGAATGATGAAATGAAGGCCCGGAAGAAGCGTCTGCTGCTCGTATTTACCGTTGGTGGAGAGAATACCGCGTTCCCCCTCCTCAATGATCTCGAAAGGTTTGGCGACAATCAGAAAGAATACCACCGTAACAATAAAGACAATAAGTGCCTGTTTACCCCCGCCGATGTTGAGTTCCATTTTTGGCGGTTTGGGTGCTTTGGGTGTAAACCCGCTGCCTTTGTTTTCACTCTTCTTCTTGTTGAAGTAGTCATTCATATCTGATGCCATTACTGCTCCTGTATGTAAGTAAGGTAGTGCTCATAGTCCGGGTTGCGGCCATGAACAATATCGAAATAAGCACTCTGAATGATCTCGGTGATCTCCCCGCGCTCTCCTTTGCCGATGATGCGCGCATCGACTTCGCGCACCGGTGTGATTTCGGCAGCCGTTCCGGTCAGAAACGCTTCGTCTGCAATGTAGATCTCTTCACGGGTGATACGGCGTCGGATGACTTCGTATCCCATTTTCTGGGCCATTTCGATAACGGTTTTCTGCGTAATCGACTCGAGCGCGTTGTCGCTTGGCGGGGTGATCAGTTTTCCGTCACGGATAATGAAGAAACACGCACCCGTCGCTTCGGCGACATAGCCCTGGTCATCCAGCAGCAGCGCCTCGTCATAGCCGCATTCGATCGCTTCGTATTTGGCCATCTGCGAGTTGAGGTAGTTGGCGGTTGATTTGGCTTTACCCATATTCGACGTATTGGCAGGGCGGCTCATGGAAGCGATTTTCAGGCGGATGCCGCGGCGCAGTCCCTCTTCACCCAGATATGCGCCCCACTCCCATGCAGCAAGCACCGTTTCAACCGGAGCATTCTTGTGGTAAACACCCATAACGCCATAACCCAGAAACGCGAAAGGACGGATGTAGACGTTCTGGTCTTTAAATTCGTTTTTCTGAAGCAGTTCAATCTGCGCGCGGTTGAGCTCTTCGACACTGTAAGGGATGTTGATCAGTGTCATCCTGGCCGATTCAAGCAGACGTTTCGTGTGGTCGTTAAGGCGGAAAATCGCATATCCGCGATCGGTTTTATAGGCTTTCGTGCCTTCGATAACGCCGTTGCCGTAGTGAATTGTATGAGACAGGACATGTACTTTTGCATCTTCCCATGCCACAAACTTGCCATTCATCCAGATATATTTGGCTGCATCCATTGAAACTCTTTAGTGTTAAAGTTGAAAATTGGCGTATTTTAGCCAAGTTGTGGTTTAGGAAATATTAGGGGTTTGACAAAGGTGCCTTAAGCTAAGAGAGAAAGTATCATATCCCACATTAAAGTGGGGCATATCATAACCATCCGATGTCAATCGCAATCGTTTTGGAAGTGTGGCATGATGTGGTCGATGATATGTATGAGAAGTCTATGACATCCGGATTACTTCCATGTTGCGGCAATATTTCAGCCATGTAAGCAATCGACAGATACATACTTTACGACCGGATATACTGAAGCCACGCCTGCGCCATTTTTCTGGATGGTTCGTATTTCAGCGCTTCCTGGAATGCCGAGCGCGCTTTTGAAGGCATCTCAAGTTCATAATAGGCTTTGCCCAGCAGCAGATGTTTTTCGCCCCGTTTCTCTTCGTCGCCGTATTGCAGTGCTTTGAGAATATTTTCGATAACCGCTTCGTTATGGTGGCGCTGCATGGCAATCCGGGCAAGCTTGTAATATATTTTGGCACTATGGTGCAGCTGTGCCGCTTTTTGCAGATGAACGACGGCTTCATCGTAATCTTTCGCTTCGTAAAAGAGATCGCCCAGAAGATTTAGCTGCTTTTCGTTCGCTTCGAGAGTCCCGGTTTCCATCTGCTGCTCCATGATACGGGCAGCTTTGTAGGGAACATTGGCATAACGCAGCCAGGCGATCAGGCGCAGCCACTCGTTTTGGGTCAGTTCCATTTTTGAAACGCGTGCGATGTCAAGAACCGCGAGCGATTGCGCAAACTTCTCTTCGATCGAGTAGAGCGAGCTAAATTGCAGCCAGTACTCTTTGGTATCGGGTTCGGCCGCTATCAGTAATTTCAAGGTTCCGATGGCAAGCGCATACTCTTGTTGCATGTAATGGCAGTAGTACTTCATTTTAAGCCAGTTCAGTTGCGGCGTGCCGTCAATCGCGGTTGCTTTTTGAATCATGTCGAGGGTTTCTGCAAAGCGCTGTTGTCCCAGATAGATCTGCGCTTTATAGATGTAATAGAGAGATTTCGGAGGATTGGTCCGAGCAATCACCTGATCCAGATACTCCAGCGCCTGATCCTGAAGCTCCAGCTCCAGTGCAAGCTGCACGAGATTCAGGTAAGCATTTTCAATCTGTTCGGACGGGAGCGCTTCGTAGCCGAGTGCTTCGAGAAAATAGTGCATGGCATTTTCGGCATCGTCTTGCAGGGTATAAAAATAGCCCAGATAAAAGCGTACATAGGCTTTATCGAGCTTTTCCCTGATCTCTTTGGATGTTTCGAGTTTTTTAAGCAGTGTCTCTGCCTGGGCGGTCTCATTGCCGTCAAGAAATACCTGAACCGCCATGATGCCGTCATAGGTTGCTTTGGCAAGCTGATATTTTTTCTCTTCTTCGGCAGAAGCGTGGCTCCAGAGAAGAAGAAGGAGCATCAACGACAGGAAACGCATTACTGATCCTCCAGTGTGAAATTGAGGGTCAACACCCCTTTTTGCGCTACCGCTTTGCCGTCAACCGTTTTGGGACGGAATTTCCAGCGTTTTAGCGCTTTATGCACCGATTTGTCAAAAATCCCTTCAGGCTGGGACTTCAAAATGGTGATCTCCGTGACATGCCCCGTCGGATCGACCTCAAGTTCGGCGGTGACGAACCCTTCGATGCCCATGCGTTTGGCTTTGGAAGGGTAGACCGGTTTAATCTGCATCATCGGCGTCAATGCCGAATCGATCTTGGCCACTTTGATGGGTCCAAGCATCTTCGGCGCACCCTGTACCAGACTGCCGTCTGCACCAAGACCCGGCATGGCAATCTGCATCTGCGGGGAGTGATCCGGTTCGGTATCGGAATCGGAAAGCGCTTCGGAGGCCATTTTTGGTGCCTCTTTGGGTTTTTCGGGTTCCGGCGGGAGCTCTTTTTTAATTTCCGGTTGGCTCTCCTGACGGTTCATCTGGACAAAATCGATGATCTTGTAAACGTCACGTTCACCCAAAAGTGCGTCATCGCTTCGAATCATATAGTGCATGAACCAGAAAAGCCCCAGAGTGACCAACGTGCCGAGAGAGAGCGATACCGCCCAGCGGAGCGCGCTATTGTGCATCACTCTGCGCACCGATGGAGATTTTTGAGATTCCGGCCAGTTTGATCTGATCCATCACCGAAACCAGTATTCCGGTTTCGGCGTGCGTATCGGCTGAAATGATCACACTGCCTTCGGGAGTGTCGGCATGGAGCTTTTCAACGGTCGTGCGCAGGGCGCGGATATCTACGGGATGCTTGTCGATCCAGATCTCTCCGTTTTTGGTGATGCCGATAATGATATTGACCCGTTTATCGGTCTTGACGCTGCTTGCCTGCGGTTTTTCAACTTCGATACCCGACTCTTTAATGAAGGAGGTGGTCACGATAAAAAAGATCAGCATGATAAAGACAATGTCGAGCATCGGCGTCATGTCGATATTCTGTTCCTCTTCCGTGCCCAAAAGTGCATCATAGGTCTTACGCATCACTGTCCTTTAAAAGTTTGTCTTTGAGCAGGCGAATCTCTTTATTGCTCAGCGCTTCAATCCGGCTGTAGGCAAACAGGCCCAAAACGGCGAGCATCATTCCTGCCATGGTGGGGATGGTTGCCAGCGAGATGCCGCTTGCCATCGCCTTGGCGTTGGTCCCGAGCATATTCATGGAGTCGAAAACCGAAATCATGCCCGTAATGGTTCCCAAAAGCCCCAGCAGCGGAAAGAGTGCAATAATAACCCGCATGGCGGGAAGATTTTGAAAGAGCTCCTGTTTGAGCTCGGAAATCTGTGAAATCTTCAACTGGATGTGTCCCCAGCTCTCCCCGTCACCGCGATGTTTCCAGAAACGTTTGAGCTTTTTGGAGACGTTTTTGTACACAATGCGGTGGTAGAGTGCTTTTTCAATGACCATGGTCCAGAAAATGATGGAAAAGAGAAAAAGCACCAGCAGCACATCACCGCCGGTCTGTAAAAAAAGAGCAATATCATTCATGCGGTTGTTTATACTCCGCGTCGCTTACATGTAAGAACTCCAGATGTCTGGCTATGACCGCACTGCTTTGCTGGGTCAGTACCTCAATGATCTTTTTCGATTTGGCATGCAGGATGTTGTAGATGAAGAGTACCGGAATCGCAACGACGAGCCCCAGAACCGTTGTCATCAGCGCCTGCGAGATACCTCCGGCCATCAGTTTGGGATCACCCGTTCCAAAGAGGGTTATCGACTGAAAGGTCTCGATCATACCCGTAACCGTACCCAGCAGTCCCAGCAGCGGAGCGACGGCGGCAATGAGTTTGATCATCGGCAGGCCGGACTGAATGGCGGGAATCTCTTTGATAAGAGCGCTGTCGATCTTGCTCTCGATGACCGCAATCTCCTTGTTTTGATGCTTTTCAAATGCTTTGAGCAGATTGCCGAGCGGATTGTTTTCAAGAATCTCCGTGGAGTGTTTCTGCCGCGCGATCTGCGACTGCATACGCTGCAGCATGATGTATTTAAAGAGGGCAAACAGCAGGATTGCCGCACCGAGCGTCAAGATGATATACCCGATAATGCCACCCTGATCGATGCGCTCGGACACGGTGGCTTTCTCCTTGAGCATGCTGAAAAGTACGCCGCGGGTCGGGTCGATCAGCGCGGGAACGACCGCATCGTTTCTGTAGCCTGAAATATACTCCATGTACTTGCTGCCGGGCTGGCGCATCAGCTGTACAAACTCCTGAAGGGTGTCGTCGTAGCGCAGGTAGGAGGTCGCATCGAATGCGCTGAAAAGTCCGATACGTGTCACCGTTTCGGAACTGTGCGTACCCTGCGTTGTCACGACGGGGGTTTCGAATGTGGCGATTTTCCCGGATTCTACGATCTCTTCAAGATAACGCATCCAGAAGGTGCGCAGGGTTTCAATGGAGGGGTTGTCGCGGGAGATGGCAATGGATTCGAGAAACGTGTCGCGCCCCTTGAACTGTGCCGAGGTCATGGACGTTTCCAGCAGTGACGAGAGATCCCGGGCCTCCTGCTTGGAGATGAGAAACACATCTTTTAGGTTTTCGCCTTTTTGCTCAAGTTCGCGTGTGTATTTGTCAAGTGCGGCTTTCTGGTTTTCAAACTGCTCTTTCAGACGCGACGTTTTGGCTTTTTCCTGCTCCAGCGCCGCTTTAGCGTCACTGAGCTGTTTTTTTGCCGCATCGAGATCGGAAAGAAAACGTTTTTCGCGTGCCTTGTCCTCTTTTTGCAGGGCGAGGGTATCTGATGTCACGGCATCCAGAAGCGCATCGAGCGACATCGCGGAGAGGTTACATGTAAAGAGAAAAATGATGGTGTAGAGAAGATGCTTCATTTGTCAGCCTTTGCGCTCAGGACGGGCAGGGTAAGAAAGTCCGGGGCCACTTTTTTCCCGGCCATTTTGATGGCATGGAGCAGATCTTCATTATAGGATGGGTCCAGCATCATCCACTGATGCGTGGCAAGGTTGTAGAGGGCGCACTCTTTGCGGTCGAGACTCTGATAGTACAGACCGACACGTCCTACCCGCAAAAAGTCCACCGTTTTACCGGCATGGGCATCCGAATCAAGCTGACTGCGATAGACCTCAAGCGTACGCGCATAGTTGTACTCGATTTTATAGCTCTCCAGAATCATGCGGTACTGCTCCGAGAGGGAAATGTCCGGATTGGAGAGATAGCTTTGCAGATTTTCCACGCGTTGCAGACGCTCTTTAATCAGAAACGGCGTATCGGCCTTAACCAGCTTGTCAAGTGTCTCGACCATTTCAAACATCAGCGGGATGATCTTTTTTTTGGTAACTTCGAGATCCTGCAACTGCTGTTGCAGCTTGGGAATTTCGTTGCGCTGCGTGGTCGTGATGAGTTCGAGCTGTTTGTTGTAGATACGCTGCTCTTCAAGTTCCTTCTGAACCATCAGGTAGGTGTCGTAGAGTGTTTCGCCCTGCTGCGCATACGCATCGATTTTTTCCTGGGTCTGGGCACTTTTTGTATTGGCATCGGCCATGGTGCTGACCATGCGCTCGATTGCGGGTTCTGCAAACAGCAGTGTCGCACTGCCTAGTATTCCTATCAGCTTGTAGATCATTGTATCCCTTGTTTGTATGGTAGATGAAGTGCTTCGAAGATTTTTTCCGCGCGTATCATTTTGAAATTCTGTTTTTCCGAGGGCAGGTCGCTGCCGTCTTGAACCACAAGCATTCCGAAGGGGTAGCGGGTGCCCAGCGCTGCTGCGGTGATGTCGAGACCGTCCGTATCGCTTGTGCCGTCTATCGTACTGTCGACGATTCTGAAGCTTCCCAGATAGGTGCCGTGGCGGCGGTCATAGAGGGTATAACTGCTGTTGCCCTGTGATGAGGCGATAAGATAGCCCTCTCCCTGAGGCAGCATATAGAGTGCAAGCCCTTCGACGTCAGCAACAAGATGTTCCCGTGTAGAATCGATCAACGTACGGGTGTCGGGCGCGTCGGGCTCAGCCGAAAAACGCCAGATGCCTGCATCCTCTTCACCGACATAGAGACTCTGAAGTTCGTCATCGGCGACACACCCTTCAGGCTGTGACGCGACTGCAAAGCGGCGTACCTCTTTGGCATTCACGCTGCCGTTGTCGTCAAAAAGCTCATACTGCCGGATCTCCCCCGCTTTATTATTGACAAAGACGTAATACGCATTGCGTAGAGGACTGTGATACATGCAAAGCCCGTAACTCTTCGGCAGGGTCTCTATTTTTCGGGCGGCAATCGGTCTGAGCGTCAGGCTGCCTGCATCGATACCGTAAATCGCCAGAGTATCGTCACTGCGGTTGGTTGCAACGACAATATCCGTCGGAATACCCTGCAGTGTCATTCCGTAGCGCAGATCGACATTATTGAATTTGCCATCAGGAAGGGTCTGTATGGTCGTGCCATCCAGCGTATAGACCTCAAGACCGCCGCCGGATTTGTTCGTTCCGATAATAAGACTTTTTTCCGGAGTGTCGGGATGCACCCAGATTGCGGGATCATCCGCGACATCTCCGGTTTGGGTGACGGGTTGGGTCTCGGCATCGGCGGTAATGCCGACGGGAGCAGGAGCACTTTTGTTACTGCAGCCGAGCAGTCCCAAAAGTGTCAGAAACAGTAGCACCAGCTTCATATCAGAAGCGTCCCGAGAGGGTTATCATAAAAGAGGCACCGGCACGTTCGATCTGAGATTCATAGGTGTCGACTTTGCCTGCAAGCTTGTCATCGAGCGAACCGTAATTGGTCATGCGTTCCGTAACCTCCGCATCCAGCAGATTGTCACCGGTCAGGCGTATGACCATGGCGTCATCGGCTTTGTACTCCATGTAGGCTTCCAGATTTGCATCATATGAGGTTGTCTCGGTGGTCACGGAATCCTCATAGGTCGAATCGCCACGTTTTTGGTAGCTCACACCCCAGCTGAAGCCGATGCTTTTGATGGTATGCGTGAGTCCGACGTTATAGGTGTAGTCCGGCTGATCGTTAAAGCGGCGCTCTTTTTTGGTAAACGGGTCTTCGATTGTTGAATCCAGATAGGAGTAGTTTCCAAACACGCTGACTGAAGGAATGCCGATGAAGCTCAGAGGGAATCCGGCATCGAGTTCGAGGCCGTAAACCTGACCGTTGCCGATATTTTCCGGAGTGTACGTACCTCCGGTGATGATCTCACCGTCATCATCGACCACATTGTCGCCGATGCGTTTGAGCTCGATTTTATCCTGAACGTCACGGTAGAAAAGATTGGCACCAACTACGCCGAACTGGTTTGCAAAGGCGTGTTCGTAACCGATGTCAACCCCAAGGGAGGTTTCCGGGGTCAGATCCGGATTGCCGATAAGGACATCGTAATCTTCCGGCTCATCATCGGCTTTAAAAGGAACCATCTCGTCAAAGTTCGGACGCCGCAGCGTCTGGGCGAATGAGAAACGCAGCTGGTCATGGCCGGTAAGGGCGAGTTTGTAGTGAAGCGACGGGTTGAAAAAGAGATAGTCATTGTCTATCGTGCCGTTGGTGCCTTCCTGATCCACTTTCGTATATTCCAGACGTCCGCCGATCTGTAACGTGTTGCCGTCGGAGATTTTCCAGACATCTTCAAGGTATCCGTCAATGCGGTTTTCATCGATTTTGTGGCTTCCAAAATCGAGCGCTTCCGGGTCGCCCATAATGCCGTCTTCCTGCTCATATTCGCTGTACGAGGTGTCACGGTGTTTGTTCTGCGCCTGAATCCCGAATTTGAGGGTGTGTTCGTCAAAACGGTGCATGTCGTAGCCGATGGCTCCCTTGATTTCGCTGTCATCGATATCGGTCAGTTCTCCGGCGTGATCCACGGCACGAATATCCGCGACGCTCGTCCACTCATCCCGGCTGTCGACTTTTTTGTTCTTTGCTTCATACTCATCAAGGCTTGATGTGAAGTTGTCGTAAATAACCGAAAATTTCAGTTGATCCGACGAGTCCAGTTCATGAACATATTCGGCGCTGAGGTTGTAGCTTGTCTGGTCGATATCCATGATCTGGTGTTCGATCGCTTTCATTTTGAACGGGTCCGTAACGGCGTCACGTTCATGTTTGAACTCATACTGCTCTTCCTCACGCTCGGTATGAAAATAGGTGGCTCCCAGAGAGAGTGTCCCGGATTCAGTGACATAGATATCGAATTTGGTCGAAAACGAGGAGTCTTTGGAGTCGCGGTTATCCCATTCGTCTTCGGTGTAGATCCAGCTGTTTTTATCGCCGAGCCCATTTTCATATTCATTGGTGACTTTGTCTTTGGCGTTGTAGCGCTCCTGATAATAGGCGGAAACCGTGTAGCTGAAGGTATCGAGCGTGTCGCTGTAGGCCAAAAACGCGTTGGGCTTGTATTTGGTCTCGGTCCAGGGGTTGTCATTGCCGTTGCTGTGACGGCTGACGCCCACGCGGTAAAATCCGCCTTTCATGGATTCTCCGTTTTTGAGAACCACGTTGATCGTTCCGGCGACACCCTGCGAATCGATCTCTGCCGAGGGACTGCGCACGATCTCGATATGATCGACCATCTCGGCGGGAATACGGTCGAGATTGATCTGCCCGTCGGTTCCTACACCCGGAACCCTCTTACCGTTGACAAGCAGCTGCGTGTACCCTTCGGCCAGACCGCGAAGGCGGATAAAGTCATACTCACCTACGTCGCCCTGAAACACGACACCGGGACAGCGTTTGAGCATCTCTCCCGCAGTAGAAGGCTCAAAACGTTCGAAAAACTCGCGGTCATAGATGAGTGTGGGCGTGACGCTGTCGGTACGGTAGCGGTAGGTCTCTTTTGAATCCACTACAGAGTAGTTCTCAAGAGTCGCAGCCTCCTGTGTGGCATTGACATCTGTAGTGTCGGCTGATACAAGTGACGTGAAGGCGACAAGAAGCAGTGATGCGCTTGAAATTCTGTAGTAAAACAAACGAGTCCTTTTATAATAAAGTTAAGTCCAGATTATTTCAAATAATTATTTCCCCGCGATAACCGCAAGATTACTTACATGTAACATCCGATGCAGGTATAAACGGGATGCCCCCGCTAAGGGAGCTGGAGGATTTAGAATGAAGCGCCGACACTCAGCGTCACGTTGCGCGGCGTGCCTACGAAATAGGTTGATTCGCCGAGATTGTCGCCAAAGGCACCGGCAGTCGCCAGATAGTCGGCATCAAACGCATTGTTGACGCTGAGGAGCACATTGACATTTTGAAGTGCAGAGTCTTTGAGACTTTTGTTGTAACCGATGTAACCGTTGGTGATGGTGTAGTCTTCGATTTTCTCCTTGTTGTCACGTGTACCGTACATGTCGTTGTTGTGTTTGACGTTCATACCGAAAAGGTAACCGTTCTGGCTGTAGTCAAGCGCAAGTGTCATCATGTTTTTAGGAAGGAACGGAACGCTGTTGCCGGAGATATCAAGATCGCCGACATTGTCTTTGTAGGTAGCATCCGTGTAGGTATAGGTTGCAGAGAGTTTCCATGCGGATGTCAGCATGTAAAGACCGCTCAGCTCCACACCTTTGGACTCAACACCACCGATGTTTTTGGAATAGGACTGACCCACTTCGAAGATATCGCCGGCTGTTGCCGTGATGCTTTCGATTTTGTTTCGGTAGTCAACATAATAGACGGCTGCGGTCAAAGCGGCATTTCTGCCGTTGAAACGGTAACCCAAGTCAACATTGGTGGACTCTTCCTCTTTGATGTCCGGATCGTAGTCGGTACCGGTATAGATGCTGTCGGGAAGCTGCGCGTAGTTCATGGCGAAACTGGTGAAGATCTGGTTCTGTGCATTCAGTTTATAGGTAATACCCGCCTGTGGCAGGAATGGCGCACTAGAGTCTTTTGACGGCTGTGAGTTGGCACTGTTTTGTTCGTCCGTGTACTCGACGGTCGTGATCTGTGTTTTTCCGCCAAGGTCAACGGTGAGTGTATCGTCAAGGAAACGGAGTTTGCCCTGAATGTAAGCCATCATGGAAGTGGTGTCGAATTTACGGTTGAAGTTTTCATAGTACGGTTTTTTGTCGTACATCCAGCCGGTATCTTTGTCAATAACGTTGTACCAGTAGCGTTTGTTCTTGCGTTCGCCGGTTTCGGCCCATGCACCTGCGAGAATCTCATGATCGCCGAGCGGCATGCTCCAGTTGAGCGTCATGCCGTAACGTTTGGTGAAATATTCGGACTGGCGGAAAGACTGCTCTTCGTAGTTTTTGGTGCCGTCTGCGTTCAAAACGTAGTTTGGAGCCCAGTTTCCCGTACCTTCCTGATCATGATAGTACGGTGTGAACTTGAGTTCGCTTTCGCCAAGGTCGGCTCTGAAGTTCATACTTACGAGCATGTCGGTACGGGCATTTTGCCATGTGTCCCAGTTGTAGGCATTGAGTTCCGTCTGCGCTGTTTTGTCTTCGAGGGTCACCCAGTTTTCAACGAGACCGAAATAACGTCCGTATTGTTCATACTGCTCCTTGGTGATGTCGCGGTAGTCGTGATCCTGACGGTCATTCCATGAGAAGTTCAGTTGCATGTCAACGCCGCCGAGCTGTGTCATGACTTTACCGTCAAGGTGTTGGCGTTTGAGTTCACCCTTGTTTTTCCATTTGTCGGTCGTTGTTTCGGAGAAGCTCAGGTACGCACGGGAGTTCTCTGCAAACTCGCCGGTGTCAATACGGCTGAAAAGACGCTCGGCACCGAAAGAGCCGCGCGTGGTAGAGACCTGAATGGCAGTATCGTTTTTCGGAAGCGCCGTAACGTAGTCAATGGTACCGCCGAGTGATGCCGCCGAAGGCGTTGCCAGTGAACCTGACCCCTGAAAGACCACAACGGAAGAGAGGTTTTCGTTCTCGACAAAACGGTTAACCGGAGCACCGCCCGCAGTCGCGGAAGAGCCGAGGGGAACGCCATCGACCAGAAACGCGATCTGGCCCTGATTGAAACCGCGCATGTTGACCTGATTGGCATATTCATACAGACCGAACGAGCTTCCCGTTGTCACATAGACACCGGCAATGTTATTTAAGAGCATCAACGGGTTTGAGATGGTTGCCGATGTCTCGATACGGCTTGTATCCACAATATTGTTTGCGTGGGATTCCGTATCTCCTACAATGGAAACTGCATCGAGTTGTTCAGCACTCTCCGCTGCAAAAACTGTCAGAACTGTAGCCAATGACAATGCAATTGTCTTTTTCATCTATACCTCCTGGAATTGAGGCCAGAATGATTTCCATTTCACATTACTTCGCCATTACCAAAAAATTTCAGTGCTGTAATCTCCGGGCGAGGGTGTTTACATGTAAGACGGGTCTTTTTTAACCCTGTTATAATGCACAGATACAATCAAGGCAGGCAATGACATCTATTAAATACTCAATCTCAAAAGACGAGAAAGCAACAGCACTGTTTTTTATTGATCACTATGGACAGCTTGCAAGAGGTGAATACAATAAAATAGGCTTTTTTGATTTCGCGAATAAAAAACAGGCCGCTCAAAAAGAGATTAATTCCATTGCCAAAGTGTGGATGCAATTTAAGACAACTGCTTTTGATGATCGGGAAGTATTATTGAATGACACAGAAAATAAAACATTCCTGACTGCATTAAAATACTGTGAACAAGCTGTAAAAGAGAGAAGTTTGATTGTTGACTCGAATCAAAAAGAGCGGTTGGAAATGTTTATTAAAGTGGCCTCTTCTCATTAATAACTGCTTCATAGGTCTAATCTAACCTTCTCTTTCAACGGGTTTATGGGATTTTTGTATTTATTAACATTTTATAATTATTTATCCTTTATGATAATATTTTCATAAAGGATAAATATGAAAAATACATTTATGATTCTTTATGCAGTCTGCATATTGATTTTTCTTGGGTGTGGCAGCGGTGCCAATAATAGCAATAATGCATCTTCATCCTCCTCTGGTGAATTCTCATCAACTGCTTCGTCTTCCTCAATCACATCTTCAATTCCATCCACGGGGCACATACCTGATAATTATGGAACTACCGGAGCAAGATTTGGGCATCTTGAACAGCGTCAGGACTCGATAAAGCTTTACTTTGCACTCAGTATGCCTTATGGACACTCATTTACGATTCAAATAGGTGAATACCCTGATAATGTCACGCAATCTTATAAAGTTGATTGTTATAACGGTGTTTGCGATACATTTAATACGCTGACATGTCAATATGGGGGTGATCCTGTTGAACAGATATCCTGTTCCATTAACGAGCATAATGAAACTTTTATGTTTAATATTCCCGATGACCCATACATTCAACTGAGTGCAGCTGTAGTATCTGGAAGCAGTGAACTTGCAAGCTATTCATACGATTCGAATAAAATAAAGCTTTATTTTGATCATGATCTTTTTTTAGTGGAAACCTGTCCTGTAGATTATATTTTTGATTACAATAATTACTTCTTGGAACTCAAAAACAGTCATCTTGACGGTAGGGATTTAGAGATTGACATTGAATCCAAACTACCGAGTTACGGTTCATTGTCAATGAATGAGGGGCGAGTGGCTTGTGATGCTGATGAATGTAGCGCTGTTTCAAGTATCACATGTACTTTCAATAATCAAAACAGATATGAAGAGTGCAGGTTTAATGGAAAGTTGGAACAGAGTGAATATTTTGAAATATACGTTAATGACGCAT
>JBNLFL010000031.1:0-52114 GCA_050305515.1 Sulfurimonadaceae bacterium
AAAAACGACAAGAGCCGCGAGAGCAAACAGCAGCAGCTTGAGCGTGCCCGGACGCAGCTTGCGAAGTATGACGACGATCAGAAAAAACCATCCACCCGTATTCCCGCAGCGCAGGAGCGTCTGGAAAAAGACCGTAAAAAAGCAGCGCAGTTCAAAGAGCAGATGCCACTGGTGATGGCGGAACTGCAAAAAAGTTTTGATGATATCGGCTCCTACCAGAAACAGAGCGCCGACACCATGGAGCAGATGGAAAACACGCCGGAAATGCAGCAGGCCAAAAAAGATTTGAATGCGTTCAAGGGGTATGAAGATCTGACTCCGTTTGCGTTGATGCCATAAAGGTATTTCGAAAAAGATCTTGTAAGCGCAATGAAGACCTTGCGCATTTCTCATTAACAGCACCGTACGAGCCTCAAGCCGTTTTGGCTAAAGAGGTTTGTCAGAGGCTGAATCACCTCTTTCTCTCTATAAAAAATCTCCGTGATATCCACTGGCAACATACCTTTTTAGGTAAATATATTGTTAATGAAAAGCAAAATATGACATAATGTGCTTAATAGTGTTAATAAAGGAGAGAAAATGCTGTTTATTACCAATCGTGTTCCAAAGCAGAGTCAGAAAACCAGAAATGGGCGTGCTTTTGATTTTGATCTCGACAATAACAGTTCATGCAATTCTGTCTATTTTTGCGAGCATCATGCGGACGGTTCCAATACCGAAGTCGGCAGTCTTGAGTTTCTCAAACGTCTTAAAGCGGTGAATGTCAGGCAGATTCTGGTTTACATTCACGGTTTTTCGAATCTTCCTGACGATGTGTTTAAAGCGGTAAGAGAGTTTCAGGGACTTTGCGACATCTCTGCTCATGGTGAAGTGCTGGTCGTACCGCTGATCTGGCCGTGCGACAATGACAAGGGAATCATCAAAGACTACTGGGATGATCAGAAAGCGGCGGATCACAGCGGTTACGCTTTCGCACGGGTTCTGGAAAAATTCAACGCCTGGCGTAATTCAGAGACTTATAATCCTAAAATTGATCCCTGTCTCAAGCGCATTAACATTCTTGCCCACTCCATGGGAAACCGCGTATTACGCGAAACACTCAAGGCATGGGATCGCTATGATCTGGCACAGGGCGTGCCGTTGCTTTTTCGCAACACCTATATGGTGGCAGCAGACGTAGTGAACGAATCACTCCATCATGGTGAATCCGGATCGCTGATCTGTCATGCGTCGCGCAATGTCATTGTCTATCACGCTTCGGATGATCTGGCTTTGCGTTCGAGCAAAGCGGCCAATCTTAAAAACCGTATTACATCCCGGCGCCTTGGACACACCGGTCCGGAGGATATGGACAAAACACCTAAAAATGTCTATAGCGTTGATTGTGACGATGTTAACACCTTGTATGATTTTCCCAAAGGGCACAGCTATTTCCGTTCAGATGCATCCGGCAGACCGGGAAAGGTATTTGAACACATTTTTGAAACGCTGATGCAGGGAAGGGTGTTTCCGGAAGATGAACACCGTCGCTCGGTCATTATTCAAAATAAGGGATAAGTTTCATGCTCGGATGGCAACTCTGATATGGCGGAAGAGAAAAAAAACGACATGCCATTAAAGGCATTTGAAAAGTACCTACGCTTTAAAGAAAGGCCGCAGGAGCGTTCACTTTCGTGCATTACATGTAAAGAGGTGGAAACGGCGCTTGAGGGCGAGGTTTACCCTTTACATGTAATCATTAAAGGCCGCAATGCGCAGTATCCCAAAAGAATAAATTTGATGACAAAACATCAAAATCTTAAAGCCGATGAAGGAGCATAGAGCCATGAGTAAAGAACTGGTACTTTTCGTTCCGGGGTTTCATGCCACGACACGGGGCGTGCGATTGCAAAAACTGGTGGAAAACGTGAAGTCGTATTGCGATCATAATGCCATTGCGTACGAGGCGATGGACGTGGGATTGTGTGAAGACGGATCAAAAATGCAGACACTCCGGTTGACGCAGAATGAGCGGACAATCGACTTTAAAGAGGTTTACTGGGTTGACCTCATGCCGCGTTTAAGTGATAAAACGGTCTGGAATAAAGCGCTGGACGGGCTGGCAATGATTCTCTTCTGGTTCGGTTCGCTCTCTGTCTGGAAAGTTGCGGGCCGGAACAAGTACTTTTTTGTGAATCTGCTGGTGACGGTAGCTCTGGTTCTGTTGTGGTATCTCAGTACTTTGGGCATGGCCGTAGAGCTGCTATCCAACGAGTGGAAAGGGTGGATTCCCCAGAAGGTCACAGACTATCTGCTGGGTGTCAATTCATGGTTTGTTTTGACGGCAATGACGACCGTTTTTCCGGTAAATACCATTTTAAACATTACGTATGCCACAAAGCATTATCTGCAAAATATGAACGGTCTGTTCCATGAGGTCACGGGACGGGTTCGGCAATCTTTCAAATTTGAGAAGCTTTTTGAAACGTATGAACATATTTCGATAGTAGCGCACAGTTTTGGCACTATTGTTACCGTAGAAGCACTCGCATTGGAGCAGTCCAATACTGCTCAGCCTCTGCGATTGATAACGTTTGGCGGCTCGCTGCGGCTGCTTGGTGCGAATTCACCGCGTTTGAAAAAAGCGGCCCGGCAGTTGCTCAATGAGTCAAAAGTCGGAGCATGGTTCGACTTTTATTCGGATCAGGACTGGTTGTGCAGCGGTGCATCGTTAAGTGGACCGTCACCGCATTATCACCCTTTTCGCATCACCTCTACGGTTCCACTGCTCAGTATGATTGTCGGGGCGAGTCATGATCTCTATTTCCATGACTGGGATGTGATGAAAACCATTCTCTCCGAACCTGAAGCGGATGAAGGAAGCAGCGAAAATTCAAATTCGGCAGTCTCTAAATAGAGATGATCGAAATTGTTGAATGCATCAAAAAGAAATTTTCATTCAGACGGTTCATTTGTACATACTAACGTCATATTGTATTGCAGTGCCTTGTAACCAAATGGTTAATAAATATTATTTTCACATTAATATTATTTAGATACGATTTATACGCAATTTAGATTTATAAATGTTGTAAATAATTTTAAAGAGAGGATGATATGGATGATCGTCACATGATGCGCGTGCAAGAGCTAAAAATGATAGTTGACATCCTGCTTGATAATAATTCATCTCAGCTTCAACTTTTAGACGGCGTGAAAAATCTGTCAACTTTTTTTGAAAATCATTTCTCTGTTGCAGGCAAAAAATATTCTGACGCTCAAGCGTCAGAACGGATGGATTCTGATTCATCCATTTATACGGATAAATATCTAGGAATCGTTAAATATTTAAGAGCCGTTGATGAAGCACTTCATGATCTTTTGAGGCGCTTTGAAGGAAAAAAAGTACATCTGCTTTATACAGGTTGCAGCCTCTACGGAGCACTGATTGTTCCACTGTTGCATCGTTTTGACCCCAACAAACTGGGGGTAAGTTTTCTGGATATCCAGCGCACCTCTCTGGATTTCGTCGGGAATATTATAGACACGCTGGGCCTGAATACGTTTGTTGACGCATATATTCAGGAAGATGCAGCAGTTTATAAAGCTACACGTGCGTTTCATCTGGTAGTCACCGAAAGCATGAAAGCCCCATTTGATGATGAAGCGCAGATTGCCACGACACTGAATCTTCTCCCGCAGCTGCATGAAAAAGGGATATTCATTCCGCAACGTGTGCTCGTGGGGTTTGAAGCCGCATATTATAAAAAGATCATGAAAGAGCGTTCGGTTTCAAAAATAAAATATTTAAAATACTTATGTCATGTGCTTGATGTCGATACGAAAAAAAAGATCACTAAGGAGAATATCGTTGTTACTAAATCGTATCGGGTCACATCCGATATCGATGCAATGATGCAGCTTCAGCTTTCGAGCACGATTTATCTCTACAGGGAGAACGTATTGCGGGAAAACGAATGCACGCTTAATTTCCCTAAAAAGATGACACTCGATCAAAAGATATCATGCGGAGACCAGATTTATTTTGATTACAGGTTTGGAAAAAAACCGGGAATTGTTTATGCCGTAAACACTCCGTGTGCCCATGAAAACTGGCATGAATATTTGCCACGCAGGGCATACCGCCAAAAGAGTCTTTCAAACGTAGCCCCTTTGCTGTAACACCATTTTCTGCTCTCCTAAAGCGTGATGGGGTATACTCTTTGCTTTATATCTCCCGGCTTATGAGGCTTTATTTTGAAACTCCTCCACCTCTCCGACACCCATCTGGGCTTTAATGATCTCGATCTTTTAAACGACGCAGGCATCAACCGGCGCGAGGCCGATTTTTACGATGCGTTTGCGCAGGTGATTGACGCGGCGCTTACATGTAAACCCGATTACGTCATTCACACGGGCGATCTGTTTCACCGTCCGCATCCGAGTAACCGCGCCATCAGTTTTGCGCTCACGCAGCTCAAGCGTCTGAGCGCTGCGAAGATCAACACCGTCATTATCGCCGGAAACCACTCCACGCCGCGCACCAAAGCCGCGTCGCCCATTTTGGCGGCACTGGGAACGCTTGATTATGTGTTTCCCGTGTTTGAAGAGGCGTACGAGCGCGTGGTATTTGACGACGTGGTGTTTCATGCCATTCCCCACATTCACGACGATGCGGCGTTTATTGCGGCCATTGACGAGGTTGTTGTGGACGAGAGCAAACGCAACGTGCTCATGCTGCACTGCTCCGTTGGGGCGCACTACCTTATGGAAGAGTACGGCGAGCGGGTTTACCCCAAAGAGAAAGAGGCGCTGTTTTCGCAGATGGATTACGTGGCGCTGGGGCACTGGCACGGGTTTGGAAAGGTGGGCAAGCACCCCAACGTTTATTATGCCGGTTCGACCGAGCGCACGAGCGGCAGCGACGGGCGTAATGACAAGGGGTATGCGCTGATTACGCTTGGGGAATCTTTACATGTAAGCTTCGAACCCATTGCCATTCGTCCGAGTTACCGCATTGTAGTTGATGCCCGTAATGACATTGCCGCGCAGCTTGAGGCGTTTGAACCCGATACTTCCGGCGCGCTTTTACATGTAAGCCTTGAGAATCTGAGCGTCACGCAGTCCATTGACATTGCCAACAGCGACATTGAAGCCTTCTTTCCCGAAGCCTTACATGTAACCATCCAGCGCCGCTTCAGTGCGCGTGAGGGCGGCACAGCGTATGAGGAGGTAAATGCCACGTCGCTGCAGGAGTATTTTGAGGGGTTTTTAAAAGAGCAGAGCCGTGACGAGGCGGAGTTTGAACGCTTACATGTAAAGGTAGAGACGCTTTTTGGAGCGTATGACGAGGTGACGCGTGATTCTTGAACGCATCAGCCTTGAGAACTTCAAACGCTATGAGCGCTTCGAGATGGATTTTGAAAGCGGTCTGTGCGGCATTTTGGGGCGTAACGGCAGCGGCAAATCCACCATTTTCGAGGCGGTCTTCTTTGCGCTATACGGCGAGTCTCAGGGAAAAAAAGAGCTGCTTAAAACCTCAAACAGTGCGGGGAATCTCAAAGTGGTGCTTGAGTTTTCAATTGAAGACAAAAGCTACCGCGTCACCAGAGAGTTCCGGGGCAGGGCACTCACCGCTTACGCCGCGCTGCATGAAAACGGCGAGGGCGTCGCAACCGGCGCCAAAGAGGTTACGGCGGCCATCGTGAAGCTGCTGGGCATGGGCAAAGAGGCGTTTTTGCACACGGTGTTCGCCTCGCAAAAGGAGCTTACGGCGCTGAGCTCCATGAAAAACGACGAGCGTAAAACCATGATGCGCCGGCTGCTGGGGCTTGAGAAGATTGACGCCATCGAGAAGATGATCCGCGAACAGCTCACCGAACTGGGCCGCGACATCAAAGCAGGCAGCGCCTATCTGCTTGAGGCTGAGGCACTGGCCGCACTGCAACAGGAAAAAGTGCAAAAAACGCATGCGCTTGAGGCCAAAAACGAAGCGCTCAAAGCGTTACATGTAACGTCGCAAAATCTTCAAAAAGCGTATGAAGCTTCCAAAGCCGCTCTCAGCGCACAGCAAAACGCCAAAGAGGCGCGCGCCAAAAAAATGCAGACGCAGCAGCAGCTCGCTCTGAGTCTTGAGGCACAGGACAAACAGCTTCACGCGCTCGATGAGGAGCTTCGCGCGTTACAGGCCAAGGCCAAAGCGTACGAAGCGTCGCTGCCGCTCAAAGCGCAGTTTGCGGAGCTTGAAAAAAGCATCGCCGCGCTCGAAGCCCTTAAAGCCGTGCACCTGAAAAAAGAGGGGCTTGAGCGCGAACAGACGCAGTTGCGGCTGGAGTTTTCCTCGCGTAAAGAGGAGGTGGCGCGTCTCAGCCGCGAGATCGCGCCGATGGCGGAGCTTAAAGCGCAGCTCATAGCACAGCAAAACGCCCTCGAAGCCGCCAGAAAAACGCTGGATGAGAGCGAGCAGAAGATCGTTATATGTAAAGGCAACATCACCGCCAACCGCTCCAAAATCGCCGATGTGGAGCAGAAGGTGCAGAACATCACCGAGCTCGGGCGCGAGTCGGCGTGTCCGGTCTGTACGCGCCCGCTTTTAGAGCAGTACGACACGGTACTTGAGAGCCTGCATGGCGAAATAGCCAACGTGTACGCCAGGCAGATCGAGGCGCTTGAAGCGGAACTCGGCGCGCTGACGCAGGAACTCGCAACGCGTTCGCAAGCGCACAAAGAGGCGCAGGAGGCGCTGCTTGCAAGCGATAAAACGCTCGCGCTGCTGCAAAGCAAAGAGCATGACCTTGCCGCCGCCCAGAAACGTTTTGAAGAGGTTGAAAAACGCGGCCTCGCCAACAAGGCCGCCCTTGCGGAACTGGGCAGCGTTGCCTATGATGAAAACGCCCATAATGCGCTTAAAAGCAGCCTGCAACAGCTCAAACCGCAGCTCGATGCGCTGCTGGGTCTTGAAGCGCTTATTGCCACCATTCCCGCCAAAACCGAAGCACAAGAGCGGCTCAAAAACGAGATGGCAACTACCAGAGCCGCCCTCGAAGCGGCGCAAAAGGAATTGCTCTCCGACACCTATGATGATGCCTTACATGTAAAGGCCATCGAGCAGAGCAGTGCCGATGAAAAAGCCAAAGAGGCGCATAACACCCTGATTCAAAACGAGACGCTTGCTCTAAACAACCTCACGCGCGACCTTGAAGCCATCGACAAAGAGCTCTCGCGTGACGCAAGCGCGCGCGAAGCCCTGCAGCAAAAGATGAACGAACGCAACGACTATGAAAAGCTCAAAGCCGTTATGGCGGAGTTTAAAACCCACATCAACGCCCGCGTGGCGCCGCGTATCGGCGAGGTGGCAAGCGAGATGTTCGTGCGGATTACCCGCGGCAAATACCAGCACATCGAAGTAAGCCCCGAGTTTGATTTTTTCATCTACGACAACAATGAACGCTACCCCATAGAGCGCTTCAGCGGCGGCGAAATCGACCTGGCCAATCTGGTGCTGCGCATTGCCATTTCCAAAACACTGGGCGAACTCAGTGGCGGCGGAAACATCGGCTTTCTGGCGTTTGACGAGGTATTCGGCTCACAGGATGAAGAGCGCCGCATCCAGATTATGGAGGCGTTTCACACCATCAGCGAGTCGTACCGGCAGATCTTTTTAATAAGCCATGAAACGGAGATTAAAGAGATGTTTGAGCGGGTGGTGGAGTTGTAAGATCATTTTTGTAATTTCTTGAAAGTATCAATACTATAATTTTTGTACTTTACAATTAGTATAAATAAATGCAAAAAAGAATTCTTAGCGATTACATCAATCTGATTGTCTATAAAGATCTCATAGAACGCTACGGCATAACCAATACGTGCTTTTAAAACATCTCATCAAATACATCTTTGTAAATATGGCAACATCTGTTAACATTACCAAGCTCTATAATGACTTTAAATCCAATGGGCTCAAACTGGGTAAAGAGACATTGTTTGATTATTTTGGGTATCTGGAAGAGGCATATGCCATATTCAATGTGTTGTACGAAAGAGAATCAAATGAAAAAATATATGTTTTTTTTCATCACCAGCATGGTTTTGGCATCTACATGTCGACGCACTCTTTGAAGATACCAGCTGCACGACAGAAATGGACTATAACCGCTGGATGCCAAAACAACTCTTTCCTTGCACCTTTACCCTCTCAAGCGACATCTGCAACTAGTATTACATGTAAACATAAAATGAAAGTTTTTTAACGTTTTGTTAACAACTTTTGGCTTTTATTGATATAATCAAATTGCATATATTTAATCTTATATGTTTTGAATTGTGAAGGGTAGGACAATGAAAAACAGAAAACGAAAATACGCTTAAACAAAAAATGCTTATCGCAAGAACCGAGTTAAACAACGAATTTGACTTCTTCATATACTACGAGGGCAAGAAGTACCCTATAGAGCGCTTCTCAGGCGGAGAGGTAGACCTAGCAAACTTCGTTTTACGCATCGCCATATCAAAGACCCTCACAGAGATAAACGGCGCTTCAAGTGTGGAGTTCTTAGCATTTGACGAGGTGTTTGGAAGTCAGAACGAGAACAGAAGGATGGAGATACTAGAAGTTTTCCACACCATCAAAGAGCAATACAGACAGATATTTCTCATCTCCCACGAAACGGAGATAAAAGAGATGTTTGAACGGGTTGTGGAGTTGTAAATGAACTTTAAAAGCCAAAGACCTAGAGGTTATAAACAAAACTCTATTTTAACAGATGACCATACTAAATGGTTAAGGAAATACAAAAAACTTTTGAATACTGCAATCAGTAGTTGGAGTGGTTTTGTTTATCAAGGAAAAGTTGCTATATACCATGTTCTACAAGAACGGGATAAAACTAATTATACTTTACAACTTGATAGCTTAGATGATTTTGCTATTTTAAACGAGACTGGGTTGCCTATCTCATTACATCAGGTAAAAGCAAAAAAAAGTACTTACTTTTCTAGCTATGCAGAAGATTTTAAAAAATTACAAGATGCTGGAAATACTATACATTGCACTCAACTGTACTTTCATCTTGCACAGCCTATCTCGGATAAAGAGCTTACTGATATTGAAACAGAGTTTAACCCAATCACAATCTATACTTATGACGTGACTCCTTATTGTGAGGTAAATCAAATAGATAATAAGATAGAAGAATTAATAATTAATACTCAACCACAAGGTAGAGATAATAAAGATTATGCAAGCGTAGTTAGAAAGTATCTGGATAATCTGATAACTAAGAAACTTTTTGAAATACATAGAATCATTCATTTAAATCTTTTAAATGAAGAAGATGCTGCGTATCGACAACAAATTCCATTTCAATATTTTATTAGTATCTTGGACACAGATTTAAGCCAGATTGGTTTAGGTGACGATTACTATTTATACCAAATTAAAAACGACATATGCAGATATTATCAGGAATACTGTATTGAGAATGAACTTGTAGATGAAGAACTTAAACGTATGAATAATTTCCTATTGTTTTTTGAATCTTTGCAAGCGAAAAACTTAATTAAATTTATTAAGAACATCATACCTCATAGAACTTTTAAATTTGAAGCCCTTAGTGCTTATAAAGATAATTCTCCGCAACAATCAGAAATAAAGGATGTGTTTTTATATATCTTACATCAAATTGAAACAAATCCTTTATATCTCCATGAATGCTTATTACAATGGAAAAAAGATAATAAATCTTATTCGCCAACTTGTATAACAGGACACCAGCGTAATGCAGAAAAAATATGTGATCAAATAATAAATAATGCTTTAAGTACAGACTTGGATTTACTCTTTGAAAATCAAAATTTAATTACAGATTCTATTAAATTAGAATCAATGACTGCATCTCACATTGTTAGAAATAAATATCAAAATGATGATGAAGATTATAAACATATTATGAAATGGAATGAAATCTCACTAGTGAGTATTGATGATATAAAAGGAGACTTGAATGCTTAATGTTATAGGTAATTTATTTGATATTTATGGCTATGAAAAAATAAACTTAGGTAACGGTAAACTTTTTTCTAAACCGAATAATTCGATGCAAAAAGATTTTTGGATTGTTATTGAAGAAAATGATTTAAACTCCATAGTTTCTCGACAAGTGGACATACTTCATGAATGCAAAACAAAACAAAGTTCTAATGAACTGGACAAAAATGCTTCCTTACTAGTTATATGGAATACAGGTGGTGAATTAGATCTATTAGAGATGAAGAAACAAATCATGCCTATAGAAGAAAATCCATATTATTTTAAAAAACATATTCTGTATTTTTCTCCTTCTGAGCTAGAAAGTTTAAAAGATGAAATAGAAAATATAGAAATTAATGAATTTTTCATTTCTCATATTACAAATGAAGAAACGTTTAAACAATATAAAAACAATCCTTTACAAGGTAGCTGGAGGGAACTGTTTTATAGGATAATAATTAAACTGCCTTTTATAAAAGTTGATATTGATACAAGTTCCGATATTGAATCTTTGCAGCAATCTATTATTAGTAAGCTATCACTTAACAATGATCACACTTTACATGATTTAAACAATCAAGTGTTTGAGCAGTATGAAAATTTAACACTAGATGAAATAGTAGACAAAGATGTTTCTGAGTTTATTGATGACTTATTTGATGCTGCAGAAGGAAATTTAAATGGGAATTAAAATTAAGAAAATTTCAATAAAGAATTTTAAATTATTCAAAAATTTAGAAACAATCAATTTCGACCATCCTTTTTTAACAGTTCTTGATGGTCCTAATGGTTTTGGAAAAACATCTTTTTATGACGCCATAGAAATATTATTTACTGGAAAATTAAGAAGATATAGCTCATTAGCTAGTATTATAGATGGTAGACAACAGATAAACGATAATCCTATTCTTTGTAATACAGCTCGATCTGATGAAACAATGTTTATAAAGGTAGAACTTCAAATCAATGATAATACATATTATTTGATGAGGAAAGAGAACTGCGAAACTCTTGAAAATCATATTGATTTTCAAAACTTTTCTTTACCACTATTCCAATTAAGCAGTTATGAATCTAATGAATATACAGAAATTCTAAACAGTGGTACTTTTTTTAACGATTTACTAGGGATTGATTTTAATAAAAACTTTAGTTTTTTAAATTATATTGAACAAGAAGACAATACATATTTGTTAAAACAAAAAGATAAAACTAGAGAAGCTAGTATTTCACATTTATTTAATACAGAGGTGATAACTCATCAAATAAAAAAATTTGAAGTAATCAAAAGAAAATTGAATGAAGCGAGCAATGCTAATGCAAAAACAGCGTATGAAGATGTATTAAGACTTAAAAATGAACATATATCTCACCTATTGACTGATATTGAAGAATCTGAATATAGTCAATTATTTTCAGATAAAAATATTTTATGGGACAAAGAAGATTTTAATTTTACGTCAAACACTTACTCATCCTGGTTAGGAGAAGATGGGGAATTAACTAAATTACTTTTCTTTATCGAAAATTTTAAGGACTTTGAAAACAAAATTTTCAACAACAGACTTACTCAACTACTTACGAATGATGTAAATATTAAAAACTTATTAACTTTTTATCCATTTTTAGACGAAAGTGATAACTTAAAACATCAGTTAAATATTTATAATCAACTTCAAGAATATATAAAAAATCTTGAGAAAGGTATACTAAATGCATTTCAAGAGAAACAAATAGATATATCAAAAAATATTGAAGAATTTTTAAAAACCTTTATAGATATAGATGACTATAAAGAACAAATAAACCTTATAAAAACAAAAATAGATACATCAAACAAATTAGAAAAACTTTTAAATAATATAAAAGAATCAAGAGAAAGTTTGATTAATAAATATAAGCAATATCTTGAAAATAATGATAACACTTCTTGTCCATTATGTGGATATGAGTGGAAAGAAAAACAAGATTTATTAGATAGTTTTGATAAGCAATCAAAACTATTAGCGGAGTTAATAGATAGTACTGGAGGTGAATTAAACTTTCTTTTAAAAGAATTTGATGAAAAGTTTATACAACAGATAGGTATTGCAATAAATGAGTTTTTAAAAGAAAATAAAGTTGATGAAAAGTTTATCAATCAATTACAAGAGGTTAAAAAGAAAGAAGAAAATATAACAAGTCTTAAAGTCAACTTTGAAACATTAGGTATAGATTTAAGTAGTTATTATAATGATAAAGTTAAAAGTATAGAAAATTTAGATGAAAAAATTAATCAATTAAGAGAAACTATAAATACGATGAAAAAAGATTTAAATTCAGAAAATATAAAAGACTATTTTTCAGATTATTTTGTTAGATATTTTGATGAAGATAAAGAAAAACTACTACAAAAAGAGCAACTAATTCAAAAGAAAAAATATATTCAATGGAAGTATAGTTTGTATCAAAATACTGAAATCTTAAGACTGGACAATGAATATAATACAAAAAAAGAAAAATATGATAAAGCATTCAAAATAAATAAAAAATTATCTAAAGTTATTAAAATTTATAAAGAAGAGCTAAAATCATATCAAGAGAAATTAATAAAAGATATTGAAATTTTATTTCATATTTATTCTGGAAGAATTATGCAAGATTATCAAAATGGTTTAGGGCTGTTTATCAAAGCTGATAACATTGGTATAAGATTTATAGAAAGTGTAACAGTAGATAGCCAAGTCGCTAATTATGATAAGTATGATGCCATTTTTTCTATGAGTTCAGGGCAGCTTGCCTCATTAGTAATTTCTTTCACACTTGCATTGAATAAAAGGTATTCAAAAAGTAATTTGCTATTTATAGATGATCCCATTCAAACACTAGATGAGCTAAATATAGCAGGATTTATAAATTTATTAAGAAATGAATTCGCCGATAGACAAATATTTATGTCTACTCATGAGCAAATGATGTCAGCATATATGCGATATAAATTTGAGAAATTTGGTTTACCAACTATGCAAATTAATTTTAAAGAAAAGTTTATTGGTTAATGGTTTAAAAACTAAATTTAAATAAGAAAAATTAAATTATATAAATGGTGTAAAAATGGCAAAAATAACTCTAGGTGAATTTGAGTTTAATACTAAAAAAGAAACAGATGGAACTCTCCAACATGGATAATGTAAAGTGACCCTATCAAAATCCCTCTACACCCGCGGTATCCAATGTCCAAAGTCTCTCTGGCTGAAAAAATATAAACCGGATGTGCTGACACCGCCTGATGCGGCGGCTCAGGCTGTATTTGAAACTGGGAATCTCGTGGGAGACTTGGCTTGCGAGCTTTTTGCAGATGGCAGAGAAGTGCCGTTTTCAAAAAACTATGACGAGATGATCTCTACGACTGCACAGTGGCTTGATGAGGGAGTGCCAAACATCTTTGAGGCTACATTTAACTTTGAGGGCATTTTAGTGATGGTGGACATCTTACATGTAACGCCTGAGGGCGTGGAGATCTACGAGGTCAAAAGTTCTACATCGGTGAAAGATATCTACCTCCATGACGTGTCCATACAGTACTATGTCTTAGCCAGTCTTGGATTTTGCATCAAAAGTGCAAATGTCATCCACATTGACAAAACCTATGTCCGAGGGGATGAACTCGACCTTGAAGGACTTTTCAGCATCGTCGATGTCACGGAAGAGGTCGTGGCTTTGCAGGATGACATACCCCGCATTCTCGAAGAGTTTGAGGACTACCTGAGTGACAGAGTAAACGAACCGGACATAGAGATAGGCAAACAGTGTAAAGACCCGTATGAATGTGATGCTAAAGCTTACTGTTGGAAAGTTCAAAGAGGGATTCCTGATTTTTCCATTTTCAACATCTTTAATCTCGGAAGCAAAAAGCAGATAGAACTCTATGAGCAGGGAATAGTAAACATAGATGACATTCCAGAGGGTTTTGCCATGACGGCAAACCAAAAACAGGCTGTAGAAAACTACAAGTCCAAAGAGACGCACATAGACCAAGAAGCGATAAAAGCATTTTTAGAGACTCTCTCCTACCCTATCTACCATCTTGATTTTGAGACCTTTCAGCAGGCGGTTCCACAGTTCAAAGGCATTCGTCCGTTTATGCAGATACCGTTTCAGTACTCTTTACATGTAGAGCATAGCGACGGGTCGTTAGAGCATCGTGAGTTTTTGGCACAAGAGGGCTTAGACCAAAGAGAACTGCTCGCGCAAAGACTGTGCGAAGAGAT
Organism: Sulfurimonadaceae bacterium; assembly: GCA_050305515.1. Lineage (GTDB taxonomy): Bacteria > Campylobacterota > Campylobacteria > Campylobacterales > Sulfurimonadaceae > JAFGUB01. The sequence goes on from JBNLFL010000031.1 coordinate 14,257, forward strand.
CCCGAGTGACGCGACCGTACTGGCATATAACATGAGTTTTGAAAAAGGGGTCATAACACATCTCGCATCGAGCTATGAAGAGTTAGGCGCTCATCTACTTAGTATAAACGAGAACATGAGAGACTTGATGACACCGTTTCAGCAAAGGCATTACGTCACGCCGAGTATGCAGGGAAGCTACTCCATCAAGTATGTCCTCCCTGCGCTCGTGCCAGAGATGGAAAAAGCCTACAAAGAGCTTGAGGGTGTACAAAACGGAGGAGAAGCCATGAACGCATTTGCCGGACTATCAAAACTTGACGATGAAGAAAAACAAAAAGTGAGAAAAGCACTTTTAGAGTATTGTAAACTGGATACTTTGGCGATGGTAAAGGTATTAAAACAATTAAGAGAGGTCATGAACGCAAGTTGAAATGATGTCGTCAATGCTTGAATATGAGAAAAAGGTGTTCTGGTGATACCAATACTTGTTTTACATGTAACAGGATTCGCTCTCTTACGGATTCTATTTCAATACCCATTTTACATGTAATACCCGTTAAACCCATGCTATAATACGATTAAAAGTACTATTAAGGATACGATTGTGACACTAAATGCCAACGAAGTCAAAACAAAAGGGGTTTCGGTATTTTCATCGCTTTTGGAAAAATTTGATGAACTTATTATCAATGTAAGAGGCAAAGACAAGTTTGTCGTGCTTGAGCTGGAGCGCTACAATGAACTGAGAAAAAACGAGCTTGATCTGGCCTATTTGCAAGCCATGCAAGATATAAAAGAGGGCAATGCCAAAACCCAAACTGCCAAAGAACATATTAAAGAGATAATGGATGAGCTATGAACTTGTCTTTACGGACAGTTATTTAAAAAGGCTCAAAAAATTTCTCAAAAAGCATCCCGACGTTTTGGAGCGGTATGCAAAAACAATGGAGATTTTGGAGTTAAACCCCTATCATCCCTCTTTAAGACTGCATAAGCTGCAAGGAAGGCTGTGTGAACTTTACTCGGTGTCGATTACGATGGAGTACAGAATATTGATTGATTTCATTATTCAAGATGAGCAAATCATCCCAATTGACATCGGTACGCATGATGAAGTTTATTAATTGACGGATTGATCTACGCAAAATGACCCTATTCAAGATGAGGAATATAACCATGAAACGTCAGGAAATTATTGATTATCTTAAAACACATCGTGAAGTGTTGGCACAAAAATATCAACTCTCTAAAATACTGCTGTTTGGTTCCTACGCCAGAGGTGAAAATAGCACAAACAGTGATGTAGATGTGGCTATTGAGACAGAGCTTAGTGATTATTTTCGCCTGTACGACCTAAAAGAGGAACTTGAAGATGCGTTTCATGCAAAAGTAGATTTAGTGCGCTTGCGTGAGCGCATGAACCCGTCTTTAAAAAGCAGAATTTTGAAAGACGGCATTAATGTATGATAAAACGTTGCTAATCGACATTCTGGGTCAGCCACTCCTTACAACTTTGGCAAAAATACGTACTGACCTTTCGCTGGATATCAGGTAAAAATATTAAACTGAAATTTCAAGAGGCATGGTGAAGCCAATACCTGTTTTACATGTAACAAGGCTCTCATCAAGTATCTTTGAATAATCCCAACCGCCTATTGGCAGTATGAGGGATTATAGGCGTAGACGTAGGCGGTTTTTGTTATGGCTTCGGTTGCAACCCATGCGCTCATAGACTGCATCTGTTCAAAAACGGCTTTGGCGCGGGTCACCACATTTTCTGAGTAATCTTCACTGCTATCTGCATACTTAAATGATATCTCTGCTACTACCGGAGTTGTAAGAAAGCCGCTTCTGTACCAGAGTGTCAATGAAAACAGGCCATTTTTGTTTCCAAGATCTACGTCGGTTCCCTTGTACACGCGCTCGGAAATTTCAAGATTGCCCACAAGGCTAATTGCTTCGTCTTCATCAAATCCATACGCTTCCAATCCAGGGTAAAGTCCTACTGGATCATCCATTTTATTCAGATTTTTACTGCTGGATATGCCCTGTGTTGTTGAATAGCTGTATTTTGAAACAAAGGGTGCGCTGATGTCTTCTTCAAATTTTGTTTCGGCACCTGAACTGCTGGCACTCATATTTTGATAGCCGGAAATATAACGATCCGGCGAACGAAATTTTAGAGTCACTTCACGATTTGTGTTTTCAACACGCTCTCTAAAGACAAAACCGCTGTTTTTCAAGACGCAACTCTCTGGCGTATCATAAAACCGTACCGTACGTGATTTATCAAGAGAAAAACTCCCCGATGCAGAACGTCCCACATTGGTTTCGATCAGGTTTTCAAGAGTATCCCAAAAGTTCGTTATGGCAGTAGAGGGGTTTGAGCCTGTAAAAAGCGAAGGATCAAGCATCAGCTTGTACTCTCGTGAGTTAACATTGGGCTGGGCTAACAGGGGCAGGGCAAAGAGCGCGGCAATCACGCCAACATTTTTCATCTTCATGGTATTCCTTAAAAAAAGAGTAGGCCATAACATAAGATAAAAGCGTGACTTCGGGATTACGGGCTGGTTTCATAAAGGTAAAAACCATTTTGTTCTGTCATATTTTTATTCCATTGAATATCAGCTATTTTAAGCATCGGGTTTAGTATGATTACGAATAAAAAAAAATAAAAGGGGTTTTTTGTGATAAAACTTGCGGTATTCTTGACAGTTGTTGGGTTGAATGTGGGCTATGCCAATACATGTACTTATAATGATGGACAAAAGCTGATGATTGAGTTTAATAATCTAATGCAGGTGTACAGCCGAGAGTCTATTGCATTGATGCAGCAAACCGGTGATTCAACAAGTGAACTGGAGAATAAACGTCTTGCCATGGTTGAAGAGTCCAGCAAAATCGGAATCCTTATGGCGCAAGAGTATGAAAAAAACAATAACATCCAAAGCGACACTGCTATTGATCCGAAAATTTGCGAAAGCTACAAAAAACTATTGAAAAAATATGCTTCTAAAGATCATGAATCCAAACCTGTTAGCGTACAACCTCAAAGTGTCAGCAGCGATTGTGATACCAATAGCCTTTGGGAGCGTTACGGAGTTGCCATACAGAAGCAGCGAGCATTGGTATTGGACGGAAAAATAACAAGAGATGAAATAAATTCTTATATGACAATTTCAACCTATGTAGGCCAGTACGCAACAACGGATTTAGCTAAAGCTTGCGAATACATGAAACAGTTTGAGGATAAATTGGCTGCCGAATAGAAGTAGGGGCCTTTTGGCAAAAGTTTGACAGCAATGGTACCAAGCACTGTGGCTCTGAACATATCTGCCCGGTGCCTTTGCAAAAAACTCTAGTTTTGAAATGCTCTCATTGTACAAAAGTGAATTAAAAACGATTCTGATCAAATTTTCCAGAATTTCTACTTTGATAGTGAATTAAAAACTCGCCTTTTGAATGCCCTTTATCAAAACTGCTTCCTTCTAATACAATGCGTGTTTTTTCCCGCGCTGGCACTATAATAGACAATAGCTATCATGAGATTGCGAATTCGTTACAATTTGGTTTTAATCTCGACTTAAAGCTTCATCAAGATAAAGTTCATTGTTGTTTTTTGTGTAGCATCTTGTTAGCTCATTTTGCTGACAAGAGTCATGATCCCAACGATGATCATTTGCGTTCCTATAACAGCAAGAATTAATCCCATCAACCGAGTAACGATACTAAGGCCGCTTTTACCTACAACTGACAAAATCTTTGAACTAAAAATAAAGCAGATAAAAGTAATAATGCATAAAACTGCAAATACAAATACGGTGGTTAGTATTCCCGCCATACCACCGGATGCAGAGTAGTTCATTGCTGTTGCAATGGTTCCAGGGCCAGCAAGAAGCGGAACTGCTAAAGGCGATACTGCTAAGTCAGAATCGTCGTCACCCTCTGCAGAATGCAGCTTGGAACCATGCCCATTAAGCATGTGATACCCCACAATAAATACTAGAATTCCGCCAGTTACCCTGAGAGCATCAATGGTAATCCCAAATAAGTGAAAAATAGCTTTTCCAAGAAACGAAAAAGATAGAATTATAAAAAAAGTAATAAGAAGTGCCTTAGTTGCAATTTTGCTTTGTTCTGCTTTACTTTTTTCACCTACTAAACTGGCAAAGACTGCGGTATTGGCAATAGGATTCATAATTGCAAAAAAGCCTATAAAAACTGTAATCAGTTGCGTATATAAATCACTCATATGTTTAGTGTACCTTTTCGTTAACGTTTAAAATAAGCTAATAAATTACCCGCAGGCTAATTTATTGGCTCTACTGGTTTTGTTATGGTTTCACTCTTTCATTAGCAATTTCTTGCATTAAAATTGGATTTGAAAAATCCATTTGTTTATCAAGTGCTAGAGGAATCAGCCATTGTAAATTTGGAATCATGTTTAGAATCTTTTGTAAATAAAAAACCAGTTACATAGTGTTTCACAAAATTCCCTCATATTATTCAAACATTATATAAAAAAACAGCCAGATATTGCCAAGATGATATTTATGTGTAAGAAGCGATTACTGAGCTAAAAAAACCCACAATGCGCTCTTCCAGCCAGTAACGGGGCTTAAAAAAACTTCCGCCAATAAATCCCACATGACCTCCGTGCGGATACACTTCCAAATGTACCTGCGGCGCAATGTCACTCTGTTTGGGCAAAACTTCCGGGGTCATAAACGGATCATCAAGCGCGTGGATGATGAGCGTCTCTTTTTTAATCTCTTTAAGATACTGCCGTGCGCTGGCGCGCTTGTAGTAGTCTGCCGCCGAGGCAAAGCCGTGGATGGGCGCGGTGTAGGCGTGGTCGAACTCCCAAAACGTTTTGAGCTTTTGTGCCGCATTTTTACTCAGACCCAGGTGCAACTCCATAGGATGCGCGCGATATTTTTGCATAAGCGAAGCGTTCAGATCTTTCATAAGATGGGCCTGATAGATTTTTGAAAAGCCCTTGTCCATCTGGTTGGCGCAGATGTCAAGCTGCATGGGTGCAGAGACGGCCACGGCGGCTTTTAGCAGCGCATTGTCGCGCCACTCGCCCATGAGTTTCAAAAGCATGTTCGCCCCCAAAGAGTAGCCCACGCCAAAAAGCGGGCTGCGCGGATAGTGAGCTGCAAGGTGCTCTATCCACGCTTTGGCATCGGCGGTATCGCCGCTGTGGTACGAGCGCGGCAGGCGGTTGTCTTTGCCCGAACAGCCGCGAAAGTGCATGAGAACCGAGGCAAAACCTTTGGCACCCAGAGCGTGCATCATCCCTTTGATGTAGGGCGATTCATACGAACCTGCAAGCCCGTGAAAGAGTATTACAATGGGGGTGTTAGTATCTTTTTCGGGCTTGCGGTGCCAGAAACACTCCACAAAGTCTCCGTCTGCAAGCTCGAATGTTTCTATGGTGCTCTCAGGTAGCGGCTGCTTTCTGAAAAAGGTGCTGTAGAGGGTTTGAAGGTGCTTGTTTTTGAGGCCTATGGCGGGTTTAAAGGGTTCTGTGCGCGTATTCATGGTGCTGCAACTATACTGCGTATGTTCTTAAATTTTTTTAGTGCCAAAAATCATAATTGCGGCAAATAACTAAGCTTTGCTCAAAGCAATTGGGTAAGATACGGTGTCATTTTTGAATATTTAAGTAAAGGAACTTTGTATGGCACACGTAACGCTCCCCGAATTCGAAGAGATGGACCCTGAGATTCAGGAGATCGCCCGTCCCATCCTTGAAAAGACAGGCTCTCTTGGGGAAATCTTCAAACTTCTGGCAGTTCGTAAAGATATCTATTTTGCAACGGATGGCATGATTCAGAGCTATCTGCTTAAAGAGACCGAACTCTCTTACGACATCAAAGAGAGCATCGCGCTGCTCATCTCCAAGGAGAACGGCTGCAAAATGTGCGTGGACGTACACAAGAACATTGCCAAAATGCTGGGACTCAGCGAAGCGCGTATTGAAGAGATTCTTCAGGGTATCGATGCGATGCACTCAAGCGACGCGGAAAAAGCATTGCTGCACTTCTGTGTCAAGGCGTCTAAAAAAGATAACTATAAAATTCTTCGCGAAGAGATTCAGGATCTCGTAGCTCTCGGATTTACCGAAAGCCAGATCATCGAAGCGGTAGCCATTGTAGGGTATTTCAACTACATCAACACCCTCTCGAACGTATTTGGACTGGGCCAGTAGGGCAAAGCCTTTTGCAGTTGTTGCGCCTGTTTAGTTTTTACGGCCTGATCTTCCTGTTTTTCGCATGCACGACGCTTGATGCCGGGGTACTGCACCTCGACTCCGGGCGTCAGGGACACTGGGCAGACGGTTATATGGAGGTTCTGCACGACCCCGAAGGCACGCTGGATTTTGAGGCGGCCATGCGCGGCACGTATGAACCCCTGAGCGATAAAGCGAGTTTTGGTTTTACGAGTGACACAGTCTGGCTGCGTTTGCAGGTGCTCCCCAATGATGCGTCGCACCAGTGGCTGCTTGAGGTGGCGCTCAGTTCGCTCGATGATATCCGCCTCTTCGCACCGCAGCGTGACGGCAGCTATAAAGAACAGTATGCCGGCGACCATTATGTCTTCTCCGAACGGCCCATACGCCACCGCCTTTTTGTCTTTCCGCTGACGCTCTCAACACAAGACACCAACACAATCTACCTGCGCGTGAAGACCGCGGACAGCTTCGTTGTGCCCATCCGCTTCTGGACGCAGGAGCAGTTCGAACACCGTCAGGAGAACGAATACCTGCTGCTGGGTATCAGTTACGGCGTGATGGCGGCTATGTTTATCTACAACATCTTTTTGTGGCTCGTCTTAAGAGACCGGCTTTACGGCTATTACCTGCTCTCCACGCTGGGGCTTATTCTGGTCAGTGCTGAACTTAACGGTCATGCTTTTGAGTACCTCTGGCCCAACAATCTGTGGCTCGCGGACAATCAGCATGTGCTGATTCCGGCATTTCATTTTACGGTTATGAGCCTCTGGGTGCGTGCCTTTTTACAGACAAAAGAGCGTCATCCCTACCTTGACCGCGGCCTGTTGGGGGTCATCGTCGGTGCGGCGGTAATGCTGGCAGTGGATTTCTCGGGCTTTTATACGCTGGGCAACCAGTTGGCGTTTATTGTCGGGTTGTCTATGATCGCCATCGTTATCACCATTTCGATACGCAGCGTCTGGTCGGGGTATGCTCCGGCACGCATTTTTCTGCTGGCACAGATTTTTCCGCTCTTTGGCGGCATTCTGACACTGATGCGCGCCATCGGCGTTGTGGGCGATTCGCTCATTGCCGAGCATGCGCTTCAGTTTGGAACCACCATTGAAGTGCTTATCTTCTCGTTCGCACTGGCGCAGCGCATCCAGCTGCTGAAAAAAGAGAAACAGCAGGCCAGAGCGGAGGCCGAGACCGATTATCTGACCGGTCTGCTCAACCGCGCAGGTTTTATCAGCCGGATAAACAAGCAGCTTGATAGCAGCAGTACTGAGCCGTTTGCGCTGCTGCTGATTGATCTGGACAAGTTCAAACCTGTGAACGACCTGCTGGGCCATGCGGCGGGCGATGAAGTTTTGAGTGAGGTCGCCCGCAGACTCCGCACGCAGGTGCGTTCAGGGAGCGACAGTGTCTGCCGTTTCGGAGGCGATGAATTCATCGTGCATCTGCAGGGTGTTAACGAAGAGAACATGGCAGGGCAGGTGGCTAAAAAGATTATAGACGCGCTCAACCGGCCCATTGAAACGGCGGCGGGGAGTGCCCGCATCGGAGCGAGCATCGGCGTGGCGCTCTTTCCAAAAAACGGGAGTACGCTTGAGACGCTGCTGCATCAGGCCGACCAATCCATGTACCATGTCAAAAACAGCGGTGCCAACAGCTGGCACAGTGTTGCGTGACGTGCATTACATGTAAAGCGCATCGCGCCGTGACGACTCTAAAGTGCAAGGTTAGAAAATGATTGACTACACCACCAAACTCACCACCCACCGGGCGTTTTACCCTATTGACGATCTTGACTATTCGGTTGAGAGCGACCGGGGGCGCATTCTCTCTTCTGCGGCGTTTCGCAGGCTTCAAAAACGCACGCAGGTCTTCGCGCTTGAACTTAACGCTTCCATCCGTACGCGGCTGACCCATTCGCTTGAAGTGGCGCAGACGGCGCGTTTTATTGCCAAGAGCATCCTCTCACGGCTCGATGGCACCTGCGGTCTTGAAGGGCTGGAAAACGCCTTTGTCTCCACTGCGGAGATGACCAGCCTGCTGCATGACATCGGCAATCCGCCTTTTGGCCATTTCGCCGAGCAGACCATCAACAAATGGATGCACGATCACGCGGTGCCGATGATGGAGCGCTTTACATGTAATACGCCACAACTGCTTGAACTGCGCGCTCTGCTTACACAGGATATTTGCAGTTACGACGGCAACGCGCAGGCGATCCGCCTCATTTCCAAGCTGCAGCGGCTCAACCTCTCCTACACGCAGATGCTCTCGGTGCTCAAATACACCCGAGGCGCGTTCGAGTCCAAACCCGCCAAAGACGACGCGCTCTCCTACGTCATGAAAAAGCCGGGCTATTATTACAGCGAAAAAGCGATGGTTGAGCAGATTCAGGAAGCCTTACATGTAACGCCGGGGCACCGTTTTCCCCTGACCTACATTATGGAGGCGGCCGATGATATCTCCTACCTCACCGCAGACCTTGAAGATGCCGTCGAAAAAGGCATATTGAATCTCGATCAGGTGTATGAGCTGATACGCTCGGCCTGCGAAAAAGAAGAGGAGGTTTACCTGCTTGAGGTGATCGAGAAGCGCTACCGTCTGGCTAAAGACAATGATGCGCCTTACCAGTTCAACATGTTTTTTACACTCACCCGCGCCACGCTGGTACGCGACCTCGTAGCGCATGTGACGGAGATTTACGTCTCCAACCACGAGGCCATTTTTGAAGGAAGTTTCAACAGCGCGCTGCTTGATTTTGACACCCACAGCAAGTACCACAAGGCGGTCAAGATTTTAGAGACGCTCTCGGCACGCTATATTTACAGCCACAAAGAGGTGCAGAAGCTCGAACTTCAGGGCTACAGCATCATTAACGGCCTGCTGGATATCTACAAACCGCTGCTCGAACTGGATGCCGAAGCGTTTGGCGCACTGCTGCGCGGCGAGCGTATTGCGTGTTTTATTGCCACGCGCCTCATAGGGCGCATCTCCTCCAAACAGATTGCCGCGTACCAGAATGATGTCGGGGCGCTTGCGTGCGACGATGCAGAGCATTTCGCCCTGATGGAGTGGTACTACCGCGTACGGCTCGTAACTGACTACGTCAGCGGCATGACCGACGACTACGCCCTGCACGAATATCGCACGCTGAGTGCTTTGAGCTAGGCGGCCGAAACGCTCTCGCGTGTAATTCGGGTGCGGATCACCCTGTAGGCGAGCCGTTTGATTAAGTCGTTAAAGAGAAACCAGAGCGCGGCATAGAGCCAGATAAATGCGGCGTATTCCCAGCCGATGGCGCTCATGAAAATGCCATAGACGGCGATAAGCGTTCCCAAAATGCTCGTAGCGGTAACTGTCAGAAAAAGCGTGAGCGACGGGTAGGGCTTGTGCCAGAAGGGTTTGTCTCCGGTGCGGGCGAGGTAGATGGTCAAATGCCCGGCTACGTCGAGTTTTAAAAAGATGATGGCCTGAATCATGTCGCGCGGCACCTGCCATGATTCGAGCAGGTAAAAGAGCAGAAACGACGAGGTTACGCCCAGCAGCCCCAGTACCGTCGCAAGCGTGAGAATCTCTTTCATGTTCCAGCGTATGGGAACGGGCGAGACTCTGGTGTTGTCAAAGGCGATGGTGAGAATGGGCAGGTCGTTGAGCAGGGCCAGCATGATGATCATAATGGCGGTGATGGGGTAGAAGTCGAATATCAGAATGGAGAGCGTCATAAAGAGAATAATGCGGATCGTCTCGGCGATGCGGAAGATCGAGTAGCTCTCCATTTTGGCGAAGGTCATGCGCGCCTCTTTGAACGCGTTGGTAATGACGCCAAGCCCCGGACTGAGCAAGATGAGGTCGGCAGCGGCCCTCGCGGCGTCCGTGGCGTTGGAGACGGCAATACCGACGTCGGCTTTTTTAAGTGCGGGCGCGTCGTTAACGCCGTCTCCGGTCATGGCGACGATATGGTCGGCTTTTTGCAGCTTGTCCACAATGTAGTATTTGTCTTCGGGAAAAACCTGCGCGAAGCCGTCGGCATCTTCGATGATGTCAATGATTTCGGATTCGTGGCGTTTGGCGTACCCTTTGGGAATCGGCATCGTCTCAAGCGCTTTTCTGACGCTCTCGCTCACCTCTTTGGCAAAGCGTTTGACGCTCTCGTCATCGGCATCGGAAAATTTCCTGTAAAGCGCGGAGGTGATGATGCCGGTAATCTGCACCAGCTCTTTTTGTCGGTTTCCCTTAAGCTCCCTGTTGTCGAGAATATTTTCGCCGATAGCCAGCAGTGATGCTATCTGTCGGGCAATGGCGAGGTTGTCGCCTGTGACCATTTTGACATCCACACCCAGTGCCTTGGCCTCTTCGATGGTTGTTTTCGCATCGTCGCGCGGCGGGTCGAACATGGGCAGCAGGCCGACGAAACGGTAGGGGTCCACACCATGCTTTTTAATGGCGACCCCGAGGGTGCGGTAGCCTTCGCGTGCCAGCGCTTCGACCCGTTCGAGCACGGCTTCCTCTCCGTCATAGTCGCACAGCTCCAAAATGACCTGCGGCGCGCCTTTGGTTACGGTGAAGGGGTTTCCGTCGGCATCGTAAATGACTTCGGTGCGTTTGATGACGGGGTCAAACGGAATGAACGTCTTCAGCCGATAGGTTTTATCGACCGTAATGTCCTTGAGTTCGGCGTAGCGGAAAATGGGAAGCTCCAGCGGGTCGCTGTTGTCGCGGCTGCTTGAGAGCAGGGCGTATTGAAGCAGCTCGGTTTCATTAAAGCCGTTGAAAGGTTCGATGGTGCTCATGCTCATTTCGTTTTTGGTCAGCGTTCCGGTTTTGTCGCTGCACAGAATATCCATTCCCGCCAGCTCCTCTATTGCGGCGAGACGGCTGACGATGGCCTGTTTTCGTGCAAGGTTCATCGCCCCGATGGCCATGGTAACGGAGAGCACCGCAGGCAGGGCCACCGGAATCGATGCAATGGTCAGCACCAGCGAAAATTGCAGAATCGAGGTGACGCTTTCACCCCGGAAAAGCGAGGTAATGACAATAATGACGATAAGCACGGCGCTCATGCTGATGAGGTAGTTTCCAATGGAGAGAATCGCCTTTTGAAAGTGGCTTTTCTGTTCTTTCTGGGCTTTGGCGACGAGCGCGACCGTTTTGCCGAAATAGGTGGCGTTGGCGGTCTGGGTGACGACGGCGAGCATCTCCCCTTTTTTGACAATGGAGTTGGCGTACGCGACATCGCCCGCGGCTTTGTCAACAGGCAGCGACTCCCCGGTCAGGGCCGATTGATCGACCATGATGTATTCGCCCTGAATCAGCGTGACGTCGGCGGGCACCATGTTGCCGATTTTGAGTTTGACGATATCGCCGGGAACCAGCAGCGCCGTTTCGATGGGTGAAAAGATGCCGTCGCGCAGTACCAGCGCCGTTTTCGTCAGCTTCTCTTTAAGAATTTTGAGTGCGCTCAATGCGCGTGATTCCTGCATGAAGTCGATGATGACGTTGGTAACCAGCAGCACCATGATAATGCCGAAATCTTCCCATTTCTGTACGGAAGCGGAAAGCAGGGCGGCCAGCTCTATCATCCAGGGAATCGGCCCCCAGAGGCGCCGTAGAATGCGTTCAAAGAGCGTCTCTTCCTTCTGAATAATCTCGTTTCTGCCGTATTTTGCCAGACGCGCTGCCGCTTCTTCGGAGGTGAGTCCGGTGTTCGGGTCGGTGTCGAGGGGTTGGGTTGGCATGGCTTCCCCTTTGAAGAGAGTGTCTATAATAAAAGCATATCAGCCATTTGCGTTTTTAGCGGAAGAAGTTTTAAAAATCAGCTTCGGGAAGCGTGCCCTCCGAAGCGTGCGGTGTGCTCAGGCGAGAAACGCCCTGATGATGCGGGCGTTTTTGAAAAGAAAGGCGGCATGGTCGATAGCGTCATAGGCATCGGCAAGGCTCCAGCCGGCATTTTTAAGGCTTTCAAGGTCATCCGAACCGAAGGCATCGGCCTCATATACCGCCTTGAGCGCTTTATCTGCCAGCAGGCGGTGGCGTTCATCCAGCGGCAGTTGCTGCATATCTCCAGCAGCGGCGCGGATGCTCTCTTTGGAATACCCCTTTGCCAGCAGAAGCCGCGTGTTGAAGTTTTTGCAGTACTCAAACCCTTCGCGCGTGGCTACATGTAAACGCAAAAAGGCAAAAAAATTGGCTGCAATGTTCGGGTGCGTTGCCAGATAGATAATCTCTTCAATAAACATCTCAAAGCGTTTGGCATTCATGGTTGCGAGCAGTTCAAAATGCGGCGGCAGCGTGCCGAACTTTGCTTTAAACTGCTCCAGAAGCGGCAGGGTCTTTTCGAGCGGATTGGGTGAAACGATAAACATGCGAAGCCCTTTTTCAAGATTAGACCAATCGGTCTATTGGGAATTATAGAAGGGTACTGCTGAAATTAGACTGAGTGGTCTAGCGGTAGGAGTCGAGCGTGTGTAACAGAAGACGGGTGTGGGTTTTGAAACGTTCCGATGAAGAGAGCGCGGGAGGGAGTGAGAGCTCGCCCCACGTCGAGGTAATAAAAAAACGCGCCATCGCGTCGGTGTCGAAACTGCGAAGCTCTCCGGTGTTTATGGCGTTTTGAAAGAGGGCGGAGAGGCGGGAGACAAACACGCCGTACTGTGCGCTGAGCAGGCGTTCAAACTCCGCATCGAGCGGAGCCATCTCGACCATGAGCCGGTGCATCGGGCAGCCGTTGGCAATGAGCATCTCATGCTCGCTCATTTTTGAAAAGATGCGCCCCAGACTCTCGAGCGGCGTTTCACGCTCCTGCGCCTGAAAGTCGTAAAAAGCGTTCATACGCGGAAAAATGCGCTCGTTGACAACGGCGAGGGCGAGCGCTTTTTTCGACTCGAAGAAGTGATACATGCTCCCCTTGGGAACCCCGGCACGCTTGAGCACCGCCGCCGTAGCCATACCGTGATAGCCGTACATGTAAAGTTCCGCAAAGGCGGCATCAAGGAGCTTCGTGCGGGTGTCGGAAGGCGTGTCGGTCGTCGTTTGCATGGTGGTATTATAGCCATAAGCGGGTGTTACATGTAATGTTTTTCTGCTTGTCACTTTTATTCAATACACAGGACATAAAAATGGAGGTACTTTCAAGAAAAAGAGCGTAAAATCTATGAAAATATGTCATTTTATGAAATTTTGAGTGCAGATTTTTAATATCAGGACATTAAGAGTGTCCGATTATCTGGTGGATTTCCGGGTAAAGGGCATATTGTGGGGATCAATAAATAGTTAGAATGAAAAGGAATATGATGGCCTCATTTATTGGTACACGTGAAGAGTTTAAGCGTTATATCGGTCCGATGTTAAGAAATCTTGTACAGCAAATTACTAGACATTATAAAAAGTCGATCGGAAAGTGTGAGCATTGCGGTAGCACCACGAATTTAGAATCTGCGCATAAACATGGACGGGAACGGGGAGAATTAATAGATACGATTTTGAAAGAATATACTCACAATGAAATGGTTACAATTGATTTAAAGAATTTTGAAAACAAGTTTAAAGAAGAACACCAAAAAATTGAAGAAACAATCTTAATTTTATGTAGAACCTGCCATACAAAGTATGATACTCAAATAACTCATATGGACAAAAAAGAAAAGAAGATCATTCCTATTTCAAATGAGACTTTTCAAAACACTTCTGTGAAAATTGTCGAAAACATTACAAAAAAAACATCGTCTGAGAGGAAAAGACCTTTTACAAACAATGAAATAGAAAAACGCCTTAAAAGTGCTTGTGAATTACTTTCATTGGAAACTTTAGAGAAAATGACAACTAAAGAATATAGTAAAAAAGTGTTTAATCTCAATTTCCCATTGCTCAAAAAAGTTTCAATTAAATCTTCCCTAGAAGAAAGAAAAAAATCTGTTAAAGATCACTTAGGCCACAACAGATGGACTTTAAAATATACTTTTGAAAGGGACGGTTTTTTATATATTATTTGTTCTCAGTGGTATCCTCAACAGGATTCATATGTACAAAAATGGTTTCTTGAAAACAAAGCATAAATCTAACAAATCGTCGCGAGAAAAGGGGACGAGGCTGCATTACCTCCAATTTCCCTTACTTGTAACGAAATACAAGGTCCACCAACTCTGGGGAAATGAGGACAGGCAAAAAAAGCACATTGAGGGGTTTGATGCAAAGATTTTTGCCTTACATGTAAACAAGGTATTTTTTGCGGTTATGTAACTAATGCGAGCTTGGAAAAGCTCTGCACTTACTGCTCTGTAGCAATCTCCAGCGTAATAACGGAGTCTTCAATGGTCGCAAGCGAGCCGCGGTCTCCGGTGTTGAGGTAGTTGATGAACGCTTCAATCTCTTTGAGCAGCGGTTCGTCTTTTTTAATGTGGCAGCCGCGTACCACGTAGGAGTTGTTGACGTGGAAGCCCGAGAACTCGGTGAGGTCCTGACCGATAAGGTCGGCTTCGAAATAGGCCTCTTTACAGGCGACCTCAATACGGCGTTTTTTAAACGGCGTGAGCCAGTTGGTGGTGATGTCGGCAATAATGGAGTCTTCGAGCTCGAAGCTCAGAACCGCGTTGTCCTCGTGGTGGTTGTGGATTTTGCGGCTTTTGAAGATGGCCTTGTCGAGAATATTCTTTCCGGTAATAAAGCGGATGAGGTCGATGTCGTGCACCGAGAGGTCGGTCAGAACGCCAACATCGGCAATGCGTGGCGGAAACGGCCCAACGCGGGTGATTGCCACCGAGTAGATCTCTTTGGTGGCGAGTTCGTTTTTAAGCGCCTGAACCACGGGGTTGAAGCGTTCGACATGTCCCACGCAGCTTTTAATGCCCTTCTCTTCGGCGGCTCTGGCGATGGTCTTGGCATCTTCAATGGTCGAGGCAGCCGGTTTTTCAATGAAAATGTGTACCCCGCGCTCAATACATTTAAGCGCGACTTCCTTGTGCAAAAAGGTTGGAACGACAATGACGGCGGCATCGGGTTTGACGGCATCGAGCATCTCTTCGACATCGGTGTAGAAAGGCTCTTCAAAGTCGTCGTTTTTGACCACGTCGCACAGTGCGCAGAGTTTGACACCCGGAAGCGAGCGGTAGATGCGGTAGTGGTTGCGGCCCATGGAACCCAGGCCAATCAGCGCGATTCTAAGCATGGATCTCCTTGAGCGCTGCGATGATGCTGTCCTGATCCGCTTGCGTCAGGAAGGGGCTCATTGGCAGCGACATGATCTCGTTGCTTACTTTTTCGGAAACCGGGAAGTCGCCCGCTTGGTAGCCGAGTGAAGCGAACGCCTCCTGAAGGTGCAGCGGCATGGGGTAGTGCACGGCGGTGGGAATGCCCCGGCTGCTCAGCGCCGCAGCAACATTATCGCGGTCTTTGACGCGGATGGAGTACTGCGCGTAAACGCTGGTGCGGTCGGCCTTGACATAAGGTGTCGTCACGCTACATGTAAAGAGGCCGTCGTCATAGCGGGTTCCGACTTTCTGGCGGGTTTTGACTTCCTCTTCGAAATATTTGAGCTTGACGTTAAGCACGGCGGCCTGAATGGCGTCAAGGCGGCCGTTGATGCCGATGTATTTGTGCTTGTAACGGGCATTCTGACCGTGGTTGAGCAGCATGCGCATCTTTTCGGCAAGGGCATCGTCACTGGTGAAAATGGCACCGCCGTCGCCGTAACAGCCCAGCGGTTTGGAAGGGAAGAACGACGTACAGCCGATAGTGGAGAGGTTGCATGACTTTTTGCCCTTGTACTCGGCACCGAAGCTCTGGCAGGCGTCTTCGATCACGGTAATAGTGTGCTTGGCGGCAATGGCGTTAATGGCATCCATATCGGCGCACTGGCCGTAAAGCGAGACCGGAATGATCGCTTTGGTTGCGGGAGTAATGGCAGCTTCGATCTTGTGGGCGTCGATGTTATAGGTGCTCTCTTCAATATCGACGAAAACACTTTTGGCACCCAGAAAGGCGATGACTTCCGCCGTGGCAATAAAGGTAAAAGGTGTGGTGATGACTTCATCGCCGGGCCCGATGTCGAGCGCCATCAGCGCGAGCAGCAGCGCATCGGTGCCGCTGGAACAGCCAATGGCGTGTTTGGCTCCGGTATATTCGGAAAGAGTCGCTTCAAGCGCCTGAAGTTTCGGTCCGCCGATGAATTGTGCCGTTGCGCAGACCTCGCCGATTTCTTTGTCGATCTCCGATTTGTATGCCTCGTACTGTGCCTGAAGGTCGATAAAATTGATTGCCATGAATATTACTCCCCGTCTAAAATGATTTCTGCCATACGCTTCGAACTGCCCTGACGCAGATAGCCTCTGAGCGCCACCGCATCGGCGCAAAACGCTTTTCTGTCCAGCTGGCTGTAGGCATCCAGCAGTGCTGCGGCACTGACGTCGTGCTGCAGCAGTTCGGGATGCAGCGCCTTGCCCCGCATCTGTTCAAACATGATGTTCCCCAGCCCCACGTAACTCAGCTTCACCAGTGATCTGGCGATGTAGTAATCCAGCGGTTTGGCGATGTAGCCCAGAACAAACGGCGTGCCGATAAGCGCGGCTTCGAGCGTGGCGGTGCCGCTGCATATAAAGGCAAAGTCGCTCTCGAACAGGGCGGTGTGCGCATCATGCGTAATGGTAAAATATGACAGATTACCGTAAAGTTCATTGATCTGCGCTTTGGAGAAGGTCGGCGGAATGACAATCCGTGCCTCTTCTTTAATCGCGGCGCGCACCTGATGGAAAATCGGCATCAGACGCGTGATTTCGGAGCGGCGTGAGCCGGGCATGAAGGTGACGACACCGTTGCGTGTCGGGGCGTTTTTGAAGTGCGCAATCTCGTCAAGCAGCGGATGGCCGACGTACTCGATGGGCGCCGTTTTTGAGTAGTGCGAAGGTTCGAACGGCAAAATGGAGCAGAGCCTGTCAATGGTGCGCTCCAGAACCGGAATGCGCTTTTTCTTCCACGCCCACGCCTGAGGGAGAATGTAGTAGATAATTTCCTTCTCGGGGTAGGTCGCCTTGAGCTTTTTGGCCAGCGGCAGGTTGAATCCCGACGAGTCGATGAGCAGCACCTTGTCGGCTTTGGCTGCAAGTGCGACCATCTCGTCGCGCAGTTTGAAAAAGAAGCGCAGTTTTTTTATGGCATCGACAAAGCCCATGATGGCCAGGCTGCTCAGGTCAATGACGGGATTGCCCAGTTTTGAGTCAAAAATGCCGATGAATTCGACCGAGGTAGGCAGCTCTTTTTTGAGCGCTGCCAGATGGATGTTGGCCGAGTGTTCGAGCGCGGAGACGAGAAGCTTCATGAACCGCCGTCTCCCCAGGATTGGAAGCCCGGATCGTAGCGTTCGGTGCTCTCATCCACAAATTCATTCAAAAAAGTGGTCAGTGCGTCAATGTCGGCATCGGAGAGCGGCTGGGCAAAAGGAATCATCATCTGGTCCACCTGGGTTTCGGAAATACCGCTGCGAAAACGTTTCAGTTTGTACTCCAGAAATCCCTTGGCACGGTTGGCCAAAGAGGGGTACGAAGTCATCCCCTCGGCTTTGGTGCCGTGGCAGCCGTTACACCCTTTTTCAAAGTAGAGAATCTTCCCTTCTTTGTAAAGTGGGGATTGCGCAAAGAGGGGCAGTGCCAAAAAGATAGCGGTTATTAAACGCACTCTAACCCTTCGTGGATTAAAATTTCCGTATTATACCAAAGGGTGAACATGATCATTTCCAACGCGATCGTTTGTGACATACATGGAGAGCGCCGCTGTGACCTGCGGATAGAAGAGGGCGTTATTGTCGAAATTGCCGCGCGTATCGAGGGTGACGAGCGTATTGAACTTGATGGTGCTTACCTGTTGCCGGGTCTTGTCGATGCCAACGTCCGCCCGCGCGATTCGCAGATCAGCGGTACGACGCTGGAGCGTCTGGCGAAAAAAGCGCTGCGCGGCGGCGTGAGTACGGCGGTGCTGCTGCCCGAGACCAATCCCTCGATTGAAAACGAGATCGTGCTGGAGTTCGTGCAGCATCAACGCTCGCACAAAGACGGCGCGACGCTTGAAGCGAGCGTGGCGTCAATCACGGCTGAGGGCGGCATGAGCAATATGGCGATTCTGCTCAAACGTGGCGCCGTGGCGCCTTATGTGCGTTCGTCGGCAAAGAACAACCTTTTCTGCCGCATTGCGGAATACGCGAAGATGTACGACGTGACGCTCTTTGTCCGCGCCGAAGATGAGTCGCTTGCGCAAGACGGGGTGATGAACGAGGGTGAAGAGGCGGTGCGTCTGGGCCTTGTGGGCATTTCGCCGCTGAGCGAGATCTTACATGTAAGCCGCTTCATTGAACTGGCGCGTCATTACGGCATCCGCATTGTTTTCAAATCGATCGCGCAGCCGCGTTCGCTCGAACTCATTACGGCGGCGCGCAGCGAAGGCATTGCCGTTGAAGCCGAAGTGAGCCTGCATCATCTGCTGCTTAGCGACGCGGCATGCCGCGATTTCAACACGGTCGCCAAGATCGATCCGCCGCTTTTGAGTGAGAGCAGCATGCAGGAGCTGCGCGAGGCGCTCAAAAACGGTGCCATCGACATGCTCACCGTGCTGCACCACCCCCAAAGCGCGGTCAACAAAGACGTTGCGTTTGCAGAAGCCTCTTACGGGGCGGACGCCATAGGCGACGCATTGAGCCTCTATTACACCTATCTGGTAGAGGGCGGACTTATCGGCATGCATGATCTGGTACGCCTTACATGTAAGAACAGCGCCGCATCCATCGGCCGTGTCGCCGGAGAGATCACCGAGGGGATTGCCTGCGATCTGGTAGCGTTTGATTCTACGGTAGCGTATCGGCTCGACAATCCAAGCTCGCTCTATCATGACGAAATGCTCAGCGGCCGTGTCACGATGGCGTTTATCAACAACGAGATTATCCGGTTCTGATAAAATCCGGCTTTGATGCGCAAAGTGTAGCATAAAGCCGTCGCTTGAACCATCACGGCCCAAACGCTCCGTACGCACTCAATTCAACAGATAGATCAAGAGCGCGGGATTGATACTTGAAGATTCGCTTGTAAGCTCCGTTGCTCCATCACGCACGCAACGAACATAATAGGTGGCGCTTTTATCTTTCCAACCCGAGTCGCCCCGATTGAATATGACGCTCCACGCTCTCTTGTCACTGTACCTGGCATACGAGGTGGAGGTCCAGTATGCCCCGTTGACAACATTGGCAAATGTGGAATTCATAGCCGGATAGATCTTGGTGTAATCGACCACGGAGTGCAGTTCGTTGTAGTTCGGCAGCCGCCAGTCGTCTACCCCGCTGATGTTCAGATCTTCACAGTAGCCGATCGCCTCCGTCCAGTTCAGATCGGCTGAACTGCTACTGAAAGTGTGCGCGTTCCAGACCGTTCCCGAGACATCGTTATCCTGCCAGGTCAGATTGGTGTCCCGGTCATAAACGCTCTGATCCATAGCATCACGGCTGTAATGATGTGCCACAGCCTCATAGTTGTCAAGTTCGCGTACGCAGCGGAAATTATTGGTAGAGCCAGCAGAAGTTCTATTGAAAAAACCTTCGTTAAAATATATGAACCACACCATGGAAGTACCGGCGAGAGGCACCGAAGTAGATGTGTTGTAGCCGTCATAATAGCTAAAGAGGGTGCGGTCAATCGCCGGACTCTGATACCGTATATCGACAATACTGAGCAGCTCATCTGTGCTGGGAAGACGCCAGTCGTTCTTGCCGTCCAAATCAAGATTCTCACAAGCGGTTTTGGCCTCACTCAAGGTCGCCTGGGACAGCGCACCGTTATCCTGCCACTGCAGAGCGGCTGCGAAATCACGCACCGTACCGTTGACATCGTCGCGGCTGAAGTTGTGATCGATGCCTTTTTGATAATAGCCGTCGTCATAATCGGCATAAGAGATCGTCTGACCTGTTTTAAACACCGGCCAGGCGCCCACAACAGAGCTGAGTACGAATAATAAGAAGAGTGTTTTTGACATACTTTTTCCTTTAGAAACGGTTTTTCGAAGATACAAAGTAATGCGAATGATAGTTCAAGACTCTCTCCTGAACCTCTCCTGATGTGACACACCCGCCCGATGCACCGTTCAAGGAAGGATCAAGCGTACTTTTTCTAAACTGCGTATACCGGGAGAAACAGACAAAGGTATGACATATGCAGGCTTCGCTCGAACTGCTCAGAGATATTCACGTACTCTACGTTGAAGACGATGACGTCGTGCGCAAGCAGTATCTGTTTATTTTTCGGAAATTTTTTGAGCACATCTATGCCGCAAAGAGTGGACAGAAGGGGATCGAGCTGTTTGAAAAGCACCCCATTCAGCTGGTCATCACCGATCTGAAGATGCCGCAGATGAACGGCCTGGAGATGTTGCAGATTATTCGCAAAATGGATGCCAGAGTCCCCGCTTTCATCGTCTCTTCCTATTCGGAGAAAGAGGATCTGCTTGGTGCCGTGCGGCTGCAGCTGGTCGACTACCTGATCAAACCTCTTGGCTATAACGCCATTAAAGAGGCGCTATCACGCTGCGCCACGCTGATGTTCGAACAGAATCTGCTGCATATTGCAATAGATGAGCATACCCGCTACTGCTATGCGTCAAAAGAACTTCGCTCGGGCACGAAGACCTCTCCTCTGCCTCTTAAAGAGGCAACTCTGCTGGAGTTGCTGTTAAAGCATCGCGGCCAGCTGGTGAGCCGCGAAGCCATCGAAATGGCCGTTTACGGTTTTGATGCCTCCATGAGCGAAAGCGCGCTGCACAACCTTGTCAGCAAACTGCGCAAAAAGCTGCCCAAGGATCAGATACAGACCCATCGAAACGGCGGTTACATCCTCTCATGAACCGATACGGCGCATTTTTTTGGTTTATGGGGCTGTGGTACGCCTTATGTGCCGGCAGCCTGAGTGCCGACGCCATCGACGTGGGTATCAATGCGGACGAAGTGCGAAGCGCCCCGTACGCGACAGTTTGCGTCGACCCGGACCGACGCTACAATCTTGAAAACATCGAACAGGCGCAAGGGTGTTTCAGGCCTGACTCCAACATCTCCTACGGCTACATCGATGGGGCCGTTTGGGTACACCTGCGCCTCTTTAACAGTGCGACGCACAACACCGAGCTGATCGGCTTTAACCCCATTGCCAACCTGCAGTTCATTGATGTGCTCGCGCGCTTTGACGACAATACGAGCCGCCAATTTCTGCTTGGCGGGATGCGGCCACAGGCACAGCGGCAGATCCCGCACCGTTTTTCGCTCTTCAAACTCGACCTGCCGCCGCACACCGGCGTTGATCTGTATATCCGCCACGACTCTACTAGCGCGCTCAACATCAACTGGAAATTCAGCCCGCTTAAGCGCTTTATGCTTCAGGACCTGCAAAAAGGGGAGTTGTTCGGCCTGTGCATCGGCATCATCCTCGCGCTGATTGTCTATAACCTGACGCTCTACACTTCGCTGCGCGATCGGGTCTATCTTTATTATGTCTTTTTTGCTTTGAGCAACAGCATTCTGCTTAGTGCACTCTATGGCATTTTCCTGATGCACGATCACCTGTTCTCGCGCATCGCTCTGCTCGCCTTTCCCAACTTTTTTTCAGTCCTCAACCTTATTTTTCTCACCCTCTTCACGCTCTCGTTCTTCAAACTGCGACAAAATGCTCCGAAGTTCTACCAAATGATCGTCGTAATGCTGTTCATTCTGGGTGGATTGCTTGTGCTGAATGTGCCCCGTTTTTTCAGCCTTATCCCCATTGTACCGCTGGCACTTCACAACACCATCCTCGTCCTGTGTACCATAGTCCTGTTCTTTATGGCGATCTATGCACTGCATCGCCGATTTCTGGGGGCGCTCTTTTTTCTGCTGGCGATGAGTATTACCACAGTATTGCTACTGTTTGGACTGGCGCATTTCATGGGCTTTGCAAGCCTTTTTGCACCGATGATTCAATACGTCAGCGTGCTGGTGACGCTGGATATGCTCTTTATCTCGTTTGCACTTTCGCAACGTATCGCCAAAATCAATCAGGAGCGCAAGCAGGCTGAACAGATTTTGCTCGAACACACCCGCTTTAGCAGCATCGGCAACGCCATCGCCGAACTGGTGCATCAGATCAAAGTACCTATCGCCCAGCTTGGTGCGGTGAGCGCACGCATCTCCATGCTCTTTGAAAGCTACACAGACAAGCTCGCCAAAGAAGACAGCGATGCCGCGCATGATCTTGAAAACATCGTCACTTTCCTGGACAGTTCGGTGTCGCGCCTGCATCAACACTACCGTACAGACGACACGCTGACGCTTTTTGATACTGCGACGGCCATACAGAACACTCTGGATATGTTCGAGCATCGTATGATGCTACACAACATCAAAGCCACCGTCTCATTGCAAAGCTGCCACTGTATGGGAAACCCGATGACTTTGCAAAATATTCTGACTGCTATTGTGGAAAATGCCATTGATATACTGATCGAGCGCGGCACAGTGCATCCGCAGATTCGAATCAATGCGCATTGTAATGGGGAGCGGATTCATATCGAAGTGATGGATAACGCGGGTGGCATCCAGAGCAAAAACCCCAACGATGTCTTTACCATGTACTACACTGACAAGGCAACCAAAGGCTTTGGAATCGGGCTGGCTCTGGCAAAAAACCTCACAGAGCATCAGCTAAAAGGGACTATCTGGGCCGAAAACAGCGAACAGGGGGCACGCTTTCTCCTTACTCTGCCCGCCGCCCGGTAAGTCGCAGATTCAGTCCCCGCCGTTTTGGATGTGCTGTCAGGTGCGGCTGATGTGATCTGCTTTACATGTAAGAACAGTGCTGTGTTACGGTGGTGTTCATCAACAACGGGATCGTCCGGTTCTGATAAAATCCGGCAAGAAGAGAGGAAGGCTTTTCGCCATCTACACGCCCGAAGGCATGAAAAGAGGAGTCAGGCTTTCAGGCGGCGATAGCCGAAGAAGCCCATAAGTGCGCTAAGCAGCAGATAGCCAAACGGCCCGAAGAGCGGAACGGAAACAGGTGCGCCTACCAGAGGCACAGCGGCATCGATAATCGTGCCATTTGCTCCCAGATTATAGTCATCATCACCACGAAGCCCATCCACCAGATAAAGCGTCAGGGTTTTACCGCCGTTGCTGATTACATAACCCGTACCTTCGCGTCCTGCGATGTTGGCATTGCCTGAGAGCGTTCCAAGATCATACCATTCGGTAGCTCCGGCACTTTCAGGATTTGGACCATGTTTCCACAAACCGGTAAATACCATATTCGCATCAGCTGGTATCGTGAATGTAATGGTCTGCGTAAATCCGGCAGTATCTGAGGTCGCCACAATTTCAACCGCACCAAAGAGCAGCGAATCATTGACATCCGCGGGAGGTGTACCCGGCGTAGTCGTTTTTGTGACCGAGAGCGTTGAAGCTACCGCTGTAGGATTACTCCCTCCCGTAGTACTTTCGTAGGCAAAACTGACATTGGTAGTGCCTCCTGCGGTCGTATTGTTCGTGAACGTTAAAAAGACTTCATTCGGACCTTCGGTACTGTCAGGGATCTGGTCGCCATCGGCATCGCTGTCATGGGTTGCAGAGCAGTTGACATCTGTGCCGTTATCGTTACCGACATCGGTTCCACTACAGCTCCATGTATATTGAGCATGGGTTTCAGCGACCTGTGATGCCTGTCCGACACTACAAAGATTTGTCGGAGTCGTTATGAACACGCCGTTATGGTCACTGCCACACTGGGCATCGGTAGATTCATCGACATTGTTGATGGAAACTACAAACTCTTTCGTGTAATTATTATCGCCATCAGTGACATTGACACACGCCTTGTAGCTTGTTTGTGTTTCATAATCAAACGCCACATTGGCTTTGAGCGTATTGCCGGTGATTGTAAAATTGGCATTTTCGGCACCGTTGCCCGTACAGCCCGATGTGACCAGTGAGAAAATCAGATCACTGCTGTCGGTGTCGCTGTCGATTGCCGTAAGCGTACCTATCGCATCGCCGACGCTGTTGTTTTCATTGATGCTGTCACTGTCCTGTCCGTCAAGGCTCATGCTTGAGGGTGCCGCATTGTTGGTTCCCCATGATCCCGCACTTGTACCCGGTTCCATGATATAGACATTGGGTTTGGTGTCTGCAAAATCGAGCTGGGCGTCCATGGTGAACGCACGCGAGTAAAGCGCTGCCGAACCGACACTCAGCTCAATGTGGCTCTCTGTGGCATTGAACACCTTTGTAGCATTGACGTCAATCGTTGCTTTGTTGTTGGGTGCATCGATGGTGAAGTTGCCCATATCGATACTGTCAAGCCATAACGTGAGCTGATCGATTCCGGTCATGTTGCCGCTGAGTGTGATGGTGATGTTGTCATCGTCAGTGACGTTTATTCTGTTAACTATGGATGAATTATTAAAATCAAACCCAATCGTATCGGTCGTGCTTCCGCCTACAAAAGAGAGTGCCCCGTTGTTGTAGTCAATGATGGCATCGGCAGGTGCCGTGACGGCGTCAGGGAACTGTTCGACATACTCAAATAATTTAAGCGTTGCGGTGCCGCGTGAATAACTTTCGATATTGTTACTTTCGATATATTCGGTAGTGATATTAATTTCAGTCCCGGCGGCTGCAATGGGAAGATTGAAGTTGATTGACTGCCCGGCAATATTCGATCCGCTCAATAGCACACCGTAGTCTCCGGTATCCCACCAGTTTCCGGGAGAAAACTGAGACTTGATCTCAAATATGATAGTATCGTTGCCTTCAGGTGTATCATCAAGCTGTTTGGAAAACATGAGATTTCCAGTGCCTGCCCCACCGGCCACTTCTTCCAGTGAATAGTTGGCATCGGCAAATGTAGCGCCGGCATTAAGTGTAAACTTGATGCGATCGAGTACATCCACTGATGTACCGTAGATACCTGTATAAATGGAATCTCCGGCAATATTCGCCTTGGCTGTTCCCAAGCTTGCAAATTCAACACCGACTGTTTCCCATGTAAGAAGTGTATTGTTGATATCGGTAACGTCATTCAGTGAAATCGTATCAAAAGTAATATCAGTGTCACTGCCATTTTTTACGACAGAAGCAATTTTCAAAGAGTGGGAAATATTTTCTGGCAAACTAATGTTCAGGTCATAAATATTATAGCTGTATGGATCGGTTTGAATACTTAATGTCTGAGGATCGGCATAAAAACCAAATCTCCTCCAGTTTAAATACCCATAAGAAGTTAAATCTACGCCTTTGAGCTTGATCACTTCACCTGCTTCAAGATCGGTAATCGTATCACCATTCAATTCTGTCGGAGTACCTGTAAAAGTGTCTATTCCGGAAAGACCGGAAATTGTGTCAACATCTGTTGTCCCTGTCAACACATCCGCACTGGAAGTCCCGGTCAGTGTCGCTGCCTGAAGATTGACCGAAAACGCAACAAAAAAAGATGCAGCCAAGGCCAGTTGCTTTTTAAACATTGATTTTCCCTCATGAAATTTTGATGTCACTTTAACATGAAAATTCTTATGGCATGGTTTTGGTATATAAAAAAAAATTATTATTCAAAATAAAGAAGTATCAAATTTTTAAAAGTGTAGTTATGTATTTAAGAAAAAGAGGATCTAGGGAATAGGACAGGCAACCGGTTGATTTCCTGAGGGGAGCACGGTCTGAACACTCCAGACACTGTTGTTAATATCAATTTCCACGCTGTAGTCTTCGTACAGTAAAAAATTTTCCGGTAGTGTAGTCATTCTGGGTGGCTATGCCATTATGAGAGATGATCGCCATATCGCCGTCGAAGTTCTCATCTCCCATCCGCAAGTCGGCTCCCTGAAGTTAAGCTTCCGCTTTTCCTACATTTTTCCCTGCTTTTTTTGTGAAGCTTCTGCCATACAAATTAAAAACAGAGTTACAGGAGGATTGTATGGCTGGTTTAAAAGCATTGAAAGGAGAGGGGCATTGGCCGACACTGTTGGCCGCCTTCTTGTATTTTGACTTTTCATTTATGGTGTGGACGATGCTCGGGCCACTCTCAACGGAGATTACCGAAGCGTTGGCGGCCAACGGGTTTCTCATGACGCCGGATCAGAAAGCAACATTGCTATCATTGCCGATTTTGGCCGGGGCATTACTTCGCATTGTGCTCGGATTTGGGGTTGATAAGTTTGGTGCCAAGAAAACGGCTCTTGTATCTCAGGGGATCGTTATCATGGCACTTTTCTTTGCTTATCTTCAGGCTGAAGCGATTACCTACAATCAGCTTCTTGTCGTTGCGTTTGGTCTCGGGTTTGCCGGTGCGTCGTTTGCCGTGGCACTGCCGCAGGCAGGTCAGTGGTATCCGCCAAAGCTTCAGGGTGTGGTTCTTGGGATTGCGGGTGCCGGTAACATCGGCGTGGTCATCGACTTTCTCTTCGCGCCGAAGATTGCGGAGATCTGGGGTTGGGCATCGGTCTTTTTAGTTGGTGCCGTGCTCTCAAGCATTATTTTTGTCACCTATCTCTTTATGGCTAAAGACGCCCCTGCCGATGTTTACAAGCCAAATCCCAAAAAGCTTTCGGATTACGCCAAACTGCTCAAAGACAGAGATACCTGGTGGTTCAACCTTTTCTATGCGGTATCATTCGGAGGGTTCGTCGGTTTTGCGGGATACATGAAAGTCTATCTGATGAACACCTACCAGCCGGAGATGAGCGCGCTGGGTCTTGACTGGCTCGCAGAAGAGAACGTCAAGGTCATGGCGGGGTATTTCGGTGCACTCTGTATCTTTGCCGGTGCGGTGCTTCGTCCGGTCGGCGGCGCGATTGCCGACAGAATGGGCGGTGTCAAATCTCTCTATGTTTTTTACGGAACGGTGGCAATGCTTGCCGTGGTCAACGCCCTGATCCCGCTGCCGTTCTGGGCCGCCATCAGTGTACTTTTCCTGATCATGGCCAACCTCGGAATGGCCAACGGCGCAGTATTCCAGCTGGTTCCGCAGCGTTTTGGCAAAGACATCGGTATCATGACGGGTATCGTCGGTGCAGCCGGAGGTCTTGGCGGTACGGCGCTTATCAAGACGCTGGGATGGTCCAAGGGTGCCTTTGACGGCTATACGGCTGGCTTCCTGATCTTTGCAGCAGTCGTACTGGTGGCCATCTCCGGCATCAGTCTGGTCAAAACACGCTGGCGTACCACATGGGGTGTTCTCGCCGGCGGCAAAATCTAAATCACGGGAGTCATCCATGCTACAGGTCGCAGCGTCACAACATATCCGCCCAAAAGCTGAAGGCATCAGCGGTGATGATGCCTGTGACTTCGTAGTGCTGGGCGATACGCTGCTGGTCGCCGTTTTATGTGACGGTGTCGGCAGTGCCAGACATGGCGGCGAGGCCGCCCAAGAGACGGTCAGATATCTGCTCAAACAGTTCAAAAACCGTCCCACAAGTTGGGACATTCCTCAGGCCATCACCATCTTTACGCAGCATATCAACCGGATGCTCTTCAAAGAGTCGATGACGCAGTATGGACGCATCGAGTATCTGACAACGCTTTGTATTGCGGTGGTCGAGGGCGAGACGCTCTATACGATGAACCTGGGTGATTCACGGATCTATCTTCAGCATGAGGATGGAGCCCTGAGTCAGTTGAGCAGCGATCAGACGATTGATGAAGGCAATTTTTCGCATGTGCTGACGCAGGCATGCGGGCTCAACGAGCATGTGACGCCACAGATAAGGAGCACGCCGCTGAGTGAAGGCGACCGGATCATCCTCTGTAGTGACGGAGTGACAGGTATTGCGGATGAAGCGGCGCTCAATGAGAAAATCCTCATGGGGCTTAGTGCGCGGATGATTGTCAATGCCATAACCGAAGCGCACCGCGACCACGAGCGCGACGATGCCGCGTTGCAGATTTTCAAAATAGAGAAGCTCGACGGTCGTCACGCCCTGAACCATGAGGCGCTGCCGATACCCCGGACACTCTCGGCCGGAGAGCGGTTTGACGATCTGGAGCTGCTTGAGCCGATGATGCCTCACGGCCGTATCTGGAAAGCAAGATGCCTGAGCGACGGGCGCAGCGTCGTTATGAAATTTCCGATGTCGGATGATGAGCAGGCGCGTGATGAGTTTGCCAATGAGGCGTGGTATGCTTTGCAGATCACCCACAAGGCGTTTGGCCACGCATGGATTCCGGAAAAACGCTCGGTGCGCTATTACCTGATGGAGCTGGTGGAGGGCAACAATCTCAAAGATTTTATCAGGGACAAACGCCTCTCTGTCGACAGCGCCATCAATCTGGCAAAGTTCCTGCATAAAGCCGAGGCGCATCTGCTCAATCTCGGGCTGGTACACGGGGACATCAAACCGGAAAATATCATTGTCTATCGTGAGAAAGATGCCATGGGCACCCGCTTCAAAATGGTCGATTTCGGTTCGGTCGTGAGAATCTTTTCCGAAAATTCCCGTGCCGGTACGCCCAGTTTTATTGCACCGGAGCGTTTCAGCGGACATGCCATTAACGAAAGTACGGAAATCTTCTCCATCGGCGTGACGGTCTATTGGGCGCTCACAGGCAAATACCCCTACGGCGAGATCGAACCGTTTCAGACTCCGTCATTCCGGCAGGCTCACCCGCCGAGCCGCTACAATGCCAACGTTCCCCAATGGCTCGATTCGGTGATTTTGCGCGCCATCGCCATTGATCCCGATGCACGTTACGTACACTATTCCGAGTTTTTTTATGAACTCAAAAACCCGAACCGGGTCAGACCGTTTTATGCGAAAAACAGCGTACTTGTCGACCGCCTTTCGAAGCGGTTTTACAAACTCGGTTTCTTCTTTTTACTGATATTGGAAGCTTTAACGCTGCTTTACATATACGCCGGGTAGTTTTCCTACTTTTTTCCCCAATCGCTTTTCTAGAATGCTCTTACATGTAACAAGAGTACGGGAGAGAATTATGACGCCTCTGGAAAGTTTTATCGACCACAAAGCCCAAACGGGAATGCAGTGCGGCAACTATTCGATCGATCTGCCAAAACTGCAGGCGGGCGAACAGTACCGTTTTCATTTCGATGCCACAAAATGTGTGGGGTGCCGCTGCTGCGAGGTGGCATGTAACGAGCAGAACAACAATCCCTTCGATATCAAGTGGCGCCGGGTGGGTGAGATGGAGGGCGGCACCTTTCCCGAGGTTTTGCAGCTGTTTCAGTCAATGAGCTGCAACCACTGCGTCGATCCGGCGTGCCTCAATGGGTGCCCGACGGAGAGCTATATCAAATTCGACAACGGCATCGTGTTTCATGACGATGACGCCTGTATTGGCTGCCAGTACTGCACATGGAACTGTCCCTACGGCGTGCCGACCTATCATGAAGAGCGCAAGATCGTCACCAAATGCCACATGTGCCACGAGCGTCTTGCTGTTGGTCAGAGCCCGGCGTGTGTTCAGGCATGTCCGGCCGGTGCCATCGAGATCGAAGTTGTCAATGTTGCGCAGTGGCTTGAAGGCGACATCGATACGCAGGGCAACATCCCCTTCAGTGTCGATGCCCGCGTGACACAGTCCACAACCCGCTACACATTGCCAGACAACCTTCCCAAAAATCTTGCCGAAGCGGATGCGCACCATCTCAACAAAGCGCACTCCGAACTCCCGCTGGTGTTTATGACGGTGCTCACACAGATGTCGCTTGGCGGCTTTGTCGCGCTCACACTCGGGCAGATGCTCTCGCTTTTCGGATTTGAAAGCCCCAACTGGATCATGGCGCTTGCCGTGATGCTGCCTGCGGCTCTGGGATTGCCGCTCTCCGCACTCCATCTGGGGCGCCCCTACAAGGCGCTCAGCGCCATGAAAAACATCAAAAGCAGCTGGCTCAGCCGCGAAGCGCTGGCTCTGGGACTCTTCACGCTGCTGATGAACGTCATTGTCGTGCTCTATTTTCTCGACCTCTCTCCGGCACTCATTATGATGATGGAGACGGTGACGCTGCTGGTCGGTGTCGCGGGCATCCACTCGCAGGCGATGATCTACCGCATCAAGGCGCGTCCGTCGTGGGATCAGATCACGACCAATCTGAAGTTCTTCGGCAGCGCCTACACCGGTTTTTTACTGCTGGGTGTGGTCGCCATGCTGATGGATCAGGTCTCAAGCGTGCTGCCCATGATCACGCTGGGATTGATTGTGGCCGTGGCGCAGGCATTTTTCACCTACGAGGATCGGCGCTCCCACAATTATGCCTCCGGGGATGCCTATCAGCTTGAACGTACGAACCGGCTCTATACGGAACGCTTTTCCTTACATGTAAAGGTGCGTTACCTGCTTTTTTCAGCAGGAGCCATACTGCTTCCGGTGCTCTCGAGCGTTTTGTGGAGCGCAGGCATGAACAGCGCCGCCGTGACGCTGCTGGTGGTCTCGCTGCTGCTCTCGAGTGCCAGCGAACTGACAGACCGGTTCCTTTTTTATGTCACTTCCGTACCGCTTCAGATGGCGGGAGCATTTTTCGCTGGCAAACAGCGCCACTAAGGAGTTAAGATGTTAGGCAAAATCAAAAATTTTCTCGGCTTTGACATCAAGGAAGCCAAATACCGCCTCAGTGCCGATGCACGCTTCGGCATGATCAGCGATGCAAAAAAACCGGACAAATGGGTCTTTTCCACCTGCGGTTACTGCGGGGTAGGCTGCGGCCTGTACATTGGAGTCAAAGAAGGCAAAGCGGTTTATACCAAGGGCAACCCGGCGCATCCGGTTAATATGGGAACCCTCTGTCCCAAAGGCCTCAGCGAACACGAGATGATCAGCTCCCCGCACCGCCTGACCTCCCCGAAAATACGCCGTGACGGAGCGCTCGAAGATGTCACATGGGATGAGGCGTACACCCGTGTCAGCGACACCTTCAAAAAAATCGCTGCCGAACACGGTCCGGCCGCCGTGGGCATCATCTCGACCGGGCAGCTGCTCACCGAAGAGTTCTACACGCTCGGTAAACTCGCGCAGCTGGGGCTCAAAACCAACAACTATGACGGCAACACGACGCTCTGCATGGCCTCGGCGGTCATGGGGTACAAGCAGTCGCTGGGCTCTGACGGTCCGGTAGGCGCGTACGAGGACTTCGAACATGCCGACGTCATTTTTCTCATCGGTGCGAACATCGCGGACAACCACCCGATTCTGAAGCTGCATATCAACAAGAACAAAAAGCAGCCCAAGATTGTCGTGATCGATCCGCGCCGCTCCAAAACCAGCCAGATGGCGACAACCTACGTGCCAATCAAACCGGGAACTGATCTTGCCCTTTTCAATACGCTTGCGTACATCATACTCGAACAGGGGTGGGAGAACGAAGCCTACATCAAAGCGCACTGCAACGGCATGCACGAACTTCGCAAGCATCTTAAAAGCTACCCGCCGCAGGAGGTTGCCAACATTACGGGTATCGATGTCAAGACCCTTTACGAGCTCGCGCGCCAGTTCGCCAACGCCGATGCGGCGCTCAGTGCGTGGACCATGGGGGTCAACCAGTCGTATCTGGGAACCGATACGGTCAGCGCCATCATTAACCTGCATCTGCTTACCGGGCAGATGGGCCGTCCCGGGGCAGGGCCGTTCTCCATCACGGGGCAGTGCAACGCCATGGGCACCCGCGAGGCCGGTTTTACCTCCTCGCTTCCGGGATACCGCAACTTCGGCGATGAAGCGGCAGCGCGGGAGTACGCCGAACTGGTCAACGTTCCGCTGGAGTGGGTGCCGACCAAGCGCGGTTATAAATATGCCGAGATCATCGATGCAATCGAGCGCGGTGAAATCAGGGCGCTCTGGGTGGTGGCGACAAACCCGCTGGTGAGTTTTGTTGATCAGCAGCGGCTGAGAAAGGCGCTCACACGACTGGAGCTTCTGGTGGTGCAGGACGCTTTCATGAGTGATACGGCCGAGATTGCCGATGTGATCTTCTCCGCCGCGACGTGGGGTGAGAAAGAGGGCGTCTACACCAACTCGGAACGGCGCTGCAACCGTGCCAACAAAGCAATCAACCCTCCGGGTGAGGCCAAAAGCGATTTTGATATCTTTGTGGAATTCAGCGGCTATTTCGAAGGCATCCGTGAGGTGCTTTTCCCACAGTGGAAGAGACCCGAAGACGCTTTCAACGAGTGGCGGCGCGTCAGCCGCGGACGTTTGTGTGATTATTCGGGCATGAGCTATGAACTGCTTGAGCGCGAAGGCGGCATCCAGTGGCCCTGCAACGAACAGTTTCCCAAAGGCCAGAAGCGGCTCTATACGGATGAGATCGCCTTTCGGACGGCGGACGCCAGAGCCAACCTGATGTGCGTCGCGTGGCAGCCAATGGAGGAGTCGCTGTGCGAAGCGTTCCCGCTGATGCTCAACACCGGGCGCACGGTGGAGCAGTGGCATACCCGCACGAAGACGCAGAGCATCGGCATTCTTAATGCGCTCGCACCTGAAGCGTGGGTAGACATTAACCCTGTAGATGCGGCGGCGCTTGAGGTCAAAAGCGGTGAACGCCTCAGCCTCTCCTCGCCGCGCGGCAGGGTGGATGCGGTGATGGTGCGGGTGACGCAGACCGTGGCACCGGGCAGTGTTTTCGTTCCGTTTCATTTCAATACGGAGCTCGTCAACACCCTGACACAGCCGCTCTTCTGCCCCAAATCGGGTGAACCCAACTTCAAGCAGACGGCGGTTCAGCTCCATTCGCAAAAGGTGCCCGAGGGGATCAAAATAAAAGTCTCTCAGCACGCCGGGGAGCTTTCGTACCAGAGACAGGCTGAAACGCACAAAATGGCCCATGTCGAACGTGATACCAAAATAGTTTCGGCAAAAGACGAAGCGTAGGATTTATCCTACATTTTTCCTCTATTTTATTTCTAGAATCCACCATCATCAATCAGGAACCAGGCTTCCTGAAGAAAGGATTCCCATGAATGTGACGCTTCCCGTCGTTTTGAACAATCCAAAAATCCTCCTTATCGGGGCCGGGCCTGTCGCTGCCCAGAAGGCGCAGGTAATGCTGCGCAACATGATCTCTTTCGATGTGATTGCCGAATCACTCAGCGATGTCATGCCTAAAGTGGCGCATCTTATGCAGCGTCCGGTGAAAGCGGAAGATACGCACGGCTATGAAATCATCATCGACGCCACCGGCAACAGCGCTGTGACACAGATGCTGCTGAGTGAAAAAGAGCAGCGTCCCTTTATGCTCAATGTGGTGGATGTTCCCGAGCAGTGCGATTTTTTCTTTGCCGCACTGCTCGAGTACGGGCCGCTGAAGGTGGCAGTCTCCTCATCGGGTGGGAGTCCGACGATGGCGCAGGAGGTTCGCGAGAAGATCAGACGCATGCTTCCGGCCTCACTCGAAGCGCTCGGCAGCGAATTTCAGCAAAAACGTGCAAAAGGCATGATTGACGTGAAAGAAGCAAGAAGCCGCACCCGCGCGCTGCTCGGAAGTGTTTCGCTGGTGGGTTGCGGCACGGGTGATCCCGAGCTGCTCACCCTCAAAGCCTACCGGTGCATTCAGGAAGCCGATGTGGTCATGACCGACCATCTCATCTCGCAGGAGATTTTGAACCTCATTCCGGCAAGAACCATGCAGATCTTCGTGGGCAAGAAGAAGGGGAACCATTCGGCGTCACAGGAGAAGATCAACGCGCTGTTGATCGAATACGCCTCCAAAGGCTACAACGTGGCACGTCTCAAGGCGGGAGACCCCTACATCTTCGGACGCGGTGCGGAAGAGGCGCAGGCATTGGTAGAAGAGGGGTTACATGTAGAGGTGATCCCGGGAATCTCTTCGGCAATTGCGGGGCCTCTGAGCGCGGGTATCGCACCCACGGCACGGGGGTATGCCTCTTCTTTTTCAGTGGTATCGGCCCATCTGGCGGGTAACAGTTTCAACACGGAGTGGATGGATCTGCTGAAAATGAAAAACCACACGACCGTTGTGCTTATGGGTCTGACCCGCATACGGGAGATTGTATCGAGCGCAGAGGCATCGGGAGTTGATATGGCGCTGCCCTGTGCCATTGTCAGCAACGTTTCGCGCTCAAATCAGACGCACGCCATCGGTACACTGCGTGAGCTCGAAGCGATGGCAAAAACGGCGCAGCAGCCTGCCATCATGGTTTTTGGCGATGTGGTGAACCTCTCTGAGGTACTACCGCATTATGAATGCACTCAGGCAGATGCACCGCTGCGCTCGGCATTGTAGCTTACATGTAAGATTCTTACGGGCTTATTTGGAGCCAAACCCTGTTGATTTATAAAAGCTTCTTCATAGGGCATTTGGGAATAATAGCGCCAAATGACTCCAAGGAGCATCGTATGCATGCAACCTCTACTAAAATTGAAACGCTCCGCGATTTCGCATTGTGTTCGGACTATTCGCTTATCAAAACGCTTCATGCTGATCCCGATGCAACACCTGACGGCGTTGACCATGAACCCAGACAGGTCTTCAGCGGCCACTACGTTCCCGTCATTCCCACACCCATTGAAACGCCGCACTACATCGCCCACAGCGAACGCTTCTTCGCAGAACTGGGGCTGAGCGACACTCTGGCAACTTCGGAAGATTTTATGCGGATGTTCTCGGGCGACACCTCGCAGCTCCCCGAGCCCATGCGTCCGCTTGGATGGGCTACCGGGTACGCGCTCTCCATCTACGGCACCGAGTATTATGATCAGTGTCCCTTCCGTACGGGTAACGGTTATGGCGACGGACGTGCCGTCTCCATCTTCGAAGGAGTGTTTAACGGAGCGCGCTGGGAGATGCAGCTCAAAGGCGGCGGCAGAACGCCTTACTGTCGGGGTGCCGACGGGCGCGCGGTGCTGCGCTCGAGCATTCGGGAGTTTCTGGCGCAGGAGCACATGCACGCATTGGGGATTCCGACCTCACGATCCTTGAGTCTCTACACCTCCAAAACGGAAACGGTACGACGGCCGTGGTTTACGAGCGGCTCCTACTCGCGAGACCCCGAAGTGATGATCGAGGAGGTCGTCGCCATTTCAACACGGGTCGCCCCCTCCTTTATAAGGGTAGGGCAGCTCGAACTCTTCGGCCGCCGTGCCCGCAAGAAGGAGCACCCCAAAGCGATGGAGGAGCTTGAGGCTCTTGTGCTGCACCTCATAGATAGGGAGTACCGCAATGATATCGATGCGACGCTGCCGCTGAATGACAAGGTGATTGCGCTCGCAGAGGCGTTTATGGATCGTCTCACCTCGCTGGTTGCAAACTGGATCCGCGTGGGCTATTGTCAGGGGAACTTCAACAGCGATAACTGCGCCGCGGGAGGCTTCACACTCGATTACGGCC
Source organism: Sulfurimonadaceae bacterium (assembly GCA_050305515.1). GTDB lineage: Bacteria > Campylobacterota > Campylobacteria > Campylobacterales > Sulfurimonadaceae > JAFGUB01. Next base: position 49,801 of record JBNLFL010000031.1, read on the forward strand.
CCTTTGGGTTCATCGACGCTTTCGACCCCAGATACCAGCCATGGACGGGCGGCGGCGCACACTTTTCGTTTTTGAACCAGCCTCAGGCGGCCGAACGCAACTTTGAGATGTTCTGCAGCGCACTGCTGCCGCTTTTGGAAAACGATGCGGGGGCGCAAAGCAAAATCGATGCGATACGCGATGCATTTCCTCAGGTCATGCAGGGCAAAATGATCACAATGTGGGCCTCAAAACTGGGTCTCAAACGCTTTGATGCGACGCTGTTCAATGAACTCATTAGACTGATGATGGAGAGTTCCGTCGATTACACGATCTTCTTTCGGGAACTCTCAAAGATTCCAGATGACAGTGCTGCGCTCACTAAGAGTTTTTACGGTGACACGGAGGCTGATCCTGCGCTGATGGAGCGCTGGAACGTATGGCTGGAGCAGTGGAAATCTCTTACCGATGCCTCTACGGCGGAGTCTCGTGACAAGCTATGCGAACAGATGAAACGCATCAACCCGAAATATACGCTCAGAGAGTGGTTCCTCGTTCCGGCCTATAAAGCTGCCGAAAAAGGGGAGTACGCCCCCATGAAAGCGCTTCAGGCAGTCATGAACCAACCCTATGACGATCAATCAGAAGCGATCGCAGGGCAATACTACCGGCAAAAACCGGCTGAACTCTTCGCTATTGCAGGTATCTCGCATGTCAGCTGTTCGTCTTGATGATCGGGCCCTTTTGCATTGAGGCTTTTTGATCACTTTGTCGCGCAGAGAAATCAGATGCTTCCGGGCGTCTGAATAGGCTGTTCAACAATCTCTTAAAATTTTTACAGATAATAAGCTTTAAGGCCCTGGCATCAGCGTGATCGTAAATGCCTTGGGTGTGTGATTGTATGATGCTATCACAATGTAATAGAGATGTTCGTACATATTTAATGTATTAAAATTTTTATACGCTAAAGAATAAGGATGAAAGTCAACTTTTACTAAAATAAAGTAAATTTTTTGGAGATTTAGAATGCAGAAAATCTTTGTTACACTTCTCATCAGTTTCATGCTAACAAGTGCATTAAAAGCTGCTGTTGGCGATTATGATACAAGTTTTGGAACCAATGGTGTTTCAACGGCTATAACATTAACATCAGCAGGAGTAACCGCGACAGCTTTGCAAAGTGATGGAAAAATCATAGCGGTAGGTTCCACGGAAACCGCGTCACCTGGACACTACGATATATTTGTGGTGCGTTACAATAGTAATGGAACCTTTGACAGCTCATTTGGTACAGGTGGAATCGTACAAATTCCCACAAATAGTTATCATTATAATGGTTTTGACACAGCAATAACGAGTGATGGCAAAATTCTGGTTTCCGGATTTGGTGATGATGCAGCGGCTGGGTACGATAATATCGTACTTTTGATACGTTTAAACAGTAATGGTGTCTTGGACAGTACATTTGGAAATAACGGTATTGCGGAAGTCAGCAGTATAAATGGAGACTATGACTATGCCGAAGGGATGTATGTACAAAACGACGGCAAAATTCTCCTGACCGGATATACTTGGTCATCAGGCACTACCGATTGTTTCATCATGCGTTTTGAAGCAAATGGTGCCCTAGATACAGGTTTTGGAACGGGTGGTATCACGACAATTGATACATATAGCAGCAACAATAAAGACTATTGCACAGATGTGGCTATCCAAAGCGATGGTAAAATTATTATTAGCGGAGAGGCTACCCCAGACGATTCTAACTACAATGCTGTGTTAATTCGCTTCAATAGCAATGGAATACTAGACACAACATTTGGAAACAATGGAACGTTTTTTATGGACTCTGGCATAACATACGACAAATTTTATGCATTGCAAGTGTTGAGCAATAATGCAATAATTACCACAGGTTGGTACGGTGATGAAGCATTTGTTGCACGAATGACTCAAAATGGCTCACTGGATACCACCTTTGGGAATAACGGTATGAGCAAAATCACAGCAACGAATTATGCTGCAGGATATGGTCTGGATGTACAAAACGATGGAAAAATTTTAATCACTGGTGAATATGATAATGATGCTTTAGTTGCACGGTTTAATTCAAACGGTACAGTCGATGGAGCATTTGGAACCAATGGTATGATCCTCAAGAATTTCAGTTCGGGAGATTGGGGAGAACCGATATTAGTGCAACCTGACGGAAAGATTGTAGTCGGAGCGGTAACTGCATCTAATTCCTTTCTCTTTCGACTCATAGGTGATCCGTTAGCGGTAGCTACACCACTTTTTGGACTATTCGGCGCACTCCTTCTTTCAGCACTTATGG
>JBNLFL010000032.1:0-33388 GCA_050305515.1 Sulfurimonadaceae bacterium
ATATGCGTATTTGCTAGATAGCAGCAATGATACTTCAAACTTACCGCGCTGGCAATGGAGTCAGCTTGAGTATGCCGGTGGATTCAGGGTGATGGGCGGCAAGGTGGGTGAGGGAACTTACTCTATTTTAGGAGGTTCTCCCGGCCCATTTACTATTGATGAATCTACGAACAGCTTGTTTATGGTTTCAAATGTGTATGAACAAGGCTTTGGTGAAATCGATATACCTACGCTAACAAAAAGCACAAACCTTCTCGATTTTAATACAAGCACCAATGTGATCCAACTTTTTCAGGATATATTCGAGACTGAGCGTGATGTTACAGGTATTGGCGGCTATTTCAGAGTGACAGGTTTACACAAAATCAACAACCAATTAATTGTCAATTACATGAATTGGTATGATGCCAATGGAGCAGAAACCGACACAACAATGATTTTTAAAGATGCCTCCGATTTAAATAACAGTCAACTTATCGGACCTTTTCAATTAGAAGGTGCTGCTCATGCGGCCGGTTGGATTTCACCGATACCTAACGAATGGCAGGCAAAGCTGGGTGGTACACATATCAGCGGCCTGAGTCAGGGATCGATTAACTCCAGACTCTCCGTTGGGCCATCGGCTTTTATCTGGACACCGGAAGCGAATCTGCTTAATGCAAGCGTAGGTGCTCCATTACAGACTACCACCGCAATGGATTACCCATTACCCCATCTTTTATACGATACAAGCCTTTATAATCATGAGATTAATGGCACGGATAATATTTTATACAACCTTGTTGACGGAAAGAATAATCTTTGGACAATTGCCAGTTCAGCAGCTTACGGCTTCATTATTCCGGGAACATCAACGTATATGGTTGTAGGGCATTCGGGTGGACATGAATCGGGATTAGGTTATAAGATCACTCAAGACACCGGTCATGTCTGTGGTGGACCATGCGCCTATGTTGCGAGTGACTATTACAACTATTACTGGCTTTATGATGTAAACGATCTGGTTTTAGTGGTTCAGGGAAACATGGAACCTTGGGCAGTACGCCCGTATGATTATGGGATATTTGATACGATCGGAAGCATTAGCACGTTAAGCGGAGCCTATTACGACGCTGATGATGATCTGCTTTATATTGCATTGAAAAATGGTGATACTAGTCATACTTATGATTTACCACCGCTTTTTCTGGCGTATCATTTGCATCCCAACCGATAACATTATAAACCACCCTGTCTCTTCTTCTGGCTTTCAATTGTTCCAGCATGCTGGAACGTTCACATAGTAGCATGCTGGATTTATACCAACCACCATTAACTATAGCGACGCAAGAGTGAAAAGAAGCATTCATCTGCGGCGTCTTTCTGCGTTGTCATTCATCGGCGTAGCTTTGGCTACGCCTCTTCGTGACGCCTTAAAATACTTGAAGCTAATGGTGCTTGCGTAGCCATAGTTAATGGTGGTTGGTATTATAAAGAGCGCAAGGGAAATGAACAATGAAAACGTTTACATGTAAGGCTTTATTCATATTTTTGAGTAGCCTGATTTTTAGTGTCGCTGCTTATGCCGGTACTGATTCTTTTATAATTACCGTCAAAACCGATAATCCTGGAGATTCCAACAGTACGTCGTTTACGATACCTACTTACGGTAGCGATTACAACTATAGTGTCGATTGTGGAAACGCTACATCAGCTAATTCGCTGACAGGTGACTATACATGTAATTATGCTTTAGCAGGAACGTATCAGATTGCTATTGATGGTACATTCCCGCGGATTTATTTCAATTACAGAGGGGACAAAGCAAAAATCATCTCTGTGAATCAGTGGGGAAGCCAGCAATGGCGTTCGATGGATAGAGCTTTTGAAGGATGTTTAAATCTGCATATTAATGCAACGGATACTCCTGATCTCTCCAATGTTAACAGTACATATTATATGTTTGGATATGCATCAGTAATGAATGAAGATATCAGTGACTGGGATGTTTCTAATGTGACAGACATGTACGGTATGTTTTACAATGCTTCCGCATTCAATCAAAATATCGGTGACTGGAATGTCTCCAATGTAACGAACATGCGTTATATGTTTTTCAAAGCTTCCGCATTCAATCAAAATATCGGTAACTGGGATGTCTCCAAGGTGACGAACATGTATTATATGTTTTACTATACTTCCGCATTTAATCAAAATATTGGTAACTGGGATGTTTCTAATGTGACAAATATGGGCAGTATGTTTTCCAGTGCTTCCGCCTTTAATCAAAATATCGGTGACTGGAATGTCTCCAATGTGACAAGCATGAATAGTATGTTTAGCCAAGCTTCCGCTTTCAATCAGAACATTGGTAGCTGGAATGTCTCTAAAGTAACAGATATGAACAATATGTTTAGCCAGGCTTCCGCTTTCAATCAAAATATTGGTGACTGGAATGTCTCCAATGTGACGAACATGTACAATATGTTTTACTATGCTTCCGCATTTAATCAGGATATAGGAAATTGGGATGTATCCAAGGTGACGAACATGTACAATATGTTTTACAGTGCTTCCGCTTTCAATCAAAATATTGGTGACTGGAATGTCTCCAACGTGACAAGCATGAACAGTATGTTTAGCCAAGCTTCTACATTCAATCAGGATATTGGTAGCTGGAATGTTTCTAAAGTTATAGACATAAGCTGGATGTTTTATAATGCAGATACTTTTAACCAAGATATAAGTGACTGGGATCTTCGAAGTATTACTGAGCCTCCAAAACTAATTTCTATGTTTACTGCTTCCAATGGCCTCTCAATCAATAACTACGACAACCTTCTTAAAAGTTGGAGTGTGCTTGATCTTGTAGATGGTGTCAGCTTTGATGCGGGAGGAAGCAAATACTGTCAAGGCGAAGCAGCTAGAGATGTGATGATGTCAGCTTCTGATGATAGCTGGACGTTTAGTGATGGTGGATTGGATTGTTCTTTTTATATTACCTCTTCCAATGAGGTAAATGCGAAAAGTGGAGTGCAAAATGTAACGACGGTAACAGTACAAGGCACTGCACTCTCATTTAGTATTGTCGGTGGTGCCGATGGAGATAAGTTTAGCATCAACAATCAAGGAGAACTCAGTTTTATCACACCACCCGATATCGATAATCCAACAGATAGAAATACTGATAATATCTATAGAGTACAAGTCCGTGCAGAAAACATCAGTTCAGATGAAGCGATTCAGACGATTAAGGTCACGGTAGAGAAGAACGCAGTAACACTTGTACCCATTATTACCTATTTACTTTTTTAAGGAGAAAGATGAAAATGGTTACATATAAGGTTTTATCACTCTTTTTGCTTAGTGCCATACTCCACGCAGCACCATCACTAGCCCCAATATATGCGTATTTGCTAGATAGCAGCAATGATACTTCAAACTTACCGCGCTGGCAATGGAGTCAGCTTGAGTATGCCGGTGGATTCAGGGTGATGGGCGGTAAAGTGGGGGAGGGGGAGAACTCGGTATTAGACTATTCCCCTGCGGTATTTACGATTGATGAAGCCACTGGTACGCTCTTTACCGTAACACATGATTATGAACAGGGATTTGGAGAGATTAATCTTCCCGCATTGACACTGAGCGAAGACCCTTACGATTTTACAGTAGCCGACAGGGTGATTCAGCCATTTCAGGACATCTGGGGGACGGAGCGCGACGTGACGGGTATTGATGGGTATTTTAGAGTCACCGGCATGGCTAAAATCAATAATCAGCTTATCGTCAACTATATGAACTGGTATGATGCCAATGGAGCAGAAACCGATACGACGATGATTTTTAAAGATGCTTCCGACTTGAACCAAAGCGTGCTGATAGGGCCGTTTCAGTTAGAAGGCAAAGCCCATGCGGGTGGGTGGATCTCTCCCATACCGGATATATGGCAATCAAAACTGGGAGGCACGCATATAAGCGGGATGAGTCAGGGCTCCATCATTTCAAGACTCTCTGTTGGCCCATCGGCTTTTGTCTGGACGCCGGCAAGGGATATTCTAGATGTCAATAAAAGCGGTGCCATTCCCACCATTACTGCACTCGATTACTCTTTGGCACATATCCTGCATGATACCGCTATTTATGATCAGGCCGTTGATGGAACGGACAATATTTTATATAACCGCGTCGAGGGTAAAAAGAACACCCTCTGGACAATTATTAGCAGTGCAGCGTACGGTTTTATTCTTCCCGGGACATCGACCTATATGGTGGTGGGCTCTTCCGGCGGACATGAGTCGGGTCTGGGCTATAAGATTACTCAGGATAACGGCCATTTGTGCGGCGGGCCGTGCTCATATGCGGCGAACGACAATTACAACTACTACTGGCTCTATGATGTTAACGATCTGGTTTCCGTGGTTCGAGGAACGCTCAACCCGTGGGATGTCCGCCCTTATGATTACGGTATATTTGACACAATAGGTAGCATCAACAGACTCACCGGAGCCTATTATGACGAAGATGACGATCTGCTTTACATTGCACTCAAAGGCGGAGACCACCTCTCTACCTATAGCTATAAACCGCTTTTTCTGGCGTATCATCTGCATCCAAAGCATTGAATTTTGCTTACATGTAAGAAGATGAAATGAAGAAATTATTGATTTTATGTTTCATTGGAGTTAACCCTGGTTTTGCAAATGAACCTTGTGTTGACGGTGAAAACTGACGGCAGAGTCGGTGCTATCAGGCGGGCAAGTTCGTACGGCGTCGGCGTGTGGACACGGTTTCAATTACCCGATGGTATTGAGAGCAGTCACAATAAAATCTATTTTGCTATCAAAGATATCTCGATAGCGGGAGCGGGCGCAGGTACGCAATGGCCTTGGACAAAACTGGATGGACATGATGCTCCAACCGACAATATCAGAACGATAGATTATGATATCAGGCCTTCTGCTACGGTTGAAACTACACAGACGAATTTGGTTCTATTGGCATTATAAAGAGGAGATTTCATGAAATCGTTTACATGTAAGGTTATATTTGCATTTCTGGCAAGTATGAACCTGCTTTATGGAGCGCAAACATTAGCACCGATATATAGCTATCTTCTTGATAACGGCAGTAGCACTTCGGATGCACCCGTGCTGCTTTTTTCAGATATGAAAAATGCGCCGAAAACCGGGTGGAGCGTATCCGAACCCGATAAAGGTGCTTCCATTACGCTCTGGGGAAGAGACTTGGGTGATGTCAGAGGCAACAGCTATGTAAGTGTTAATGGTGTCAAACTGACTCATGAGAGTGATTATGCCGTATGGGGAGCGTATTGGCCGACGCCTTTTTATCAGAAAATCACCTTTTGGCTCAATTCGCAGATGCGTGATGGCGCGGGAGAGATTCGTGTTACCGTGAATGGCAAGACATCAAATGCGTTGCCGTTTCGCATCCGGGAGGGGAGAATCTTTTTTGTCTCCAATGAAACCAACGGCGATGGTAGCTTGGAAAATCCTTTTAAAAATTCTGAATTGACAAAATGGGGAGTACTGCAATTTGGCCTGAAAGAGGGCGATATTTTATATTATAGGGGAAAAAGCTACACCGAAGCGCAGTATGGGGCAAACTCTTTTATTAGAATAAATGACCCTGATAATAAGTTGAATTTGTCAGAAGACAAACCTTTTTCATTGATTGCCTATCCCGGGGAGCGACCCCATATAACGTATGGTGATAATGCGTATGGAGCAGCTTTTAAAAGTCAAATAAAATATTCGGTTTTTTCAGGGTTTGAGGTTGAAACAGAATATACGTCAATTGGAATGTCTCATTGGGGCAGAGTTATCGGAAATGATTTGGTTGGGTTGGTGAAAACATCAAATTCTGGAACTGCCATTGTAACCACAAGCGGAAATGGAAATAAAATTTTTGGAAATGCCATTCACGGTGGAAGAAGCGGGTGGCGACTTGATCACGGTACTTACTTTAGCGGGTGTGCCGATATTGAAGGCAACTATCTGGGCTGGAACTATGTTTATGACAATGATTTTGGAAGAGGGCCGGAACTCTCGGTGAATCATCAAGAAGACAGATGTGCTCCAAATACCCAGATTTTAAAATCGCATTTTATCTTTAGCAATATTGTTGATTGTATGCCGCAACGGGCAACGGTCATTAATGTCTATGACTTGAGTTATGATCCCGGTGAAGAAGAGCCGGAGCCGATCTTCATCTATAACAACATTTTTGCCAACTGCGGTACTTTGGATTTTAATGACACCGATAATGTCGGTTGGGCGCCTGCAAGCATTACGCAGCCCTCCAGAGGACACTCAAGGTTTTACAATAATACCTTTTACAATATGCACTATGTCGGTTTTCAGGTGGGTTCTGGGGAACTCTCTAGCTATTTTAGAAACAACATTATGGTGATGAACTCTTCGGGCGTTTTAGCAGATAGCAGAGCGCATCAATATGTCATAAATGGGAATAGAGGGAAGTCAAATACGGTGATTTCCGATAATCTGTTTTACGACATTGGAGCCAATACAATGAATCTGGCTGATCTGGATACGGCAACCAATGTAGAAGGCCAAAATCCTCTTTTTGTGAATCCTTCGGATTTTGATTTTAATCTTAAAAAAGAAAGCCCTGCAATCAATGCAGGTGTCAATGATCTGATATTTGAAGTTCAGGCTCCCGCTTTCGCTCCTGTCAGTAAAGATATTTTTGGAAGAGAGCGAAGCGGTAAGTACGATCTGGGTGCAGTGGAGTCACGTTTTTAAGGCTCTGTAGTACCCGAATATAGAAGATAAATCACGGGAAGCAGAGACTGCTTTGCCGGTGTAGCGCTTTTGATGAAATTAAAATATTTTGGGCCGATCCGCTGATCGTCAACGATGACATCGTCAATATAGTAGGCTGACTGCATGGTGGGACCCCACACATAGGTATTGCTGTTATTCCCGCCAAAAAAGAGCTGATTCCATTTTTTCCCTTGCGCCGCGGCAGGTGTCGGCCATGTTTTATTGTCCATGAGTTTTGTGGCATTTCCGTTTTGATCGTAAAACCAGATATCCCAATCGGTAGTCGTTTCATGCCGGGTAACATGGTACTCAAGGCCAAACCAGTCCCCCAGATAGGGATCAAGTTTCATATCACCGTCAGATGCCCATTTATCATAAGTATTGGGATCTGCATCATCAGCCTTGTCGGCTTCGACGTGCAGGGTGATTCCGGGTGCATTGCCGTAGTTGTACTGTTTGATATGGGATAGAATTGCCCAATAGTCACTATAGGTATTTCTATCCGGACACATTGCGGACGGGCAGTCGATGTTAAACGTGGTAAATTTCCAGGATGAGTACCACGCATAGGGGGTATCCGGGGTATAGACTCCCGTCGCCGCGGCCTGACAGGACGACGGCACACCTTCGGAAGTAACGCATGATGTCGGAAACTCGTTTTTGGGGATATTCACCATGAAAAAGAGGTAAAACTCGTCATACCCTTCACCCATGTAAAAACCTAAACGGCTGGGGCCGGCCGCACTCTCACCAATGTCTATTGCCGCTGATTTTGTACCTCTCCAGACGCGGTTGTCACCAAAAGAGCCAATCCAGTTATCAGGAGGCATCCGACTGTCGCCCCACATCGAGTAATATCCCCATGCCGAATCATTACCGTCAAGAAGCTTGGGCATTTTTGAAACATCATCAACATTTCCGACCCGCCCTTCGGTACGCACCCAATCCTGCAAGCCGTCAAATGTTTCAACAAAATCGAAATCCCATTCGACATTTAAATGTGATGACTGATTACCAAAAGTTGGAGCTGCATTGAGAACCGGCGTTACATGTAATAATGAAATGGCAAGCACTGCACCGGATAAACCTTGTTTTACATAGAGCATAATGAACCCTTTAATACATATTATTGATCCAACAAAAGCATCATATTGATGCTCTGTAACGCAGTGTGTCTGGTATTGACATGATAAACCTGAATAAGAGGTAGATGCCCGCAACATCCGGGTTTGTCTCCTCCTCCTTGGGCAAGATAGATTCTTTGTGTCGCCGGATCATACGCTGCTCCAACAATTTTTGGATCGTCATTGCCAAAAGAAAAATCGGGCTCCCATACATCATAAGGTACAATCTCCCACATCTCTTTTTGCCCATTCTTCACCGACAACAGATCCAGTGCATCATAAGCAAATACCTGATAGACATAGGGATAAGAGTGATAACCTTTCGAGCCAACACCGACGGGATCATAGCAGCAAAGTACCGTTGGATAATCTGGATCACAATAGGTATTGTGTACATCAGGGTCAGATTTCCCTTCGCCGTAACAAAAATCACCAACACCACGTCTGCCAAAAAAGAGGACACTGCGGCTTTCTTGCGGGAAAACAATGCCGTGAAGTTCCATAGAACCGTTAAATAGCGCATCAGGGTCGTGATTGCCGTATGAGCCCAGTGTCGGATGGCTTATCGGATAGCCAACCACAGGTGTAACCGGCACCGGATCTTCCACTCCTAATGTGTCAGGATCAAAAACCGAAGCTGCCGGTCCGAGTGAAGTACGACTGATAATGGAAAGACACCCGTTTCCGGTGAGCACCGGTCCGCCAAATTGCGTCTGCCATTCTGGCGGGATGGTTCCCATATAACCATCTACAAATGCCGGGTTGGGCGTCGAAGGGCTCTCTCCAACCTGAAACATGCCCTTAAAATCACCCTCAATAGAGAGATTCAAATCAGAAGTAAAGTGGGAGAGCTTTACTGAATTGCTTGCATCGTAATATCCATATACCGTCCCAATCAGATGATCACCCCAAACCAAATAGCCACCGATGGGAGTGCCACTGGTATCAACAGCGACTCCGTCTTGGCCTAAGTATGATCGGTTGCCTTCTGTTGTATCTTTAAAGGGTTGCAATACCGTGGCCGTGTTTAAGTCTTCAAGATTAGTACCTTTCACAATCTCCGGAATCGATATTTCCGCCGTCAATTGGTGGTGGGAATGGCCGACTAGAAACAGAGAATTATTATGAGGGTTATAAGTCAGTGCACCTCCTCCGTAATTGAATCCGGTGTATTGCGGCGAACCGAAATCACCCTGAGGTACCCGAAATGCTCCAAGATATTCCAAATCAGATTTTCTAAGCAGTTTACCTGATGCTGCCGAGAGTTCCGCTACTGCGAAACAACTAAAGATGATAACCATCACAGGAATAAGAAATTTTATTTTACGCATAGATTTTTACCTTTTAGTTATCACTTGATGACTGGAGTATTAAATTAATGCTTGGAATAAGACTGGCTTTACGCAAAACGTTTATCTCATAAACCAATATCAATGGCGCTGCTTCAAAACCTTGTTTAGAATCTGCCACTCCATAAGCGATATACAGCCGGTTCGTTTGTGGATCATAATCAGCACCACCTATACGTGAGATGAAACCGTCGCCATTGATATCATTAAACGGAAGTTTGATAGGGCCATAGGCATAAGGCTGAGCATCGTACTCCTGTGTCAGGCCATTTTTGAACTTTATCATATCTGCCACATCAAACAGCCAGATATAATTATCCCAGTCAGACCAATCGTAAGGGCATTCGCCAGAACAGGTACCCGGGCCATTAACGGGGCTGTTTTTATATGCAGCACCTTTTCGGTGTCCTCCCGAGCGACCTATGGTCAGATAGGTATTGGTACCCGGAATTATGGCGCCATAGAACACCATGGATAATTCCGTCCAAAGATGGTTACCGACAACACAACTCGCATCCCATAAGGAATTATCATTTACAAAGCTTGGACAAGCTGCGTCATAGTTCCAACTTGACAGCGATGTCATGCGGTTATGCAAAGGGTATTTCTGAAGCTTTATATTTGGTACGGTTCCACCGTTTTCAGTATTGAGAAGATCATCCTTAGCGAAACTATAGGCACTTGGCCCTTGCGACCAACGGCCATTAATAGATGCCTGGCGAGCCATACCGGTTAGATAGTCTCCGCCCAGTGCATCACGTAAGTTTAGAGGGATTGGGGAAAACCAGCCAGCGGCAAACATCTTGTCATTCATCTGTAAATAGCCCGTTACCGTACTGCTATTCATGTCAAACGGATTATCAATAACCATGATATTGTCAACATCGAAGCCATTGAACTCACCTGTATCATACCCATCGAACACGCTGACAACCAGTCGGTTATCCATAAGCTCCATTCCGCCTATATCTGTTAAATTATTATGCTCGGTTGTATATCCAGCCTTCCCGAACATGTTCGTATAAGATTGGATAGGAGGCCCTGTAAAAGCAAGGTCATCAAGGTTTTCTGAGTTGATTATCTCCGGAATTTTGTATTCGGCGATTGAAAACTTGGGGGTACCATTTATAAAAAAAGAGTTGGTTGCTGAACTTATGGCGATCCTCGCAGGGGAAAAACCTGAGCGCCCTTCTTCCTGATTAACGTAAGTAACCCGGAATGCACCGATATAGTGCAAATCGCTCTTTTGAAGAAGAATGGGCTCATTGGCAACAGCAGAGGTTGAACTCAACAATGCGCTAAAAGCTACACATAAAATCTTTAGTAGATTTTTTTTGGAATAAGCTGGATTCGAAGTATAGGAACTATGGCTGTTAACTATCATAATGAGTGCCTCCATAAAGTTAATGTAAAGAATAAATTGAGATACATAGAACCGTTCAGGCTAAAACTCAAAGCTGACGCAACGTTCTGAAACCTTAAAACAGTAAATAATAGAGTGCGGGCAAAAGAGACGTCTGCCTTGCGGTTACATGTACACTAAAGGTTTTGATATCTTCATGCGTTCCGTCGGTTGCCTTGAGTGTTACTCTGTAAATATTGTCACGGTTTGTATCCAGCGGGATATGAACATCGGGTTGGTCGATAAAACTGAGTGTACCGTTGGCATCCACACTAAAAAGTGCCGCATCCGCGCCTCCGGCAATACTGTAAACAAATGCATCACCGTATGAGGAGTTGACGTCAAGCGTTATTAGTGCTTGGGAATCAGTGCTGATATCACTGTTCGAAGTCATATAAAAGCTGCAATCTTGACCATTATCGGTAATGCTCCAGCTGTAGGTATCCGTTAATACATTTCGGCCCGCCTCTGCCTGACAGTAGGTCCGGCCTGTTAGCGCAACATCAGACTGCACGTTTTGTGATGACCAGTTCGCTAGCAGGGCATCGTAGTGGCTGATGGAGAGTGCGGCACTCTCAAACATGCTGCTCATATCCATGACCAAAGTAACATTCCAGTTGCCGAGATCTTGGTTAAACGCTGAAGCACGATAAAACATATTACGCATATCAGTTACTGAAGAGACGTTCCAATCGCCGATATCTTGATTGAAAGCGATGGCATTTGAGAACATGTCACCCATTTTTTCTACCAAAGAAACATTCCAGCCGCCAATGTCTTGATTGAATGCAGAGGCACCGGCAAACATAGCATGCATTCTCGTCACTGAAGCGATATCCCAGTTACCAATGTTCTGGTTAAATGCAGTGGCATAGGAGAACATGGCATCCATATTGGTTACCGAAGAGACATCCCAGTTGCTAATGTCTTGATTAAATGCAGAAGCATAAGAAAACATAGCATGGGTATCCGTCACCGAAGTGACATCCCAATGACCGATGTCCTGGTTGAATGCGGAGGCATAGGAAAACATAGCACCCATACTTGTTACCGAAGAGACATTCCAATCGCTGATGTTTTGATTGAATGTGCCGGCGCGATAAAACATTCCACTCATATCCGTGACCGAAGCGACATCCCAGTGAGTGATGTCCTGATTAAAGGCAGAGGCAAGAGAAAACATATTGCCCATATTCGTCACTGAAGCGACATTCCAGTTGCTTATGTCCTGGTTGAACGCAGTGGCATAAGAGAACATGCCATTCATCGTTGTCACCGAAGCGACATCCCAGTTTCCAATGTTCTGGTTAAATGCAGCGGCATGAGAGAATACGCCATTCATCGTTGTCACCGAAGCGACATCCCAGCTGCCGATGTTTTGGTTGAATGCGGAAGCATACATAAACATATACTCCATATTTGTCACTGACGCGACATCCCAGCTAGTAATGTCCTGATTGAATGCAGCGGCATTGCTGAACATAGCACGCATACGTGTCACCGAAGAGACGTTCCAATCACCAATATTCTGGTTGAATGCGGAGGCATAGGAAAACATCTCACTCATATCCGTTACCGAAGCGACATCCCAGCTACTGATATCTTTGTTGAAACTGCCGGCTCTGCGAAACAGTCCCGTCATTTTTGTGATTGACGAAACATTCCAATCACCAATATCCTGATTAAAAGCGGTCGCATCAGAGAACATATACATCATATTGGTTACCTGAGAAAGATCCGGTGTATCGGTAGCAGTTATGGCAACATTGGAACAGCCGTAGAATGTGGCATACATTGAAGTCCACTGTTGCGTTCCCCATTGGTTGACTTCAAGCAGTTTTTTGGGATCGTCTGCAGTAAAAAAATAGAGATGCGGAAACGTCCCGGTAATGGCAACTGTATAGGTTCCCGGCACTTCATAGTTACATGTATAGGCGGCGTTTTGATGGGTAGCTTCAAAAACACCGTCATCATCACAATCGACGTTATAGTCATAAGTGCCACCTCCATTGACGGGTATCGTAAACTGAGTGTCGGAAGAGTTTCCGATATTGTCCGTTTTAACGGTTATGACAAAAGCATCGCTGGTAGCGGCGAATGCCGTCAAACTAAAGGCGAGTAAAAAAAGAGAAGCACGAATGAAAAAGCGCATCAATGTACCTTACATATCAAATTGAGCGCAGTGTAACAATTCAATGTTCCATCAACGTTCCAAAAATAAATTAGAACAGCAAATAGGTAAGTACCGGAACTAAAATACCCTGATTGGAAGTTACATGTACACTAAAGGTTTTGACATCTTCATGCGTTCCGTCGGTTGCTTTGAGTGCTACTTTGTAAATATTATCGCCGTTTTTGTCCAGCGGAGTATCCACATCAGGCTGGTCAATAAAACTCAGCGTACCGTTGGCATTCACATTGAAGAGTGCCGCGTCCGCTCCGCCGGCAATACTGTAGGTAACGGCATCACCATAAGAGGAGTTGACATCAAGCGTTACTACGGTTTGGGAATCGGTGCGGATATCACTGTCTGAAGCAATATAAAAACCGCAATCTTTTCCATTATCGGTAATGACCCAGTTATGCGTATCCGTTAATACATTTCGGCCTGCTTCACCCTGGCAGTAAGTTTGGCCCATTAGCGCAACGTCAGACTGCACGTTTTGCGATGACCAGCTTTTTAGCAGGGCATCGTAGTGACTGATGGATAGCGGGGAATAAAGGAACATATCTTTCATATCGGTAACTGAAGAGATGTTCCAGTCGCTGATGTCCTGAGTGAAAGCAGCGGCATCCCGAAACATGTAATACATATCCGTTACCGAGGAGACGTCCCAACTGCTAATGTCCTGGTTGAATGCGGAGGCATAATAAAACATATAGCGCATATTCGTCACTGTAGAGACGTCCCAGTTTCCAATGTCCTGGTTAAATGCGTAGGCATAAATAAACATACTACGCATATTTGTTACTGAAGCGACATCCCAATCGCTGATATCGTGATTGAAGGTGGAAGCACTAGCAAACATGCTATTCATATCTGTTACCGAAGAGACATTCCAATCGCCAATGTCCTGGTTAAATGCGGAGGCATAAGAAAACATACCGGTCATATCCGTCACCGAAGAAACATCCCATTTTCCGATGGGCTGATTAAAATTGCCAGCTCCCCGAAACATACCGTACATATTTGTCACTGAAGAGACGTTCCAGTCACTAATATCCTGATTAAAAGTGGAAGCATCCCAAAACATATAGCTCATATCTGTTACGTGTGAAAAATCTGGGGTATCGGTAGCCAGTATCACTAAGTTGGAACATCCATAAAATGCACGATTCATTGAATACCACTGCCGTGTACTCCACTGATTAAGCTCCAGAAGTTTCTGTGGATCACTCGCTCCTACAAAATAGATGCGACTAAACGTTCCCGTAATGGCAATGGTATAGGTTCCTGCCGATGCATAGTTACAGGTATAAGGGCCTATTTGGTTTGTAGCCTCGAATTCACCGTCATCATTACAGTCAACATTATAGTCGTAGCCAACAGGATAGGTTGGTATCGTAAACTGAGTGTCATTGGAGTCACCGGGATTATCCGTTTTAACGGTTATGACAAAAGCATCTCCGGAAGCGGAAAATGCCATTGCCTGCAGGAAAAGCAGGAAGAGAAAGAGACGTATCAAAAAGTACATGGGCAAATATCCTTGAAAAATTGGACAAAGTATAGTGCCTCAACGTTCTGGCAACGTTCCAAAAGTGGTGTCACTCTTCAAAATACAGCCAACTTCTTTCATGGT
Source organism: Sulfurimonadaceae bacterium (assembly GCA_050305515.1). Classification (GTDB taxonomy): domain Bacteria; phylum Campylobacterota; class Campylobacteria; order Campylobacterales; family Sulfurimonadaceae; genus JAFGUB01. The sequence continues at coordinate 14,458 of JBNLFL010000032.1, forward strand.
TTCAATAATAGCGCCGCCGACTTTTTCGCGGAGCCGGTGAATCAGCGTGCGTCTGGTTGTGGTGGACACTTCTTTGTCCGGCCAGACTTCATATTCGATAGCTTCAAATGAAACCACGCTGTTTGTGTGCGTCAACAGCAGCTTTAACAGCGTACTCTCTTTTTTGCTCAAGGTAATCATCTCACCGTTACGTTCCAGCTTCGCGCGTTCGGGATAGTAGGTACAGCCGTCGCAAAGGGGAATCGTTTTTTCTTCTTTGTGCCCGTCGCTGAGCGCCAGCGAAACCGCGGCGTAGAGCTCTCTGCGTTTGAAAGGTTTGATGAGATAGCCTTTGGGTGCGGTTTGAATGGCCCTGTCAATGGTTTTTCTGTCATTATAGGCGGTCAAAAAAATCAGTGGGATACCATAGACTTTTTGGATTCTGCGGGATGTTTCAATACCGTCAAAGGCCCCGTTTATATGGACGTCCATAATGATCAGGTCCGGATGTGTCCGCTCAATGGCACGAAACGTACTGCCGCAATCTTCTGCGATATCAGCGATTTCATACCCTTCTTTACGCAGCGCCGAGGCGATGTCAAGCGCGACGACCGATTCGTCTTCAACTATGAGTATCTTGTTCATTGCTTTCCTTTAAAGCGGATGGTAAATGTGGTACCTTCGAGCGTATCAATGTGTAAACTGCCTTTGAGTTGTTTGCTTACCAGCGTCCGCACCAGTATCATTCCCAGACCCTCTTTTGCGGAGACGGGCATACCGATACCATTGTCTGTAATGCGAAGCAGATATCCCTCTTCATACGTCAATGACACTTCTATTTTGCCGGTATCGTTATTGAATGCGTATTTATAGGCATTGGTGACCAATTCGTTCAGAATCAGACCGCAGTAGATTGCCTTGTCCATAAGGAGCGAGGGTTTGGCATTGATCAGTACTTCAATCGTATGCTGCGAACTGCAGGCGTATTGGATGTCGTTGCAAAGGTTGCGGAAATAGGTTTGCGTATCGATCTGTTGCAATGAATCGTTTTGATAGAGCATCTCATGCACGCCACTGATGGCACGAATCCGGTTTTCAGACTCACTGAGCACCTGTTCGAGCACTTCGTCTTGTGATTCGTCAGCTTGCAGGCGCAGTAGGGAGATGATGATCTGAAGATTATTCTTAACGCGGTGATGTACCTCCTGCAAGAGCAGCTGTTTGTCCTGGAGTGCTGCTTCGAGCTCTTCGGTACGCTCCTGCACACGCATTTCAAGTCGTTCACTCTCACGGCTTTGCTGATCAAACAGTTTTTGCATGGCCCGATCTTTTTCATGCTGTACGGAACGAATCCGGGCGGATAGTGCCATGGAGAAAAACAGTGCATCCAGAAAAATTGTTATCTTGTTGATATAGGGTATCTGATCCAGCCAATCGACCAGCCCCATCTGGTTCATGCCGACTAGAAGCGATGAAAACAGCAGCAGAGACCAGCCCAGGAGGTAATATTTCGCCTGTGCAATATACCGGGTTGCATAAAACCCGATTCCGACGACAACGGTAAAAAAGAGAAGGGAGTAGATCCGTTGAACGGCTGTGGGCAATATGCTTGTGACGGAGAGCAGCATAATCAGCGTTGACAAGGCCATAATGAGCACTATGGGTTTGTACAGACTCGGCCATACGGTTTTAAGGCGCAAAAATGTTGCGGTGAACATGGGGAGGGTGATGCTCAGAACATAGAGAAGAATATCCAGATGCCATTTATGGAGGACGTAGCCGATATCTATCAGCATAAAATAGCCCGAGAGGAAGAGTTCCACCAGTGTAAAAGCAAGCATGGAAGCCGAGTAAAAGAAGTAGGCACTGTCCCGAGTCATAAAAAAGAGAAAGAGATTGTACAAAAAGAGCCCACTCATTCCTCCGAAAAAGAAGAGTAATATGCGTTGATGCTTCATCTCGTTTTGGAGATAGGCATCGTGCTCCCACAAGATAAGCTTGGCAAGAAGTGCTACTTCGGTAGAGTTTGCTTTGAGTAGAAATGACCGTGATGCGTGCGCCGGTATCTGCAGTTCAACCGGATCATTCAGCATGATCTTGTTTTTTTTCGAATACTGATAACCCCCATAGTACCTTCTACCGCTTTGAACGTCCGACAATTCAAATGATTTGAGAATGGGATAGTCGTATTCGAAAGTTTTTGTGATACTTCTGTCCGTCGGATTGGTTAGCGTAAATTGGATCCACAACGTTGCGCCATATTCATAGCCGAACATCAGTTTGGTGCTATTGGAAGCGTTAAAGTGCTGCGTGTGAACATTTTGCCGGTCATAGCGTGAATCAGGGTCAAAAAAGTACTGGATATAGGGCGTGATGTTCACCCGATCGGCATTATTTACAATAATGTCAATGGCATGGAGGTGCAGTGACAGCAGTAAAATAAACAGAATGTAGCGCACACTATTTCCTCAGTGACAAAGTATTCATTATAGCGATCTCTACAATAACGGTTCATCAATGTATTGTTAACGCCTGCCCGGTGCCGGATGCAATAATACGGATCAAAGGCCACCGTCACTGCCGTAAGCGTTCCCTCTTACATGTAAAGCTATAATACGCTTACACGTAACAAGGATGACCGATGAAAACCCATACTCTTTTAATGCCGCTGGACATGCACCTGCATCTGCGTGACGGCGTTATGCTCGAAACCGTGGCGCCGCTGACTTCCTACAGCTTCAGCGGCGCGCTTGTCATGCCCAACCTCGTACCGCCCGTCACCACGAAAGAAGATGTGATTGCGTACAAACACCGCATCAACCATGCCATAGGAAAAGTGGACGATATCGATGAAGAGGCACTGATGGGGGATGATTTCTTTGAACCCTACATGACGCTTTTTTACCAGAACTACACAGCGGCGTTTCTTGACAGCGTCAAGGATGACATTCTGGCTATCAAGCTTTATCCGGCAGGCATCACCACCAACAGCGAAGGTGGCGTCAAGGCGTTTGACCTCGAGGCGATGCGCCCGACACTTGCGGCGATGAGCGATCTGGGGATTCCGCTCTGCGTACACGGGGAGACGGACGGTTTTGTTATGGACCGCGAAGCGGAATTCATGAGCATCTACGAGATGCTTGCCACCAATTTCCCGAAACTCAAGATCGTCATGGAGCATATTACGACCAAAGCCGCCGTCGATATGCTGGAGCGTCATGAGAATCTTTATGCAAGCATTACCATCCACCATCTGCTTATTACGCTTGATGAGGTCGCCGGCGGCATGCTTAAACCCCACCTCTTCTGCAAACCCATCGCCAAGCGCCCGGAAGACCGCGAAGCGCTTTTACATGTAGCGCTCGAAGCGCACCCCAAAGTGATGTTCGGCTCCGATTCCGCGCCGCATCCGGTACATAAAAAAGAGTCGTGCGGCTGTGCGGCGGGCGTCTTTACCGCGCCCATCGCCCTGCAGCTGCTGTGCGAACTCTTTGACAAACACGGCAAACTTGAGAACCTGCAGGCATTTGTGAGCGACAATGCCCAGAGTATTTACGGCATTGTTCCGGAGTTCAAAGAGGTCATCCTTATGGAAAAAGCCTTTTTGGTACCGGAAAAATACGGTGATGTCGTACCGATGTACGCCGGAGAACACATTGGCTGGACAATCGAGAGTGTCAATTAAAATCCTGCTGCTCGAAGACGATGCCCTTTTCGGGGAGAGTCTGGTCGATTTCCTTGAAGAAGAGGGGTGCGAGGTCACGCTCTGCCGTGACGGTGAAGAGGCGCTCCAGATCACTTATGAGCAGCGTTTCGAGTGTTATCTTTTTGATATTAACGTGCCGCTGGTCGACGGGCTGACCCTGCTGGGCGAACTGCGCGGCGCGCACGATACGACGCCGGCCATTTTCCTGACTTCGCATACCGACAAGTCGGTTCTGACCGAAGCGTTTGAGCGTGGCGGCGATGACTACCTGAAAAAGCCGTTTGATCTGGATGAACTGCTGCTGCGCATCCATGCACTGCTGCGCCGTACACGCGGCAATGAAAAACGGTGCGTCGGCAACCTCTGTCTCGACGGAGAGCGAAAAATCGCGACACTCGATGGCCGCGAGTTGCGTCTGGCGGCCAAGGAGTTTGCGCTTCTGGCGCTGCTGATGCGCGAAGCTGGAGAGGTGGTGAGCAAGGAGATGATCATTGAAGCGCTCTGGAATGCCTCGGAGAATGTAAGCGACGGGGCGATCCGCGTTTACATCAACCGTCTCAAGCAGGAGCTTGAGGGAATGAGCATCGAAAATATCCGCGGGGTGGGGTACCGCCTTGTTCCGTAACCTCACCTGGGTCATTCTCAGCTACTATCTCGCCAGTGTGCTGCTGGTGGTTTCGGGGCTTTACTATTTCGTTGTTGTTCTGGGCTTTACGCAGCTGCATCTGATCTTCGGCATTACTATTGTGCTGACGGTACTGATGGGCATGCTGATGACGACACTCGCGCTCGAACCGCTCAGAGAGCATTTCAAGGAGCTCGAACGCTTTACCAAAGAGACGCTTCATGAGCTTAATCTTCCCGTCAGTACAATCCGCGCCAATACCGAGATGCTCAAGAAAAGCCTGCCGGATGAGAAGAGCCGCAAGCGCATTGAGCGCATCGAGTCGGCGGCGCAGATGCTGCAGGAGCGTTACAACGAGCTCAATTACCTGATTCAGAAGCAGATGCATCAGGAGCGAATTGAAACCTTTGCGCTAGAGCAGCTCATTCGTGAGCGCACCGAGTTTTTAAAAGGGCTCTACAGCCGTTTCGAATTTGACGTGCAGCTGCATGAACTCTTTATTCACACGGATCGCATGGGACTTTCCAAAGTGATTGACAACCTGATGGAAAATGCCGTGAAATATTCGGGAAGCTCACGTATCGTCCGCATTGTTCTCGAAGATGACCGGCTGCGTATTACCGATTTCGGTGTCGGAATGGATGAGGTGGCGTTGCTGAAGATCTTTGACCGCTATTATCAAAATGATGCTACCATGCCGGGCTTTGGTATCGGCCTTGGGGTCGTCAAGAGCTATTGTGACCGGCATCGCATCGGCTTACATGTAAAGAGCACTCCGGGTGAAGGTACTACTGTGACACTCAATTTCAAAGAGGTAAAAGCATAATGGAAACGACGCACTATCTGGAGCTGGCCGAAAAGGCGCTCGATTACGGAGTCATGGGGATTTTGCTGCTGATGAGCATTGTGGCGCTCTGGCTTTTTATTGAGCGTCTGATGTTTTACCGCAGTGTCAATCTGGGCAACTACGAGAGCCGCGAGCTGCTTGAACTCGATCTCTCCGACAACCTCTCCACCATTGCAGCCATCGGCTCGAATGCGCCCTATGTGGGACTGCTCGGTACGGTGCTTGGCATTATGATTACCTTTTATACCCTCGGTGACACCGGAAGCGTCGATACTAAAAAGGTGATGACGGGCCTTGCCCTCGCACTCAAGGCGACGGCCATGGGGCTTGTCGTGGCCATCCCGGCCATTGCCTTTTATACGACGGCGCTTCGCAAGATGGAGCGTCTTGTCGCCCATTGGGATGCCGCGCAGGAGCGTTTTAAACGTGAAGCCGCGTAAGAAATTCGATCAGATCAACGTCATTCCCTTTATTGACATCATGCTCGTACTTCTGGTCATGGTACTGATCACGGCGACTTTCATCAAACAGGGCATCATTCCGGTGGATCTTCCCGAAGCCAAAAAAAGCGAAAAAGAGCAGCTGAAAAAAGAGGTGCATATCACGGTGACCAAAGAGGGAAAACTCTTTCTGGAAAAGCGCGCGCTCTCTGCCGCCGAGCTGGAAACGGAACTTTCCAAAATCGATAAGGAACAGACGGTCGTGCTCAGTTCCGACAAAGAGGCGCAGTTTCAGGATTTTGTCACGGTCATGGATATTTTAAAGCGGCTCGGACACGAGCAGCTTTTCATTGTTACAAAAGAGTAAGCGCTCTTATCGCATCATGTTGTCGTACGCGATGCGATCTTTTCGATGAGCGATTTGATATGGGCGTAGTGGTTCATTTTACTGAGCCAGTGTTCGGGTATGGCGGCACCCGAGGCTCCCAGAATCATTCCCGCAATCATACCGCGCGCACTGCTGTCGCCGCCTGCCTGCGCATTTTTGATCATGATCATCTCGAAGCTGTCGTTTTTTGCCAGAAGGTGAATGACTCCCGCAAAACCGCCGTCGATGCTGCAGGCGGGTCCGAAGCGGCGCAAGGCGCTCTCAGTTTCGTCGCGGACACTCTCAAGCCCCATATCGATCCAGGAGCCAAATTCCGGAAATGATGCTTTACATGTAAGGATGGCATCACGGATGCTGCTCCCTTTGACGACGTGCATGAGCATCTGTGCAAAACAGGAGCTGGCATTGAGTGCGAGGGTGGAGTTATGGGTCATGGAGACAACGTGCTGAACCTGCGGAAGAAAACTGCTGTCGAGCTCTTCAACCAGCAGCAGCGGAGCGATGCGTCCGCAGATGCTCAGATCGGTAGAGTCCGAACCTGCGGGAGCACTCTTTTGGGCATCGAGATTTTCGAGCGTTTTTCTGGTAGCGCCGTCAATATAGCCGCTGTAGCGGCGCATGGAAGCTTCCCAGTAGGTTTGAAATTTTTCAAGTGAAAAGTGCCCCTCCTGCGCAAGCGACTCGAGCAGAAAGAGCATCTGGTCCCCGTAATGGGTGAAATCCCCCGCTTTTTTCCCTTCATGCCACATGGCCTGCGGATCATTAAGGTCTTTCCAGTCCAGAGGAAGATTTTCGAGTTTTTCGGGATCATAGACCCAGTGGGCTCCGAGTGCGTAGGCATCGGCGGCGAAAGCGCCCAAAACCGCATTGATGATTCGTTCATGCATAAGTAAACTCCTTGAAGTGATGATACCCTGACGGAATTAACAGCACCTAAAAGCTGCGACTCAGGAGCGGGGTTTCAGCAAGGTGGCAATGGTTTCGGCAGGGACGGGTTTGCTGTAAAAATATCCCTGATGCTCCACGCATCCTGCCTCAAGAAGAAAATTCCGCTGCGCTTCGGTTTCGACACCTTCGGCGATGAGATCCAGCCGCATGCTTTTGGAGAGTGCAATAATTGAGCGGGTGATGGCGGCATCTTCTTCGTCGTGAGGCAGATCGCGTATGAAAGACTGGTCGATCTTGAGTTTGTGGATCGGAAGTTTTTTCAGATAGGCAAGTGATGAATAACCGGTACCGAAATCATCAATGGCCAGTGCGACTCCCAGACGGCTCATCTCTTTAAGCAGCGCGATGGAGCGCTCGGGATATTTCATTATCTGCCCTTCGGTCACTTCGAAAAGCAGGTTCTGCGGCGGGACTTCGTAAAGAGCCAGCTGGTTGCGCAGCAGATCAAAAAAATCATTTTTTTCAAGTTGTTTCATGGAGAGATTGAGACTGACCGGAACGTTTTCAAGACCGTTTTCTCTCCATGTGCGTATCTGGAGGAGCACCAGTTCGAGCACCTTTCTGTCAATATCGACGATCATGCCGTTCTCTTCGGCGAACGAGATAAACTTTGCCGGCGAAACCAGCCCCATATCGGGATGGTTCCATCGAATCAGGGCCTCCATCCCGGTCAGCTGAGCGGTATCGGCACGGTATTGCGGCTGGTAATAGACGATGAACTCGTTGTTGCTCAGGGCTCGCCGCAGATGCGTTTCCATCAAGATCCGCTCAAATGCCGTTTCCGTCATATCGCGGGTATAGAAGTTGTAGCCGTTGCGTCCGTCATCTTTGGTACGGTACATGGCCGCATCGGCATTTTTCAGCAGGGTGACGCCGTCGGTGCCGTCTTGCGGATAGATACTGATGCCAATGCTACAGGTAAGAAAAAGCTCGTGTTGTTCGATCAGCAGGGGAATGGAAAAATTCCGGAGTATTTTTTCCGCCAGCGAAGAGACGACATGTACTGTTTTGATACCTTCGAAGATAATGATGAACTCATCACCGCCAAGCCGTGCAAGCGTGTCTTCCTCCCGGAGAATGCCTCGCAGACGGGTGGCAACGTCGCAAAGCACCTTGTCTCCCGTCTCATGACCAAGGGAATCGTTGATCTGTTTGAATTGATCCAGATCGATGAAAAAGAGTGCAAACTGCTCTCCCGTGCGCTTGGCCTTGATGATAGCCTGTGACAGACGGTCGTTGAAAAGGGTGCGGTTGGGAAGATGCGTCAGTGCGTCATGGTGGGCCAGATGGGCGAGCCGCTTCTTGTTGAGCACCTGCTCAGTCGCATCCGTATCGAAGATGGCATAGGCGTCGCGTCCCTGATAGCGAATGCGGTGCAGATGCGAAGAGACGTAATAGGTTGAACCGTTCTTGCGACGGTGCAAAGAGGTGTTGGTAATGCTGTTGGAGTTTTTGGCCATCGTTTTGAAATGCGCTACGATATCGGGCGTCAGCTCCGGATTGATGTCGAATACCGTACATGCAAGCATCTCGTCAAGAGTATAGCCAAGCGCGTCAAGGGCACCGTTGTTGACGAAAAGATAGCGGTGCGTTTCAAAATCAAGAATATAAATCTCATTGGTCGCATCGCGGAGAATGCGGGAGAGCTCTTCGTGGCGCTGTTGCAGCTGTACGAGTTCCGTAATGTCCTGCGACGTGCCGGTCAGTTTGTAGGCTTTTCCGCCGGTGTCAAAGTGCGCGATGCCGCGTACTTCGACGATGGCGACGGTTCCGTCATGTCGGTGGACTTTATGCTGGACGTTCTGCGGCGCACCCGTTGTTACGGTATGCTGTATCGCTTTGGTGACCCGTGTCTGATCTTCCGGGTTAAGAAAAGCGAGATAACGGTCGAAATTGGGTGTAAAACTTTCAGGGGAGACACCATAAATATGATACAACTGCGGACTCCACGTAATACTGCCATCATTAAGATGAAGTTCCCAGTTGCCGATGCGCCCTATCTTCTGGGCTTCAAGAAGTATCTTCTCTTTACGGCGCAACTCTTCCCGGTTGTGCCGGATTTTCTGTGACGAGGCATCGCGCAGGGCATACAATGCAAAAAAAGCGACACTCAGTGTCAGAGGGATGGTGATATAGAAATATTCAAACGACGAACCGTCATAAAAGAGGGCAATGGCAATCATGGATGCCGTATAACTTAAGAGACCGATGCGGACACCCATCAGATAAAAGACCGGGAAAAGATAGACAATATACCAGCTTGCCCCTAGAATCCACTGATTGGTTTTTGCAAAGGAGTAAGTAAGCAGAAGAAAAAAGAGAATCAGAAGATAGGGCGATAGTGTAAAAATGATCTGCTTATTTCGGCGCATCAGGAACAGGGATGTGATCGACACTATCACTACGGTGGCATCGATAACGCCATGAATATAGATGCCCTGCGAGAACCGTATGGTGCTCAGAATTAGAAACGTTACTGCGAGCAGGATAAAAATGGCATTGAAAAAAAGATAGCGCAACTCAAGTTCATACTCTTCATCGCTGAAGGTATGACCGCTAAGAAAAAAACGAGTAATGTCCATGTCTGATTATACATTTAAATATCGAAAGAAACGCCACTGAGTTGAGACTTTACTATAAGAACTCATAATGTGATAGGTTTATTTTAGTGCGGCAGTGGCAGCGGCATTGTAATTAGAGTCGGACTGTTTTGACCGGGGCGCGGTTGATTGCGTCAACCTTCAATTGCCTTTTTAAGGTTTTGGGTATGTTTGCATCCTTCACGGTGCCTGCCGAACACCTCAAGGCCACTTTGGTATTGGAGTACAAGGCAGATTCGGAGTCAATATTATTTCTGGTGCAGAATTAAATCATCCCTAAAATAGGCCTTTTTCACCTGTTTTGTAACGCATTTTCCATAGAGAAGCACTTAATAAATCCTTAGAGAGATTAACCATCTATTAACTAAACGTTTCGTGTGATATAATGGTTTTGATTGAGGTAGAATTAAAGGAGTTACCATGCGAAGTGTCTATCTGTTCTCGCTGCTGATGATGGCATCGACAGCGTTATTACAAGGTTTGACCCTCGAGGAGAGTGTCAAAGATATGGTGCGAACCGATCCTGTCATTCAAGACCGATATCGCCACTACAAACAGGTAGAGGAAGATTTGCGTATTGCCAAAGCGCAGTTTCTTCCTACGCTTGACTTAACAACGGGAATGGGAAAACAGTTTATCAACGACCGTTCGGAATATACCAATCTGGATGATCTGGGATACGTTAATGTCAAACTCCGTGGTAATCTGAATCTTTTTGATGGATTCGGAGACGTGCATTACATGAATGAGCAGGAACAGAGGCTCGATTCCGCACAACAGGACATGCTGAATGTCGTCAACACGCAGACACTCAGTCTGGTGGAGTCGTATCTGAACGTTCTGAAGAAAAAACGTGACGTTGAACTCTCCAAAGAGAATCTGAACAATCACGAAGAGACGTACTTTAAAATCGTTGACAAAAGTGAAACGGGTGCCGGCAAGGCGTCAGATCTGTATCAGGCATCGAGCCGTCTGGCACTGGCGCAGTCCAATCACCTCACTGCCGTCAATGATCTCCGCGAAGCCTTGATCAAATTCGAAAAACTCTACGGCAAGGATGTCGATATCGACTTTTTCGTTCCGCAATACCGGGTTCCTGAAATTAAAGGGAGTTTTGAAGAGATTTTTGAACTGGCCAAAAAGAATAACAACGCGATTAAAGTGGCAAAAAACAATATTGATGCCAAACGCGAAGCGTACCTGAAAGATCTGCGCTATTTTATGCCGAAACTTGATCTTGAAGTCAGTGAAGAGTACCTGACGAATGATGACGCCATAAAAGTTGACCAGTTCCGGGGTACGGTACTGTTCAATCTCTCATGGCAGCTTTATAATGGCGGTGCCGACATGGCGCTGCGCCGAAAAAATCTTGAAGCGGTGACACAGGAGAGCGAATATTTGCGTGAAGCGGAACGTCAGCTGAAGGAAAAACTGCTCTACGCATGGAACAGCTATGAGATTCTTGACCAGCAACGCAAATATCTTAATACGCATATCGAATACAGTAGAGATACCGTGAACTCGTATGCCGAAGAGTTCCTGCTTGGAAACCGTCAGCTGCTCAATGTCCTCGATGCCGAGCGCGAGTTCTATACATCCCGCAAAGAGTACAACAGTGCCAATTACGATTTTGATCTGTCCAAATTCCGTATTATGGAAGCCGTAGGAGCTTTTTACGATTATTTCGACCTGAATGCGACGTTTGTTCAGGATTATTACGCGGAATCGGGCTCTGTAGATGTCTCTGAGTATATTGTCGATCAGAATCTGACAGTACTGGGTGATCAGAGTGCGGCATTTGTGAGTGCGGGCAGCGCCGATTCGCTGCAGTACGGCTATGGAAAAATTTCCAATGTATCAATGGCGGATTACAACAGCAGTAAAACGATGTTCACGAACCGTACCGCGACACCGCAGAATTATGATACGCTTGAACAGAGTCCGGATGCGCTTGCAGGTTATTATGCCCAGACACCTTCGCAGGAGCCTGCAGTGACGCCGGCGCCAAAAGCCAAAACGGGCTGTTACTGTATTCAGATCGCTACGCTTAAAAAAGAGAATTTCGAATTGATGAACAAAATCCAGTCTGCCACGGGCGGAGATCTGCATTATGAAGATTCCAAAAAAGCCGGCGGTACGAAAGTTTTGATCATGGGGCCTTATGATACGGTTAATGATGCCAAAGAGGCTCTTAAAGGTGTACGTTTACATGTAAACGACGCATTCATCAAGAGTTGCAACACCTGTATGAAATAATCGCGGTTTGAGACTGTGCGGCTCTCTTCCGTAATCGGCATTATGATAATGCTGGCAACAGGAAGTCTGTTATGCGGTCTCGAAGCCTTCAGTTTTCCTCCCGATAAAGTCAAGAGCATTGTTAAAAAATTTGGCGCCGATGCCTTGCTTCGTATCCATCTTTTTGAACAGCTTATCAATACGCTGCGTGACAAGGATGAGTTTGAAAAACTGTTGGCAGTCAATAACTTTGTCAACCAGTTCCCCTGGGTATCGGACACCTATGCATGGGGAAAAGAAGACTACTGGGCGTCTCCGCTGGAGTTTCTCGGCAGAAGTATGGGAGACTGCGAAGATTATGTCATTACCAAATATTTTGCGCTCCGCAAGGCCGGAATATCGGATGAAAAACTCTTTTTTACCTACGCCCGTGCCAACGGCTATGACAAGGTCCACATGGTGCTTGTTTACTATCCGCGTCCGGATGCGATTCCGCTGGTTCTGGACAATATCAACAAGAAGATTCTACCCGGTACCCACAGGGACGATCTGACGCCGGTCTACAGTTTTAATGCCAAAATGCTCTTTTTGGCAAAAAAAGCGGGGCGCGGAGAAGTGGTTCCGGGCAGCCGCGAGCAAAACCGGGCATGGATTGATTTTCTCATGAACCTGGAAAAGGAGAAGTTATGAGCTTGTTTCGACAGATCGTCCAGATTGTGATTGTCGTTCAATTGGTGACACTGATGAGCGTTGTTTACGAAAACTTTCACAGCATGAATGAGCAGATCCGCGGCCGGTTACTCTCTGATGCTCAGGATACGGCAACATCATTGGGGCTCTCCATCAGCATGGTAGCCGGATCACCGCAGTCGCTCTCCCGTATTCAGACGATGATCGATGCGATTTTCGACAGCGGATATTACAGCGCGATCGAACTTAAAGATGTTCAGGGAACGCTGATTTACGAAAAACACAATCCGCCCGTCGTTTTCAGCGTACCGCAGTGGTTTGTCGATTATGTCCGGTTCGAGGCTCCCGTAGCCCGGTCGCAGATCATGGTCGGATGGCAGCAGTATGGCACGCTCTATATCCGCAATCATAACGGGCACGCCTATCTCCAGATGTGGGATATTCTGGTATCGCTTCTGGAAACCTTTAGTATTATCTTTACGCTGACGGTTCTGGGGCTGTTTCTGTTGCTGCGTCTCATCCTGCGGCCGCTTAAAAAAGTGCGTATGCAGGCGGAAGCGATTTTACATGATGATTTTCCTATCAATGAGGAAGTACCTTCCACGACGGAACTGCAGGAAGTCACCCGTGCGATGAATGCCATGGTCATCAAAGTGCGCGAGATCTTCAGGCGTGAAGCCGATGCGCTCAAACGTTCGAGAGAACTGCTCTGCTACGATCAGGAGTTCGGTGTTGCCAATCGCCACTTTTTCATGAATCAGCTGACTGCGTATCTGGATCATAAGGAAGAGGATGCCTACGGCGTGATCGTGCTGATCAAGATGATGCAGATCGATGAAATCAAAAATCGTTATGGTTATGAGCGTTACAGCACTTTTGTGAGAGCTTTGTTCGCAGAACTGGAAGCTTTGGCCTCTCCGGTTTCCGAACATGCGCTTGTGGCCCGTTTTACCCCGGGCTCTTTTGCCCTGTTATTACCCGGCAGAAAACAGACAACCCAGATGGCGCAACTCGGTGATCGTGTGACGCTGTTGATAGAGCGCGTGGCCCATTCACAGTTCAATCAGAAAGAACCTTGTGTTTTTGCCGTCGGCATCAGCAGTTACAGTGCCGATATGGACCGTAAAACCGTGATGAGCCATGTTGACTACGCGCTTCTTGAAGCGGAGGCACTGGAGCAAAACAGCTATCATATTTACAAGGATCAGAATCTGCTTGAATCACTCCTGCTTCAGGGGCGTGAGCGTTGGGTACAGGCCATTACCGAAGCGATTGCGGCACACCGGCTTGAAGTGATGTCGCAGCGCTGTATGCAGGTGCAAGAAGGCGCACTCTTCCATAAAGAACTGCTTACCCGGATGCGAACCGAAGAGGGTACGACGCTCGGTGCGAACTTTTTTCTTCCGATTGCCAAATATGCCAAACAGCTTGAGAAGATCGACCGTTATCTTTTTGAACAGGTACAGCATATAACAGGAGAAACCGTAGCCATCAATCTTTCGCTTGAAAGTATCCGGAGCAGCCATTTTATGGCGCTGCTGCAAGAGCATGCAAACCGGTTGGCACTCCAGCGGCTAAAGCCGAATATTCACTTTGAAATCAATATGAATGCGATTGACGGCCACATGGAAAGTACGGCGTTTTTTGCAAAAGCGCTCAAACGGCTGGGGTATACCTTCGGGATTGATCATTTCATCTTCTCGCCGCAGAGTGTGGACCTGATTGAAGCGATTTCTCCTTCGTACCTCAAGGTCAACATTCTGCAGTTTGAAGAGTATGCCCAAAACAGCGAATTCAATATGATGCAGTCCATTCATAATATTGCCTCCTCTTACGGCATGAAGATCATTGCCACCGAAGTGGAGAGCGAACAGCAAAAGATGTTTCTAAACAAAATTGGTATAGACTTAATACAAGGTAGATACATAGAAGAGGCAAAGCCCCTTGAAGAAAGAGGATAACGTGATCGATAAAGAGCAAGTGGCACTTGAGAGTCGGGATCCGCTGTTACAGAGCCTTGTGATCTTTACGAAGATTCACAATGTTCCGATGTCCGCCGAAGCACTGACTGACGGATTGCCGGTGGAAGAGGGCGGATTGTTACCGGAACTTTTTTCCATAAAAAGTGCAAAGTCAGGATTCACAAGAGCCGCCGCGCGGGCCGGGTTCAAGTCGCGTCTGGTGAAAAAAGAGCTGGAACATTTTTCGACACTGATTCTTCCCGCAATCATATTGTTACGGGATCGGGGTGCCTGTATTCTCCTCTCGGTCGATCCGGACGAGAAAACGGCGCGTATTATTCTTCCGGAAGTCGGTGATGCCGAAGATACAGTGGCTTTGGAGATTTTAAAAGAGCGCTACACCGGTTTCGCTTTTTTACTCAAAAAACAGTATCACTATGATCTGAAAAAACAGAATATCAGGCGAGAACATCACAGTCACTGGTTCTGGGGCACGCTTGCCCGGTTCAAGGATATCTATATTGATGTCATTGTTGCGAGTCTGCTGATTAATCTGTTCGTTCTGGCCACACCGCTTTTTACACTCAATGTCTATGACCGGGTTATTCCCAATAATGCGACGGGAACGCTCTGGACGCTGGCAAGCGGTGTTCTCTTTATCTATCTGATGGATACATTATTACGGATAATGAGATCGCACTATCTTGACATGGCTTCCCAGAAAGGGGGCATGATCATGTCCTCAATGGTGTTTGAAAAAATTCTCAACAACAAACTGGATGTGAAACCGAAATCGGTGGGCTATTTTGCGCAGAATCTGAAAGATTTTGAAGGACTGAACAACTTTTTCTCCTCGGTGAGCATGACCTTTTTGATTGATCTGCCTTTTGCCGTGATCTTTCTGGTCGTCATTGCATGGATTGCCGGGATTGTCGTACTGGTGCCGCTTTTAACCATTGTGTTACTTCTGCTCAACGCCTACTACGTCATGAAGATTCTCAAAGACAATATTCAGCAGATGCATGATGCCCACAAACTGAAAAACGGGATTCTCATCGAGTCGCTCTCGGCGCTTGAGACCATCAAAACGCTTGGTACTGCGGGACTGGCGCAGTGGCGTTGGGAAGAGACGAACGGCGATATCGCCATCAAGAACAAAAAGCTGCAGATGCGCTCGCACGTGGTACGGGACATTACGGATTTTCTGACGAAATTCAACACAGTTATCGTCGTTATCGTCAGCGTCTATCAGATTCAGAATCACTCAATGACAATGGGCGGATTGCTGGCGGTGATGATTCTCACCGGCAAAGTGGTAGGTTCCGTACGTCAGATACCGACGCTGCTGATTCAGTATGAGAGCATCAAGGGGACCTATAAAGAGCTACAGGACATCATGGACATGCCGGTCGAAAAATGTGATGACAAAAGTTATATCGGCATGAGTGACATGCGCGGCGATATTGTATTTGACAATGTTTCCTACAGCTATCCGGATGAAGAGAACCGCTCCATAAAAAATGTCTCGTTTACGATTCATTCAGGTGAGAAAGTGGCTATCGTCGGACGTATGGGTGCCGGAAAAAGTACGGTGGAAAAACTCATCATGAAGCTGTACGAAGCGCAGGAAGGTTCGGTTCTAGTCGACGGGATCGATATCAAGCAGATTGAACCGGCAGACCTGAGAAAAGGGATTATCTATGTTCCCCAGAGCATTACGCTTTTTAACGGTACGGTGCGCGAGAATATTGCATACAGGGCCCCTTATGTGGATGATGGCTATATTGTCAAAGCGGCGCAGTTCAGCGGCAGTATCGATTTTATCAATCGCCATCCTCAGGGGTTTGAGATGATGGTCGGTGAAAAAGGTGAAAATCTTTCAGGCGGGCAACGCCAGACCATCGGTATTGCCAGGGCGTTTTTGATGCCGGGGAATATCATACTGCTGGATGAACCGACCAACTCAATGGATGGCGTGACCGAGAAGAAATTTATCGAGAATCTGAAAAACTATGTGGGTGAGGAAACCCTGATTGTGATCTCGCATAAAAACTCGATACTGGAGCTTGTGGATCGGATTATTGTCATGGATAACGGCAAGATTATTATGGATGGGCCAAAAGATCAGATTCTTGGCCACCTGAACGGATAGATCATGGACATGAAACATCAGCATCTTGCTCCCGAAGAGTTGGAGTATATTACGAGTCTTAACAGTGCGACGCTCAATGTCGCGCGGCATAAGTCGAGACTTCTGCTTTACATCAGCCTTGTTTCGATTCTGACGTTTTTTATCTGGTCGGCTTTTGCGATGATTGATGAGACGACATCGGGAACCGGCAAGGTGATACCCTCAAGCCAGATCCAGAAAGTGCAGTCGCTTGAAGGGGGCATTGTCGAAGAGATGCTGGTGCGCGACGGGCAGAGAGTTAAAAGAGGCGAAGCGCTTATCAAGCTAAGTGATATCGGTTTTGCTACGACGTTTGGAGAAAACCAGCTGCGTTTTCAGGAACTTCAGGCTAAGTCGCACCGTCTCGAGGCAGAGGCAGGCGATAAACCGTTTGTTCAACCCTCCAATATCTCTTCTGATCTGGCCAAGCAGTTTGCACATGAGTACAGTCTGTACCAGACCAATACGGCGCAGCTGAATAATCTGATTGCCAGTACGCAGGAGCAGATTCGGCAGGCAGAGCAGCATCTGGAAGAGGCCAAGGCAAAAAAAGAGGAGCTGCGAAAGAACTACCGCCTGATTCAGGAACAGGTCCGCATCACGCAGCCGCTGGTCGCCAAGGGTGTTGTTTCCGAAATCGACTTTATCAAGCTGCGCCGCGAAGCCAACACGGTTTACGGCGATTTGCGGGGCACGGAGCTCTCCATTCCGCGGCTTGAAGCGGCGATAGAGGAGAAGAAAAAAAACAAACAGGAGTTGCGGCTTAACTTTCAAAGTACCGCCAAGGAGGAACTGGGCAAGGTACTTGCCGAGATGTCGCGTGTCCGCGAAAAGATGATGGCGCTTAATGACAAAGTTGAGCGTACCGTGTTGCGTTCGCCGGTTGACGGTGTCGTGAAGCGGATTCTGGTTTCGACGATCGGTGAGGTGGTGCAGCCCGGAGAGGTGCTGGTTGAGATAGTGGCGGCTGATGACAATCTTGTCATCGAAGCCAAAATCAAGCCCAGCGATATCGCGTTTTTGCATCCGGATCAGGAAGTTGTGGTGAAATTTACGGCGTATGACTTTATTATCTATGGCGGGCTGCGCGGAAGACTCTACCAGATCAGTCCCGATTCGATTTTAGATGAAGATGGCAACAATGTCTATTTGATACGGGTCAAAACGGACAAAAACTATTTGGGAACCGAAGACGATCCGCTGGAAATCATTCCGGGGATGACGACGGATATTGAAATTTTGACGGGTAAGAGAAGTGTTTTACAGTTTCTGCTAAAACCGATTTTGCGTGCCAAAGAGAGCGCATTTAGGGAGCGATGAGATGAAAATTTATGGAATAACAACACGAAACCAACAGTTTGATCTTTGGGCCGGAGCCCTCTCATCTGCGGATGAGCTGGTACGTCTTGATGCAATACAGCTTGAAAAATATATGGGACTCATTTCTCCCAATACGGTCGTATTGATCGATATGGTCAGCTGTAAAGAGTCTTTTGTAGAGGCGGCAGCGGCACACAAAGAGATTGTTGATGCCCTTTATGTCGCGGCGCTTAGCAATATTCCCAATATTCATGAGTATCTGGGGCTGATGCCCTACGGGATTAAGGCCTATGGCCATAATCTGATGACGCAGAGCCTCTTTCGTGAGATGATTGAAAAACTCTCCGAGGGGCACATGTGGGTGGATGAGCTGATCATGGAAGATCTGATCCGTGTTGCACTGCATGCATCCGATCAACCGCAGAAGCTTGAGTCGCTCGATATGCTCACCCCGCGCGAGCAGGAAGTTGCCTATCAGGTGGCGCAGGGGCTGAGCAACAAAGAGATTGCCAAAAAGCTTGAGCTGAGTGCCGATACGGTCAAACTGCACCTCAATCATGTGTACCGGAAACTCGGCATTGACAACCGCGTGGCACTGGCGCTGAAACTGAAAGTATAGGAGACTCCCGATGAATGCCAAAGAGCGGCAAAGCCGCATACCCAAATATAATATTCTTTTTGTCCATGCAGCTATCGGGCAGTTCAAGGAACTGCACCGCTATCTGAATGAAAGCGGTATCGCTAACGCCTATACACTCTGCTCTCCGGCCATTATGGAAAAAGAGAAGAACAATCTGAACAATCTGCGCATCTTTACCGCCGTACCGCAGCGGGGTGAAAACCTTTTTTTCTATGTTCAGAAGATCGATGAGAGTACGCGTCGTGCTTTCGGGGTGAAAAATTCGGTTGAGGTTCTGAACAAGGATGTCCCGCTTGACCTGATTGTCTGTCACGGTTCGGGCGGACCGCCGCTGATGCTTTTTGACGAGATCGACGTGCCTGTCGTGACCTATATTGAGTTT
>JBNLFL010000033.1:0-42943 GCA_050305515.1 Sulfurimonadaceae bacterium
CCTTCGGGAGTGAAAAGAAGCATTCATCTGCGGCGTCAGTGCTGTTCGCCCTGCAACAAGCAGGGCTTCACATCACTTCCTTGCAGCTAAACGCTTCTTTTCACTCTTGCGTCGCTATAGTTAATGGTGGTTGGTATAAGCCCTCGCGCTTGCTGCTTACCTCGAAAAACTGATTCCCACCGAAAACTTGTTCACTTCCCGATTGTAATCGATGAGGCTTTCGCCATAGCCGCTGAAAAGATCAACGTACCAGAAGACATCATCGCGCCACCAGAGCGGGTAGGAAAACGTCAGCTCCGCCGCGCCCATGCCGGTTGCCGGATTGCCGCGCAGCAGCAGCTCCCACCACTGTTTATTCGCGGCGTAGCGCAGTGTGAGGCTGCCGTAGCCCAGATACTCCTCAAGATCGGGTGTCGCATCTTCAACCGTTTTCAAAATACGGGCCCAGAGGGTGAGTTCGGCACCAATGGCACCCGAGTCGGTGTGCAGCGTCGTATAGAGGTAGTTCCAGGTTCGCGAGCGGTTATAGGCTTTTGAGAGCGAACCGTTGTCGTCATAACGCATCCCCTGTCCGTTGGACTGGTGGGCGTAACCGAATGTGAGGGCGCGAAGCGTCGGCAGTGGTGTTTCAAGAGGAACGGTTACAAAAACCTCCGGATTGTAGAGGTTTTCCCGAAACGGCGAGGAGGGCGTGTAGTTTTGCCAATACGCCTTTTGCGTATAGGCCAGCGAGAGAATCTCTCCAAGTCCCAGCAGGTCGTAGAACAGATCAAAACGCAGGCTCAGCTGCATTTTTGATTCGATCTGGCGATACTCCTCGGACTCCACATAGGAGGGATAGGGTTCGCTCGCGTAGCTCAGCGGCAGAAAGTAGTTGGCATGGTGCGCTTTGAGACTGAAGATGCCATAGCGGGCAGCGGCAACATCGGGGTCGCTGTAACGGGTGCGGTAGTGTGCGGCGGCAGCTTCGTCAACCGTGGTGCTCCATGCATGCAGTCCCAGCAGAGGCAGGAGCAGCCAGCGCATAATCAGGCCGGATTCCAGACCGTGGTGAAGGTAGGTTTGACCGCCCCTTTGAAGGTAATGGTCGAGCCGTTATAGCCCAGATAGAGCGTATCACCGCTTCTGGGGTAGACATTGGCGTTTTTGCCGACAAGTTCTTCGCTATAGGCCCTGAAATAACACGCAGCCATGCCGGTACCGCAGGCGAGGGTCTCATCTTCGACGCCCCGCTCGTAGGTTCTTACATGTAAAGAACCATCGCTATTCACGCGCGCGATGTTGACGTTGGCATTGTATTCATAGCGCAAGCGGCGGGCTTCCTGAATGTCAAAATGCTCCATATCGGCATCGAAAGTCACCAGATGCGGTACGCCGGTATTGAGCAGCCACCACATTTTGCCGTTTACATGTAAGTTTTTTTGGACAATCACCGGCGGTGTCAGGTCGCTTTGTACCATGATGCCCTCAACCTGTGCATGAATCACGCCGGCTAACGTGACAAACGCCATGTTAGCCGGAGCCAGAGCGTTATTGAAGGCATAGTGGGCGCAGGCGCGGCTGCCGTTGCCGCACATCTCCGCTTCGCTGCCGTCAGAGTTGTAAAACTGCCATTCAAAATCATGGGTATCGTGGGGAACGAGCACAATGAGACCATCCGCACCCACGCCGTTCTGGCGGTCGCACAGTGCTACCGCGAGCGCGGAGCGATCCTGCTTGATAAAGGTGTGAAAAAGTACAAAATCGTTGCCATTGGCGGAATATTTGGCTATCTGCATGGATTTGGCTTTCAGTTTTTGTAATGATACTTCGTTTTGATCAATTCGACAAAGGATTCACACTCTTTTTGAAGATGTTTGAGGGTGGAACTGTTGTCAATGACCCAGGTGGCACGCGCTTTTTTCTCTTCAATGTCCATTTGCGATTCGATGCGGCGCAGACACTCCGCCTCACTCATGCCGCTGCGTTTCATGTAGCGTTCGAGCTGAACGCTTTTTGGCGTATAGACGACGACCGAATCGGCAATGGGGTACGCACCGGTTTCGAAAAAGAGGGGAATGTCGATAAGGTAGGGAAAATGAAACCCGTCCTGTTTCTCGCTCTGGGCTTCGATCTCGGTGCGGATGCGCGGATGAATGTAGGTTTCGAGCACTTTTTTCTGTTGGGGATCCGAAAAGATCACCCCTCCAAGCGCCGCGCGGTCAACATGTCCATCCGTAACAAACTCGGTCCCGAAGGTCGTGGCGACCCACGCATGTTCCGCATCGAGTATCTGGTGGGCAATGGCGTCGGCGTCAATCACCCGCAGGCCGTGCAGGCCCAGAAGGGTGGCAACCGTACTTTTGCCGCTGGCAATACCTCCGGTCAGGGCGATGGCGTACTCAAACGCCATTAGTTGCGAATGATTCCAAGGTAAGATTTTCGCACGTAGTTCGGCATGGCGAATGCGGCAGGATGGATGTCGCAGTTGTAGTACTGCTGTCCTTCGAGCAGGTCGGTTCGCTGCAGAATAAAGTCGGCAGTGGGGTGGTAGAACTTGGAGACAAACAGCAGGGTTTGTTCTCCCGCATGGTAAGGCATGACGATCTTGAAGTAGTTGCCCAGCACCTGCATCATGACGGTATTGTCCTGAATGTTGTCCAGATTGGGATGCGTCAGAACGGCCAGCGCGTCATCTTTGCTGACACGGTTGATGTGGGCCGAGAGCGCAGCATCGGCCGCGGTTTCGCAGAGTACGACGTCAAAACGGTTCTCTTCAAGGTCACGGATTGCTTCAAGGGCATTGGCTGCGGAAATGGTCGTGACATTCAGGCCATGGTAGCGTCCCAATTCGGTGTCGAAACGGCTCGCATCATCGCTGATGAGCAGCACGTTTTTGGGATCTTTGTGGGTGCACAGGGGAACATGCACCATCATTTCGGCGTAGATAAAAGGTTTTGTCATCGCTCTGTTTTCCTTTGTTTGGTGCCGCGATTTTAGCATAGGAGCATTAAAAGTCATTAAACACCCAAAGAAGACCCGGGGGTTAATTCAGGGTTAATAATTGAACCCTTTTGTAATAATATCAACTCCAAGCAATGACGGCGGCAATGTCATCGGAAACCTACCCCAACCCGTCATTGCGAGCGCAGCAATCTCTCTAGCTATCACTATTAAAAATATCGCGCGTGTAAACTTTTTCCTTGACATCCATGATGTCATCCGAGAGGCGGTTGGCAACAATGACGTCGCTGATGCGCTTAAATTCTTCAAGATTCTTGATGACTCTGGAATGGAAGAACTCCTCCTCTTCAAGCACGGGTTCGAAGATCACGACCTCGATGCCCTTGGCCTTGATACGCTTCATGATGCCCTGAATAGCGGAGCTTCTGAAGTTGTCGCTTCCGGCTTTCATGACCAGACGGTAGATCCCCACGGTCTTGCCGGAAGTGTGCGGGTTGGTCAGGCTCTTGTTGAGCTTTTTGATGATGCTCTCGGCAATGAAGTCCTTGCGTGTGCTGTTGGCGTTGACAATCGCCTCGATCATGTTGGAAGGGACATCCTTGTAGTTGGCCAGAAGCTGTTTGGTGTCTTTGGGAAGGCAGTAGCCGCCGTAACCGAACGAGGGGTTGTTGTAATGCTTCCCAATACGCGGGTCAAGCCCCACCCCTTCAATGATGTCGCGGGTGTTGAGTCCGTGTGTCTCGGCGTAGGAGTCGAGCTCGTTAAAGTAGGAGACCCGCATTGCCAGATAGGTGTTGGCAAAGAGCTTGATGGCTTCGGCTTCCGTGGAGTCGGTGAAGAGAACGGCTATATCTTTCTTGATGGCACCCTGTGCCAGAAGGTTGGCAAACACCTCCGCCCTTTCGCTCTTCTCCCCTACAATGATGCGCGAAGGGTAGAGGTTGTCATAGAGCGCCTTGCCTTCACGCAAGAACTCGGGGCTGAAGATGATGTTTGGGGTGTTGAACTTTACATGTAAGCTTTTGACATACCCTACGGGAATGGTGCTCTTGATGACCATCACCGCATCAGGATTGATGGCCAGCACATCGGCAATGACAAATTCAATGCTTCGGGTGTTGAAGTAGTTGGTATCGGGGTCATAATCCGTCGGAGTGGCAATAATGACAAAATCCGCCCCGTTGTAGGCTTCTTCTTTATTGAGGGTTGCTCTGAAGTTAAGGTCATCGCGTTTGAGGTAGGCCTCGATCTCGGCATCTTCGATGGGGGACTCCCTGCGCTGAAGCATCGCCACCTTTTCAGGGATGATATCGAGGGCCACCACTTCATTGTGCTGGGCAAGCAGCAGAGCGTTAGAGAGCCCTACGTAGCCGGTTCCTGCGATGGCGATTTTCATGAAATAGTTCCTTTTAATAATGGGCTAATGCTATGTACTCTTAACACCGTTTGAAGTCATCCTGCATGCGTACAATATCATCTTCTCCGGTGTACTCCCCAACCTGTGCTTCAATCAGTACCAGATCGATCTTGCCGGGGTTTTCAAGACGGTGCGCCGTGCCCATGGGAATGTAGGTCGATTCATTCGGGCGTACCAGAATCTGCTCTTCGCCTACGGTGACCATGGCGGTGCCGCTCACCACAATCCAGTGTTCGCTGCGGTGAAAATGCTTTTGAAGGCTCAGCCGTTTGCCGGGTTTGACCACGATGCGCTTGATCTTGTAGCCGGGGGTGTCTTCGAGCACAGTGTAGGTGCCCCACGGACGGTGCGCCGTGAGGTGCATGTGGTGCAGTTCGCTGCCGCTCGCCTTGAGACAGCTGACGACCTCTTTGACTTTCTGGCTGCTCCCTTTGCGCGTGACCAGCAGCGCGTCGGGTGTGTCGACAATGATGAGATCATCCACATCTACGGCGGCTACGGTACGCTCTGAAGCGATAACCAGATTGTTGCGGGCATCTACGGCAAGCAGGTTCTGTGTGTCGGTGTTGCCTGATGCATCTTTGGGAAGTTCGGCATCTAGGGCATCAAAACTTCCCACATCACTCCAGCCGATATCGGCACCTACCACTTTAATAAGATCGCTGCGTTCCATAACGGCGTAGTCGATGCTCTCTTCGGGAATTGCGGCCATATCGTCGTATTTGACGCGAAGCATGCCGTCATTATGCGCATTCTCATAAGCGACTTTGCTTTGCGCATAAATTTCGGGCGCATGTTTTTCGAGCTCCTGAAGGAAAACTCCCGCCTTGAAACAGAACATGCCGCTGTTCCAGTAGAAAGTGCCCGCGTCAATATAGCGCTGCGCGGTGGCAGCGTCGGGTTTCTCCTTGAACGAGCGTACGGTTTCCCCGTCGGCTTCGATGTAGCCAAATCCGGTTTCGGGGTAGGCGGGTGTAATGCCAAACGTCACAAGGTTCCCCGCTTCGGCCAGTTCCTCGGCTTTCGATACCGCGTCAACATAAGCTGTTTCATCTTTGATGAGATGATCCGCAGGCGTGACGAGCACAATCTCATCCGGCGCGACGTCAAAGCAGGCCAGAGCAATGGCGGGAGCGGTGTTGCGCCCTACAGGTTCGAGCACATAGCGCTGCCGGGTGTTAAGAGTGCTGAGTTCGGCACTCTGGTCGATGGCCAGAAAATATTGCTCGTCATTTGAGACGATAATGCTTGTATCGGCCACTTTGGCGTTGCGCAGCTGCGTGAGCTGGTAGAGCGACTGTCCGTCAAAGAGTTTGACGAACTGTTTGGGCATCAGCTTGCGGCTGATGGGCCATAGCCGCGTTCCGCTGCCGCCGCAGAGTAAAACGTGTGTCATCGAACCTGCTCCTTGTACCATTGATAGACGGTGGCAATCCCCGTTTCAAGTTCTATTTTATGCTTCCAGCCAAGTGCATGGAGCTTGGACGGATCGGTCAATTTTACCATGGTGCCGTCGGGTTTGTCCGTATTGAAATAGAGTTCCCCCTCAAACCCGACGATCTTTTTGATGGTCTCGGCCAGCTCTTTGATGGAGATATCCGTACCTGTTCCGATGTTGATATGCGTATTGCGGATCTCTTTTGTGGTTGAAAAGGTATCTTTGAAGTCGCGGTTCTCCATGAGAAACACGCAGGCATCCGCCATGTCTTCAGAGTAGAGAAATTCGCGTCTGGGTGTGCCGCTGCCCCAGATCTCGACTCTGGCGTCACCACGCTCCTTGGCTTCATGCATCTTGCGGATGAGTGCGGGGAGCACGTGGGACTTTTCCAGATCGAAGTTGTCGCCCGGGCCGTAGAGATTGGTGGGCATGACCGAGATGAAGTTGGTGCCGTATTGGAGGTTGTAGCTCTCGCACATCTTGATACCCGCGATCTTGGCAATGGCGTAGGGCTCGTTGGTGTATTCAAGCTCGCTGGTGAGGAGGTACTCCTCTTTCATGGGCTGCGGGCAGTTTTTTGGGTAAATACATGTAGAACCCAGAAACATCAGTTTGGTGACGCCATGCAGGTAGCTCTGGTGAATGACGTTGTTCTGAATGGCGAGGTTCTCATAAATGAATTCCCCGCGGTAGGTGTTGTTGGCGACAATGCCGCCCACCTTGGCCGCAGCCAGAAAGACATACTCGGGTTTTTGGGCTTCAAAAAACGCCGCCACGGCGTTCTGGTCGGTCAGGTCAAGCTCGCTGTGGGTACGGGTAATAATGTTGGCATAACCCTTGGCCTGCAGGTTTTTGACGATGGCACTGCCCACCAGACCGCGATGGCCGGCGACGTAGATTTTAGCGTTTTTATTCATTATTCGTAGTAGCTCATGATTTTATACCCGCCCTCTTTGAGGTAGACATCCTTGGTCATCAGTTTCAGATCGCCCTTCATCATGTCATCGACGAGGTTCTGGAGATTGAACTCGCGTTTCCAGCCCAGCTTTTGCTCCGCTTTGGTTGGGTCACCCAAAAGCAGGTCCACTTCGGTAGGGCGGAAATAGCGGGGGTCAACACCTACGACCTCTTTGCCGATAGGGAGCTGGTAGTCGGGATTGTTACATGTACGCACATATCCCTTCTCATCGACGCCGCTGCCCTTGAATTCCAGTTCAATACCGCAGTAGCCAAAGGCCATACGCACGAAGTCGCGTACCATGGTAGTCTGTCCGGTGGCAATAACCCAGTCTTCGGGTTCGTCTGCCTGAAGGATCATCCACATCATTTTCACGTAGTCTTTGGCGTGGCCCCAGTCGCGTTTGGCGTCGAGGTTGCCCAGATAGAGTTTGTCTTGAAGACCAAGTGCGATTTTCGCAGCGGCGCGGGTGATCTTGCGGGTAACAAAGGTTTCACCGCGTACAGGGCTTTCATGGTTAAAGAGAATACCGTTACAAGCGAACATGCCATACGCTTCACGGTAGTTGACGGTGATCCAGTAGGCGTACATCTTCGCGACGGCGTAAGGGCTTCTGGGATAAAAAGGAGTGGTTTCGCTCTGCGGAGTCGCCTGTACTTTGCCGTAGAGTTCCGATGTGGAGGCCTGATAGATTTTGGTTTTCTTCTCCAGTCCCAGCAGGCGTACCGCTTCGAGGATGCGCAGCGTTCCGGTGCCATCAGCATTGGCAACATACTCCGGAGTCTCAAAGCTGACATGGACATGGCTCATGGCCGCGAGGTTGTAGATTTCGTCAGGCTGCGTCTCCTGAATGATGCGGGTAAGGTTCATGGAGTCGGTCATATCCCCGTAGTGAAGGACAAAGTTGCGGTTCTCAACATGGGGGTCCTGATAGAGATGGTCGATGCGGTCGGTGTTAAAAAGGGAGCTGCGGCGCTTGATACCGTGAACGATGTAGCCTTTTTTGAGCAGAAACTCGGCGAGGTACGAACCGTCCTGTCCGGTGACCCCGGTGATTAGGGCGACTTTTTGACTCAATGGTTCTCCTTGATAATTTTAGTTTCCCATGCCAATGCGGTCTGGCAGATGGTGTGGATATCATCATATTTTGGGATCCAGTCGGTTTCGCTGCGGATCTTGCTGCTGTCGGAAATGAGCAGGGCCGGGTCACCGGCGCGGCGTGCCCCCGTTTCAACCGTAAAGTCAGTGCCGCTCACCTGCTTGACCGTGTCGATGACCTCTTTGACACTGAAGCCATGGCCGTAGCCGCAGTTGAAGATATTACTCTGTTTTTTGGTTTCAAGGTACTCAAGGGCACTGATGTGGGCAGAAGCGAGGTCGTCAACATGGATATAGTCGCGGATGCAGGTACCGTCTGGCGTCGCGTAATCCTCCCCGAAAACGAACATCTTGTCGCGTTGCCCCGTTGCGGTTTGCGCGGCGACTTTTATGAGGTGCGTTGCATTGGGAAAGCTCTGTCCGATGCGGTTGGCGATGTCGGCTCCGGCGACATTGAAGTAGCGCAGAATGACAAATTTGAATGCGCTGTTGGCTGTCGCAGCGTCTTGTAACACGGTTTCGCTCATGAGTTTGCTCATGCCGTAGGGGTTGATAGGAGCTTTGGGTGTGGTTTCCTTCACCGGAATTTCCGTCGGTTCGCCATAAACCGCAGCAGTGGAGGAGAAAATGAAACGGTTGACACCGTAGTCGTTGCAGAGTTTTATGAGGTGGGTGGTGTTGAGTGTATTGTTCATATAGTACTTGAGCGGATTCTCAACCGACTCGGGCACGACGATGCTTGCCGCAAAATGGATGATGGCATCAAAAGCGTTGTTCTCAAAAATTGCTGCAATTGCCTTGAAATCGGAGAGGTCGGCCTGAATGAAACCCAGACGCTCTGGGGCGAGGCTCGTGAGCATGTCGATGGTCGCCATATGCCCGGTTGAGAGGTTGTCTATGATGGTAACGCGGTTGTCTGTGGTCTCAAGCAGTTGTTTGACAACATGGGAACCGATGTATCCGGCACCGCCGGTAACGAGTATGTGCATTTAAATCTCCGGAGATTACATAGGGTATTATACAGAAAGCACAGGTCACAATCTGTCAGAAGGTCTATTATTGTTTTAAATCACTTAAAAATAGTATCAATCGAAAAAAGCAAATACTCCTTTTTTCTTGCTTCGTTATAATGGCGCCACTATTTCATTGAGGAGCTTGATTATGGATGTCAACAAAATCCGCAAAATCTGTCGCCCGATCCGCATTGTCGTTGGAATCGCGCTCATTGTGACCGGGGTCATTACCGGAATTGTCTGGTTCTATCTGGGAATCATTCCGCTTATTGCGGGGCTTACAAACTTCTGTCCGCTCTGTATCATTACTAAAAAATGCGATCTTGAAGACGCGCCGCACAAAGAGTAGGACTCCTGCCGCTTCTTAACGGCGGCATAACCCCATCTTCGCTATACTTCCGACACTACTTTGTTGGGAGTCTTCATGAGTCAGATCAGTTATAAAGACGCCGGTGTCGACATCGACGCGGGCAACAGTTTTGTTGAAAACATCAAGCCGCTTGTAAAATCTACTGCGATTCCCGGTGTCGTCGGCGGCATCGGCTCTTTTGCCGGAGCGTTCGAACTGCCGAGCGGATACCGTGAACCGGTAATGCTTGCTGCAACTGACGGCGTGGGCACCAAACTCAAGCTCGCGATCGATTCGGGCATTCACAACACCGTGGGCATCGACCTGGTAGCCATGTGTGTCAACGATCTGATCTGCAATTTTGCGACCCCTTCATTCTTCCTCGATTACTACGCTACGGGTAAACTTGACGTCATCAATGCGACAGCTGTAGTCAGCGGTATTGCCGAAGGGTGCCGTCAGGCCGAGTGTGCACTTATCGGCGGAGAAACGGCGGAGATGCCCGGTATGTATGCCTCGGATGATTACGATCTGGCCGGTTTTTCTGTCGGTGTGGCAGAAAAAAGCGAGCTCGACCGTACCTTACATGTAAGCGAAGGTGACATCCTGATTGCCCTGCCAAGCTCCGGCATTCACTCCAACGGCTTTTCACTGGCGCGCAAAGTGCTTTTTGAAAAGATGGGCATGAAGTTTGAAGATGATTTCAACGGCAGAACGCTTATTGAAACCCTGCTCGAACCCACGCGCATCTATGTGAAAACTTTTAAATCACTCAAAGATAAAATTCAGGCGATGGCACACATCACGGGCGGCGGTCTGGTCGAGAACCTGCCGCGTGTTCTGCCTGAAGGTCTGCGCGCCGAAATTGAAGAGGCCTCCATCCGGACCCTGCCGATTTTTGATCTGATCGGTCAACATGTGGCACGCGAGGAGATGTTCCGTGCATTCAATATGGGTGTGGGCATGGTGCTTGTCGTCAAACCTGAAAATGTTGATGCCGTTCTTGAGGGGAGTGACGGATACGTTATAGGAAAAATTGTCACAGGAGTACGTGCGGCGGTATTGCTCTAAAAGAGTATGTTATACTCTGTGAAATAATAGAGACAGGGGCAACGGGTGCTGGAACCGAAACGCGTATCGATCTATGAACTGATATACCGGCGTTTCCTGCGCCAGTCCCTGATTCCTTTTCTTCTCATTTTTTTTCTCATCATTACGCTTTTCGCACTGAATGCCCGCCAGTCAACCACCAATCGTGACGCGCTTGAAGCGGTTGCCACCAAAAGTTTTGAAGAGATTGCCAACCAGACCTCAAGTGTTATCATTCAGCGTTTTGGTTATGACAAACTGCGGCTTTATCAGCTGCGTGATACCTTCGAATTGCTGCTTAAGGCCAAAAACACTTTTGCGCTCGATCAGGCTAATTGGCGCGACCACGGCGGTTTTTTCATTCACTACGACGAATCGCGCCCCAATCCTTACGAGACCTCCGTCTATACGACCAACCTGCTGCAGCTCCATGCCGATGATATGAGCATGCTCTCCCTGCTGCAGGCACTGCTGCCTTCCATTCGGCGCAGCGTGGACGAAGAAGACGACCTGATCACCGCGGCATGGGTGAATATTGACAAATATTACGCGCTGGCGTATCCGGCCATTGTCCCGACCGACGAGCTCTCTCCGGAGCTTGACGTGACGGAGTACGCGTTTTATTACCAGGCCGATCCGGAACACAATCCTTCGCGCGACATCGTTTACCTTCCGCTCTATCAGGAACCCTGGGCCGTCGATGCCGGTGAACTGGGTGCTTTTTTGATTCCGCTCTATGACGGAGAGCGTTTCATCGGGGTCATAGGGCTGACACTCTCGGCCAAAGGTATTGCGGAGGTCATTACCAATTTGCAGCTGCCCTTTGATGCCTATGCCCAGCTGGTGGATGATGCAGGCTATCTTATTGCCGCTTCGGATGAAGCGCAGAGCTACCGCGACTACGAACGGCACTCCTTTTATGAGTTGCACCGCCATAGCGAATATGCCGACCGCAGTCTGATGAAGATTGCCCCGACGGCTGCGATCGAATCGCACTGCACCCGCTACGGACGCGATATCGAAGGCACCAGTTTCCGTTTGAACATTCAGGCGCAAAACCGTGATATTTTCCGCTCGATAGACACTTTGACTAAGCAGACCGTGATAGTCGGCATCGTCCTTTCGCTGCTGATTTTGGTGATCTATCTGGTTGCAGTGGTGCTGGGAGTCCGTTCCATTCGGGAGCTCGCATCGCGTCTTTCAGATACGCTTGAGGGTATGGTGCGCTACTCCTCCATGTTGGGGCGCCGCGAGGGAATCGCCCTGCAAAAAAGCGATATCAGCGAGCTCGATACGCTGGGTGTGCATCTGCGCCAGACGCATCAGAAGCTGCTGCAGATGGTCATCCGGGATGAACAGACCGGACTCTTCAACCTCAGAAAGCTTAAAGAAGATGTTCAGCAGGATGAGGTCAAAAGCCTGATGATCATCCGGCTGCGAAACTACAAAACGTGGTACAACCTCTATGGCAGCGACGCTATAGATGTGCTCATTCATGGCATTGTGGCAGTGCTGAAGCGTTTTGAAGGGGTATGGCTTTACCGCATCGGAGAAGACGAGTTCGCACTCCTTGGCACACACGAAGAGCCGAATCTGTTTCGGGAGATCGTTGACGCGGTTGAAGCCGAATCGGTGACGTTTGCCTCCATTAGCCTCCATCCGCAGCTCTACGCCGGTCTGGCACTCCAAAAACCGTTGCTGGAGCGTGCCAGCCTTGCACTGCTGAGTGCGTCCCAGCAGAACGCGGCGACACTGGTTACATGTAAAGAGGTTGAAGGGGTCAAGGCTCTTTTTGAAAGCAATCTGGAGTGGGCGAACCGTTTTAATGCGGCCCTTCGGGAAAACCGTCTGCTTCCGTGGTTCCAGCCGATCTTCAACATGCAGAACCGTCGGGTGGAAAAATTCGAAGCACTGGTGCGTATGATAGAAGGCGACGCGGTCATTGCTCCGGTGCATTTTCTCCAAAGTGCCGCCAATATGGGAAAAGGGCATGAGATCACCCGTGTGATGATTCAGAAAGTTTTTGCCGTAGCGGCGCGCTACCGGGAGATCGGATTCAGTATCAATATCTCGTTTCACGACTTTTTGGCAATGGATCTGCCGCAGTTCATTGAAGAGAGCCGGCAGGCGCATGATCTTGACCCGTCCCAGATCACTTTTGAACTGCTTGAGAGCGATGCCATTGCAGAACCGGAGCCGGTGATTGCCGCTATTGGAATGCTCAAACAGCAGGGATATCACATCGCCATTGACGATTTTGGCACCGGACACTCCAATTTTGCGCACCTGATGCTGCTGCAGTGCGACTACATCAAAATTGACGGCCAGTTTGTGAAGCATATAACGACGGATTCTAACTCCGAGACCATTGCCCGAACGATTGCGCGTTTCAGTGACCTGATGGGTGCGCAGAGCGTGGCGGAGTTTGTTGCCGATAGCGCAATTTTTGAAGCGGTTGCCGCCATGGATATAAAATTTGCTCAGGGGTATGCGATTTCGCCGCCGCAAAGCGCTGATGCCATCGGTGCCATGCTGGGCATTCTGGGGCCGGCCGTATGATCGGATGTCATGATCCGGAAATTCTCGAAGATTTCAAAGAGCAGTTCGAACGCTCCCTGCCGCAGATTGCCAAATATATTGACAGGATGGCATCGGTGCATCATCGCGAAAAATCGGTGCATGAACTTTTCCGCATTCTGCACAGCTACAAGGCGATTGCCGGATATCTCGGGCTGAAGCCGCTGCATGCCTTGCTCATCAATGGCGAAGAGCTTCTGGGTGTCATGCGTAATGATATCGGTCGTGTCAATGACAACACGATTTCATGGCTGAATGCCATGAAGGAACAGTTAGATGTCTGGAACTATGAGTTGCAGATGGGCTTTGAAGAATTTTCAGACCTTTCCCCACTGCTTGAGCGGGTAACATTGATGGCTCCCGAGCGCAGCAGCGGCGAACGGCTTCGCGAACTGCGCTTGCTTTATATCGACCCTCAGAATGAACGTTCGGCAAAGATGACGGGGATTCTCGGACGCATCGTGCGCGAAGCGTATCATATCGGGAGCATTGAAGTGATGCGTACCATTACCAGTGCTATGCCGGATATCATATTGATAAACTGCGGTGCCAAAAATTTTGAGACTGTTGCGTTTTGTCAGCAGACGTTCCATAAAGCGGGGCTTATTGTAGCTTTTGACAAGCTCAATCCTCATTTGCGGCTCAAGCTTGCCCTGAAGGATATTACGCATCCCATTTCACGGCCGATTCGTTCCGAAGAACTCAGGCGCGAACTGCTCAATGTTACAACATCGCATTTTAACCGACGCCGCATTATCATCAACAATAAAAAAATTACGCGGTTTGTTCAGAATCTTGCGCCGCTGCCTAACTCCCTGTATCAGATACAGCAGATATGTGATGATCCGGAGCTGCCCATCCGGGACCTGATCCGGGTAATCCGGCGGGACCCGGTTCTTTCGGGAATTGTACTTGATGCCGCAAACCAGCCGATTTACGGGTTGAAAAACATTGCCACCGTCGATCAGGCGGTAACGGCCTTTGGCAAACGTACGATTAAGGCTCTGGTTCTGGGTCTGATGCACAAAAACATTGGAGAAACGGACCTGAGCGCGTACGGTCTGGATGAGTCGGCTTTCTCGCATGTGGTCGCACAGCGTCTGGCACTGATGATGCGCTGGTATGCCAAGGTCTCTATCGGAGCGTTGGGGGTGCTCAGCTCTACGGCGGTGCTTGGGAACATTGGCCAGTTGCTCATCTCGCGCGAAATTTCACGTTATGGTAAAAGCGAGGCGTTTCGCAATTACTGCGATACTCATGGCGCCGATGCGGCGGTCAACGAGTTTTTACAAACCTCCATTGCATTTGTCAGCAGCGATATTTTGCGTTTTTGGAAACTCGATACCGCTATTATTGACGCGATTCGCTACAGCGATGAACCGGAACTTGCTCCGGAGGAGATCCGTCCGCTTGCCTGGGCGAACCATTTTGTCTATCAGCTTGTTCCGGCGAAAGGGGAGATGGCAGCCGAGATTCCGGAAAGAATGAAACGGCAGATGCAAAAACTGGGACTTGACGCACCCCTGCTGCAGCACGCGCTTGATCAGGTGCGTGCTACCATATCCACTTGATCATCATCTGGGGCGTGAACCAGGTCGTGGCGTCGTCGTCACCGTAGATGCCGTAAATGGCGAGTTCCATACCGGCACGCAGTGATGCAAATTCCAGGACGGGCAGGTCGAAAAGCAGCTGCGGCTGGGCAATGAGTACCGAACCGTCATCGATGCCGTAATAGTCGGCAAACCCTTCAAAAGTCCAGTGCAGCCAGAGATCCCATTCGCTGTGCCATGCTGCGGTCGTCTGCCAGGTCTGTGCGTTGTAATCGTCTTTGCGGCTGTAAAGATTGAGTGTCACGAACTGAAAACCGGGAATATCGAAAGAGAGACCGGCTCCTGCCATCAAAACACGATAGTCATCCCCCTGATTGATTTGCGCGGCGAGCTTCAGGTCTTTGACGATGCCCCACGAAAGATCGCTGCGCGTTATTTTGGATAGGGAGAGTGCCGGTGCGTATTCCGCGTAGAGCTCACTGCTTTTTCCGCTTTCAAAATCTCCGCTGGTGAGATCGACAAAGAAGTAGTTACTGCCATACTCCCAGGTACCGAAATGCTCCAGCGTCACAGTGTCCATACGGCCGCTGTCAATCCGGTCTCCCGGAACCTGGGTAAATGTTGTTCCCATAAGATACTGGATGTTGGTCGTCGAAAAGTTTTCGGCATGCGCATGCAGACCAAGGAATAAAACCGCTAGAAGCAATCGTGTCATTGAGGACCTTTGGAAAGAAATTTTGCGAGGGTGTGATACAGATACGGGGTATCGACCGGTTTGGCGATGTGGGCATTCATTCCGGCTTCAAGATAGTGCCGGACATCATTGTGCATCGCATTGGCGGTCAGAGCGATAATGGGGATGGGACTGTGAAGCACGTCGCGAATGAAACGGGTGGCACTGAAGAGACCGGTCTTTCCATTAACAACTGCGTTGATATCTTTCTTGAAGCCGTCATGAATGGTGACATCAAGTCCCGCTTCGGCGTAGTATCCTTTTTCCCTGGCCATGTAAAAACCTGCGAACTGAAACTGGTGCAACCATTTGAGCTCAAGGATGACCTTTCGGTCGGCAGCGTGTAGCATGGAGCTTACATGTAAAAGCAGCAGAAGTGAAAAGAAACGACGCAAAGATAACATTGGGATATTGTAACAGATTTGTTAAGGAATTTTTGTAGAAGCACAGCGGCCCGAAGGAGCCGCCGGGAAGGATTATTTTTCGTTTTCGATGATGTCGTAACGCGGGTAGGTAAAGGTAGACTGGCGCAGGACAACCACTTTCTCTTTATCTTCGAGCGCATAGGCTTTGATGGTGATTGGAATCACGCTGTCTTTACGATCGTCTTTGACCAGCTCGTCCGTTGTTGAAAGGGTGACGATGGTTTTCTTTTTAACGCCCGGCTGGACCACAAACGGTTCGGTAGGACGGTCGATGACGATTTTCCCTTCCATGCCTTCGGGTGCAATGACGTCGAAGTAGTAGGTTAGGTTGTCGTTCATTGTGTTTTGAAGCAGGAAAATATAGGAGTTGTCCACTTTGACTTTGCCGTCAAAGGTTTTTTCCACGCTGTAGAGACGGTTCTCTTTATTGATGTTAAGCAGCATGTACTCTTTTTCGCTTCCCATCATGGCCAAAACGGCACTGACAATCAACAGTACGGTAATATAGCCGAGAATTTTCGGACGGAAATAGTGCGTTTTTCCCGCTTGTTCAATAACCTCTTTTTCGCTTGACCAGCGTACCAGAGACTCTTTGCCAAGTTTGCCCATAACGGTGGTACAGGCATCGACGCACTCCAGACAGTTGATACACTCAAGCTGCAGCCCTTTTCGGATGTCGATATGGGTCGGACAGACGGTGACACAGCTTTCACAGGTGGTACATTCGGCATTGGGATTGACTTCCAGAAGCGCTTTTTGCTTGACGAACTGCTTCTCTTTGTTCTCATCATAGATGGTGCCGCCGCGGTGTGGATCGTAAATCGCCATAACGGTATCATCATCGTAAAGTACTGACTGGATGCGTGAGTACGGACAGACGTAGACACAGAAGTTCTCTTTAATCATAATAACATCGACAACCAGAAAGCCGACGATGATCAGGAACGTTGTCAGAAGCACCGTATGTTCACCCGGATTGGCCATGTAGGCGAGAAAATCTTCAGGCGGAACGAAATACCAGAGGAAGTCTGCCGCCGCAACCGCCGCAAGCAGGGTCCAGAGCAAAACGGCGATAACGCGTTTTACCTGATTGGCAGGTTTGCTGTAATCGGGCTCGTTCTGTTTATTGGCGATGCGCTTGCGCAGACCTAGCAGTTTGGTCTCGATCAGGTCGCGGTAGATGACGCGGAAGATGGTCTGTGGACAGGCCCATCCGCAGAAGACACGACCGCCAAGCACGGTGATACCGAAAATACCGATGAAAAGAATCATCAGCAAAAAAGGCATCAGATAGAGCTCCTGCATGTCAAACTGCACGAACATCAGGTGAAGTTTAAGTTTGTCAAAACTGAGCAGAAAAAGATGGTTTCCATTGATTTTAATCCACGGAATGACCAGTGCCAAAACGGTAATTGCGGCAAAGAAATAGTACCGTTTGATGCGCCATGCGACCCATCCCTTGAGGTACTCCTTGCCTTTCAAGATTGCTTCACTCATTGTGTTCTCCTTTTAGATTTATACTTCAGTAGGACATTTGATCGTCTGAATCAGATGCGCTTCGCCGAACTCGGGACTTTCAAGGGTAATACTTCCGAGTGCGACTTCACGCAATTCGCGCGATTCGATGTAGTCTTTGAGTGAGCTGCGGCTCACACCAAGCGTGCGGGCCATGTCACTGACACTTTTTCCTGCTCGTAAAAAGCCAATAATATCGTCAAGATACTTATCAAACTTTGAAGAGGAACGGCTGCCGCGGGGACGGCCGATCGCTTTTTTGGTTTCATTATGCAGGGTTTGACGCAGCTGGTCAATAAGACCAAGGACGACCATGACATCACTTTTGTCATCAATCACAACTCCCGGTTTGACGAGATGAATGCGGTAATGATGTTTAAAAAGACAGCTGATCATCTGCACGAGATCCTCGATATTGCTGCTCAATACCCATGAGTCATAGACAATCAGCGTTCCGTCTGCATTGTCATGAAAGTAGTCAGTAACTTCCGGACGCTCGCTGATACGCTTGCTTTGAGAGGTATGATCAATCATCTCTTTTTCAATCTCCAGGCCTTTGCCGTGGGCATAGGCATTGATCACCTTTAGTTGGTCGTAGGCACCATCAAAGTGCTTATCCGGACGAATATATGAGATAGCCATGTCGGATAAACCTCCTATAATTTTTTATTTCATCGTCATTATAGGCACAATTGACGGTAAAAGTCAATATATTTTTTTTTAAAATCGTCAATTTTATTGGGAACAGGAGAATTTTGGCGCAGCAGACGGCATTTGTTTGTGACTTTAGTCACCATGCGCTAGAATCAGGTACAGTTTACATGTAAAGGATATCCATGCAAAAACCCTACCTTGCCACGACGCCCGATGAAAAGGGCTTTTTCGGAAAATACGGCGGTGCATTTATTCCGCCGCAGCTTGAAAAACCTTTTGCCGAAATCAGTGCGGCGTACGACCAGCTGAGCAAATCCCACGCATTCCGTCACGAACTCGCCACGATTCGCAAACATTATCAGGGTCGGCCGACGCCGGTCTACCATGCCAGAAACCTGAGCAATTTCTGCGGCGGCGGCCAGATCTACCTCAAACGCGAAGACCTGAACCATACGGGCGCACACAAGCTCAACCACTGTATGGCTGAAGCGCTTATCGCCAAACATCTGGGCAAGAAGAAGCTCATTGCGGAGACGGGAGCCGGTCAGCACGGTGTGGCACTCGCGACCGCGGCGGCCTATTTCGGCCTTGAGTGCGAGATTCACATGGGTGAAGTGGATATTGCCAAAGAGCATCCCAACGTGGTGCGCATGAAAATTCTGGGTGCCAAGGTCGTTCCGGCGACTCATGGACTCAAAACGCTTAAAGAGGCGGTCGATTCAGCATTTGAAGCCTATCTCGCGCAGACTGACATCGCGATTTATGCGATAGGGTCGGTCGTGGGACCGCATCCGTTTCCGAAGATGGTACGTGATTTCCAGAGCGTCGTCGGGTTCGAGGCGCGCGAACAGATTTTAGAGATGATCGGCGTACTGCCTGACCACGCAGTGGCGTGTGTCGGCGGCGGTTCAAACGCCATGGGGCTTTTTTCCGGATTCATCGAAGATCCGGTCGCCCTCCATGGCGTCGAACCGCTCGGCCGCGGTACCAAGCTCGGCGAACATGCCGCGACACTGACCTATGGTGAAGAGGGCATCATGCACGGCTTCAACTCCATCATGCTCAAAGACGAAAAGGGCGAACCGGCTCCGGTCTACTCCATCGGTTCGGGTATCGATTACCCTTCGGTAGGACCTGAACACGCCTATTTGCGCGATACCGGCCGTTCTATCGTCGGTACATGTAATGATGAGGACGCGGTGGATGCCTTTTATAAACTCTCACAACTTGAAGGAATCATTCCGGCACTCGAATCCGCCCATGCGGTGGCGTATGCCATGAAACTGGCTGCCAAAAATCCCTCCGATGCGATTTTGGTCAACCTCTCCGGACGCGGCGACAAAGATATCGACTTCGTCGTGGAGCACTTCCCTATTCCTGCGAAATAACGATGATCTCCCGCTCAAGCGTTACCGTGAAACGCTTGAGCACTTCCGCTTCGGCCAGCGTGATAAGCGCCATGGCCTCTTCATAGGTGCCGCCTCCGAGATTGACGAGAAAATTGGCATGCACCTCGCTCCATGCCATATTTCCGATGCGTTTTCCTTTTAGCCCGACCGCTTCGATGAGGCGGCCCGCATAGTCACCGGGAGGGTTTTTAAAAGCGCTTCCGGCGCTGGGGTCTTTGGGCTGGTTGGTGCGCATGGCGGCGAAAAGATCAAGCTGCTTTGAGGCAAACCCGCGCTTACATGTAAAGGCGGCTTCGAAGATCACATCATTAATGGCGGTGCTGCGGTAGCCATGGGCGATTGCCTCTTTGGGTATCCACCCCTTTCGCGTCCGGAGCGCCACGAGGTCGTTGAAAATCTCCCACTCCTTGAGTCCCGCATTCATCTTCAGCATGCCGCCGAGGGTTCCGGGAAGCTTTGAGAGAAACTCAAAACCGGCAATATCATGCTTTTTGCAAAAGGAGACGACCCTGCCGCCGGGTGTGGCCGCACCGATATGCAGAAGGTCGTTTTCAATACGAATGAAATCATAGATTTTGGAGAGCATCATCAGCGGCGGCGGGTTGGGGCCTATCAGGAGATTGTTTGCGGCGCCGATGAGGAGATGATCTGACGGATAGGTGTCATCTTCTATCATCACGACATCGACGATGGGCCCAATACGAATGGAGCTGAATTTTGAAAAATCGATGCGGCGTGTCGGCATCATCTCACAAATTCGGGAATCATATTGAAAATACCGATGGTAAAGTCCTGAATCTCGTTAAGCATCCAGGGCATGGTCAGAATGATAACAATGACGACGGCAATGATTTTCGGGATAAAGCTGAGTGTCATTTCATTGATCTGCGTCGTGGCCTGAAAGATACTCACGCCCAACCCCATAAACATACCGACCAGCAGACCCGGAAGCGCCAGCATCAATGCGATTTTAAAGGTTTGAACGCCCAGTGAAACGAGTTCGCCTTCCATCAGCTTTGCCTTAATTCCTGATATTGCGTAGGTATCAGATAGTTGCTTACATGTAAAGGTTCTGCGTAAAAACCGTGTTCGAACCCGATGGCATAGAGTTTCTCAATCGCCTCAAGCTGCAGGGGGCTGAGCGAAACGGAGTCGTCATTGGCGTAAAGTTCGAGATACTTCTCAAGCGTGGACGCGTCGATGCGCACCAGAGCGCGTTCGAGCAGCATGGAACTGAGCCGCTCTTTATGAAGCCGCGCGACATCAACCGCCTTGGTCAGCATCTGCTCAAGCGCAATGGCACGGTGCAGCGGCAGGGAGCGCCGCAGTGCCATACCGCCCAGCGGCAGGGGGAGTCCGCCTCCGCTGAGCTCAAGCCAGATATCCCAGATTTCGCGCTCGACTTCGAGGGCGTCGTCAAACGTCAGAATACTCTCATGAATCAGCACCCCCGCATCAACGCGTCCGTCGAGGACAGCCTGCTCGATCTCGAGAAAGTTCATGTAGGTGATGCGCGCATCGGGATAGGCGATGCGAAAGAGCATGGCGTTGGTGGTGTAGCGGCCGCTGAGCGCCACTTTGAAATTGCGTTTGAGTTTTTTGCCTCTGGTTTTGATCAGCTTGGGGCCGTACCCTTCGCCGAAACTCACCGCGGTTCGCAGCAGGGCGTACTCGTCTTTGATGTGCGGATAGAGTGCAAAACTGATGGCGCTGATGTCATACGTCCCTTTGAGGGCCTCTTCATTGAGGGTTTCGATGTCGAGCGCGTGATTTTCAAAACGGTATCCTTCCAGACCTACCCAGCCGAATTTGATGGCATAGTACATGAAAATGTCATCAGCGTCGGGCGAATGGGCTATGGGCATGGTTTTCAAAGGCGTATCCTGAAGCCTTACATGTAACTCGCTACAGGTAAGGAAAAATCAATTCATTTTAACCAATTATCGCTAAAATTACGGACTGATTTCGTGGCGGTATCGTTACATAATATGGCATTTTGAAATATTTTTGTATTAATATTTCAAAATGCCATAAAATGAGCGCAATTCATTTTTTTGGTATCAAGGATCATTATGGACGCAAACAAACAAAAATCGCTCGACCTTGCGATGAAGCAGATCGACAAGGCTTTTGGTAAAGGGACGCTGATGCGCCTTGGAGACAAGGAATTCGAACCGATCAACTCCATCAGCACCGGCTCCATCGGTCTGGATCTGGCACTGGGAATCGGCGGCGTGCCTGAAGGACGGGTTATAGAAATCTACGGACCTGAAAGTTCGGGTAAAACCACGCTTGCGCTGCAGATTACGTCCGAATGTCAGAAAAACGGAGGTGTATGCGCCTTTATCGATGCCGAGCATGCACTGGATGTTCTCTATGCGAAGAATCTGGGTGTCGATGTGGACAACCTTCTGGTGTCTCAGCCCGATTACGGCGAACAGGCGCTCGACATCGTCGAGACCATCGCCCGAAGCGGCGCGATCGATCTCATTGTCATCGACTCGGTTGCGGCACTGACGCCAAAAGTCGAACTCGAGGGTGAAATGAACGATCAGCAGGTCGGCGTACAGGCACGTCTGATGTCAAAAGCGCTCCGAAAGCTGACCGGTGTCATGAATAAAATGCACTGTACCATCATCTTCATCAACCAGATTCGTATGAAAATCGGCATGATGGGTTACGGCTCTCCGGAGACGACAACCGGCGGTAACGCACTGAAATTTTATGCGTCCGTCCGTATCGACGTCCGTAAAGTCGCCACACTCAAACAGGGTGAGAGTCAGATCGGTAACCGGGTCAAGGCAAAAGTAGTAAAAAACAAAGTGGCGCCACCGTTTCGTCAGGCTGAATTTGATATCATGTTTGGAGAAGGGATCTCCAAAGAGGGTGAACTTGTCGATTACGGTGTTAAGCTCGATATCATCGATAAAAGCGGTGCCTGGTTCAGTTATGAAGATGTCAAACTGGGGCAGGGACGTGAAAACGTCAAGCAGAAGTTCAAGGAAGAACCGGAGCTTGCCGCTCAGGTCGAAGCCAAAATAAAAGAAGCCATGGGGATGAACAGTGCGCTCATTACCATGGATGAAACAGAAATGAATGAGGTAGATGAATGATTTATATTGACAATATCAATGCCATGGAAGTCATGGATTCCCGTGGGAATCCTACAGTCAAAGCGACCGTAACACTTAGCGACGGCAGTATCGGAACTGCAGTCGTTCCAAGTGGTGCCAGCACAGGGAAACGCGAAGCCCTGGAACTGCGCGACGGTGATGCACGTTATATGGGTAAAGGCGTACTCAAGGCTGTTGAGCATGTCAATACGCAGATCGCTGACGAACTCATCGGATTGAGCCCTTTCAATCAGGCGGTAATCGATGGGACAATGAAAGAGCTTGACGGAACCGATAATTACTCCAATCTGGGTGCCAATGCAGTGCTGGGTGTTTCCATGGCAGTGGCACGTGCCGCGGCTTCAAGCCTTGGCATGCCGCTGTACCGTTACCTTGGCGGAGCCAACGCGATGGTGATGCCAACGCCGATGCTAAATATCATCAATGGCGGATCACATGCCGACAACTCGGTTGATTTTCAGGAATATATGATCATGCCGGTCGGTTTTGAAGACTTTAACGAGAGCCTGCGTGCTTCGGCTGAGGTCTATCACAACCTTAAAAAGATTCTTCACGATCGCGGTGCCAACACGGCGCTGGGCGATGAAGGCGGATTCGCACCGGATCTCTCTTCAAACGAAGAACCGATTCAGGTGATTATGGAAGCCATTGCAAAAGCGGGTTATAAAGCGGGTGAGCAGATTGCAATTGCACTTGATGTTGCCGCTTCCGAGCTGGTTGCCGAGGGCGGTTACCGTCTTGATAGCGAAAACCGTACTGTTACGTCTGAAGAGCTGGTAAGCTATTATGAAGATCTTTGTAACAAATATCCGATTGTCTCCATTGAAGACGGTCTGAGTGAAGATGACTGGGATGGCTGGAAAATACTGACGGATCGTCTGGGTGATCGTGTTCAGCTGGTAGGCGATGACCTCTTCGTCACCAATGCGGCTATTCTGGCAGAAGGTATCGCCAAAGGAATCGGCAATTCCATTCTCATTAAACCAAACCAGATCGGTTCTGTTTCCGAAACGATGCTTACGGTACGGTTGGCACAGCGCAATGGCTACAAATGCATCATGAGTCACCGTTCGGGTGAGAGCGAAGATGCGTTTATCGCCGATTTCGCCGTGGCACTCAACACCGGAGAGATCAAAACCGGTTCTACCGCGCGTGGTGAGCGTACGGCAAAATACAACCGCCTCCTTGAGATTGAAAATGAAATCGTATACGGCGAGTATCTCGGTTCGACACTTTTTAACTAAGCGCTACGCCTTCAATGCATGAAGATGATTTTTACTCCGAGATTGAGAAACGCGAGAGTCTGACTCAGCGTTACCTCGGTCTTTCATGGGGAAAATTCATCTTCGCCATCTTCGCCGTCATCGGTATGGGAATCTACATCGGTGTGCTTCTTTTCGGCGACAACTCCCTTGAAATTTTACTGGGTCTGGAAGAGTATGAAACCTATCTGGAAGATGAAGTGGACCGTCTCAAGCAGGAAAATGCGGGATTGCAAAAAGAGTATTTCGAACTCAAGGAGCTTGAACGCGATTCAAGACACGATTAGAACTCTGCTATAATACTTCCAAAAAGGAGTCCGTGTGAGATACGCTTTGGCGCTGCTGTTGCTTTGTAATCTTCAGGCACGTGAAAACCCCTTTTTCCCTTCTGAAAACGTCGACAACTCCGGAATTACCTCAAATATCATCACCAGTTATCCCCCGCTTGAACGCGCTGCAATGACCTTGCCTGATTATGCGCGGGTGCTGGAATCCGTTGAAGTCACTTACAAAAATCTTGACGGCTCCATCGAGAAAAAAAGTATTCAGGTCGGGCAGTCCGTTGACTGGCACCTGCCGCTTTTTATTTCGCAATCCTACGGGCAGGCAAAAAACACTCCGCTGCACAACGTGGCCGATGACGTTCAGGAGAAGGTGAATTTTGATTTCATCACAATTGAAGCCGCAACCAATGTACTGACGCTCAAAACGGATGATAAAAACCTCAGAAGCTTTATGCTGGTGGATCCGCACCGTATTGTTATGGATTTCGAGAGAGAGGCCAATTTTCTAAGTTTTGAAAAAAAACTCAAAACCCTACCGTTTATGGATGTCCGCATCGGCAATCACGACGGATACTACCGCGTTGTGATTGCACTTGATGGGCGCTACCGCTTCACTACCGAGAAAATCCCTTCCGGGTATCGGATCAGTCTCTATTAATAACGCAGCATCGCGCCAATGTAAACACCGGAGAGCGTGACATCGCTGTCGCTGTTAATGGAGCTGAAATCATCCCGCAGCGCTTTGATGTGTTCAACACGGTAGCCCAATTCAATCGCAGGTTGAACGAGCGGCACAAAATCAAGCGTATAGTCTACTTTGACTTTGATATCAGAGAGCGATGATTCGCCATAAGCAAAGTATTTGATATCTGTTTCCATACCAAATGCGGTTGTCGGGATTTCGGCGCGAACGCGGGTGTAGAGTGTCGGAACGGCGAAATCGTCGTTGCTGGCATCATGATCGGTAGCGCTGTTGAATTCATGGGTGGTCTG
Source organism: Sulfurimonadaceae bacterium (assembly GCA_050305515.1). Lineage (GTDB taxonomy): Bacteria > Campylobacterota > Campylobacteria > Campylobacterales > Sulfurimonadaceae > JAFGUB01. The sequence continues at coordinate 24,842 of JBNLFL010000033.1, forward strand.
CATAATTTTTGCATTAAGACCGATATCCCATGTCAGCCATGCCAGGTTATCAAGCAGGTTGTAATAAAGCGCGATATCCACCTGCTGAAGTTTTGATGTGTAATCGGAGCCTTTGGGATAACTCTTTTTATTCCAGATAAACGCATTATCTGTATTTCCGCTTTGATCCATTTTAGTGTATTCAATGCGGACATTGGGAACCAGCGGTACGGGATGTTTCAAAAAGGCCCAGAGATAGATATCCTGTGCATCGGATACACCGACGTCATCCTGGAGGTCAACTTCTTTGGAGTCATTTTTATGCTGTGATGTTCCGCTTAAATTATGAGACCAGATACCACCGCCCATTTCAAAACGAAAAAAGTCAGCCTGCGCGACAACGACGAGAGCAAGTAAAAGCATGAGTGATTTTGTCATTATGTCTCCTTTACAGGAGACTATAACGAAGAATAGATTAAAGAAGGAGAAGAAGCAGGAGGAATGGGGGCTCCTGCCCGGTTAGAACTTACGCTTTTGCAGCGCTCAGCGCAGCTTCGTAGTCTGGCTCTGCAGTTATTTCGGGAACGATCTCTTTGTAGGTAACAATACCGTTGGCATCAACAACGAAGATAGCACGACATGTCACACCGCGCAGGGCACCGTCAGCGATCAGTACACCATAGTTATTAGCGAAATCTTTGTTACGGAAGTCAGAAGCGACAGTCAGTTTGTCGATCCCTTCAGCAGAACAAAAACGGCCGGAAGCGAATGGAAGGTCCATAGATACAACTGTTGTTTTTACGCCTTCGATTTCAGAAGCTTTCTGATTGAAGTTGCGAGTTTCAGTTGCACAAACTGCAGTGTCGAGTGACGGAACAACGATGATCAGCTGTTTGACACCCTGAGCACCACCAACAAGTACGTCACTCAGACCTTCCGAGTTTACTACGGTTACTTCTGGTGCTTTATCACCTACGTTGATTGCAGTACCTGCAAGATTGACTGTGTTACCTTTGAGCATTGTAGTTGCCATGTGTTGACTCCTATTGTTTTGATGTGTGGAAGAATTGTACTTATATCGGATAATTTTTGTCTTAATTAGCTTCAGGTGGGTTTTGATTAAGCTTTTTTTAAAGAATGGATTTCGGACTTACATGTAACGCATCAATAGGTGTGAAACGGTTTTGTCGGTACATCTCCACTGCCAGTCGGCCGATCATGGCGGCGTTGTCCGAGCAGTACTCCAGCGGTGCCAGAAGCAATGGTGCTTTATAAGGTTTAAGCAGCTGCGCAATTTCACTCCGTAGTGTCAGGTTCGCGCTGGCACCGCCGACGATGGCGAAGGTTTTGGGCGGATGGTTTTGAAAATATTTTTTGAGTTTGTGGGTCAAATGGCGGATCGCAACGGCCTGAAATGACGCGGCAATATCGGGATAATCGGCTTCATTTCCCGCTTCAACCGCAAGGCGCACCGCGTTTTTGAGACCGGAGTAGCTAAATGCGATCTTGGGGGTCTTGAGCAGCGGGACGGTAAAGGGGTAGCGTTTGGGATCGCCTTTGCTTGCAAGCTTCTCGATCACCGGTCCGCCGGGATACCCCAGCTGCATCATTTTGGCGACTTTGTCAAAACTCTCTCCGAAACTGTCATCCATGGTAGAGGCGACACAGCTCATTGCATCAACAGAGGATGCTTCGATCACCTGGGTATGACCGCCGGAGACGAGCAGGATTGTCAAGGGAAAGTGTGCTTCTTTGTCAATGAAAAGAGAGTAGATATGCCCTTTGAGGTGATGCACGCCGATCAGGGGAAGCTTCAGGGCGACACAAAGCGCCTTGGCCATGGTGACGCCCTCGACAAGGGTGACCGCGAGTCCGGGTTCATTGGTAACGGCAACCGCTTTGAGATGCGGCAGGTAATCACGGCATGACTCCAGGATTCTCGGCAGTGCTTCGGCATGCAGGCGTGAGGCGAGTTCGGGAACCACGCCGCCGTAAAGCGCATGTTCAAGCTCCTGGGAAATCTTTTTGTGAAAGAGAAGCTTGGCCGTGGCGGTTTCAGTAATGGCGATCGAGCTGTCGTCGCAGCTGCTTTCAATACTTAAAATCATTGGGCTTCCTTTTCAGCAGCAGAATTGAGCGGTAACTGTATGATAAAGCAGGTGTTCTGATCGTCTGTATCAAGAAGCTGCAGCGAGCCGTGAAACATTTTTTCGATGATCTGACGGCTCATATAGAGACCGATACCGGTTCCCTGCGTTTTAGATTTGGTGGAAAAATAGGGATTGAATATCTTGTCGCGGTGCTCACGACTGATGCCCATGCCGTTATCACAGCAGGTGATTTCAAACTGACCGACACTCTGTTTGCAGACGAGGCGTATTTTTTTTGGTGCGACATGGCTGGATTTTAGCGCATCGACACTGTTGCCGATGAGGTTGAGCAGTACCTGTGAAAGCGGTGAGAAAAGAAGGATGTCATCAAGATCATGGCATTCGATTTCAAGCGTAATACCATTGTGGTCCAGTATCGGGATGATGACACTCCGGACTTCATGCAGGATTGTTCCAAACGGATATTGCGAGGCTGCGTCGCGGTTTTGAAAAAAGCTTTTGAAATCATCGATGGTATTGGAGAGGTAATGGGTATTGGCTTCAATAAGATCAAAGTGGCGCTGCAGCTGATCGGGATCAATATCGCCCCGCATGAGTGCCGTTTTTGAAGAGAGCAGCGCCAGATTGATGGTATTGAGCGGCTGGCGCCACTGATGCGAAATATTCGAAAGCATCTCGCCCATAAAGGCAAAACGCATCTGCTCGTAAAGCATCAACTCCTTTTTCCGGTTTTGCTCAAGTGCCTCGTCAAGTTCGTGTTGAAAATGTTTCAGACGCCGCAGCATTCTAACGGCGGTATAGAGAACAATCGGCGTGATTGATACGGGAAGTGCGAGAGAGAGCCAGAAAAGAAGCGGGGTGTAGGGTTCGCCAAGTATCGTGACGGCAGCGTACACCAGAGGTACTGAGAGGGCAATAACGCCAGCCATGCCAAATCCAATGAAATACTGCGTGGGAATGTGGGAGAAATGATCTCTGAGGCGCTGGAATCGTGTCTTATGCGTTGGCATCTTAGTCCTGAGGGGATGCTTCTGTATCGAGCACCCATTCCAGTGCCCACGGCCACGGCCCGAAACCGCTGTCGCTGTTGATATGACCCATGTTTTGGAACGCAATGTGCTTTGCGTCGAGTGCTCGAGCAAAACGGAGTCCCTCCGATTTGTTCAAATAGGGGTCATCGTCCGATGTCACCAGGAGCGCTTCTTCGGCATACAGCTTCTTCGGAAATTCCACCGGAAAAAACTCTGCAATGGCTTCATAATCACTCAGATCACGCGGCGGCGCCACCATCAGAAGCCGGTTTACATGTAAAGCCTTGCCTGCATTGCACAGGTGCCACCAGAGGACATTTCCGAGCGAGTGGCAGATGACGGTGTCCGGGCGCAGGGTGTCAAGCGCTTCGGCGGCTTCCTGCATCCAGAGCGTCTTGGAAGGTGTCAGCGGGTCGCTCAGTTGCGGAAATGCCACGATATGCCCGCGGCTGACCAGTTCGCGCGCGAGCCAGTCCTGCCAGTGCGGTGCGGGCGAACCATGCCATCCGTAAAGAATCAGTACCTTATGCATGGTGGACCCACTCCCTGACGGAATGATCGAGTTCAAAAACGTCATTGATGTTTTTGGGTGCGGTGTCAAAATGTTCATAGGCATCGAGTACTGTACGGCTGAGCTGCATGAATGCGATGTCGCCGCGAATAAAGCGTTCGATGGCCGCTTCGTTCGCGGCATTGATAATAACGCCCCGCTCGGGGTGTTTCAGAAGGCTCTCCTTGAGCTCCCAGATGGGGTAGCGTGCGGTTTCGATGGCACGAAACTCGAGTCCTCCGGTAGCGATGAGGTCGACGGGTTCAAGCAGTGGTTCGTTCACCGAACCCATAAGTGCGTAGGCAATGGGTAGCTGCATGTTGGCACGGGCGAAATGGGCCGTTGTGGAGCCGTCGGTAAAGTCGATGAGTGCATGAATGAGCGAACGGGTTTCAATAAGCGCATCGTAATGGCCCGCTCCGAAAAGCCAGCGCGCTTCGAGAAGTTCGAAGAGCTTGTTGGTCATCGTCGCGCTGTCGATGGTGATCTTGCGGCCCATCGCCCAGTTGGGGTGATCGAGCGCATCTTCCAGGGTGGCGTGGCGGAGTTTTTCGAGCGGCCAGTCGCGAAAGGCCCCGCCGCTGGCCGTAATGACCATGCGCGAGACCGGCTTGTGCTCCTGCAGCAGATACCAGAGCCCGAAGTGCTCGCTGTCGATAGGCACGATGTTGGAGGTATCAATAAAGGCCCCCGCAACAACAAGAGACTCCTTGTTCGCCAGAGCGATGCGTTTGTCGCAGGCGACGGCTTCAAGCGTGGCGCGCAGCCCCGCAAAACCGACAATGGCATTGACAACCAGTGCGGACGACGCTTCGCGGATGGCCTGAATGATCCCTTCCTGCCCGCTTAAGATGCGATCATGCGTTACATGTAAAACATCTTCGGCTTCCTGAACGACGACGATTTTGGGGTGAAAACGGGCGATTTGCTCATTGAGCAGCGCAATATTGCGTCCGGCGGCAAGCACTTCGACCTGAAGGTTGAAGCGTTCTGCGATGGCAAGTGCATTGACCCCGATCGAGCCGGTAGAACCCAGAAGAATCAAACAAGGCCCCGAAGCAGCACGAGCATCACGACACTGCCGAAAAGATAGCCGTCGATGCGGTCAAGTACACCGCCGTGCCCGGGCAGGATGGTTCCGCTGTCTTTCACACCCGCCTGGCGTTTCAGCGAGCTCTCAAAGAGGTCGCCAAAGACCGAAGCCAGCGAAGCCAGCAGTGAGATGACAAGGGCTTTTTCGATATCCACGATTGTCGTACCTACGAAGGTGGCTGCAACGGTGGCAATAAGGACGCCGCCGACAACCCCTTCTCTGGTCTTTTTCGGGGACGTGGGACAAAACGGCGTCTTGCCGATGCTTTTGCCTACGAAGTACGCGCCGATGTCCGTGGCTGCTACGGCGATAAGCAGCCAGAGCAGGGCGATCATGCCGTACTCCCTGTACATGCTCAGCGTAAAGAGCATGCCTGCCGTAGGGTAGATGAACGGGAGAAAATGGCTCCAGTCGTGATTGTTCCGATAGGCAACAAAAGAGGCGAAGATGATACCTGCAATGACAAAAAGATCATCGCCGTAAGGGTAAAAAGCGGCGGCGATCCAGATGAGTGCGGCATAGGTGAAAAGGGCATTGTTTCTGATGCCAAAAAGGGTGTTGGCCTCATAAAAAGCGAGCATGTAGACGCCGCCGAGCAGCAGCCAGGTCAGAAAGAAGCTGTCGATATACCCCACCAGCAGTACGGCGGCTATCAGAACCGCTCCCGTGACGACGCGCTCTTTGTGTGCTCCCAGCAGACTCATGGTCGCTCCTTTGTTGAAATGGGGTATTATAGCCCGTTACATGTAAAGAAGTGTTTATCATCCCATGGCATGATTAGGCATCAAGGAGGCTTCATGATACGATATTCCCTTATTGGCGTGCTGCTTGGGGCAACCCTTGCCGCTTCGACGCTGGAGGTCTATAGCGACCGCAGTTTTTACGAGTATCAGCCGGCATATCCGTTCATAGGTTTTGCTAAAGGCGTGAGCGCGGAAGATGATCATGGCACGCTGGCGCTCTCATCGCCGGTATCGTGCGAACGTGAGTCGGAACTCTGCGCGCTGCAGGCGCAGATTCAAAAAGAGGAGCAGATGCAGCAGCAGCTGCAGCGTGAGCAGAAAAATATCGCAATGCTGCTGGAACGGCGGCAGGATCAGAGCGCCCTTGATGCGGCGTCACTGCTTGCCGGTGCCAAAGCCGTTGCAGCGCGCATGAGCGAGATCGATGCGAAGCTTGAGACTCTGAAGCGATCGATTCAGAGTGCCAAAGCGCGCTTTGGTGCGCGTTCGACATCATCGGAGGCCGTTGCATTTGAAACACTGCCCGCCAAGCCGGTACGTCTGCTGATTCCTTCGGGTATCGCATTTGAAAGCCGCTATCTGCTCGATCTCGACAGGGCGGTTTTGCAGCACGATCTTCTGCTCACCAACCGTTCGGGAATCGACATTAAGGCCGATACAATGCGCCTTTTTGACATGCGCGCTGGTCACATTCGGCCGCCGACGGTGTTCTATCCCCGTACGGTCCGAATCGCACCGCCGCGGAACGAAGCTGTCATGCGGGGCAAAGCGATGGCAATGGATATGGCGGTGATGGCCGAAGCCATGCCGATGGCGGCTCCGGTAAAGGAGGAGACACGCCGCTATCTGCTTGAAAATGTCACCCTCCCCTCCGATGCGCGTGAACACCGTTTGGCGGTAGAGCGCGCGCCGCTCAAACCCGAACGCGCTCTGGAGTGGCATGCCTATGAAAGCTCGGAAGTCTTTGATACGGTCAGGTTTGTACCCGAAAGTGTGATGGAAGCCGCTTCGGTCGAACTGCGCAGCGGAGGGCGCAGAATCCAGAATGCTCCGATCGTCCGTGAAAACGATACGATTCGGGTCAACGTCGCGGTAGATTATGACATAGAGACGCGCCGTCGTCCGATGGTCGATTTTTCGCAGGAGAAGGGTTTTTTCGGCTCCGATACGCTCAAGCAGGAGGGTTTCACCCTCGCTTTAGTCAATCACGCGGCACACGCGGCACATATCACCGTTATCGAGCGTCTGCCCGTATCGACGGACGAACAGATAGTAGTGCGCCTCGAAGGATTGCGTGAAAATGGAGCGGACATACCGTACACGCTTGATCCTGAAACCGGCCGCCTTGAATTCGATGTAGCACTTGAAGCCGGTAAAACACGGGAGTTTTCCTACAGCTATTCCCTGCGTTATCCCAAAGAGGCGCGCATTATTTATTAAAGCTTAAAGAAAGCTTTGTGTTTGTGATAAACCGTTTGGATCGCTTTCGGTTTTTCGCCAATAGTGCTATGATTTTGCATTATGAGAGCTCTTTTGAAACTGATGATGCTGGTCTCACTCTTCCTTGCACCGCTAAGCAGTGCGGGTTCATGCCTCTGTGAGGTAAAAGAACCGCTCAAGCACAGCTGTTGCCATGCAACGAAGAAGGCTCCGGCACACCATCATGACTGCCATTGCGACATGACGCATTCGACCGCGCTTCCTGTTGTCACGACACCCGGCACCGCGCTTCTGATTACACCCTCTCATGATGAGACGCCTCGGATGCTTCATGCCTTCGAGCGTCCGGCACCCCTGAATCATCCTCCTATCTGCAACGCCTGATTTTTCTCACCCTGATATAAATTTTAAATACAACGGAGAGATCCATGCGTACCCTGATTCTGTTGGGGCTTGCCATGGCGCTTCATGGCACAGACTATGAAGCCTATATGGCACGGCTTGCCGACGACCCTTCCATCCGCGTGCTCGAACATGAACAGCGCGCCGTCCGCTCCCGGGGCGATGCAAACAGCGCGCTTGCCGATACCCAGCTGGTATTCGGCGTTGAGAACCTGCCTGTCGAGACTCCTGCATTTGACAGGTATCTTCCCACGTCGAAGGTGATCGGATTCAATCAGAAATTCAATCTCGGGCGTGACGAAGCCCTCAAAAGCGCGCGCTCGGAGGCGCAGCGTTTTGAGTGGATGCGCTCCTATGCGCTCGCTCAGCTCAAAAGCACGTTTGACACCGCCTTGTTGCAGCAGCGCTACCAGATGCGGCGCCTCTCGCTCTATCAAAAAGAACTGGAGCTGCTTGACGCGCTGTATCTGCAACGTCAGGGGGTGCTTGGCAGCGGGCGTGAGAGTAGTGTGGAACTTGCCATGATACGCGAGCGAGTACTTGAAGTTCACTCCAGCGAGATCGATGCGCGCAGCGAGCTGCAGCGTGCGCAAAGCATGCTGGTGCGTCTGGTGGGCGAAGCGCCGCAGCTCGATCCGCCCGAAGCGCTGCTGCGTTCGTGGGAGCCCTCAGTGCTCTATCCGCTCCTCATTGCCCACAGCGAAGCGGCGGCTTCACGAGAGCTGCATGCCTTGGCTGTGGCGCAAAACGGTGTCGATCTTACGTTACAGTTTCTGTACAAACAGCGCGAAGCCGGGGCCACGTTTGACGGGGAGGACTGGGTGAGTCTGCGCGGGGTGTTGAACCTGCCGTTAGGGGGACGGGGCGAGGGCATGGAGCGTGCCGCGCTGGAAGAGGAACACGCCAGCGCGGAACACTATGCGCTCGCATTGCGTCAGTGGCGGCAGCAGATGGAAGCGTTAGCGTTGCGTATTGAAGGGCTGCGTCAGCGATGTGATCTGCAGGGAGAGCGTCTTGATGCCATTGGGGTGACCTATGAAGCGCAGCAGCGTGCCTTTGAGTCAGGTTTGCTTTCCGAAGAGAAGCTGCTCGAAACTCGCGTGAGACGTGTCAAATATGAATTGGTTCTTCTGGAACTTGAATTTGAGACGTCCCGGCTGATCTATGAACACAACCGGCATATCAAGGAGTAGAGAATGAGAGTGTTTTTTATGATGACGGCGCTGCTTTTTGCGACGCTGCTCTTTGGGGCGACCTATACCTGCCCCATGCATCCGCAGATTGTCTCGGATCATCCCGGAACCTGCCCCATCTGCGGAATGGATCTGGTAGCGCGTGACCTGAAGCCGCTGCCGCTGCATTCGCCGGAAAAGCGCAGTCCTGTCATGCTCTCCGAAGGAATGATCCAGACGATGGGCGTGCGCAGTGAAGCGGTGCGTTACAGCGAATTCGGACGCCACATCCGCGCCTTTGGTGTGGTCGAGCCCAATGAACGGATGCAAAAACGCCTTTCACTGCGGGTCGCGGGGTGGATCGAAGCGCTTTATGTCAATGCCGTCGGCGATACGGTTTCCGAAGGTATGGTGCTTTTTGAGCTCTACGCTCCCGAGCTGATCGAGGCGCAGAATGATTATCTCGGCGCGCTTGCATCCGGGGAGAAACGGCGTATTGCCGCCAGCGCCATGCGTCTTGAAGGACTGGGCGTGGATGCGCGGGTGCTGCGGCGTCTTCAGAAAGAGCGCTCTCCGCTGCGCAACGTTCCTTTCTATGCGCGCTCTTCGGCGCAGGTCACGACATTGCAGATAGCGCAGGGAAGCTATGTGACGCCCGGTAAAGAGCTGATGCGCCTCGATGATCTCTCATCGGTCTGGGTGCGCGCGATGGTGGACGAACAGGACGCGCTCTACGTCGCTCACGGCACAAGAGCCCATATTACGCAGCAGGAACTTGGAAAGCTGGTTTATGATGCCACTGTCGATTTTGTCTATCCGACCATCGATTCGGCCAGCCGCATGGTTCCCGTTCGTCTCGAACTTCCCAATCCGCGCTATCTGCTGCGTCCGGGAGGCGTGGTCGATGTGGTGTTTGCCAGTGACTACGACCGGCGGCTTTCGGTGCCATCGACGGCGCTTCTGCATCGCAGTGACGGAACCTTCGTAGTGGTGAGCCTTGGCGCGGGGCATTTTGAGCCGCGGCGGGTAGAGAGCGGTTTTGAGAGTGCGGGACGCGTAGCGATTGTGTCGGGCGTACAGGAGGGCGAAGCGGTCGTGACATCGGGAGCGTTTCTGATCGATTCCGAGAGTGCGCTGCGCGATGCGATGGGCAATATGGGCGGAGCACAACATGATCACGCGGATCATTGACGCGGCCATCAGGCACCGCCTGATTGTTCTGCTGCTCTCGCTGTTGCTCGCCGCAGCCGGCGTAAAGTCGCTTCTGGAGACGCCGCTTGACGCGATTCCCGATCTTACCGATACGCAGGTTATTGTACGCAGCGATTTTGCGGGAGCCTCGCCGCGTACCATGGAGAATCTGATCACCTATCCGCTCTCAACGACGATGCTGGGACTTGCAGGCGTCAAGGATGTCCGTGCCTATTCGATGTTCGGCTCCTCTTTTGTCTATGTCATTTTTCACGATGACGTTGACCTGTACTGGGCACGCGAGCGGGTTGTCGAAGCACTGAGCCAGATGGATAGCACGCTGCCGGAGGGGGCTAAAACCCGTATCGGTCCCGATGCCACGGGGGTGGGATGGGTCTATCAGTATGCTTTGATCGATAAAAACAACACCCATGACCTTTCAGAACTGCGAAGCCTTCAGGAGTGGTACCTGCGTTATGAACTCTCGAGTATCGAAGGGGTGAGTGAAGTGGCGTCGGTCGGCGGTTTTGTGCGTGAGTATCAGGTTTTAGTCGATCCCAGACGCCTTCAGGCATACGGACTGGATCTGTTACATGTAAGCCGCGTACTTCAGGATGCGAGCCGTGAAGTCGGGGGACGTGTCATCGAACAGGGCGGCATGGAGTTGATGGTGCGATCAAACGGACTTGTGGAAAACGAAAGCGATCTTGCACAGCTGGTTGTCGGTATGCGCGGCGGCATTCCCCTGACGCTGGGTGACATTGCCGTCATTCAAAAGGGCCCCGCGCTGCGGCGCGGCGTTGCGGAACTCGACGGCGAGGGCGAAGTGGCGGCAGGCATTGTCATCATGCGTTCGGGAGCGAATGCGCTCAGGGTCATTGAGCGTGTCAGGGCAAAACTTGAAACGCTGGGGGCGGGGCTTCCCGAGGGGGTGGAGATTGTCACGGTTTATGACCGCGCGCCCCTCATTACGGATGCGGTGACGTATCTGGAACACAAACTGATGGAAGAAGCCCTTGTTGTGGCACTGGTTACGCTACTTTTTCTTTTACATGTAAGGTCGGCACTGGTTGCCATCATCACGCTTCCTTTGGGAGTGCTGGCTGCCTTCGTCGTGATGCATGCCCAGGGGATTAGTGCCAATATCATGTCGCTTGGGGGTATTGCCATTGCGATCGGGGCGATGGTGGATGCCGCCATCGTGATGGTGGAAAACGTGCACCGGAAGCTTTCCGAATTGCCTTTAAAAACGCTGGAACCAGAACGGCGTGCTGCCATGGTAACGGCGATGAAAGAGGTGGCACCGGGACTCTTTTTCTCGCTTCTGGTGATTACCGTCTCTTTTATTCCGGTTTTTGCGCTCACCGGGGAGTCTTACCGCCTTTTTGCACCGCTGGCGTTTACCAAGACCTACGCCATGGCTGCGGCGGCGCTGCTCTCGGTGACGCTGATTCCGGTGCTGATGCTCTACGCGGTACGCGGCCGGCTTGTGGCGGAGGCGCGCCATCCGCTCAACCGCTTCTTTATCGCGCTGTATCGGCCGCTCCTTCAGACGTCACTCCGTTTTAGAAAAACGACGCTTTTTCTGGCACTGATGTTACTGCTGAGCACCCTCTATCCGCTCTTAAAACTCGGCAGCGAGTTCATGCCCGCACTCTATGAAGGCGAACTACTTTATATGCCAACGACGCTGCCCGGGGTTTCCGTGACCGAGGCAAAAAAAATTCTCTCCGTGACCAACCGTCTTATCAAGAGCGTTCCGGAAGTCGATCAGGTCTTTGGCAAAGCGGGACGCGCGGATACGGCAACAGACCCGGCTCCGCTCTCCATGATAGAGAGCTGGATTCGACTGAAACCGAAATCGCAGTGGCGCGAGGGGATGAGCATCGAGAAGCTGATTGGCGAACTTGATGCCACCGTGAAACTCCCGGGCGTGGTGAACAGCTGGGGGTATCCCATCAAAACACGCATGGATATGATCGCGACGGGCATTCGTACGCCGGTTGGCATCAAGATCAGCGGGGATGACCTGAAACGGATTCATACGCTTTCGCTGGAAGTGGAGCAGGCCATGAAAAACTTTAAAGGGGTGCGTTCCGTATTTGCCGACCGGGTGGAAGGCGGAAAGTATCTTGAGATCACCCCGAAGCGCACGGAAATGGCCCGTCACGGTGTGAGCATGGCGGCGCTTCAGGAGTGCATCGAAACGGCGCTTGGCGGCAAAAAAAGAGGCGAAGCCGTTATCGGGCGGGAGCGTTATGACATTCGGCTGCGCTATGCGCGGGAGTTTCGCGAAAGCATTGACGATGTGAAGCACCTTCTGGTGCCGACGCTTGAGGGCGCGCAGGTGCCGCTTGCTGAGGTGGCTGATGTGGCATTTGAGGCGGGAGCGGCGATGATCCGTTCAGAAAACGGGCGCCTCTCGGGCTGGGTGTATGTCGATGTTGACACGGCTGATATTGGCGGGTTTGTGAAGCGGGCTCAGGCACATCTGCTAAAAGAGGTAGCAATGCCGGCGGGTTACAGCATCAGCTGGTCGGGGCAGTTCGAGCAGATGCAGGAGGCATCAGAGCGTCTGCGCTTTGCCATACCGATGACGGCGGGCATCATCCTGATACTCTTAATGCTCTATTTCAACCGGATTGACAGGACGCTGATGGTGATGCTCTCGCTTCCTTTTGGCCTCATTGGAGGCGTCTGGGCGCTCTATCTGGCAGGGTATCATCTCTCGGTTGCCGTAGCAGTCGGGTTTATCGCGCTTGGCGGCATTGCCGCGGAGACGGCTGTGGTGATGCTCATCTATCTGGATCTGCAGCGTGAGGGGGTTACATGTAAAGAGGGGCTGCGCGAAGCGGTTATGCAGGGTGCGGTCATGCGCGTGCGCCCGAAACTGATGACCGTGAGCGTCATTCTTGCCGGACTTGCGCCGATCTTTTTGAGCGAAGGGATCGGCGCGGACGTCATGCGCCATATTGCGCTGCCAATGGTAGGCGGCATGGTATCAACAACACTGCTGACACTGATTGTGATTCCGGTGCTGTATTATCTGTGGGAAGGCAGGTCTATGCAAAAATAGCTTATAATCGGTATTAGAAATTCACAAGGAGGATGAATGAAACGATTTATGGGTCTGATGATGGTCACGGCGGTCTCCTCGGTCGTATTGATGGCGGACGGCGCGGCACTCTATAACAAATGCGCTCAGTGTCACGGTGCGGCAGGCGAAAAGTCGGGTATGGGCAAAAGCAAAATTATCAAGGATATGTCAAAAGCCGACTTCGTTGCTGCCATGAAAGGGTATCAGGACGGCAGCTACGGCGGCGGCATGAAAAAACTGATGGAAATGCAGGCAAAAGGTCTTTCTGAAGCCGATATCGGCGCCATTGCCGATCATATTATCAAATAAGACTTCTTATGACAGGCGGTCTCTGACGACTGCCTGTTTCTCCCCATTTTTTGTTCAGATGTAAAAACAGTGGATTTTCTCGGTGTGAGTAAAAGTGCTTATGATGCAATGGAAGGGTTCTATAGAGTCTTTGAAAGATTGTAATTCAGGGGATTGTATGAGAATTGATGGTGCGCTCGAGAGGACTTGAACCTCCACAGCCTTTCAGCCACTAGAACCTGAATCTAGCGTGTCTACCAATTTCACCACGAACGCAATTTGTAGTATTTCAGAAGTTGCTTCTGAATTTTGGTGGCGGCATTATAGCACAATTTTTTTGAATTGCCAGAGACCGAAGTAATTTTTTAAAATGTTTGGATGGGAGTCCGTGAAGAGGGCTGAAAAATCTGCGTTATTAGTTTCGGGCAGATTTGAGGAAACGGAATCACTCTTTTATAAAAAGAGTAACTCCCATAGCATCGAAATCGGCTTTTGTCATGCGCGACCGATTGCCGCTTTCATCATACTTCCAGCCACCGAGTGCTTTGCCGTTTCGAAAATCGATGGCATGCCTGAGCATGCCTCCTTTGTAATACTCTTTCGCATTTCCTTCGAGTTTGCCGTTGTCGTCAAAATTGAGACGGGCTTTCATATTCCCGTTGTAATAGTAGACCCGTTTGCTGCCGACGGGCACATCTTTTTCAAAATTTTGGGCGACATAGAGCTGGCCGTTTTCGAAATATTCCTTTTTCATTCCGGAAACTTTGCCATTTTTGTAGGGAATTTCCGCTTTGAGACGGCCGTTTTCATAATAGGCAAACGTTGTCCCCCACAGCACACCGTGATGGAATTCGGCAGCAAGTTTGACTTCGCCGGAAGGGTAGAAAGTGGCACTGACACCCTGCAGTTTGCCATTTTCATAATGACGTTTGTGTTTCACGTGGCCATCATCATAATATCCGAAACGTATCTCTGCTAAGAGGAGTGTTGAAAACAGTAGTAAAAACAGACCGACGAAAAAATTCATAATAAATCCTTTGTAGTGAGTATAGATAAGAATTGATGATAGTTAACTTATTTCATTTTGTGAGTGATCTAAAAAAGTAATTTTGATATGAATATTAGTATAAATAATAACATATTGTCGTATGAAAATTGCACTAGGGACCAATTAGAGACTTCGATCTCATAACATTTTAGTAGCTTTTTTAGGAGTTGTTTACGATGACCGTCATTGATGAAGAGATAAAACTTGATCGCCATAAATACATTATGAGCCGTACAGATTTGAAAGGAAACATTCAATTTGCTAATGACTATTTTGTGGCGATTTCTGGTTACAGTTTGCCGGAACTGCTTGGAAAACCGCATAGTATCATCCGGCATCCCGATATGCCGAAAGTTATTTTTAAGATGATGTGGGAACGCTTGAAAAGTGGTGAAAGCATCATGGCATTGGTAAAAAACCGCTCTAAAGACGGGCGTTATTACTGGGTGACGACGCAGTTTGAAATCAAAACCAATATTGTTACAAAAGAGAAAGACGGTTACATGGCATATCGACAGGCCGCCCATCCAAGTGCGGTTCAAACCATTGCTCCGCTTTATGCCGAACTGCTCCAAATTGAGCAGGAGCAGGGTATTGAAGCTGCGGAACTTTACCTGAAAGGGTATTTGGAATCAAAAAATACCACCTATGACGATTTTGTCAAAGAAGCTGCAAAGCATAATGGAGCGATGAGCCTCTTTTTTATCGCTATGAAGAAATTTTTCGGGTCGAAGTAGGAAAAAAAGGTGCTCGGTATACGCCTGATATTCATTTTGACTGCCGTATTGGTGTGACGACTGCTTTGGCTGAAAGGCTGGTAGGTCTTGTTGAATAAATCAGAGGATGAAAGCGTTAGTGGAGTAAGAGCAGGTTAGCCCTTCGGGGGCAACTTATTTTGATACCATCCATTTAGTAGCA
This sequence comes from Sulfurimonadaceae bacterium, assembly GCA_050305515.1. Lineage (GTDB taxonomy): Bacteria > Campylobacterota > Campylobacteria > Campylobacterales > Sulfurimonadaceae > JAFGUB01. Next base: position 39,905 of record JBNLFL010000033.1, read on the forward strand.
GGATGTTTCTGCAATGAACGCAACTTTAAAGCTTCGAGAGCTGTTACTGTATGCATAATGCGACCTTTTAGTGTATAAATCTGTAAATCATGCTTCTCATGATTTCGGTCGAATAGTACGGCTATGAAATGTGAATAAAATGTCTGTAGCAGAAGAAGAGAATCCGAATCAAGCCGTTATTTACCATGAACCCATTCCCTCGTTTTATCCATCATGTTGACGTGTTCCTCATTCCCAAAGTTAAGTCCGAGTATGACGAGTAGTATTATGGCACCGGTGACGATGAGTCTGAATTGCAGGTTGGTCATATCGAGATTTTAGCATATAAAAACGCTGCGATGGTGTTGTTTTTGAAAGTGAAGTCTCGAAAATATCGAGTGGTGCGGACGAGAGGACTTGAAGGCCCATTTTAAGCTTTCAATATCTTTCCAAAACGCCTAAATTTAGACATTTACGGCACTTCTCCAAATCAACAAATTTACAAAACACAAGAAAAATGACAATCAAAAGTGCACAAAATCTGCACACATTTTAAAAAAAGGAAAATAAGTTATGCGAATATGTAAAGATGACATCATCGAGCAAAGCGGTGTTTGTAGAGAAACTTTTACTCGTCTTATTAACGTTTGTGGCTTTCCTCATAAATGTGGATACACCATTGAAGAAATGCAGCTCTTTCTCAAACGTGTAGAGGAACTTTATTCTAAACGGGTTGGCTATAAAAGATATAAAGTGATACGCGCGATAAAAGAAGTGATGGAAAAACATAGTTAAATAAACAATGTACATTGACAACATATACATAAATTATATACAATTATTTTGTGCAAAACAAAAAAGGAGAACAAATGTACAAAAAAGCATTAAACAATGCACGCGGTAAAGATCAAAAAAAAGTTGGTTTTAATCTGCAAGTGCCCGTAGATCTTAAAATTGAATTTGAGAACATGTGTAAAGAAGACGGAGTTAGTATGACTTCGATGCTTAATTCATTGATGGAGGTTTCACTCGAAGAACGTAATTCCGAAAAGTATGAAAATATTCGCAATGATATTGATACGTTAAACAGAATTTTCGACAATTTGTCGCCTGAATTGCTCGAAGAGAACAAAAGTCTGCTGCTTGATATTCGAAAGCGTTTCAAAATGTACACTGAACAATTTGGAGATGTTATTCCAGATGATAATGAATGGCAGGCATCAACATTCTTACGTATTGATCATTATTCATCGATGATTGATGGTTGGCTTGATGGTTTACAAAAAATGAAAAAGAAGGATAATTCATGAAAATCTTAGTCCCCGGTAAGGCTTTAGCCGTCTTCAAAAAGCCAGACTACACCGACCCGTCTACAGGTGAAACAACTATCGGAAAACATGCAATTACACTGCTCGTTGAAGAGATTCTTTCTAACGGTTCCAAAAAGCTTGAAACGCTTGATATTTCGATTCCGGAAGTGAAGGTTAAAGAGTATGAAGGCCAGATCGGAAAAGACATCAGTGTGGAGTGTCATTACATGTCAAAAACACAGGTGAATTTCTACGTCAAATAAAAACCCGTCATAGAGAGCGAAAGCGAACGATAGGGGCAACAACTGAGCGTCAGCGAAGGCGTTAGTAGTAGAGCGCATAGAGAGCCGTCCTGCAAGACAAAGAGCTCCCTAAGGCGTTCCAAATGATTATAAGGAAACAAAGTGAATTATACTCAAAAATCCGTGACTGATCCTGGGCAATATCACAACGTGACCGACCAGGGCAAAAAGTTGTCAAATAGTGCAACCTGTAGGGGGTATGATGAAATGATAGTAGAGAAAAAAGGGGCAGCGACACTTTAAAAAAGCCTATTTTTAGGGGTTTGTAGAGCATAATTTCACCTAAAAACTATCATCTGTTGTTCAAATGCAACACTCGTTTTTTCATCATCGTTAATTTTTCAGAAGATTTTGCGAAGAAAACCACGAAAACAACTAGATTACGAACATCTTTAAAAGCGCCTGTTTAACAGGTGTTTAACGACATTTAAACGCTTGTGTAAAGTCTTGTAAAATTATCTTGTTGAGGTCAATAAAACGATTCAAACGAGTGTTGCATAAGTGTTGCAAAACTGTAGCAAGGAACCAGACCAAGGAACCAATTGTGAAGACCAAGGAACTAAAAAGCCTATTCCTTGACTCCAAACCTTTTGTAAAGGTATTCAGGTATATTGAAGTCAAAATCAGAGCTTGGCTGAAAACTTATGTCAGAAAATGTTTTGTATGTTGGAAACTTTTTAACAATCTGATTTTTGTTGTAAGCACTGACATTCGTTGTGTCATAAAAAAAATTAGGTGGGTATAGTGTATTAAAAAGTTCATGGTCTCGATGTTCAATGATATTGTGAAGCTTTGACTCCTCACTATTTTGTCCTTCCAGTAATACACTAATCCTCCAATATTGACTAGCAGGTAATATTTTCATATCCCAATATCTTTGAATCAGGTGTAAGATATGCCGATACCTATTGACTCTCATACCTACGCTTTTTAATAATAGTCCAGCATTTTTGATTTTTTTCTTTGTTTCTGATGTCAGTGAGACATCACCAATTAAGTTTCTTTCGTATATTTCTTGTAATACATTTTTATCTTCAATACCCTCGATAGTAAATGCAGTGATTTTCTTAAATTTATCAAGTGCCTTGTACTCACCCCATGGGGTAATAACAAGAAGATCATAATATTTTAGGTTTCGAGACACTTAAATCCTTTGCATATAAAATAAATAATAATGATAATAATCCATAGTATTAAAGATGCTTTTAATTTTATGAGCAACCAGTGTTGCATCAAAACACCTTGATCTTAGCCCTGACGATCCCAACGATGCTAAGCATGCTCATCTCTTCCGGTGTGTTGAAAGTGATATCTTCGTATGAGTTGTTGTCACTGACGAGTTTTGCCCAGCTTCTGCGTACCGGGTCAGCGTGGAAGCGCTTGATAACCACCTCTCCGTTTATGTTCGCAATGACGGTCTCACCATTTCTGGCATCGCTGTTTCTCTC
>JBNLFL010000034.1:0-142493 GCA_050305515.1 Sulfurimonadaceae bacterium
CAATCAAAAAACCGCCCGCGGGTTTTTGATTGGTTTCCTCTGATTCGTTGTACACCTATAATTCAATTAAACGAGTATACGCAATTGCAGGAAGCTCCGAAACCGAATCAGTACATTTTCTTGGTGTCGGAGATATAAACCTTGCAGCTAATTTTTGAGAATACTCATTTGAAGTGCCAACTATGGCTTCTAAATAAAATCTTGGAACATGAAGTCTTGCAAAATCATTTGATAACTCTGCGATACTTTTTTCAATAATATCTTTTGCGAAACCGCGATTTTGAAATTGTTCTGGAACGGCATAACCAATACTGAAGCAAGGTATTCCGTCAATAGGTTCAACAAGTACAAAGGCACAAAAAGCATGAATAGTGTCTGATTTTATTCTTACGTATGTAAATCGATCAATCCCATCTGGTTGGTCAAAGACGACTTTTATATCTGGAAACAATTCACAAGTAGTTAATTCGTTGAATCCATTTTCGATTGCATTTTGTAAACTTACTAAACCATCCATTGGGTTAACCATATCAGACATATGAAATTCCTTCCTAGAAAGCAGTACAGCTATTTATCCAACGAACATTATATAAAAAACACCCTGATGCCCTACAAATAAACAAACATAAAAAATGTTGGCATAAATGATAAAACCATTGCAAAATGCAATATTTTAACTCTTTTTAGCCTTACATGTAAGGGTCTATTTTCTACATCACCCATGCAACCATCTTGACACTCAGTGCTAGGACCAAAACGCCAAAGATTTTTTTCAGCAGATAGGTCTCGGGTCACAAATCACAAATGATTACATGTAAAGAACGTGGCACTATCTCATGATGCCAACGGCTTTTACATTTCGCTGCTCCCATTTTTCCCTCCCTCTCCTGAAAAAGTCAACTTGGTGTGTTGTCTGAAAATGGGGACACTTCAAGGATTAATCCAGCCGTGCAATATCAATATTAATAACAATATTATAGTGCAATATCCATTTATTTGATTATAATACTATTATTAGACTATTAAAAGGCGCTAGATATGCAGGCAAAAGAAGTAAAAATCAGCCTTTTCAACCAGGAGATAGCGACGCTGTTTGAGCGTGGCGGCCGCGTTTACATTGAACAAAAAGACGGCGGCGCGTATTTCGCCAGCCCCCTTTTAATCGAGAAGGAGAAGCGCGAGTTCGAGACGACCGGCATCCCCGGTTTCGACACCGTGCCGGGATTCATACACGATACCCTGCCCGGCGATTACGGCAACGAGATCATGGATACCTTTTTCAAGAAGAAACACGGGAGCATTCCGGGTGTGGCCGAGCGCCTGCTCTTTATTGGCGACCGCGCCCTCGGAGCCGTCACCTATTCTCCGGCGACGTACAACGGGGAAGATGAATATTACGCAGACCTGCGCGATCTCTACCAACAGGGAAAAGAGATCCGCGAAGGGCGAACGACGGCACTGCACGAGCACCTCGTCGCCGCAGCCCACTCCATTGCCGGCGGTGCGCGCGCCAAGGCCGTTGTGGGCATTAACCTTGAGCGCAAAGAGATATTCATAGGTCACCGGCACGGGGAGCTCCCCGACGGTTTTATGCACGCGATCGTCAAATACGACGACAGCCCGGAACAGAAGCACTCGGTCTACACCAGACTGGAATACATCTACTCCAAAATAGCGCGAGAAGCGGGCATCCCAATGGCAGAGACGCACCTGCTTGAGAGCGAAGGGCGGCTGCATTTCGTCACCGAACGCTTCGACCGGAAAAACGGCAGACGTATGCACATGCACTCGTTCGGCGGGCTGATGCACACGGACTACCATATCCCCCGCCTGCTGGATTATGACGACCTGCTGCGGGCGGCTTTACGGCTCGGCGCCGGCAAGGACCGCAAACAGCTCTTCAGGCAGATGATGTTCAACTATATGTTCGTCAACCAGGACGACCACGTAAAAAACTTCTCGTTCCTCATGAATGAGAAAGGGGAGTGGCGCACTTCCCCGGCCTACGACATCACCTTCGCCAAAGGGGTGAAGCAGACAATCGAGCACCAGATGCTTTGCAACGGCAAGCCGATGTCGGAAGTGGAGCTGAACGATGTCGCTTCGCTGGCGGTGCGCCACGGCATGAATACGGGCGATGTGAAAGAGGTGCTGGACACACTGGCCGAACTGCGCGAACAGGAACTGCCCGCACTGATGAAAGAGCACGGGATCATCGGCGAGAAGTACGACGAAGTGATGAAAGCTGTCACGGCCCGCACGCTGAAAGGAGTCCTGTAATGGAAAAGAAGACGACATTGAGCGATGCCCTTGCGGCTTTTGAGAAGAACCCTCCGAAAGAAGAGCGTCACCTCCATTCCGACAGCACGACAAAACTGCTCACCGACGAAGAGATGGCTGAGGTGCTAGGCAAGCGCGCCGAACGGCTGCGGTTTAAGCAGGAGAAAAAGCAAAATGACTTTGACATGCCCCAGTCCACTTACAGCAAATTCGCCAAATCCGGGCAGATTTCGCTTGTCGGGTTTATCAAGGTAATGCGTGCGCTTGGGCGCTATGACGAGCTCGATGCGCTGCTGAAACTGACAGTAGCCGAGGAGATCGCCAGCTTTAAAGATAATAGCAAGGCAGCAAGGAAGAGAGTAAGATAGACTTCGCCCGCCGTATCTATTACATCCTTACATGTAACATGTCATGAGCGCAGCAATCCGTTGCCTATGACACCGTAGCCTCCGGTGAGATACTCCGGATTGGTAATGCCGTAAATGCGGTAAATCGTCGCAGCGACACCGGCCGGTTCAAAACGGTATGACCCCGCTGCGGGGTGCAGATACATCCGGGTGCTGCTGCTTTGTGAGAGAACCGTTTCTCCTACCGTACCTATACTGTTAAAATAGCCTTTGCCACCCAATACGAAGACATTCTGCAAATTGCCGTGATCCCACCCCAGCGCACTGTTGAGATTGACGTTCCGGCCAAAATCGCCCCAGACAATAATGTTGATCTGATCTATTTTATTCACCGCTTTAATATGCGTCACGGCCGCCTGAAGCGCTCCAAAGAGTGTCTGCATGCGATCGACATATTCCCGGGCGTCATTATGATCGTCCCAGCCGCCAAGTCCGTCGCTTCCAACGGAAATGACACGGGTATCGGAATTGTTCGCCATAATGTTGACTGCGGCTTTGAGACGTTCTGAGAAGCTGTCGTCCGGATAGGTCACGCCATCGGGCAGCGCAACGTTCTGGATCGAACGGATGAAGGCTTCAAGCTCGACGCGTTTGGAAAAGTTCTCTTTTACCTTCCCTTCCGCATTATGCTGCTGCGCCATGGCATCCATAGCGATGTCAAAGGCAGGGCGCTCTGCCGTGTATTCTTCCCAATCCTTGCCGTCACGCTCTTCGTGCGTATAGTAAAACCACTGATTTTCACCCTCGCGTTCATACGGATTGGAGAGATCCGAGCTGATCGCCGTCGGCTTGAGAAAGCTCTCAAGCGTAAAGGTCGGCGCAATGAAAAACTCGGATTCTCCTTCCATAGTAATAAAAGGAAGTTTGGTCTCCGCGTTGATGACGCCCTTCGCATAAAGCGTCTGCGCCAAAATAGAAAAGATACCCGCTGAATCGTTGTCGTGCATGACGCCGCGCTGATTTTGCGACACGCAGCTGCCATGAGAACGGTTATCGGCATCTTCGCGGATCTGGCTGAAACAGGTACGGAAAACGTTCAAATCGGAAGCCGCAATCAGAGACTCCATAATGCTCCCTCCGGCCTCCTGCCAGAAACCGTTTTGCGTAACGCTAATGCCGTTGAAATAGTTGTCGTAGCTGCTTTGCGACGCGGCTTTTATGGCCTCGATATTACTCAGATTCCCGGCCAGTTCCGAAGCACCTCCGTACAAAAACACCATGATGGTCTGCGCGGCGTTGGCGTGGTAGATATTGGCATCGAAAGCGACATTGTTAAAATTGACGGCTGCGAAAGCCCTGCTCTGAGGCAGCAGCAATCCGGCTGCAACAATGCTGATGGTTTTTAAAAATGATCTGCGTTTCATCACTGCACCTTTTCAAAGCGATAGAACTCGGCCAGTCTGGATATGTAATCCATTATGGCAATCGCAGCACGTCTGCGCCCGCCGAGGGGGTCTTCATCTACCTGAAAAATCTGAAACTCATATTTGTATGTGCCGTCTTCGTTCAGAAAATGGGAGGCAAAGAAGTCTTTCTCGCTTTGCGTTGCAGGACGCGACACCGTACTTAAAAAGAGATGATCGGCCAGACGATCCACCATGGCACGGTATTGATAGGCGGAGATGCCTTCGAAGATTTCATCATAAAGCAGCTCCGTGTCAATCCATCCGCTGGAATAACTGTTTTTGTTGCTGATCATCATCCCCTCGCGTATTGATTTGTGATAACTCAAAAACGACTGGGTATCCAGCGGTACTTCACTATAGCGCCCCAACTTGTATTTCATGGGTGCCTGATGCATCTCAAGCAAGGCATTGGAAAAACGGCTGAAAAACGACGGTTGATGCATGAAGTGGATCTTTCTGCTTTGCGAAAAGAAAAGCTCTTCGGCGCTTTTGGGTTTGTCGGAATGAAGAAGATACTCCCTCGAAAAAACAATCTGTAGCAGCAGATCCTGCCAGGTTGCGGGGTGGCTCTCTGTCAGATCGGCTACAATAGCCGCTTTTTGGGCCGCAGAATGGTTGGGGAAATAGATATCGACCAGACGCGATGCCACTCCCGGAACAAATGCGGCGGATTTCGCAAGCTCGCGGTAAAAATCATACCCGTCCGTTACCGTCGTACCAAAAAGCGAAAGTGGCTGCGTATTGTCGTCAAGCCCGACGACGAGGGTATCGTTATCACGGTCGAGTTTCCAGTTTTTGAGCGCCTGTCCGGCTATTGGCACGTGCGTGTCGTTAAAATCAAGCAGATAGATCTCCATCATCTCACGGCCGTTGTCCTCGGGGCTTCTAAAACGTCGCCAGTTGTCATCGCTGATCATGTGCAAAAACGTGAGATATCCGATGCTGCATTCATCCCGCTGGTTGCGTACAAGCGCTCCGTACACCCTGTCAATATTGGGCGCATGCGACGAATCAAGCTCATAGGCGGGCGAGAACATGATGGTAGAGGTCAGGACGTATGACGACCAGAAATCGATGTAATGTTTGTCCAGATACTCCAGCACATAAAAACGGGCCAGAATTCTGGATATCTCCTCGGTTCCGTCGGGCCATCGCCAGAAATAGAACTCATGCCCCTCCGCGCCGTTGTCGTTCAGGCGTGTCTCCGCCGCACCCAGATCGTTGCGCTCCTGCGTGATCATCGTCTGGATATCTGAAATGAACGTATTGCTCTGCAGCAGCGTTTCAAGTGCTTCTATCGGCATGCCGAAGTACAAGGTAGCCAGAAGCTTGTCTGCCACAATCCGTTTTTGTTCCGGGGTCAGGGCATTAAATTCCGTATCGCCGAGCGACGGGAGGTAGTAGGAACTCGCAGGCATGTTTCTGGCATAGAGTGCCATACCTTCATACTCATAACTGTATTTTGGATCATCACTTCCGGACGTGCCTGAAACGGACGAAGAGGAACCACTGCTGCTTTGAGCTGATGAAACGGTGCCCGAATCGCTTTGCGAACCGGTACTGTCACTTAACAGATACATCAAAATAGGTCCCATCACCTCGGCAGAAACCGGAGCGGCAATCACCGTAACGTGGAAACCAAAAAACCACAATGTCATTAAACGTGCGAACATGCTCATAGTATTTCTCCATACCGTGCAACGATCCGGATCGGGCTGCAACGGCAGTCATAATTTATGACTTTATCATGTTCCTGTTAACAGGTTATGGTCCAAATATTACTAAAAAAGAATCCGTGAATAGCACCCGATCTGCGTGAGGGCCTGCAGGTCAATCTCGTCTTGTTCGTAGTCGCGGATGGTGCCGCCGGGCAGCTGTGCCATGGGTATGACATCCCAGTTAAGTTCATAGGGAGTTGACGCATTCATGTAGTGCAGTGCCTGCTCCTGCGCCTGCGGGCTTAGGTAATCAAACATGATGGCATTGGAAGAGAGGTCACGACCGAGTTCAGAAAAAAGCATGAGGCGATTGTAGTGTGCGGGGGCTTAATTTTCAAAGAATGTTTCAGAATGCAATTTTTTTCACACCTTATACCCCGATTAATTGTATTTACAGCCCTCTGTCTATACAATATTTGATATAAACAAACTTTATTTTATTAATTATTTTTAACTGGCTGTTATTTAGTGATTATAAGGTTTAAATTGTGAAAAAGACACTGCTTTTCCTGAGTATGGTGACCCTTGTAGCTGCCAATCCTTTTGATACGACACTTAAAGAAGAGGTTTCATGGCTTAAAGACGAAACCTTTGTCATCTCGGCATCAAAAGTTAATGAAGAGGTCAAAAAAGCAACGGCGTCCGTCTCTGTTATTGATGAAGAGACCATTAACCTCACAGGCGCCCAAACCCTTTTTGAAGTATTAAGAGTTGTTCCCGGACTTGGCATTTCACAAAGCAATATTTATGTAGATAAAATCAACGTACGGGGAATCGAAACACTTTTTTCGGAAAAAGTCCTGATTTTACTTGACGGTCATTCATTGAATTCGGATCTGCTTGACGGGGGTGCGACCGCACCGTATAGCAATTTTCCGCTCAATCACGTCAAACGCATCGAGGTTATCAAAGGACCGGCGTCTGCCCTGTACGGAGAAAACGCTTTTACCGCATTAATCAATATTATCACCAAAGAGGCCAAAGAGATTGACGGTACACAAGTCTCTGCCACGCTAGGCAGCAATAACACCTATATTGCCAATGTTCTTGGTGGCGAAACGTACGAAAATTTTGATATTGCCTTTGATATCAACTACAGAGATACTGACGGTGCAGAGATGTTCGTGCCCCATGACGCCATCGGCCGCAGCGGTTACATCCATCCTTTTTCCAAAAGGCTCTACACAAATCTCTCTGTAAAACACGATAGCGGTTTTTATGTCAAAGCCAACTACAACCATATCGAAGACGGTCCGCGTTACGGTGTCGTTTTTGCTTTAAACAATGAAGACAAATCAACAAGAGATGCGTGGTTTGCAGAGTTCGGCTATCAACATCGATTTAACGACGCTTTTACAGTCAATGCACGCGCCTACCATGACTTTTTTCAGTATGACAACAAATGGCGTGTCAATCCGGCGGGTGTACCTTCGTCCGAGTATGTGGAAGGCATGCTCGGTTATGCCGGACTTGATAATATCAAATCAGGCATGGAAACGTTTGTAACCTACACGCAAACCAACATGGCACTTGTATCCGGAGTCTCTTATGAGCTGCAAAAAATAAAAAATCCGTGGCAAAAGATGAACTGGAATCCGGTAACAGGCGCTCCCGTTGCAAGTATTCAGGATTTTTCAGATCCTGACACCAACTACATTTCAGAAAATCGCAGAGAATTTTTTGCATTATATGCCGAAATGCTTTATGACATTACAAAAGATCTGCGTCTGAATGCAGGAATGCGCTACGATCATTACAGCGATTTTGGAGGTGTTTTCAATCCCAGAATCGGAGCAGCATGGCAGATCAATACACACAATAATCTCAAGATCATGTATGGTGAAGCGTTTAGGGCACCAACTTTTTCCGAACTCTACAATATCAACAATCCTGTCTCGCTGGGCAATCCCGACCTGAATCCGGAACGCGTCAAGACGCTGGAGCTGAGCATACAAAACAGTTCAATAGAAAATCTCGAAATGTCCCTGACACTTTTCAACAGCCTTATTGATGACATCATCGTCGTTTCCAATTATCAACATGTCAATCAGGGAGAAACTTCTACGAACGGCCTGGAAGCCGAACTTAAACAAAATCTTTACAGAGGTTCTTATATCGTTGCAAACTACACCTACCAAAATCCCGAAAACACCAAAACCTCCCGAAGCCTTCCCGATATTGCAAAACACCTTGCTTATCTGGCACTCAATTACCGGATGAGCCGTCATTTTAATCTTTACGTTGATGCCAGATATACAGGGGAACAAACGCGCAGCGACACTGATAACAGAGAGAAAGTCGATAGCAGTATTATCAATAATGCCATATTATCAATCAAAGATCTCTTCCTCAAAGAGTTACAGGCGAAGATTTATGTTTATAATCTATTTGATCAAAAAAGTTTTAATTCACATACCCCCTATGACTATCCGCTTCCGGACAGATCCTATGGTGTAGAATTGTCTTATAAATTTTGAAGATGGTGTCACGATGATTATTGGGATCGCAGCTGTTTTACATCTTCGAAAGCAGATAAAAACGTCACGGGGTGTCAAAGGATTACTCATGCCGATACAAAAAATTTACACACTCAATAAAAACATATCCCTGTATGTCAAAAAGTCAGATGGCATCCTTAATGATTGTGACGTTTTTCAAAAGAAGGAAACCCTTTTACTGGGTATCAGCATGGGGAACTCCTATTTTACGAAAGAGCGGCTGCTTCTTATTCTTTTGGGCTTCAGCTCTTTTTTTGAAAATGTCGCGGTGCTGCTGGCTGATACCCTTGCCGTTCACAACTATCGCATTCTGGGATATGATGAAACAAAAATAAAACGGAAACTTCGGACAAACTCCAATCATGCCCGCAATAAGATCCAAAATGCGATTGATGAAATCGTACAGATACACCATAAAGAGAATATTACATTTTATCAATGGGATGATGTCGAAGCCTTTCATCCCTATCATCAATCCCTCGAAAAAGTCAGCAAACTCTACGATAACGACCCCCGGTTCGCTCAGGAAATCAATCAAATCGTATTACATGTAATGGAAAATCATATCTCTGATAAAATATCTCATCTGAATGTCATCGATGAAGCCAAGTGGTATTTTTTGAAAGAGCTGGCCTTTATTCATGCGTCCGCTGATTTTTTCAACAGTTCTGTCGTATCGGCGTATTATCATGATTTTCCTCTCTTTAACCGTACCATTATGGATGAACTTGATAAGGTTTCATTTATTACCTATGAGTGCAGGGAAACGTTTGAATAGCATGAAAATCGTATACCTGTTACTCATTTTTTCTACGTTAGTATTCTCCGATAACGTAAAAATATACCTTTATGCCCCAAGTATCAATACGAATAATTTCAAATCGATCAAGGTCAGTTTTGATACGTATCTAAGTAAATACGGAAATTATGAGTTACAGCCGTTTGACGACCGGGACACTTTTGAGGAGTACATCAAAAAAGGCCATGCTATTGTGCTCCTCTCAAGCTGGCACTATTATGAGATTGCCGACAAATACCACCTTCAGGTACGACTGGTCGCACAAAAAAACGGCTTCAACACCGATAATATCCTTCTTGTAGGGCAAAGGGACAACGCGCTCGAAGGCATCGTTACCTCCGCATATAACAGCTCGTTCACCAGAAAAGTGTTGGATATCATCGCGCATTCGGCAGAGTTTTCCATCCTCAGAGTCCCCAAAGAGATCGATGCGCTTATGAGTGTGGGATTCGGGATGAGCAGGTTCGCACTGGTTTCAAAAGAGAGCTTTTCATTTTTACAGACCATCAATCCCTCGTTAACCCGTGATTTGAACATTTACTTTGAATCAGAACCGCAATACCGGATGTTTTTGGCAACAAATACCATGAATCATGAGACCGTGAACCTTACCGCCATTTTTCAGGAGATGGATCAGTCTGAAGATGGGAAACACATCCTGAATCTGATTGGCATGGACAGGTTGATGCCATTTGAACCGTCATCCGATGATGCAAAGGAGATAAAATGAAACTTCTCTTTTTAATATCTGCTTTTATATGCTTGCTACAGGCTGAAACGGTCCTTGTTATCGATTCTAACGGAGCGGTAAAAAAATATACCGAAACCATTGATGCCTTCCGTAAAAACTTCAATCAGGATTTTACGGTCCTGGATCTTTCGGATATGACTCCCAGAGAGATCAAAAACACGCTTTATGACATTTATCCCGACATTGTGTATGCGGTAGGTGCCAAAGCGTATCAATACGCCAATGCCTACATTCCTGAAAAGACAATCTACTTCAGCTCCATTATCGATTACAAAAAACTTGATATCCGCGGGGAGCGCTACGGCATCAGCAACGAACTTCACAGCGGCATGCAACTGACATTAATAAAATCGATATTCACGACTGTCGGCTCACTCGGCGTCATTTACAGCGAACACACACAAAATATTATGGAAGACTTACGTCAAAATGCCGAAAAAATCGGAATTACCCTCTATCCGTTAAACATCGCCGACACTTTTAAAGATGCCGATGCCATTGAGAAACTTGTCCTGAAAAGCGATGCGATGATAATCATACCTGATCCGCTCTTTCTGGGTAACGAAGCTCACGTAAGAAACTTTTTCAATCTTTCAAAAAAGTATAAAAAAGCTGTCATTGCCTATCATGAACTTTTTATCAATTATGGCGCGATTCTCGCCATTTCTGTCGACAATCCTACAATCGGCAGGCAAATTGCCACGATGCTGCAAAACCCCATACCCCGTGAAAAAGGCATGGCGATACAATATCCCGCAGGGACACATATCGTTTTTAACAAGCGTGAAGCTGCCGCACTCGGGCTTAAAGTGAGCCCCGATATCGCTCAAATCGCAACAAAGATCTTTGAATGACACTGACCAATAAGATTTCGTTATCCATTTTATTTATAACGACGCTGGTGGTTTCGGTATTTACCTATTTTCAAATCAAGGACCAGAGCGATATCCTGAACAGTGAACTGAAACAGCGCATCGCTTTAATCAAAAACAATCTGGAATCCAATGCCAAAAGTACCATCTTATCTTTAAAATATGACGTTGAAAACGATATCGCGGTCCTTAATTTTTCGCATATTGACGCATTATTTCGAAATCTCGTCACCAAAAAAGAGATTGACGCGGTCATTCTTTTTAATACCGGCAAAAACAAGGCGCTCTTTGCGGGACGGGAGCATTTAAAAAAATGGGTTCCGAAAGCAGAGTACAACGAAATGACATTAACGGATATCGACAATAATCATTTTGCTGTCGCAACACCTGTCAACCTCAATTATAAATGGGGCGAGCTGTACATTATCTATTCACTTCAAAAGTTGCAGGAAGAGATTCATAAAACACAAGAGTATAAAAACAGGAAGATAGAATCAAGCATCAGGCACGCCGTCTATACCTCTTTATTGCTGGCATCACTCCTGGTAATGCTAAGCTACATCTTTGCCAAAAGGCTGATTGCTCCTATTGAACTGCTGACACAAACGGCCAAAAAAATTGCCAACGGAAATCTCGAAATCAGTGACAGTTTAAAACGTATTCACTCAGGTGATGAAATCGGCGTTCTGGCAGCATCTTTTATTGATATGAGTCAAAAACTCGATACCTCCTACAAAGCGCTCAATATTGCCAACAAAAATCTTGAACATAAAACCGTGGAACTGCAGGAGTTGAATACCTCTCTTGAAGAACGTGTCGCGGAAAAAGTAGCACAGATCCGGGAGCAGGAAGCCATGATGATCTCTCAATCCCGGCTCGCAGCCATGGGCGAAATGATGAGCATGATCGCACATCAGTGGCGACAGCCCCTGGCAACGGCATCACTGATGATTACCAATGTCAAAATCAAATCCATGATGTCAGGAAAGAAATCGGATGAATCCGAGCAGATACTGGATCAAATTTCCGAGACCATTAGCTATCTTTCGAATTTGATTGATAATTTTCAAACCTATTTCAAACCGCACAAATCTCCCGAAAGCGTCTCGGCGGACACCCTGATCGAACACATGGAAAATATTATTCATACGCGGCTTGCACTTGAAAAAGTATCCTTGGAACTTGAAAAAGATGGTGATGAAGCGATTCTCGTCGAGACGTATGCCAATGAAGTGGTTCAGGTACTCATCAACATCATTAACAATGCCGTTGATGCTTTAATAGAGACACAAAAAGAGAAACGTCATATCTGGCTACACATATCCAGTAATGAAGCATACCTCATGATCACGATTGAAGACAATGCGGGCGGTATTGAAGAGGGTGTCATCCAGCATATTTTCGACCCCTATTTCAGCACCAAGGCAAAAAACGGTACGGGACTGGGACTCTACATGGCAAAAATGATTATAGAAAAACACATCGGAGGCGTTCTGAGTGTCAGAAATACTGCCAGAGGAGCGGAATTTAGCGTTGTGATACCAAAAGTCTTTCAACCACAAGAAGGGCTAGAAGAACACTCCTGATTCCTTCAGATATAGCTTAATATTAAAAAATATAAAAGACTATCTCCTTACATGTAAAGCGCCCCTTGCAAAAGCAATAAAAGTCGACTACACTTACATTATGCCAAATATATTCATTACCGATCTTGATCATACTTTTTTACGAACCGACCTGAGTGTAAGCGATTTTACGCGTCAGGCATGGAACCGCAAAGCCGAGCATGCCACACTGGGCATCGCTACGGCACGCACCTATAAAAAAGCGATGCAGTTTCTTCCCGGCATTCATATCAACGCGCCGATGATCCTGCTTGACGGAGCGCTGATTGCCACGAGTGAGCGCAAAATCATAGCAACCCGCTTCATTGACGAGGAAGATGGCAATGCCATCATCGCACTCGGAGCGCGTTTTGGCATTTACCCGTTTGTGCTCGCGCTCGCTGATGCGTCACGCCTTGAAGAGTCGTTTTTACACGCCACAACGCTCAATGAGCACCAAAGGCAGGTGCTCTCCCGCTATGATAGGGATGATCACCTTTCGTCGCATCAAAACCTTCGGGCCACGCCTTCCAATTTCAAGATTGTCTATATGGGAGAAGAGATGCTGCTGCGCGAACTTGCCACAGCCTTTGAAGCGGCTTTCGGCGCGCGTTTTAAAATGATTCTGGCACCGGAGGCCTATGTAGGCTGCTATTTTCTGACTCTGCTGCACCCGGATGCCGACAAGGCGCACGGCATCATTGCCATACGGGAACATATCGGTTTCGACACATCCGACCTGACCGTCTTTGGCGACAATCTTAATGATCTGGGCATGTTCCAGCTGGCCCGTACCGCCGTTGCCGTAGCCAATGCCCACGACGAGCTCAAACGCCATGCCCACGTCGTGCTTGAGCGTACCAATGACGAAGACGGCGTCGCCCACTACCTTGAAGGAGTGCCTCTATGAATCAATCGGCTTCGTCATGGCTGAGTATGAGCATTATCGCCCTGCTCTTTTTCATTTTCGGTTTTGTCACCTGGCTCAATGGCGCGCTGATGCCCTTTTTGAAACTCATTTGTGATCTGGACGATTTTCAGTCGCTCTTCGTCACCTTTGCATTTTACATCGCCTACACCGTCATGGCTTTTCCCATGTCGCTCATTCTGGAGCGTGTCGGTTATAAAAACGGCATGGCGTTGGGACTCGGCGTTATGGCTGTGGGTGCACTCGTCTTCATTCCCGCCGCTTACGGGGCAAGCTACGGACTCTTCCTTATTGCCCTTTTTACACTCGGCACCGGACTGACCATTTTGCAGACGGCATCCAACCCCTATGTCGTTCAGGTCGGCCCGCAGGAGAGCGCGGCCATGCGTATCAGCCTAATGGGGATCATCAACAAATCGGCCGGAGTTCTTGCACCGCTGCTTTTTACGGCCTTCGTACTTTCCGGTCTGAGCCCCTTTGAAGATGAACTCATGGGAGATGCCACGCGCGAGATGCTTGCAAAGCGTCTGGTCACGCCCTATCTCGCCATGGCGGGAGCACTCTTCGCGCTGATGATTTTTGTCAAATTCTCTCCGTTACGCGACCTGCAGTTCAAAATGGACGAGCGCGTCCATGATGTCAGCATCTGGCAGATTCCCCGCGTCGTACTCGGTGCGCTCGCCATCTTTTTTTATGTCGGCGTCGAAGTGATGGCCGGGGACACCATCGGTCTTTTCGGACAGCAGCTCGAAGTCGCGCACTACACGCTTCTTACCTCCTACACCATGGTTTTCATGGTTCTGGGCTATCTTGCCGGAGTCACTGCCATACCGCGATGGATCTCTCAGGAGAAAGCGCTTATGGCTTCAGCCTCCGCGGGACTTCTGTTTTTGACGGGAGTTCTCTTCTCTTCACCTGAGAGTCATTTCGTTTCCAGCCTGCTATGGGGCTGGAGCTCTGCCATGACCCTGCCCGATCCCATCGCCTTTGTCGCACTGCTGGGTCTGGCCAATGCACTGGTATGGCCAACGGTCTGGCCGCTTGCCCTTGAAGGATTGGGACGCCAGAGCGCGCAGGGAAGCGCACTGCTTATTATGGGTATCGCCGGAGGCGCACTTCTGCCGCTGCTTTTTGGCAAACTCTCTCAGGAGCTTGGCGGTTTTCAGAGCGCCTATGCGGTGATGCTTCCCTGCTACCTTTACATTCTTTTTTATGCCTTCAAAGGCCACAAGATCACCCGATGGAAGGAGCATTGATGCTTACATGTAACACGTTGGAAAACGGCTTTGAGTACCTTGAAATCACGAACGATGCCGCGACCGCGCGCATTGCACTCCAGGGAGCGCATCTGTATCACTATGTCCGTCACGGCGAAGCACCGCTACTGTGGGTCAGCGGATGCAGCCATTTCGAAAACGGTACGGCGATACGCGGCGGCATCCCCGTCTGCTGGCCCTGGTTTGGCATGCATGAGAACCCCGCCCTTCCCCAGCACGGGTTTGCGCGTACCTCGCGCTGGAGCCTGAAAAGCCACCGCGATATCACATCCGCTCTGAGCGAAACGGTACTGATTTTGCAAGAGAGCGATGAAAGCCGCAAGCTGTGGCCCTTCTCTTTCGAACTTGCCTTACATGTAAAGGTGGGAGCCACACTGGAACTCCATCTTGAAACGCGTAATACCGATACCCGAGACATGCCGCTCAGCAATGCACTGCATACCTATTGTCCTGTCAGCGCCATCAACGCTGTCCATCTTGAAGGACTGCAAAACAGACCCTATTTCGACAATCTGGACAAAGGCATCTACCATCAGCACGAAGCGCTGCTGGAGTTTAGTGCCGAGACCGACCGGGTCTATCAGGAAGTCACCTGGCCGCTGCGCATTGTCGATACCGCGCGAACCATTACAATCGACGCGAGCAACAGCAGCTGCGCCGTCGTCTGGAATCCGTGGATCGAAAAGTGTTCGCAGATGAGCGGCATGTGTCAGGAGAGCTACCAAAGCATGCTCTGCGTCGAAACCGCCAACGCCAGAGAAGATGCGCGCATCATTGCGCCGGGAGCGACGCACTCTCTTTCGACGATGATTTCATAAGCCCTTCGTGCGCGTCAAAGGCCAGACGCAGCACGCCGACGGCAAATCTCCGCAAACTCAAACGAAATATCAAGGAATTTTGGAGCTTTTAAAGTGGCGATCAACTTCTATTCTTTTATATTTTTTTTTGAGTTACCTTAATAGTAATTTAATAAATAATTAGTTCTAATGTTTTTTGTTAATTATTTTTACGGGTGCCAAATAATTATCCCAAAAATCTTTTTTTTGACCGTTCTACATTAGTTGAAGAGCATTATACGTGTCCAGAATTGGATATCTCATCTATGTGTTTACATAACTGGAGACAGTAGCAAATATATCTCAATCTACCCATGTCATGAAGGAGAAATTATGCAAATTACATCTAATCTGCAAACAACTGTGGCAGCCTCTGAAA
Organism: Sulfurimonadaceae bacterium; assembly: GCA_050305515.1. GTDB lineage: Bacteria > Campylobacterota > Campylobacteria > Campylobacterales > Sulfurimonadaceae > JAFGUB01. The sequence goes on from JBNLFL010000034.1 coordinate 15,756, forward strand.
CAACACTTGAAAAAGGGCTGCTTCAGACGCAAGATGCTTTACTTCAAGATAGTAAAAATGCAACAATTCCATTGAGTCAAACATCTAAACTGTATTTAAATTTGGATATGGATCTATCTGAGTACATCCAGCCTAACCTTACTCAAGATAGCATAGATAAGGATGTCACGGATAGTGTAATGAAGTATCTTGAAGCGAATTCCGATACTCATTATGAGCATTTTGCGGCAGATAGATTTGCATCACTATATGCCGGAGGCAATGTTGATTACAACAGCTTCACTAGTGCTAAAGATACAATGCAGCAAATGGGAATAAACCAGCTTTACCTGAATATACTCACGCAATTAAAAATTTATAGACCCGAGATTTATGAGCAATATGCCAATGATTCTATCTTGAAATCTACTTTTGGACTCAATACTACCCCGGAAGAAAGTGCATTATTTTCATATGCAGATTTCCAGACTTATTCTATGGAAGAGCAGAAAGAAGTTAGTGACAGACAACTTGCCAATAAATACCGGTTACGTTCTGATCTAACCGCAGAATCAAAAACTATTTTTTATGACAAATATGCTGAAACATTAGAAAAAACTTTAAAAGAAGCAAAAAATGCCGGATATTCCAATATATTTGATTATCTTGGAATTGAAGACAGGGATAAAGTAATTAACGTCGTAACCGGACGCGGGTTTTCAAAATCAAAATGGATAGAAACACTTCAAGGGTATCAAAAAAGTCTGCAAGAATTAGCACAGAAGCATTATGATGGCGTTCCAAATGACTTTATCCAAAAAAGTATGGATTTATATGCCAGTGTTGAAAAAACCTTAAAAGACAAATGGGGATACGGAGATTTTGACGTATTTTCATAAGGCTTTGCTGATTTTATGTCTTTTACTCTTGGGAGTAATTACATTCGTCATTTCGCCGGGAGCGACGCACTCTCTTTCGACGATGATTTCATAAGCCCTTCGTGCGCGTCAAAGGCCAGACGCAGCACGCCGACGGCGTAGTTTGACGAATTGTTGTAACCCATGATCTTTTTGACGATGCCACGCGTATAATCGAGGGTTTCATCCTTACATGTAAAGCAGTTGTAGCGGCGGTTATCCTTGCCAGTTTCATACACGAACGATGCATCTTCATGGCTAAAATCATACTCATACCACGCAGTTTCAAGTGCGGCCATATCAGGAATCTGTTTCCAGTCGATCAGCCCTTCGTACCCCGTCGCGTATTTTAAAAACTTGGCTGCGGAGAGAATGGCATCTTCCATGACATTCAAATCGCCAAACGCCTTCTTGTATCCGCGGATATAAATGAAATTCTGCGGCATGAACTGCGGAATCCCCACGGCCCCGGCATACGAGCTGGCGAAACTGCACGCTTCGGGTTCGATCCCGGTGTCATGGCAGTAGGAGATAATCTCGACAAGATTCTCCTTCGCCATGGTAATCAGGCGCTCGTTGCGCGCTGAGTCCGCTTTGAGCTCCCGTACGAGTGTGTTGAAGACGATAAAGGCGTCATGTTTGGGAGCAATCTTTCCCAGCCGCGTCTCTTTCATGAGAATCGCCGCTATGATCTCGCGGTCAACCCCGTAGCGTTCCTCGGCCAGATCATACACACCGGCGTACTGTTGCAGATGTGCCACAATCTCCGGCACATAGGCCACGAGCGTATTGTTGGCACGCTTTTCATTGGCATGATGTACGGCGATATGTTGGGGCAAAAAGAGTTTGAAACTCTTCTCATCGCGCAGTTTGGCTTTATCGGAAAGCAGTATTTCATTGACATACTGATAATCGACCCCTTTTTTCACGGCACTCTTGCAGATTGCTTCATAGGGCTCAAAAGTAAAATCGCAGTTGGTATATTTGGGCGCAGCACAAAGTGTTGCCGCCATGAATGCCAATACCGTCAGTTTATGCACGAAGGTTCCTTTGCAATTCAGAGAGTCGCTGCGGCGTTCCAACGTCTATCCATTGACCGCTGTGAACACTGCCGCCGACACGGCCGGCATCGGCATAACGGCGCAGCAGCGGTCCAAGCGGCTGCGCACCTCCGCCACATCCTGTAAAAAGGTCGCGATGGTAGCATCCGATGCCTGAAAATGTCAAGCGTGCCGCCGTGCCGTTGCCGACACGGCCATCGCGCAGCGTAAAGTCACCCTGAACATTGTGTTGTGGATTGGGTACCAGCAAGAGGTGTGCCAGATCGCCACGCTCAAGCCTCAGGCTTGAGTACTCGGCATCGCACCAGACATCGCCGTTGACAACGAGAAAGCGTTCGCCCAGCAGCTCCAGCGCCCTGATGATCCCGCCCGCACTCTCAAGCGCCCCCTCGGCGCGCTCGTCGCTGTAATAAAGCCGTACATTCCAATTATCACCATTGCCAAGCAGCGGTTCAAACTGCTCCCCAAGATGGGCGATATTAATGACAATATCGTGAATCCCCGCACGCGCGAGCCGTTCAATCTGCCAGACAATCAGCGGCTTGCCGCCGGCCTGCAATAGCGGTTTTGGGGTAACGTCACTCAGCGGACGCATCCGCTCACCGCGTCCTGCGGAGAGAATCATCGCTTTCATACGTCTCTGACATTCGATGGGCCAGTAGGATGCAACATGCTTACTGTTCCCGTAACGGCGTGAATGCATCGCTGTTTTTTATATGCTGATACTTCCATGCCTCAAGTGCCACGCTATTGGTGAGGGGCACCTCATCCAGATCGAGATAATGCACACTCACTGTCACACTGCTTTGATTCATAAGCTGATCCGAAAAAAATCCGAAGGGATCAACCTCCGTGAATGCATGGTTTAGCAGTACAAAATCATTGGCATGCAGTCGGAAAATCAGAGATTGCGGATATTGCTGCGTCAGCCATTTGGCAAACGTTTTAAGAAACTTGTCCCCCTCTTTCCATCCATAATGGTCGTTGTAGCGGTTAAAGTGATGCAATGAGACGATGCACAGAGAATGATAGGCGTGTCCAAGGCTGTTTTTGAACAGGATCAGATTCAGATAATCCTCATTATGAAGCTGTGTCAGATTATCGTTATAGAAATAGACAAAACGTTCAAACTCCAGATCATCTTTTGGGATCTGTCCCGTATCCTGAACGATTTCAATATCTTTTAGCGCATCAAGTGCCACAGCAACGACATCAGGGTGAAACTGATGTCCCGAATTGAGACGAATCTCTTCCAATGCCGAACTCACACTCTTTCTGCTTTTATAGATGCGGCTGGTCGTCATGGCATCAAAAGCATCCGCAACGATCATAATGCGGGAGAGTTCCGAAATGGCATCGCCTTTTAAACCCTGAGGATATCCGCTCCCGTCATGGCGTTCATGATGCGAATAGATAATCTGTGCAATATCACGAAACAGGGAAATTTTGCTCAGCATGTCATAACCGATCACGACATGTTCCTTGATCAGCCGATATTCGATCTCATTCAACCGGTCCGGTTTGAGCAAAATGGCATCGGGAATCGCCACCTTTCCGATATCATGCAAAATACCCGCCTTGTAAAGCGTGTCGCAGGTCTCCTCATCATACCCCATCGCCTCGGCAATCAGTCGCGAATAGTGCGCAACGCGCTGGGAGTGTCCGCCGGTATAGGAGTCACGTTTTTCCACCATATCGACAAGCGCTACCAGCGTCTGCTCGTAATTTGTAATTTTCTGTTCCTGTGCCTTCAAAAGCAGATGGCTCTTCTCTTCCACCAGCTCTTCGAGATGCTCCTGATAGAACTTCAGTTCGCGTTCATTTCTGATCTTCTGAACCACTTTGGTCAATGTCGTAATGAATTTCTCGGGATCAATGGGTTTAAGCAGGTAGGAGTTCGCATTCATCTCGATGGAGCGGATGAAATAATCACTGTCCGAATATCCCGAAGTGATGACAAAGTTTTGCGACGGATTGATCTTGAGCATCTCTTCAAGCATAGCCAGACCATCCAGCTGCGGCATCTTGATATCGGTAATAACGATATCGGCGGGATGCTCCTGAAAACTTTTGAGACCCTCTTCACCGTTGCTCACCACCCGAACATCATCAAACACACGATGAAGGGTTCGGGAGAACGATTTCCGTACCGGGGCATCATCTTCGGCATAAAGTATGGAAATGCCCTTTCCAATGGTTTTAAGGCTCTTGAAATCAGGCATGCTCAGGCTCCTCATCTTCGGAATGGATCGGCAGCGTGATGATAAAACAGACTCCTCCGTCGATATTCTTAACCTGCAGGGAGCCTTTCATGTGTTTCTCTATGATCGTTTTGGACATGTAAAGACCGAGCCCCGTACCGTTTTTCTCCTCTTTGGTCGAAAAATAGGGTTCAAAAATACGCTCGTGCAGCGCAGGATCAATAGCGCCGCCGTTATTGCAAATACGCAGATAGACATTTTCAAGGTCCTCTTCAATGACAACCGTAATTTCGCGCTGCTCATTGCGGTACTCTACCAACGCTTCCTTGGCATTTCTGAGTATGTTGATAAGTACCTGCTGCATCTCTCTGGAAAAGACGGCTATAGGGGTATGCGAGCTACTATGAACCGTACACGTCACATCATTGGCATCAAAGCTTTTACTAACGACACGGAGCGCTTCATTCAACAGTTCATCCATCCGTATCCGTTCCCGTTCCTTGTCTGCTTTAAAAAAGTTTCGGAAGTCTTCAATGGTGCGGGAGAGATACTGCGTCTGTTCAATTATATCATGCGCCTCCGTTTCAATACGCTCTGTTGACACCTCTTCAAGCTCCACATCTGCGAGCAGATTATTGGCCGCCATCGAAATGGTGGTGAGCGGCTGACGCCACTGATGGGCAATCATGCTAAGCATCTCTCCCATCGCAGCAAGACGCGACTGGGCAATCATCAGCTCCTCTTTCTCATGCAGGGATGCCATCAGTTCATACTGCCTGGTCAGATCATGAATTACCGAAATGAAATAGAGTGGTTCCCCTTTTTCATTCCAGACCAGTGCCACGGAGAGATTGGCCCAGACCAGAGTGCCGTCTTTTTTTACATAGCGCTTTTCCATCTGATAATGCGGAATTTTTCCCTCCAGCAGCGCCTGAACATATTCCAGATCCTTTTGCAGGTCATCGGGATGGGTAATATCCTGAAATGTCAGCTCCAGCAGCTCTTCTTTGCTATATCCCAGCATCTCGCAAAGAGACTCGTTCACCTCGTGCCATGAACCGTCAAGGCCTACGTGGGCGATTCCCACATTGGCCTGTTCAAACGTCAGTTCGTAGCGTTGTTCACTCTCGAGAATACGGGCTTTGAGTTCTTCCATTTCCGTAATGTCGTTTCCGGCTGAAATAATATGCGTGATCTTGCCCGTATCATCGCAAAGCACCGTATTTTTCCAGTAGATGAGCCGTTCTGTGCCGGAACGGGTTACAATCGTATTGGTATTACTGCTGATGCTCTCACCGCTGCTTTGGAGCAGCATGTCAAAAATCTTCCGGGTTGCGGTTCTGTTTTCGGGGGCAATGTAACTTTCAAACCAGTTTTTGCCAATAGCACCATCAGCACTTTCGCCAAGAATCTGATTTCCTTTGCGGTTGAGCAGGACGATGGTACCTCCCGTGTCAAGAACCACCATGATGACACCTGCCACATCCAGATAACGGCGCGAACGCTCCTGCTCTATCTCTATGGCGTGTTTCAGCCGTTCCTGTTCGGTGATGTCATGGAAAAAGAGGACGTTTCCGACAACCGTGTTATTTTCCATGACGGGGCTGCATACATATTCCGCTTCAAAACGGGTTCCGTCATGACGCCAGAAAGACTCCACGCCCCGGACGCCTTTGCCCGTATGACGCACCTGCTCTATCGGGCACGCTTCAACGGGGTAATGCGTGCCATCCGGACGCGAATGGTGCCAAAGCGAATGCCCCTCACGTCCGATAAGAAACTCCACACTGTAGCCCAGCAGCTCGGCAGCCGCCCTATTAACAAAGGTGTGCCTGCCCTGCATATCAAACCCCATAACCGCTTCGGGTGTGGAGTTGAGAAGAAGTGTGAGCTGTTTCTGAAGGGTTTTAACCTGCAAGTAGGATTTTCCCAGCTCTTCATTGGTAGATTGCAGCTCTTCGTTGGAGGTTTCAAGCTCCTCATTGCTTGCCTGAAGCTCTTCGTTGGATGACTGGAGCTCTTCATGCATCATCTGCATGTTCTCATTTAACAGTTCATACTCATCCTGAAGCGCCTGCAGCTGCACCTTGGTCTGGGAGAGCTGCGTCTGAAGCGAAGCAACCAGATCGGACTCATTCGGCAATGCCAGCGATCCGCCTTCATAGATCATCTCATCGCTGGAGAGCTCCTGAAAGTAGATCATGGTCATGCGATTATCGCTTTTGAACCAGACCGGTATGGCGAGGGCCCGGACAAACAGAGCCCGTTCACGCACATCGGTGAGCTCTACAAACTTTGAGACGGCGGGAGCATTATCGAGATTGCTCTGCTGAATCAGCAGGCGCACTTCATGATGCAAATCGGGATGTAAATTTTTAAAAAGATTCAGCGACGCGAACCCCTGCGAAAACTCCAGATAGGGAATTTTTCCCTTGGTAAAGACAATTTCGTTCTGACGGTCAACAACAATGGAAGATGGAATAAAAAACGCATACATTGACCGGAGCATCACCTCTTCGATGTCACTGTAGCGCTGTTCAGCCACCGCTACGGGACTCTCCTGTGTCTTATGCCGGGCTGTGTAGGTCTGAAAAAAGCGTTTGGGGAGTTTGGGCGGATTTACGAGCTGCTCTTTCATGTAGATCTTCCACTGGGTGTCAAGGGTTTCAAAATAGTTGACATGCTGCGAGGCACTCTCGGAAATGCCCAGAAACAAAATGCCCCGCTTCCGCAATGCGTTATAGAAGATGGTAAAAACTTCCTGCTGGGTTGCGGGCGTAAAATAGATAAGTGCATTGCGGCAGCTGATGAGGTCCATGTTTAAAAACGGCGGATCCCTGAGCAGGTCGTGATGGGTAAAAAGCACCATATTGCGCAAGGCCTCTGAGACTTCATACTGATCATCTTTAAGAGAAAAATAGCGATGCAGCAGGTATGCGGGCATATCATTCAGAGCAGCGATGGTGTAGCTGCCGCGTCGGGCTGCTTTAAGCGCGATGTCGTCAATGTCGGTGGCGAAGATGCGGATGTCGAAGTTTCGCTCCAATGCCTCCTGAAGTTCGAGCAGCATGATACCTACCGAGTAGGCCTCCTCACCCGTCGAACAGGCGGTCACCCAGACACGCAGTTCCGTACGTTCGGGTTCCTCTTCAAGTCGGTTCTTCAACTGCGCTCTGAGTGCATCAAAGGCTTCGCTTTCACGAAAGAAACGGGTGACGCCTATAAGCAGGTCCTGATAGAGAAGACGGCTCTCTTTAGGGTGACGCACCATATAACGCACATATTCGCCCATCTTCTCAAGATGGAGCAGCATCATGCGTTTGGAAATGCGTCGCCAGACCGTTTTCTCCTTGTACTGCGAAAGGTCCAGCTGCTCATTGAGATGCAGCAGGTTCCGTATGGCGTCAAGCCCTTCGGCATTTGGCTCGCCGTCGCTGCTTGACATGCCGCGAAGTATGGAACCGATCAGTGAGATCGGCAGGACCTGATCGACCACATTGCTGCTGATAGCGCCATAGGGCATTCCTTGATACTCCGCTTCCGAAGGAATCTGGGCCATCGTAATGCCTCCGGCGGCGCGGATGGCACTTAGCCCCAGTGTCCCGTCATGGCCGGTTCCCGAGAGAATAATGCCGATGGTGTCGGCGCCTTTGGCTTTTGCCAGAGTGGCAAAAATATTATCAATGGAGGGGTGGGGAACGGCAAGCGCATCAGGCGTCTTTACGGCTACAATCCGGTTCTTGCGCGCTTCAATGGTAAATTCCGGAGGAATGACGTAGAGATGTCCGCTTTTTAACAGTTCATTCGGCTCGGGTTCAATAACGGGAATTCGGGTCGATTTTGAGAGAATCTCGCTCAGGAGACTTTTATGGGACTTGCTCAGATGCTGTATGACGATGTAAACAAAATGGGGACGGTGCGGGAGTACGGCAAGCAGGTTTTGCAGTGCCTCAAGGCCGCCGGCACTGGCACCGATTCCAATATAGGTAACACGTTGCATGACGAATCTTTAAAAACATAATTTCATAACTATAACAAATATCCGGTAAATTGCCTCTCAAACATTCTTTTCAGGCAGTGTAAGCGTTGCAAGATAAGCGCCGAGTTCTGCGGTTTCATTGTATCGTAATGCCGTTTCAACCGTATAACGCAGCGTTAGCGGCAAATCACCCAGATAGCCCGCTTTGCCATCACGAAGCCAGAGCCGGCAGAAGATTCCCAGAACCTTGATATGACGCTGAAGGCCCATGAAATCGAACCATTTTAAAAACTCCGCATCGCTTACATGTAAACCCTTCATATCCCGAAATTCGAGTGCCAGCGCTTCGATATCACAGCGATCAAAAGCGATGTAGCAATCCTTGAGCAGTGATACCAGATCATACGTCAGCGCCCCGTTCATGGCATCCTGATAGTCAATGATTCCTAAATTCTCATTATCGCGAAGCATGATATTGCGCGAATGAAAATCGCGGTGGACAAACAAGCCCTGCGGCTGAGAGAGGACAACGCCGCTGATGGTATCAAGCGCTTTTGCCAGCATGTCGGCGTCATACGTTACATGTAAATACGCTTTTAAAAACCACGCTTCCATCAGATCCATTTCGGTATGCAAAAACGCCCTGTCATACACCGGGAGTTCCGATGCATCGGCATGCTGCATGGCGACAATGCTCTGCATCGCCCTGCGGTAGAGCGTTTTGAAGTTCTTTTCGTTCAGAATATCAAGATAGTGCGTCGTGCCGAAATCCTCAATGACCAGATAGCCGTTTGCGCTATCTTCATAAAAAATCTGCGGTGCGCCCACACCTGCGGCGCGCAGACGTTGCGTCACGTCCATGAAAGGGGAAAGCGCGCTCTTTTCGCACGAGGCATCCATCAGCAGCAGGTGCGTGCCCTGCGATGTCAGACGAAAATAGCGTCGAAAACTCGCATCTGCCGACGCCAGAGCCACATCGTAATCACGATACGGTGTCGATGCGAGCCATCGTTTGATCTCATTCATAAATACCTCCAAGCATTCCCTCTTTATGCGCGCCCGTTACCGACGCGAGTGCTACGGCACGCCCCGAAACGCGTTCATGGGCCAGCCATGCGAAGGCCATGGCCTCCATGAAATCGCTATCGACGCCGAGTGCGTCGCTGCGAATAACACGCACTCCCGGCAGCAGTGCCGCAAGACGCGCGCACAGCAGCGCATTTTTAGCCCCGCCGCCGCATAAAACGAGCTCTTGCGCACCAGCGGCGCGCACGGCATCGGCAATGCTGTATGCGGTGAGTTCGAGCAGCGTCGCCTGCACACCTTCGCTCGTTACATGTAAGCCTTCAAGATGGCGCTGAAGCCATGTGAGGTTGAAATATTCGCGTCCCGTACTTTTGGGAGGTGTCATGGCAAAATAGGCATCTCCCAGCAGGCGTTCGAGCAGTATCTCATGGACGGAACCAGACGCCGCCCATGCGCCGTTTTCATCATAACTTTTTCCAAGATGGCGGGTGATCCAGCCATCCATCAGCACGTTGCCCGGCCCCGTGTCATAACCGCCAAGACGCGGATGTAGCAGCGTGATATTGGCCATTCCGCCAATGTTCACGACCGTACGTTTCACGTCACTGCCGCCAAAGAGAAAAGCATGAAATGCCGGAGCAAAGGGAGCCCCCTGCCCGCCGCGCGCCATATCGGCGCGGCGAAAATCAGCCACGACGCGGATGCCCGTGCGCTGTGCCACGAGATTGGGATCGCCCAGCTGCATCGTAAATGGAAAAGCTCCCGAAGGTGCATGCCAGAGCGTCTGTCCGTGCAGGCCGACTGCACTGACCTCCGAAGCCCTCACATCGCTTTGGCGCAGCAGCGCATCCACAGCCTCTGTAAAGAGCAGCCCCAGCCGATGATCCAGCGTACCTAAAACTTCCAGCCGCGCCCCGCTTTCAATAACCGCCAGAAGTTCTTCTTTGAGCGCCGCATCAAACGGGTATTCAAGCGATGCGACCAGCTTACATGTAAGCGCATCAATGCGGCACAGCGCCACGTCAACACCGTCCATACTCGTTCCCGACATGACGCCGATGCAGTACGTCATCTTCACACCAGAAAGAGGTAACGCCCCACCAACACAAGGGCGATAAGATGCAAGAGCCAGTGTACGCGGCTCTCGCGCTCAAAAAAGGAGAGGAAGCTGTAACTGATGACCCCAAAAGCGATTCCTTCGGTAATACTGACCGAGAGCATCATCACGACAATCGTCAAAAAAGCGGGAATCGCTTCGGCGTAGCGATCCCATGCGATGGCACTCACACGCTTCATCATAACCACGCCGATGATAATAAGCACCGGAGCGGTGACCGGATAAAGTGTGAGCATTTCGGAGAGTTTCACGCCGCCGGCCACCGTCTGGATAAGCGGATAGAGCAGCGGACTCAAAAGCAGCAGCACGCCCGTCACCACCGCGGCAAGCCCCGTACGCGCCCCCGCGGCAATACCCGAAGCGCTCTCGACATAGGAGGTGATGGTCGAAGTTCCCAGCAGCGCGCCCACGACGGTACCGCCGCCATCAGCAAGAAGCGCCCGGTTGCTGATATCGGGCGAGCCGTCCTCTTTGACCATGCCCGCTTCGGGAGCAATTCCCACTAGCGTTCCGAGCGTATCGAAAATATCGAGAAACAAAAATACGGCAACGACCACCCAGAATTCGGCGTGCATGAGCAGGGAGAGATCCAGTGCGAAAGCCGTAGGCGCAAGACTCGGCGGAGCCGAAAAGATCCCCTTATATTCGATAATATTAAATACAATACCCGCCACGGCGCTGATCGCAATGCCGATAATAAACGCAGCACTGACACCCCGCACCATCAAAACGGAAATGACGGCGAGTCCAAAGAGCGAAAGCAGTACGGAAGGTTCTGAAAGATTCCCAAGACCGACAAGCGTTCCGGGAGCATCTACGATAATTCCCGACCACTCCAGCCCCACCAGTGCGATAAGCAGCCCGATACCCACGCCGATGGCGTTCATCAGCGACATCGGCAGCGCACTCAAAATATGCTGGCGTATTCCGATGAACGTGAGCAGCACAAAGATCACCCCGGCGACAAAAGTGGCCGCAAGTGCCGCCTGCCAGCTGATGCCCATGCCCAGAACCACGGCAAAGGCAAAATAAAAGTTATGCCCCATCGCCGGAGCCAGCGCTACGGGATAGTTCGCATAAAAACCCATGATGAAGCAGGCGATGGCAGAGCCCACGGCTGTCGCGGTGAGAACGGCGCCGAAGTCCATTCCGGCAGCAGAGAGCACAATGGGCTGGACAATCAGAATGTACGCCAGCGCAATATAAGTGCTCACCCCGCCGATGAGTTCGTTTTTAAGCGTCGAATGACGGGCCTGAATCCCGAAAATACGTTCCAGCACAGCCATACTCCTTCTTGAAAACAGTTCTTTTAGTATAGCAGGTTCGGGCTTGTTTCATCGCCAGATAAAAAAGCACAAAAGAACAATAAACGTTAAATTATCTTACTAATTATTTGATATACTTGGGAAAAATTTTATTTTGGATACGCTATGAATCTCTCGGAAAACCCTCTTGTCAACTGGCTTTTCTTTATCGCGCTTGTCAGCCTGATCGGCTGCGGTGGTTACCTCTGGTATGCCTCGACCCTCTCTGCGCGGGTGATGCCGCCGGGGCCGATCACCTATTCGCAGGAGCATGGTGTCGGATTCTGTTTTGAAAACTCCCTCTACCGCACCGATATCGATGGAAAGCTGATTGAGAGCAAAAGCTACGACGAACTGGGACTTGATGCCATCATCGGCGATATCGATTTTGGCCCCGACGCACTCTATGTAACCGAAGGGCGTACCCATCAGGTAAAACGCTGCAGCCTGCCGCTTTCACACTGCGACACCTTTGCGACCATTCCGGGTCTGCACGACATCGAGCCCGTGAAACTGGCTATCGCCTCCGATGCGCAGCGTTTTTATGTCAGCATCAGCAACTATCACCGCATCGACGCTTTTGATGTCACTGGAGCCTTTCTTTACACCCTTTCCGGCGAAAGCCTGCGCTATCCCAACGACATTGAGCTCTATGACGATAACACGTTGCTTGTGGCCGATACCAACCACTTTCGTGTCGCTGCACTCTCATTGCAAAACACTCCAAACGTCTCCAAACTCTGGCAGATACGTCTCGGAACAAAGTTTGCCGGAACGGAGCCCCACAGCAAAAACTGGCCGACCTCTTTTGCCGTAGATGAGAATCATCAACTCTGGATCGTCGCTCAGGACGGCTTTTTTGACGATTCCAAGCTCCTTGTTTCCACACCGCTCACCGCGCTCTCGGAAGGAGAGAACCCTGAAATCCTGCGCAGTGCCGAGGTATTCAGTTCCAAACCCAAACAGGTTGTCTCCGCCGGTAGCACGATGTTCTTTGTCGATGAAGAGCACTTTAAGATCCGCCGTGTTTCGCAGCTACCCGGTGAGGAGCTGCACTATGGTGACACCTTCATTACATCGCTTTTTGACGATGCCTTGGAGCACAAGGAGCATTGGGAGCAACAGACATGGCTGGCACAGCTGGGAGTCGTTTTATCACTGCTGCTTCTGATTGCCGCGGCAGTCATCGAATTCGTCAGCACAAAAGACCGCTCCAAACTCTTCAGCAAACCCCGCACGTTTGAAACCGGCATCACGCTCGACGAAACCGAGCGCATTGCACCGGATCATCGCGGTATCATCTGGCTGCATATCAAACCCGCCCTTTTCAAAAAGTTTAAGCTGTTTGCTTATGTCCTTACTGGCACCCTGACACTGCTGTGCATCTCGCTTCTGTTTGTCGACCGTGCGTTTGACGCTGTTTTTTATCTGTTGACAGGCACTATCATGGGAGTGGGTTTTCTGGCGGGCTGGATGTTGCTCTATGTTCTGCCGAAACAGCGTATTGGCACTGACAACCGACGCATCTATATTGTCGATGTTCTGGGACGTCAGCGGGATAGACCCGTAAGCGAATGCATTTTTACGGGACAGCGGCTGTTGATCGACGGTGTAGGGATAGGCCTGCATATGAACGACGGTCAGAGTTTTTTTGACGAAGCGCAGCTCTCCGCTTATATACTTCCACTTCTTGAATCGTCGCAGCAGCGTACTGAAGGGGAGCTTCTCCTTGAGAACATCAGCCGTTTCGATGCCAAAACATGGGCTATCATCGTATTGCTGATCTCAGTGATGGTGATCTACACCTACATCTTTATCTGAGTTTTCGGCCACGCCCTAGTCGTGATGATGCTCTAAAATCTCCGTAATGGCTTCCTCGCTGAGTTCCTGCACTTCGAGCACTTTTGCTTCAAACAGCAGGCTTTTCCCCGCAAGCGGATGGTTGGCATCGAGCACGGCGGTGGTTTCGCCGACATGCGTCACCGTGTAAATGATGACATTCTCCGGATCATCATCAAGATAACCGTCAAGCTCCATCCCGACGCAGACCTCTTCGGGCAGCTCCTCAAGCAGCGCTTCGACAATCAGCGCTTCGCTATGTTCGCCAAAGGCATCGGCGGCAGAGAGTTCCTGATGAATCACAGCGCCCTCCTCTTTTCCCTCAAGCGCCGCTTCGACTTTGGCAAAAACCTGTCCGTGCCCCTGCAGGTAGATGAGCGGTTCATCATCCGCGTTAAGGAGCATGCCTTCGGCATCGGTAAGCCTGTACTCAAGAATAACCAGACGGTCTTTGGTGATTTTCATAACTACTCCTGCTGTTGCTGTTTAAGTGCCTGAAGCTCGCGTTGGAGCGCTTCGTAGGCCGATTTGTAATCGATAGCTTCATCTGCCGCTTCCGGTATCGCAGAAGGTGCCTCTTTGGGCTGCTGCGCCAACGGTTGCTTCGGTGAAACAAGGACATAGGTGACTTTCTTGCCGTCAATCTCCTCGACTTCCGAGGCCAACGCACCGCGGTTGATCTTTTGAATGACCGTATAGATGCTAAGACGCTCCTGCGCCGCGTATTTTTCGACGGTCATGCGTGTTTCGTGACTCATGAATAGGCTCCGTTGCGATGATGTTTCAATAAACGCATTTTAGCGCAAAGCCTTTTTGAATGCTTACATGTAAGGCTTATTCAGAGAGTGCTTTTTCAAACACTTTTTTAAAACGCTCAAAAGCTTCAATCTGCGGCAGGTGGCCCAGCCCTTCAAGCTCATAAAGCGCAATCTCTTTATTGCGTTCCAGAATACGCTTGCCCAACAGGTCGTAACGTCCGAGCTCGTAGGTAGTGCCAGGTTTCATCCAGTTGCGGCCCGGCCCGGTGCGGTCGCGCGTACCGAGGATGAGTGCTGCGGGCACCTTCATATCTTTAAACTCTTCGACAACACTCTGTGTGAAGATCATATCGTAGGTGAGTGCGCTGACATAGGCAATGTGGTCGCGATCGGGCCCGACACTCCAGCCTGAGAGCGGCAGCGTGAGCGCTTCGTACGCGCTGTTCCACGCGCCGTCGTAATAGTTCTTCTGCTGGTAGGCACGAATTTTTTCAGGCGTTTTGCCCTGCTCCATCCGGTAGAAAAAATCGACATCCTTGTACTCCACAAACTGCAGATAGTTTTCCAGCCCTATGGGATTGACGAGAATCAGTTTCTCGCTCGCCTGCGGGTATTGAAGCGCAAAACGGGTTGCCAGCATACCGCCCATGGAGTGGCCGACGATGATGCTTTTTTCAATGCCCAGAGATGCCATTAACGCCTTTGTATTGTTGGCCATTGCGCCAAAAGAGTACTGATAGCTTTCAGGTTTGGAAGATTTTCCAAAGCCGATCTGGTCGGGTATGAGAACCCCGTACCCCTTTACATGTAAGAAACGCGCCGTCTCTTCCCAGTAGGCGCCGTTGAAGTTCTTGCCGTGCAGCAGGGTTACGACCGGTTTGCCGTTTTTGCCCGGCAGATACATGTAAGCCATGTTCAAAGCCTGCCGCTGCGACTCAAAGCTGAAATACTCCACCTTGAAAGGGTACGCGTAACCCGAGAGGTCTGCATCAAACGGCTCAATTTTCGGTGCCGTTTCTTCGCCAAAGGCATTCAAACCCAGCCAAAAGACAAACAGGAACTTTAATACATATAGAGGCATTTGTGTGCGACTGGCGGTCATTGCATTCTCTCCCAACGTTGAAACAAACCATTAAAATGACATGCTCCGGTAATTCTACGCAGCTTCGCTTAAAATCATCTTCGGAATGTTTTCATGAAATGATTATGTTATTATCTGCGTCTAAATATTACAGAGGAAGTTCTGAGTGCAAACCGATCCTGCTGAAACGCTCCCCTCCCCGCTGGCGCAGAAAAGTACGGCACTGCTGTTTCTGGCATTTCTTTTCATGTTTATGGCGGTACGGCCCTATGAGCATGCATCTTACACACCACAAAACGCTTCAGAGTATCTTTTCATGCTCTATCAGTTCATTATCGGCCAGACGCTCGGTATTGTCCATGAGGGAGGGCACGGCATCTGCTACCTGCTCTCCTGCCCGCAGTTCATCACGGTGCTAAACGGCACGCTTTTTCAGCTGCTCTTTCCGTTTCTCGTCGGTTACTACTACAAACGCCGGGGCAATCGGCTCGGCTACCTCATAGGGCTCTTTTTTCTGGGTTTCTCGCTGCAATATACCGCATGGTACATGGGAACCACCTATAAAGGAGCGGTACTTAAAGCGCATGAATCGTTTCTCGGTGTGGACAGCTACCACGATTTTTATGCCATCTTCTCCACGCTTGGCATCCTCGAATACTACAACGCCGTTTCAAAGATTACCCGCGCCGTGGCGTACATGCTCATGTTTTACAGCGTTTTTAAAATGCTGATGGAAGCGTTTTTCAACTCCGCTACTCCAAAAAGACGCTCCCGAAGGAAGATCGTTCCGTAGGTTACATGTAAAGCCTATTAAGTATAATATAGTATCTTTTATGCTATTATTTCTGGAATTAAAGATATTATTTTATTCATAAGGAGTCGACATGATTGAACTTGCCACTCCCATGGAAATCATGGAAAAGCTCGCCGTCCTCATTGAAACCGAGCGCAAGATGCAGCGGCTTCAGCAAAAAGAGCTCGCCGAGAGGGCCGACGTGCCGCTACCGACCTACAAGCGTTTTATCTACAATCACAAGATCTCGTTTGAAAACGCACTCAAACTGCTTATGGCACTGCGGCTTTTCGAAAACATCGGCGGCCTTCTGAAACAGCGCAGCTACCAGAGCCTTGAAGAGCTCCGGCGCGAAGATGCCCTGCCTAAAAGGATCGACAAATGAGTGCTTACGAAGTCGAAGCCTTTATTTTCGGCCGGAAGATCGGCACGCTGCTACTGAAAAACGGCGTGCCCTATTTCGAATACGACCCCGCATTTCGGGCATCAGCGCTGGAAATTTCGCCGTTGAAACTGCCACTGAGTCTGAGCGGTGTCTACACCAACACGGACGAGCGCTATTTTGAGGGGCTTCCCGGCGTGTTTCACGACACCCTGCCCGACAAGTTCGGCACCAAAGTCATTGAACGCTATTTCGAGTCGAAAAAAATTCCCTCCCATGAACTGAACGTCATTCAAAAGCTGATGTTTGTGGGAGATAAAAGCATCGGCGCCATCACCTACCACCCGGTTATTCACGCGCTTGATGACACGCACGCCCACACCCTTATGGAGCTGGGAACCTTTTACGAAAACGCCAAAAAGATTGTCAGCGGCGACGCCGTCGAAGCGGTGGACGAGATGCTCGCCTTTATGGATAGCGCGGCGAGTGCCGGGGGTGGGCGGGCGAAAGCCATCATCGGCTACAACAAAGAGAGCCGGGAGATTACAAGTGGCGTCACGCGGGAGCTGCGCCCGGGATTCGAGCACTATCTCATCAAGTTCGATATGGCAGACAGTAACGGTGGCAGCAGCGACTACACGAAACTGGAATACCTGTATATGTCAATGGCCAAAGAGATCGGCATCGAGGTGAGCGACATCGAGCTGCTGCACCATGGAAACCTCTCGCACTACCTCATCAAACGTTTTGACCGCATAGACGGCGAGCGGCTGCACCTGCACTCGGTGGCGGGACTGACGCACACCGACTTCAACCTGCCCATGCACTACTCCTATGATGACCTCTTCAAGCTCACCCGCTACCTCACCGGCAGTCAGAGCTCCGTCAATGAACAATTCAGGCGAATGGTCTTTAACATCGTCGGCAGAAATCAGGACGATCACGCCAAAAACTTTGCGTTTCTTATGGATGCCCAGGGCCAATGGCGGCTCTCTCCAGCCTATGATGTCACCTATGCTAACGGCGCAGGCTACACAAAACGCCACCAGCTCGCCTTGCTGGGCAAGACCGACGGCTTCGAACGTGCCGACCTGCTGGAAATTGCCAGACGCCACTCCATCAAACCCAAAATGGCGCAGGAGATCATTGAAGAGATTGTCGGGAAATTCGGCGAATTCGAAACGCGCGCCAAAGCGCTGAGAATTGACCCGACCTTTGCAAAAACTATTGCGAGAGAACATCGGAGGTATCTGGGGTGAAAATCAGTCTGCTTGCGGAGTGTAATGCCACCCTCTGTCGTCGTGATAGATCATCTGTTTCGTCATACCGCCATCCACAACAAAGTCCTGCCCCGTAATAAACCCGCTTTTGGGATCGCACAGAAACATTACCATGTGCACGATATCAGCCGGGGTACCCACACGACCGGAGGGGTGCTGCGTAGCGTCGGAGCCTTCGAAATGCGAACCGGCGATGTCGATCCATCCCGGTGAAATGGAGTTGACCCGCACTCTGCCCGAGAGCGTCACGGCCATGGCGTGGGTAAGTGCGCTGATGCCGCCCTTGGCAGCCGTGTAGCTTTCGGTATTGGCCTGACTCATCAGGTGGCGCGTGGAGGAGATGTTGACAATACTCGCACCGGGGTTAAAGTGCTCCATAAAAAGCTGCGTCAGAAGAAACGGAGCCGACACTCCCACACGCAGCACGTAGTTGAAGTTGTCATAAGAGCAGCCCTCAAGTCCGCCGCGCGAAAGGCACGCGTTGTTGATAAGATAATCGATGCTCCCGTACTCCGCAATCACCTTGGTGGCAAACGCGCGCAGCACCGCCTCGTCGGCGATATCGCCCACAAAGTAGTCGTTTTCCTGCAGGTCAATGGTACAGACACGAACACCCTGCGCGCCAAACGCATCGCACAGCGCTTTGCCGATGCCCTGAGCACCACCCGTAATGACGGCGACTTTTGGTTTGGTCATGATGGTGGTTCCTTCTATTTATCTATGATATTTAAAGAGAGAAATAAAATTCTGCTTCTGGGTTTTTGATTCGTTTTCAAAGTCTCTTTAAGCCTGTACGGCACTCTTCAGATATTTCTTTGCATGTTCAAGTGTGTCCCAAATAAAACTATTATCAATGACAATTAAAGAGTTTACTAAAATAATCCCTTCGATACTCGAAAATTCTGTTTCTTGATTATTTTCTATATGACCACCACCATGAATAAACTTATTTCTTACCTTACGAAGTTCATCTAAACGCTTATAGCTATTTTGAACAGAGGTAAGATCCAAGCTTGCATATGCTGTAAGATATTTGTGACGTGCATCAAGATCACTCTTGCCCTTGATGTCCTTACTTCTTAGACGAAGGTTCTTCTGTACCTTTTGATACTCACATATTTTGTCCATCCAAAAGTCTATTAAACTATAAATATTCATTACCATATCTGGTTTTATCAAATGGGAAATACTATGAAAATTTGCTTGTGAAAAATCAGCATCTGCATCAAGCACTTCAATCGGTGCATTTTTGTCCTCTGTAATCGCCTCTTCTAGCAAAGCAAACAACTTATGGAAATAACGTTCCATTTGCTGAAAATCAGTATCAATTAGTAAAATCAGTTTCATTTAAATCTCCAGCTGCTCATCACCCGTATCAACATCATTCCGGGGCACAACCCGGTAACAAAGGCAAAGACCGACATCACCGCCGGAATGTAGATGAGCACGTTCACCACCTCAAAACCTGTAAAGTAGATGCCCAGCCACAACATCAGCAGCGGCCCTATGAACCACCGCTGCATCTCTTTGCTGATCTTCATCAGTTCTATCATAAGTACACTCTTTTATGTTTACATGTAATCATACAGCTATCTCTCCACACGTTTGGCTGCAAAGAGCGAAAGGTAGATGCCGCTGCCGATAAGCAGCGCCCCGAGAGCGTGATAATACTGCAGCGTCTCGCCTAAAATCAGGTATGCCAGCACCGCGCCAAAAAGGGGCATAAGGTGGGTAAACTGCCCCGTTTTTGCCGCGCCGAGCCGGTCGATGCCGTAGTTCCAGAAAAGGTACGAAAGAATCGAGGCAAACAGCGAAACGTAGATAAAATGGGGCCAGTAACGCGCCAGCAGTGCCACCTCGGCGCTCGGGGCATACCCCTGCGCCAGATAGAGCGGTAGCAGGTAGAGGTAGCCGACATACATATTGGTCACAAAGAGTTCCAGATCACCGAGCTCTTTGGGACGCAACCGGTAAAGTACCGAATAGAGCGCCCAGACAAGCGAACTTGCAAGCACCCAGAAGTCGCCGGCATGCAGTTGCAGCGACACAAGGTTCACCACGCTCCCTTGCAGAATCAAAAACACGACTCCCGCCGTGGAGAGCGCAATTCCCGCGACCTGCCGCCGGGAGATCACGTCGCTGAAAATCGCGCTAGAGAGCACCAGAATCAAAATCGGTACGCTCGAATTGATAAGCAGCGCATTGGTGGCGCTCGTCGTGTGCAGCGCGGTGTACAACAGGGTGTTAAACAGCGTCACGCTCAATACGGCTAGCACGGAGAGCATCACAAAGTGTGCGCGGAGTGTACGGAGAATCTTGCGGACATCGACAAAGAAAAGCAGCGGAAGCAGCAGGAGCACTACAAAGCTCCAGCGGAAAAAGGCGAGTTCGAGCGCGTCTATTTCCTCATTGACAAAACGGCCCAGCACAAAGTTGCCCGACCAGAAAAGCACGCAAAGTACGACCAGCAGATAAGGCAAATACGCTTTCACAACCGCTCCGTTATGGCAATCACGAAAAAAGGTAGGAGAAGTGCCGTCGCTCCTCAACCATGCGCCCTGCGCCCATGGCGATCTCCTGTAACGGGTTGTTTCCCAAAATCACGGGAAGGGAGAGCTCTTTTTCCATCTGCTGCACCAGACCGCCAAGCAGCGCACTGCCGCCTGTGAGGTAAAGGCCGCGCTCTTTAATGTAGGGTGCGAAACCGGGCGGTACGGTACGCAGAAAACTCCGTATAAACTCCATAAGCCGTTCAATACCCGGTTTAAGCGCTTCGCGCACCTCCTGCAGGGGCACTTCCATACCCAAAGGCAGCATCTGACGCCGTTTTACATGTACTAAAGAGTGCGTCTTGGAAGTCTCTGAAGAGAGCTGCATTTTCAGCCGTTCGGCCTCGGGGCGCGATACTTCTCCTGCATGCACGGCGTGAAAATGGTTCATGATTTCCTGTTCGAAGTCCCATCCTGCCGACCGCACCGAACGCGACGCGACAATACTTCCGCTTCCCAGCAGTGAAATTTCCGTGACCCCGCTGCCGATATCAAGCAGCAGGCTCCCTTCGGGCGAAGCAAAGTCAATACCCGCACCGACCGCCGCCGAATAGGGGTCTTCAACCATCCAGACACTTCCTGCCCCGCCCTGAACTCCGGCTCTCTTGACGGCATCACGCTCATAAACATTAAGATCAAACGGAATACTCACTACGATCTCCGGAGCGAAAAAAGCCCCTTTTCGCATGAGCGTATCTATCAGATGGTGCAAAAAGCGGGCCGTGGCGTCAAGATTGGCAATGGCACCCTGTGACAACGGGCGTATCACCGAGATCCATGAAGGGGTTTTCCCCGCCATCTTTTTTGCCTCTTCGCCAATGCAGAGCACTTTTTTTGTACTGCTGTTTATGGCAATATAGGTCGGTTCGTTAAAGATAATACCGCGCGACGGCGCGTAGACGATGGTATTGTCGGTGCCGAGATCAACGGCGAAAAGTTTGCGCAAAAACATGCATGCTCCTTTGAAAATCGGTGGTTATTGTAATCGATCCGCTGTTTGCTTTGTAAGCGCCATCACCCCAAACGCCACGGCGGTTCCCGCAACCATCTGCCATGCAAAGCCGACGGAGAGCCCAAAGATATACGGTTGCAATGCCAGCACGGTGGCAAACCCTCCGGCGAGCGCCCACGGCACGCTGCGTGCGCTGCCGCGCTTTGTAAAGAGTGCCGCACCGAAAACGCCAAGCAGCCCCGTGTAGGCAAAGGTCATGACTCCGAGTGCGAAGCTGATGAGCCCCATGTCGCTGCTGCGCTGCCAGACGTAGCTAAAGAGCGCCATCGCGCCCAGCAAAACGGCAAAGCCCAGCACAGCGATACGCGCTGCTTTGATGTAGTGCATTTCATCCACACTGCTGCGCGCCGCTTTCCACGGGCGGTAGAGGTCTTCGACGGCCACGGAGGCCATGGCGGCCAATACCGAGTTGGTGCTTGAAAGCGCGGCGGCAATGGCACCTACACTCACCAGTGCGCGCATGCCTTCGGGCATTTCATTCAGAATGTACACCATAAAGATGGTCACTGACTCTCCGGCAAACTGCGTGTTGACCTCCTGCTGCGCGTAAAAGAGAAATAGCAGCAGCCCAATGGCCAGAAAGAGCGCCACAACGGGAATGGTCAGCAGCACCGAGAGCAGCAGCGACTTTGCCGCTTCGCTCCGGTCGCGGCAGCTCAGCAGTCGCTGCGTCATGTCCTGATCGAGCCCGTAGGCGGCAATGTTAAGCAGCGTCCATCCGCCAAGCAGCGCCCAGATGCCGAATTTTCCCTCCAGCGAGGTATCTACCAGACGCAGTTTCTGCGCGTCATCCAGAGCACTCATAATTTGCGAAACATCCATATCCAGCGCATGGTAAAGAAATAGCAGCACGGCCACCGCCGCGCCGATGTAGGTGAGTGCCTGCACCACGTCGCTGAGAATCACCGAAGCAACCCCGCCAAAGTAAGTATAGGCGAGCGCGCCAAGCAGCAGCAAGCCAACCGCAATGCTTACATGTAAGAAAGCGATATCCCCAAAAAGAATCATGGAAATGGCAATCGCGCCAATGTAAAGACGCGCACCGCTCGCCAGCACCCGGCCGAGGAGAAACATCACCCCGGCCTGCTGTTTAGCCCGCGCACCGTAACGCGCTTCGAGCAGTTCATACACGGTAAGAGCACGCATGGCGTAATAACGCGGCAGCAGCACATAGGCAATCACAACGGCTGCGAGCAGCGCCGAGGCGTAATAGCCCAGAAACGTCAGGTCGTTACGGTAACTGTACTCGGGAACACCCAGAAACGTAGCGGCAGACTGCGACGTCGCCAGTACCGAAAATGCCACCGCGCTCATGGGCATGGAGGCCACAAAGTACTCACGCGAGCTTGTGATGCTGCGGCGCGAAAACCACCATGACGTCAAAACAAGCACCCCGAAATAGAGTGCGACGATGGCCCAGTCGAGCGGCGAAAAACTCATTGCGGCGCTTTAAGATGCAAGTCGGCAACCTGTTCGCGTACCGCATTCATAAAGCGCACTCCGGGGTCGCGTTTTTCGGTGCGGTAGCCGCTGTCACGCTCCAGCCAGAGCGGCGTTTTTTCCATAAGGCGGTACTCATGATGACCAATAAGGTATTCAATACCCGGATGGCGGCTTTTAAGGTAACGCACCAGCGCCACGTTGGCTTTTACCTGCGCTTCGGTCAGGTCCTCTTTTATGTTTCCCTCTCCGCCTACATTCTCAATACCGACGGCGCTGTAGTTGAGACCGATGACATGACGTGCCATAAGCGTTTCGGGCATTAATCGATAAATGGTGCCGTCACGATCCACCAGAAAGTGCGCCGAAACATTGAGTGCCCCGGCTCCGGAGATATCTTTGCGTTCACTCACCAGCAGTTCGGGTTTGAGGCGTTCGTAGGCATCTTTGAGTGTCGGCATTGCCGTCCAGTGCAGCACAATCACCTTCGGATCAATGGCAATATCATCGACGCTCAAGCCGTAATGCTCTTTGATATAGTCACGGGTCAGTGCGACGCGACGCTGCGAAAAATCAAGCGGCAGCGGATGGAAGGAACGCTTTACATGTAAAGCTTCAATGCGGGCATTGGCTTCGTCGATGCGCTCCATTGAAATAGCGCCGCTGCGTACCTGTGCGGCAATGGTACGCACCAGCATTTCGGGGGAGATATGCTCAAGCTGATTGCCAAAAAGCAGCAGGTCCACCCCGGCGTTAATGGCAAGCGTCACGCTCTCTTTTAAGCCATAATTCGCACTGATGGCTTTCATCTGCATGTCATCGCTGATAATAACGCCCCTGAAACCGAGCTGCGCTCTCAAAAGGTCGCTGTTAACCGTTTTGGAAAGCGTGGCGGGGTATTTCGGGTCGAGATGTGCGTTAAAGACATGCGCCGTCATAATCATGTCGGCGCGCCCTTCCCCGATAAGGGTTTTATAGGGTTCGAGCTCCTTTTCGCTCCATGTTTTCGTCACATCGACAAACCCTTCGTGCGAATCGCCCAGTGACGAGCCGTGTCCCGGAAAGTGTTTAAGCACGCTGAGCACACCGTGATCTTCGAGTGCATCGAGAAAAATGCCCGCATAGCTGCTGACCGTGTCACTCTGCGCCCCATACGAGCGCTCAAGAGCGACAATCACATGGTTTTGAGGATTCACGGCAAGGTCAACCACGGGAGCAAAGTCGGTATTGATGCCTTCAGCTTCGAGCATTGCCGCCAAAGCGCCGTAAGCACGCGTGGCGTTGGCTTCCCCAAGCGTTGCCGTCTGCGCCGCACTCGGCGTGGCGATGAACCCTGCACTCTCCTTGAGGCGTGCCACCCTGCCGCCCTCCTGATCGACGGCAATAAGCAGCGGTGCGTACGCGGCGTTCTCAAGCTGTGCCGTCAAGGCTTTAAGTTGCTGCGGATCACGGATGTTCTTGATACGGGAGCGGTCTTCAAACTCCCGGTCAAAGAGAATCACGCCACCCAGACGATAACGGCGGATCTGCTCTAAAATGGTGGCATTGCTCTCAAGGGCTTCGCCTTCAAAACCCACCACCAGCATCCGGCCTATCTTCTGCTCGAGCGACAGCGGTTCGGCAGCGTGTAGCAGACCTAAAAACAGCCAGCAAAGCAGAATGAGGCGTACCACGCTAACCTCGACAGAGACCATTGCTGTTTTTCATCAAAGTCTCAAAACTGGCAGAGTCAAGCGGTCGGCTGCATAAAAATCCCTGAAAGAAATGACAGGATTTGTCCTCTAAAAACGCGTACTGATCTTTCTGTTCCACCCCTTCGGCGACAACCTGCATGCCAAAACTGTTGGCGATTGTAATAATAGTGGTGATGAGATCCATGTCATCCTTGTCAATCAGGATATCCTGCGTGAAGGAGCGGTCGATTTTCAGGGTACTAAACGGCAGGCGCTTCAGATAGGAGAGCGACGAATATCCGGTTCCAAAGTCATCGATGGAAATTCCGATTCCCATCGCGCGCAGCTGCAGCATTTTCGAGCTTACCTCTTCAATATCGCTGACAATGACGGATTCGGTGAGTTCGAGCTCAATGTGCTCCGGCGCTACCGCATACTCTTCAAGCAGCCGGGTCACATTCGCCACGAAATCGGGACTGTTGAACTGGCGGCTGCTGACATTGATGGCAATTTTTTCAAGGTTGACTCCAGCGTCGGGGTCTTTTTGCCAGAATGAGAACTGACGGATAGCTTCTTCCAGAACCCATCCGCCTATCGCCAAAATAAGCCCGCTCTCTTCCGCAATCGGAATGAACTCATCGGGGGTGACATTGCCCAGCTGCCTGTTGTGCCATCGCAAAAGTGCCTCGGCAGCAATGACTTTTGCTGCCCCGAGCGAGACAATCGGCTGATAATGCAGGGTGAGTTCATTGTTGGCAATGGCATGACGCAGTGCATTCTCGATAGCCAGCTGTCTGCGAATGCGGTAATCCATGTGTTCCTGATAGAAACGGCTCATGCCCTTGCCGTCACGTTTGGCCTGATACATTGCCGTATCGGCATGTTTGAGCAGATCATCCGCATGATGCTCCGATTCATTCATGATGACAATACCGATACTTGTAGAAATATTAAGGAAATGCCCGTCAATCTCGAAGACATCGGCAAGCGTATTGTGAATGGTTTGCGCCATGGCCTCGCTGCGGCTTGAAGCACGCAGCGACTGAATGCCAAGATCAGGCAGTAAAATAACAAATTCATCGCCGCCGATCCGCGCAATCAGGTCCTCTTCCCGTATGACCCGCTGCAAACGCATGGCAACTTCTATCAGAAGACTGTCTCCTACGGTGTGTCCGAGGGAATCGTTGATATTTTTGAAATTGTCCAGATCGAGGAACAGGAGGCCAAAGAGCATACCGTAGTGATTGAAACGGATAATCTCCTGAGAGATGCGCTCCATCAGAAGCATGCGGTTTGGAGTATCTGTCAGTTCATCATATTTGGCCTGATGTTCCATGTGCCGCATAATCATTACCCGTTCGGTAATATCGGAAACCGTGGCAATACCGCCTACGACCTTTTGGTGCGTATCGCGCAGCGGTGCGGTACGTATGCCGACAAAGAGCTGTTTTTCCCTGTACTGCGATTTATATTCCCCTTCATAGGTTCCCTCTTTCCCCGCTAACGGTGCCTCGATAGCAGGCAGTATGCGTTTATCGGGCAGTTGCGATAGCGGTAACCCAACCAGAAAAGATTCCGGAGCATCAAGAATGTCACAAAGGGCTTCGTTAACTTCGGTTATTTTGAGATCGATGTTATAGAGAAAAATACCAACCGGAGCCTGTGTGACAACGGTTTTAAAACGTTCTTCCGAAAGCTGCAATTTTGCCGTCTCATTTTCGCATCTTTTGCTCATATCAATTACATTCAGATAACTGGTATGAAAACGGCGGGCGATGATCAATAGCATTATTAGAAAAAATATAACAAGCAACGCGATGGGATAATAGCCGCTACCTTCATAAATCAACCGTCCAATCAGTGGGAGCAATATGATGAGCAGAAATAGGCGTATGGCCAATAAGTTGGTAGCCAGACTACTCATGGCTCCGGCACTCATTCCGGATAAAACCATCAGAAGCATAGCCTGATGGAAATTATTTTCAGCGTCAAAAAAAATCAGTGGTGACACTCCCCACATGATAGCCGACAACACGACACCGACTAAAAAAATATATTTCCATGATTTCATGGAAAACCATTCCCGGTGCGTAAAAAAGAGATGCGCGCTGATTATTCTTGCGAAAACAATGACTGTAAAAAGAATCGCCCATGTTAAAACCAGTATTTGGAGTGGGCTTTCCCACATTAAATAACATAGCAGATAAACGTTGACGAGAATAGCAATAGCTGAAAGCTTAAGCAGTTCAAATGCTTTTTCAGTCAGTTCGTCCCGAATCGATTCCATTACGTTTGTCATTACCTACTTTCTAAATTTACTGAATTGTATCTTACTTGCATTAAAGCATCAACCCCGTGTTAGCCAATCACGGCCGAAAGATAGCCGACGACTCTGTCGGTATCACCGCTGGCATCGGCGCTGGTACGGTAATCCACAATTTCGGTTTTGAGACCACGGTTTTTAGCCGCAAGGAGCATCGCCTTGACTCCGATCAGACCGCAGGCCTCGCACCCCTGATCGAACATGGAAATATTCATGCTGCGAATCGCCTCGATGCAGATCTGATCCAGCCTTCCGGCAGCTTCGAGCGTATAGAAGTGGCTCAAATCGGTGCTAATGACCAAGAGTGTCGTACGGTCGGCAAGCAGCTCTTCTATGACAAGCGCCAGAGCTTTGGGGTCGATGGCACCATAAACGATCTCAACAACCGGCACATCGGAAAAATAGTGTGCGATAAAAGGCATCTGCACTTCCGTGGAGTGTTCCTGATGCGCCTGCGAAAAAAAGCTCAAATCTGCATAATGCGCTTCAAGCTTTCTGCTGAAGGTGCTCTCTATCGCTAGGGTTTTACAGGGGGTTTCATAGCTCTCAAACTGTGCTACCGAAGCCCCCGGAAGCGCCACACGATGACTCGGGCCTATCACGACGACGCGTTTGACATCGCTGCGCCGTGCAGCCAGTCTGAAAGCCGCGTTAGCCGTAAAACCGCTGTAGATATAACCGGCATGGGGCACAATGACGGCACGGACATCTTTCATAAAATGATCCAGCGCTCCGGAGGGAAGCATCCCGCTAAAGTGTGAAATCATTGCCTCGATTTTTTCGCATGAAGCGGGATAAAACGTGCCGCTGACGGCAGCCTTGCGTCTAGACATCGAAAACTCCTTCGAGCCGTTTTTGGCAGTGTGGGCAGGCATCACCCTGAAGATGGGATGCCTGAACGCCCATGTTCCGCCGTTCAATCAGTACATTTTTGCATCGACTGCAACGGGTCGGATTTTCTGATCCGATATTCCCCTTGTACACATAATGCAGACCTGCTTTTTTCCCGATTTCATAAGCCATCTCCAGCAGTTCAAAAGAGGTACGCGGCAGCGCGCGCTCTTTATAATCGGGGTGAAAAGCGCTGACATGCCACGGCGTCTCGCAACCGAGTTCTTTAGCAATGAACGAAGCAATGGCATGCAGCTCTTCAGGGGTATCGTTTTTTGTCGGAATAATCAGGGTCGTGACTTCGATCCAGATTCCCGCACGTTTGAAATGTTTGAGGTTTTCCAGAACCGTTTGAAGGTCGCCGCCGAGATCATGCTTGTAGTAATGCTCATTAAAGGATTTCAGATCAACGTTCGCCGCATCGATGATGCCGCGCATGTCTTCAATCAGCTCGGTGCTTTCAAAGCCGTTGGTGACAAAAAGATTTTTCAGGCCGTACTTTTTTGCCTCCGTAGCAATGTCCCGCGCATAGGGGTAAAAAATTGCAGGCTCATTGTAGGTGTATGCGATGCTTTGGCAGTCGTTGCGCCGTGCCAGTTCCACAATCTCTGATGGCGTGTAATTCACGGACACATTGACATCATGCTCCTGCGAGATACTCCAGTTCTGACAAAACGGGCAACGGAAATTGCATCCCACGGTTCCAAGCGAGAATGTTTTTGAACCGGGCAGCACATGATAGAGCGGCTTCTTTTCAATGGGGTCTACATGTAACGCCACCGGATGCTCATAGACGCGGTTTTCAATATGGTCGCCTTCACGGCGGTTCACGCCACAGATACCGCGTTGTCCGGGTTTGAGCTGACAGTAATGGGCGCAGAGCTGGCAGACGAGCCGATCCCCCTTGGAAACAAAATATTCCATCACACGATCTTTCTGGCCTGATAGAGCCGAATATCGGGATGCGCCTTCAGACAGGAGTCGCCCAGTCCCGCCTTGCGGCAGAGATGGGCGAAGAAAGCTTCAAAGGTCGGTAGCTGCTCCCAGACCGAAGGCAGAAAAGTCGCCTGATTCCCGTGCAGATTTAAAATAACCCCGTCAACACCGGGACGGATTTTCTTTTTCAGATCGGCTTCATTCTCATAAGGCAGCTCATAGGGAATGCTTAAAAGCGAAATCTCTATCTCAACATGGGCAAACTCTTCGGGCGTCAGCATGACAAAACGCGGATCGCGGAATGCGGCAGCCTTCGCGTTGCTTATGACATCATCAATAAGAGGGCGATGCGGCAGCAACGAGCCGATGCAGCCGCGCAACTGATGATTGAGATTAAGCGTTACAAAAACGGCCTGTTTGTTAGCGAGCTGCGGAAAACGCGACATCCATGCATTCCGATCTATAACCACTTTGCTGTCAAACTCTTCAGCTATGGCCGCACGTGCCAGTTCAAGAAGTGCTTTTTCCATCATCCACCTCCGTTTTCTTATTCTATCACACAATCTGTGTTATAGTTAAGCATTATGAATTTTGCCCTGTATATCAAGGAGTCTTGATGACCAATCTGCACCAGATTATTTATGCACTTTCCGATGCGCTTGACCTTGTCGGCGTGGATGATGTCAATCACGGAAAACGTGTTGCGTATATGGCATTGGAGTGTGCCAGAGAGCTGGGTCTGCGTCAAAGTGACCACGTGGTGCTTTTTCATGCGTCACTCCTGCACGATTGCGGTGTCTCTTCATCACGTATTCATGACAAGCTGGTCTTTACACTCGACTGGGAAGGTGCGGAAGATCACTGTATCCGTGGCTATCAGCTGCTGAATATTTCACCGAAACTGCGCCATCTCAGCAGCATCATTCTTTACCACCATACCCATTACAATACACTTCAGCAGCTCAACGTCAACCGTGAAACCGCGATGCTTGCCAATCTGATTTTTTTGGTAGACCGCGTTGACGCACTGTGTGCGCAGAAGGCGCAAAGCCATCCTGAAGCATCAAAACTTGCTATCGCCCATCAGATACAAAACGATGTCGTCGAGCTCTCCGGAACCTTTTTTGATCCCGATCTGGTCAATGCCTTTCTCAAAGCATCCAAAAAAGAGATATTCTGGTTCAATCTCGACCCCGAAAACCTCCACCGTGCCCTTCATGCCTACATAAGAAGCCTTGAAAGTGATACGGTAGATCTGGGAGAACTCAAACAGATCGCTGAAATTTTTGCACTCTTCGTCGATGCCAAAAGTCCCTATACCGCAGACCATTCGCATGATGTCGCGGCACTCTCGCGCTTTATCGCCCAAAAGATGAACCTGCCGCCGGACGTCTGCAGCAAAATCGAAATTGCGGGACTGCTGCATGATCTTGGAAAGTTGCGAATTCCCGATGAACTGCTCAATAAAATCGGGCCGCTGGAGGAGAACGAGTTCGACGTTATCAAAATCCACGCCTTCGAAACCCAGCAGATTCTTTCGCAGATTCACGGCATTGAAGACATTGCGCAATGGGCTGCGCAGCATCATGAAAAACTCAACGGCACGGGCTATCCAGCAAAAACAGAGGGGAATGATCTGCCGCTGCCCTCACGCATTATTGCCGTAGCGGACATTTTTCAGGCACTTGCCCAGAAACGTCCCTATCGCAAAAATCTCAAACCCCTTGAAATTCTGAAAATCATTAAAGAGAACGAGGCGCTTGGCGGTATCGATTCCGAGGTCATCCATATTGTTGAAGCACATCTTCATGAGTGCTGGGAAATCTCTATCAGACACTCCATTTAAATGCGTTTTTTACTTTTTCTCCCGTTATCGTTCCAGATACTTTTTGCGACGCTGACGCTTCAGGAACACTACCGTTTCGAATCTCCAACCATCTGGAGTACCACGTTGTTCCCTTCGCTTGCCAAACACTTTGAGGTTCTTGAGATACCCGAGAAAAAAGTCCGTTACCGCATCAAGGCTTCGGAGCTTTGCGAGCGTTTCGAGCGCGAAGGCATTTCGGTTGAAAGCAATGCGACCGTTATCACTTTTGAACGCCATTTTACCTTTGACATGACGCCCCTGAGCGATGCGCTACGCGCACACTTCAAACAGTACTATCCCGACATGAAGATTCAGGCTTTACATGTAAGCCCGCGCGCTTTCATGACCGGACTGCCGGAAACTTACGAAATTATCATTCCAAAAAAGGCGCATCAACGTGCCAAAGGAACTTTTTACATCAAGTCCCAGGATCAAAAACGCTATTTTTTTGATTATGAACTCACGGCCCTGATTCCGACACTGACTGCGAAAACGACCATTGCCCGCAAAGATGCGCTCACCCTGTTTAACACCCAACTGACCCGGAGCACCTTCAACAACTTCACGGTACCGCCGCTGGCACCCCTGACATCAAATACACAGTGGCGTGCCAAGATCCGTCTGGTGAGCGGGCGGCTCCTCACCGAGCGCGATGTCGAACCCATCCCTCTGGTCAAACGCGATACGCCGGTGGTAGCCGTTTTAAAATCCGCTTCCATGATCATCGAACTCTCGGTCACGGCGGAAGATGACGGAGGGTTATATGATATGATTACGGTCAAAAAAAGCGACGGCGAAACGCTGCGAGCCAAAGTCGTCGGTGCCAACAGGGTGGAAATTCAGTGAGAGTTGTCGTTGCCATTAGCGGATCCAGCGGTGCCGAGCTTGGTCTCAAACTGCTTGAACTGCTCCCTGAATCGTGTGAAAAGCATCTCATTGTCTCCGAACACGCCAATGTAGTGCTTGAGAAGGAATCGGGTGTTGTCTTGCATGAAAATCATGAAATCTGGGCGTCCGTCGCTTCGGGATCTTTCAAGTGTGACATCATGATGATCGTTCCCTGCAGTATGAACACGCTGGCAAAGATTGCCTGCGGTATCGCGGACAACCTCATCACCCGCAGTGCCGGTGTCATGATAAAAGAGCGGCGTACCCTGCTGCTGGCCCCGCGTGAAATGCCCTTTTCCGCCATTGCACTCGAAAACATGCTCAAGCTCTCCAACCTCGGTGTCATTATTGCGCCGCCGGTGCTTGCCTACTATTCACAACAGCAGGATCTTGAGAGCATGGAACGTTTCATGATCGGCAAATGGCTTGATCTCGTCGGTATCGACAACGACCTTTATGAGCGATGGAGTTAACATGGAGAAGAAAATTGCCCTCTACCCGGGAACTTTTGATCCGATTACCAACGGCCATTACGACATTGTCAAACGTGCTTTGAATCTTGTTGACGAAGTGGTGCTTGCCGTTGCGGAAAACAGTGACAAAAAGCCGATGTATTCGCTTGAACAGCGCGTCGAGATGAGTGCACTGGCAACACAGGAGCTCCAAAGAGTGCGTGTCATAGGCTTTGACAATCTGACGGTCGATCTGGCCAAAAGCGTGGGGGCGAGCATCATCATCCGCGGTTTGCGCGCGGTGAGCGACTTTGAATACGAACTGCAACTGGGCTATCTGAATAACTCGCTCGATCCAGCGATTGAAACGGTCTATCTGATGCCTTCGCTCAAACATGCGTTTATCAGCTCCTCGATTGTCCGCAACCTGATCCGCTACAACGGCAAAACCGACCACCTTCTTCCCGCACAGGTTGAATCCATGATCCGGAGTCTCAATACATGTACATTGCCATAGAGGGAATTGACACCGCCGGCAAAAGTACTCAAATTGCCCTCGCAGGCAGCGTTTTTGCCGATGCGCTCATTACCAAGGAACCCGGAGGAACGCCTTCCGGGGAAGTGATCCGCTCCATCGTTCTTGAAGGCGGACTTCACAGCGCCAAAGCGGAGTTTCTGCTTTTTCTTGCCGATCGTGCCGAACATATGCAGACCCGTATCAAACCGAACCTTCACCGCATGATCATTTCAGACCGTTCTCTGGTTTCCGGCATCGCCTATGCACTGGTCAAAGAGGAGATCGACCTTGAAACCATACTGGCGTACAACCGTTTTGCGACGGAGGGTATTGTTCCCGATACGGTTTTCCTTTTGAAACTCACACCTGAAGCGCTCCACTACCGCCTTTCCCAAAAAGCGCTTGATGGCATTGAAGCCCGGGGCGAAGCCTATCTGTTGCGTATTCAGGAAGCACTCGAAACGGCAGCGCGCGCACTCGAAACAGAACTCGTCATTCTTGACGCCACCGCAGCTCCCGATGTCATATCTGAAACGATAATCAACCACATCAAAAGCCGTTTATAAGTCGTTCTTCCCTATAATTGAACTCTTTTCCTAACCGGAGTACGCGCAGCTATGAGTTCATTCACACCCATCACAAAAACCACCTTCAATGTGATGCAGCTTGTGACACAGATTGCCGCCGAACGTCACCTCAAACCCGAAATGATCGACTTCGACCTACTTGCCTTTCAGACCTTTTTCAAGACGCCAAAACATCCCGAATGGACACCGCTTGAAGGAACACTTGAACAGAACTTCGACGAGAAACTGATCCGATCCGAACTCCTTCAGCTGCATCAGGAGTATGAAATACGCCTGCGTCCATATGTCAGAATGAACGCAGCTATGCAGCTTACGCTCTCCATTGCCGCCAATAAATCCAAAAGCAAAGTTGTGGCCCAGATCAGAAGCGGTTCCATGCTTCCCTGCGCTTCAGATGCACACGAACAGATCAAAAGTGAAATCTACAAACGCAAGCTTCGCGCCGGTTTGATGATCGGCATCTTTGAAAACGATCTCGATGACGGCATCGCGACACTGATTCACACTTCGCCGTGTGAGACACCCCTTGCTGAAGATGTCCGCATCACCATCGGAGAAGCGCCCGGCCCGATTATGCCGGTTCATGACAGCATCATCTACCACTATGACAAGAATGAAAAAAAGGACAATCAGCTCCTTAACGCGGTAGATGAAGGCGAACTGATCGTCGAGTATATCAAACCGAGACGGGGCCGTAACGGCCGCAGTTGCGATGGAAAAGCCGTTGAAGTCCCTGAGCCGAAAATCAAACATGCCGGTTATATCCAGTGCGATTCTACGGTACTGAGGCGCGAAAACGATGCCGGCATCACCTACTTTGCAAAAACCGCGGGGTATGTCAAAAATGAACGCGGGCTGATCTCGATCTCCAAGGAGCTCGCGCTTCAATCCGCCTCTTTCAAAGGCACGGGTTCCATTGAGACCGGAAAAGAGAAAGAGATCGTCGTTACCATTGCCCATAAGAACAGCAGTGAAGATGCTGTTGGAAGCGGTGTTAACATTGAAGTCAAGGAACTCAATGTCGAGGGCACGGTGGGCTCCAACGCGAGAGTACGTGCCGATGCCATCAGTGTCGGGGAGCAGACCCACCGAAAATCCGAACTCGAAGCGGTCGAACATGCCAATGTCAAACTGCATCGCGGACGCCTGAAGGCCAAAACCGCGACAATCGATGTTTTAGAAACCGGCAGCGTCATTGCCGAAGAGGTACATGTAAAAAAGATGCTCGGCGGCGAGATCATCGCCCACCGGGTGAGTGTTGACGAACTGATCTCCAACGCCACGATCACGGCGCTCGAGTCCATAAAAATATTAAACATCTTCGGAACCAACAACCATCTCATCATCGATGCCAAGAAAATAGAGGGGTATCAGCAGAAGATCGATACGCTTGTTGCGGATATCAAAAACAGGAAAAAAAACCTTACCGAAAAAGAGCTTGAGTACAGTAACCGCCATTCCGCGCATCTTGCATTGGCGCCGCGTATCAAAACCTTCCAGAAAAAAGTGCTTGCCGCCACCCAATCGGGCACGGCACCCATGAAAGCCGATGTGATCCGCATTAAACAGTACAAACAAAACAGTGAGCTGCTCAAAGCGGAAGCCGAACGTATCGCAACCGCCGCTCAGGAACTCGCCGCTCAGGAACATTTCCTTGAAAAACTTTATGATGCCGATCTGCATGCCAGTATTGAACATGCCGGAAGCTACGATGGTCAGAGCAAGGTTACCTTTGTCGATACCAAAAGCTCCGTTCCCTACACGGTGAGCCCTTCAGGCAGAGCACGCAAAATTATTTTGGAACAATCCGGTAACCAGAAAAAGATCGCGTATGAAAATTGAGTCTACGACTGCTATAATTTGCGCTTTCAAAAAGGAGAGATATTGATCCGATCACTACGGGGTATGAACGACATTCTTTCAGATGCCCGCTTTGAGTATTTCATCCAGACTGCAACCGCTGTAGCGCAACGCTACGGTTTTGAATACATCGAGACGCCGCTGCTCGAAGAGACAGCGCTTTTCAAGCGTTCCGTCGGCGAATCGAGCGACATCGTCGGTAAAGAGATGTACCAGTTCATTGACAAGGGCGGAAATGACGTCTGTCTGCGTCCCGAAGGTACGGCCGGTGTGGTTCGCGCGTTTGTTCAGAACAAGCTCGACCGCAAGGGCGGCATTCACCGTTTTTACTACCACGGTCCGATGTTCCGCTATGAACGCCCCCAGAAAGGGCGTCTGCGCGAGTTTCATCAATTCGGCATCGAGAGTTTCGGCATTGCCTCCGTCTACGAAGACGCATCGATGATTTTTATGATCGCCGATATTTTCAAAGCGCTCGGAATCGGTTATTCGCTGAAGCTCAATTCACTGGGCGACAAACACTGCATGCCGCAGTACCGCAACATACTGGTGCGTTTTCTCGACGATCATGAAAATGAGATCTGCGAAGACTGCCAGCGCCGCAAGGGAACAAACCCTATCCGTGTGCTTGACTGCAAAAATGAAGCGTGCCAGCATCTCTACGCCAAAGCGCCCAAGCTCTTCGATCATCTCTGCGGCGAATGCCGGAGCGATTTTGACAAGCTCTGTGTACTGCTGAAACAGCACGATATCGCCTATGAGATCGATACCCATCTGGTACGCGGCCTTGACTACTACTCCAAAACGGCTTTTGAATTCGTGAGCAACGAAATCGGAGCGCAAAGCGCCATTGCAGGCGGCGGACGCTATGACCGGCTGGTCGCGTTTCTCGATGGAAAAGCCACGCCCGCGGTCGGTTTTGCCATTGGCATCGAGCGGCTGCTCGACCTGATTGTGATGCCCGAAACCACACGTGAAGGGTATTACTTTGGTGCTATGGATGCGAGTGCCCTTGAAACGCTCATGCAGCTGGGGCAGAAAAAGCGAGAGAATCACCGCGTCGTCATCGAATACGATGCCAAAAGTCTCAAGGCGCATCTCAAGGGTGCCGACCGCGTCAACGCACGCTACTGTGCCGTCATCGGAGCCAATGAGCTGGCCGAGAAAAAAATATGGGTCAAAGATCTGCTTGAAAGTAGCGAAGAGAGTATTGCATTTGACGCACTTTAACTTCACAGCGAGGGCTTAGCATGTACGGAATAGAAATCTGGAGTGACGACAACTTTTTTATTGATGGCGGCCTCGTCAAAGTCAATCATCTTTCAAAGCCCTCGCTTCTGGAGATTACCGAAGCGATTCGCAAAGAGGGAATCCGCGGACCGCTGGTGCTCCGTTTTCCGCATCTGATTCACCGTCAGATTGACAAACTCTACGGTCACTTCGGCCGGGCCATCAAAGAAAACAACTATAAAGGCGGTTTTCAGGCCGTTTTCCCTCTTAAAGTGAACCAGTATGCCAACGTCATCGAATCGATGGTCGCGTACGGAGAGAGTCACGGTTACGGCCTTGAAGCCGGTTCCAAGGCGGAACTGGTACTGGCCATGTCCCATACCAAGATCGGATCTCCCATCACCGTCAACGGTTTTAAAGACAAGGAGATGATCGAACTGGGCTTCATGGCGGCACAGATGGGGCACAACATCACCATCACCATCGAAGGGCTCGGCGAGCTTGAATGGATCATCGAAGTCTCACAGGAGTGCGGCCTCAAAGTTCCCAATATCGGCCTGCGTCTTCGTCTGCACAGTACCGGCGGCGGTGCCTGGGCCAAAAGCGGCGGCATGGATGCCAAATTCGGCCTCACGGCTACCGAGATTCTCGAAGCCGTCGAACTGCTTGAAGAGAACAACCTGCTCCAGCAGCTCAAGATGATCCACTTCCATATCGGCTCGCAGATGGAAGAGATCGCACCGCTGAAAAAAGCGCTTCGTGAAGCGGGCAACCTCTATGCGGAGCTCAAAAAGTTCGGAGCGGACGCACTCGGAGCCATCAACATCGGCGGCGGTCTGGCCATCGAATATGCTCAGCACTCCGCGCAGCGCATCTGCAACTACTCGCTGGCCGAATTTGCCAATGACGTCGTCTTTCTCATCGGCGACATTATGGATGCCAAGCGGGTCGAGCATCCGGACATTTTCACTGAATCGGGCCGCTTCATTGTCGCACAGCATGCCGTGCTGATCACGCCGGTTCTCGAACTCTTTTCACAGGACTATCAGGAACAGCATCTGCGTCTTAAAGAGGTCAACCCGCCGCTGGTTGAAGAGCTGCTTGAGCTTTATGAACTGATTAACGAAAAGAACTTCATCGAGTACATGCACGACGGACTTGATCACCTCGAATCGCTCTTTACCCTTTTCGATCTGGGTTATATTGATCTTGAAGACCGCTCCAACGCGGAGATTTTGACCCACCTGATTATTAAAAAAGCGCTGCAGTACTCTATGCTCACACCGACGCTGGAGCTGAAAAAGCTGCAGCAGCGCCATCAGGAGCGCTATCTGGTCAATAGCTCGTTTTTCCAGAGTATTCCCGACTACTGGGGTCTGAAACAGAAATTTCCGGTGATGCCGCTGCACTATCTGGGTTCCAATAAGGGCATTCGTCCGGCGAGCCTTTGGGACATCACCTGCGACAGCGACGGCGAAATCGGGTTCAATCCCGAAGCACCGCTCTTTCTGCACGATGTCGATCTGGACAACGAAGAGTACTTTCTCGCATTTTTCAATGTCGGCGCCTATCAGGAGACGCTGGGCATGCAGCACAACCTTTTCAGCCGTCCCAATGTCGCCACCGTCATCATCGATGAAACGGGCTATAAACTCACCCAGATGGAAGAGTCCGCAAACATCAAGCGGGTTATCGAATCCGTCGGTTATGACGGGGATGCAATTTTAAAACAACTTGAAGCCAAACTTGAAGCAAGCGCCTTTAGTGCACCGCAAGAAAAAAGTGATACACTACGCAAACTGAAGCTCACTATGGAGCAAAACAGTTATCTGCGAACTACGAATTAAAGGGTAGTCATTGGGGCTCTTTTCAGAGATTAAAGAAGATTTTGAAAACGTCTATCGCAACGATCCTGCGATTCGCTCCCGCTTTGAGTTCATCTTCAACTATCCCGGTGTCTGGGCCATTGCATGGTACCGTGTATCACACCGTCTCTACCGCAACGGCTGGCGACGGCTGGCGCGTATGATCATGGGATTCAACCAGATGTTCACCGCCATCGACATCCATCCCGGTGCCCGGATCGGGCGTCGTGTCTTCATTGACCACGGTGTCGGCGTCGTCATCGGTGAAACCTGTATCATTGAAGATGATGTTCTCATTTATCAGGGTGTCACCCTCGGCGGTGTCAGTCTTGAGCGCAACGTGAAGCGCCATCCTACCGTTCGCCGCGGCGCGGTTATCGGGGGCGGTGCCAAGGTTCTCGGAAATATCGTGATCGGCGAAGATGCCAAGATCGGTGCCAACTCGGTCGTGGTCCGCGATGTACCCGACAACTCGACAGCTGTCGGGATTCCCGCACACGTTATTGAAAAAGGGCGCGACAAAGATCCGCACAGCCATAACAAGCTGCCTGACATCAACAAAGAGCTGTTTGAGTATATGATGAAACGGGTCGCCGTGCTCGAACACATCATCCGTCAGGACAACAAAGAGGTGCTTGAGCGCGATCTTGAGCTCGAGAACATCTACGACTCCTTCATCAAGGCCATGAAAAATTAAACCGCTTTTTCGTCTCGCGTTTTTCTCGGCCCTTCTTGCCATTACGACGTTAGCGTTTTTGCCGGATTATTCCGGACTTCCTTCCGTCGTTTCCGCAAGCGATATCATCAACCATTTCATCGCTTTTTTCACCCTTTTTCTGCTTTTTGAGCGGGCATTTCCCCGGCTTACATGTAAACGCCGTTTTATAATTCTGCTTCTCTATGCCGCCGGCATCGAGATCATCCAGTATTACCTGCCCACGCGTGCCGCAGAAATCGGCGATGTCATTGTGGATACCCTCGGACTTGCCGTCGCACTGCTTCTTGTTCCGTATTTGAAAAATCGGCCGCTGCTACGCCGTGTCTACCATTCAGCAACCAATTAAGCTATAATTTCGCCATCCATTCAAAGAGGTGTTTTTTGAAAATAGAGTTTACAAATCGCGTCAATACCCTGACCGAATCCATTACCATCGCCATTACGACTCTGGCCCAGGAGCTCAAAGCCCAGGGAAAAGATGTTTTGAGTTTTTCGGCCGGAGAGCCCGATTTCCCTACACCGGACGTGATCAAGAATGCTGCGAAAAAAGCGCTTGACGAGAATTTCACACGCTACACTGCGGTTGATGGCATCGTCGAGCTTCGCAAAGCCATCGCAGATAAGCTCAAACGTGATAATGGTCTGAGTTACGCTCCCAATCAGATCATTGCCAACAACGGTGCCAAACACTCGCTTTACAACCTTTTTGCCTGTACCATTCAAGATGGTGATGAAGTGATCATCCCCGCACCTTACTGGGTTACCTACCCCGAACTCGTTCAGTATTGCGGCGGGAAGGTCATTGAGCTTCACACTGATGACAGCAACGGTTTCAAAATCACTCCCGAGCAGCTTAAAGCGGCCATCACGCCCAAAACGAAGATGCTCATTCTGACGACGCCTTCCAATCCGACCGGTGCGGTCTACAGCAAAGCCGAACTCACGGCTATCGGAAAAGTCCTTGAAGGAACGAATATCATCGTTGCCAGTGATGAGATGTATGAGAAGCTGGTCTACAGCGGGGAATTCACCTCTGCGGCATCGGTAAGCGATGACATGTTTGATCGTACCGTTACCATCAACGGTCTGAGCAAATCGGTCGCCATGACCGGATGGCGTTTTGGTTATATGGCCGCATCCAACACCGAACTGATTGCTGCGACCAAAAAGCTCCAGAGCCAGAGCACCTCGAACATCAACACCATCACCCAAAAGGCTGCGATTGTCGGACTTGACGGAAGTGCCGATGCAGAGATCGAGATGATGCGCAAAGAGTTCAAAGAACGCCGCAATGAAGCCGCACGCCTTATCAATGCGATTGACGGCCTCTCCGTCATGGTCCCGGACGGCGCATTTTATCTGTTTGTGAACATTAAGGGAGTCAGCAACGATTCCATGCTGTTTTGTAAAGAGCTGCTTGAAGAACAGGGCGTGGCTGTGGTTCCGGGTGTCGGATTCGGTTCGGAGGGGTATATCCGTTTGAGCTTCGCTACGGATATCAATACGATTCGTGAAGGGATTAAGCGTATCGAAACGTACGTCGCTTCAAAACGCTAAAACCGCTTGCGGGTTACTTCATCGACTGAAGTGCCGCAATCACATCAGAGAGGTTTTTCATGGGAATATGGACTTTCCATTCGGGATTTTCCGTATTGCCTGAGAGTGAAATACCAATACTGGCCACAGTGCCGCTCCCTGCCCCGTAAGGCTCTTCAATCTGCGCAATTGAGATGATTCCGTTCTTTGTTCCGTCAAGTGTTAAGGTTGACTGGTTTTTCATCGTTCCCGACATGGCTTTTCCTTTTTGATATGTGATCTTGTATTATAACAAATACCTATCAATGAAAACTTAATAAAATCTGAATGTGGCACATTTTTGAGATACCGTATCCTATGATAATTTAAATTGATATTGACTATAATAAGAAGAGTATAAAGAAGGAAAAGATCATAAAAAAAGAGCTACTTATCTACCTGTCAATTTTTGTACTGCTGGCACTGATGATGCATCAGGACGCCTGGATCAATGCGCCGCTCGATCATCTGGCCAATCTGCACAACAGTTCTCTTGGCGTATTTCATCCGCTCTGGATTTCACTGTTTTTTTATCTGATTGTTTTTGGAATTCGAAAAATAGCAGGATGGACACTGCGAAAAATTCGCAGGTCAGGAGAGTAGTTTCGCGATCCGTCCCTGAAGTTTGAGCCATTTGCGGTGATCCATCAAGGGGAAACCGGCAAAGGTC
Source organism: Sulfurimonadaceae bacterium (assembly GCA_050305515.1). Lineage (GTDB taxonomy): Bacteria > Campylobacterota > Campylobacteria > Campylobacterales > Sulfurimonadaceae > JAFGUB01. The sequence continues at coordinate 56,526 of JBNLFL010000034.1, forward strand.
TTGCCGCTCTCTTTGATGTCTTTGGTCACGCCCGAACGTGCCGCGAGTGTCGTAAAGGGTGCAATTTCAAGATGCCCGGCCGTAGCGCTTTGTCCTCCCATAACGACATTACGTCCGAGTGTCGTCGAGCCCGAGACGCCGACCTGAGACACAATAATGGAGTGCTCACCGATAATACAGTTATGCCCGATCTGTACCAGATTGTCGATCTTGGCACCGCGTTTGATACGGGTCGAACCGAATGCCGCACTGTCGATGGTGCAGTTGGCGCCGATTTCAACATCCGCTTCAATGACCACATTGCCGTTTTGATAGATTTTGACATGCTCTCCGGTTCGCGTATGGGCAAATCCGAATCCGTCGCTTCCCACCACGGTTCCGGCGTGAATGATGCACGCATCGCCGACTTCGCAATAGGGGTAGATCGCGACATTCGGATAGAGTGTCACGTTGTTGCCGATCTTTACATGTAAGCCGACATAGGCACCGGCAAGTATGGTGCAGTCATCACCGATAACCGCACCGTTTTCAATCTGCGCTTTGGGAGAAATATGACAATTTTTTCCAATGATCGGCGCTGCCGCACGCGCATCTACGATGGGTTTTGCAAAATGTTTGGAGAGCCGTGCCATCATCAGATAGGGCTCATCACTTATCAGCGCATACGTGTTTGCCGGAACGTTACCCTTCAGACGCGGTTCAATAATGACCACACCCGCACGTGTCGTTTCGAGTTCGTGTTCGTACTTGCTGCTGCTGACAAAAGAGAGTTCGTCAGGTGCGGCATCATGCAGGGTATTGATGCCGCTGATTTCAATATCGTCCCCCTCAAAATCGCATGAAAGCATCCGGGCAATTTGCGAAAGTCTCATCACTCCTCCTAATCCAGAAGTTTGGCAATTTTGCTTTGCAGTCGGCGCCAGGCCCGATGTTCCATCAACGGATAGCCGCTGAAGACCTTGTGGCTCTCATGAATCGACTTGGTCACTCCCGAGCGTGCCGTAAAGGTATTGAAAGGAGCGATTTCCAGATGGTCGGTAAATGCGCTCTGTCCGCTCACCACACAGTTTCGTCCCAATGTTGTTGAGCCGCCGACACCCGACTGGGCTACAAAAAGCGAATACTCCCCGATTTCGCAATTGTGTGCGATATGAATGAAGTTGTCAAACTTGACACCGCGTTTGATGCGGGTCGAACCGAAAACCGCACGATCGATGGCACAGTTGGCACCGAGTTCCACATCGTCTTCGATGACGACATTGCCGTTTTGATAGATCTTGACATGTTCGCCGCTGCGCGTATGCGAAAATCCGAAACCGTCCGCACCGATAACGCATCCGGCATGAATAATGCAGTGGCTTCCGATGCTGCAGTCGCGATAAACCGTAACGTTGGGATAGATGATCGTGCCTGCGCCAATCGTGACGTTATAGCCGATATAGGCTCCGGCCATGATGAGGGCACCCTTTTCAATGCGCGCGCCGTTTTCGACAAACGCGCGGGGATCGACCTGCGCCTCGGCATCGATGACGGCTGCAGGCAGCGTTGTCTCCATAACTGCCGGAGCGAATAGACGTGTGGCTTCCGCCATCGCAATCGACACATCGTTACATGTAATATAGGAAGCATCAGAGGGCACGGCAGAGACAAGCGAGGAATCTACCAGAAAAGCAGCGGCTTTGGAAACACTGAGTTCTTCCTGATGGTTTTTACCCATGGCGAAACTGAGTTCAGAAGCCGTTGCATGGCGCAGGGAGTTCATGCCGGAAATATCACAGTCACTTCCGCTAAACGGAAGCGAAAGCGCAGCAGCAATGTGTGAAAGCAGCACTTAGCGCTCGAGCGCGACGGTACCGCCGCGGACAATCTCTTTGGGATGGAAGCGTCGGATCGCACGCAGAAAGTTATCGACCCGTTTGGGTTCATCGGCAACCATGGCGATGACGACATCCTCACCGAGGTTGACGATCTTGCCGTTATAGGCCTGACAGAGAACGTCAATGTCGTTAATAGGCTCGGAGAGCGGGAACTTGACCATCGCCATCTCTTTTTCGACGAAATCGACATGGTCGTAAACTTTAAGTACCGGAATCAGCTTGTGCAGCTGCTTCGTGATCTGTTCGATCACACGGACCGAACCCGACGTAACGATGGTCAGGCGTGAGTACTTCGAATCCGGAATCGGTGCGACTGTCAGAGACTCGATATTGTAGCCCCGGGCTGAAAAGAGGTCGGTAATGCGTGAGAGTACACTGGCTTCGTTGACTACGATTACCGAAACAACGCGTCTTTCATTTTCCATTACTTCTCCTTCTTCTCTAAAAGCATCATATTAAAGAGCGATCCGCCTGAAGGTACCATCGGAAGTACGTTTTCAAGACGGTGTACGGCGACATCGATAATGGCGACCACATTCTTCTCAACAGCGTCTTTGAGCGCCGCATCAAACTCCTCTTTCGTTGTAACGCGGTATCCCACGCCGCCGAAACTCTCAACCAGTTTTACAAAATCGGGCTGAATGGAGAGATCCGTTTCGGAGTGGCGCTTGTCATAGAAGAGTGTCTGCCACTGACGTACCATACCCAGATAGTTGTTATTCAAAATGACGTTGATAACCGGAAGGTCATACTGAACCGCCGTCATCAGCTCCTGAATGTTCATCAGGATCGAACCGTCACCGGTAACGTTGATGCTGATACGCTCGGGATCGGCACGCTTGACACCCATAGCTGCGGGAAAACCGAATCCCATCGTTCCCAGACCGCCGGAGCTGACCCACTGTCGGGCACGGGTGAACGGATAGAACTGCGCACTCCACATCTGGTGCTGACCGACATCTGTCGAAATATTGGCTTTGTCACCAAGCAGCTGCCCAAGGCGCTCAATAACCCATTGCGGCTTGATGCGTTCCCCATCTTCGTTATACGTCAGCGGATGCAGACGGTCAAAGTTCGTAATCGTATTGCGCCATGAGGCATAACGCTCGGGATTGACGCTCTCTTTGGCAATGGAGAGCATCTCTTCGACAACCGTTTTGACATCCCCGACGATCGGATAGTGTGCGTTAACCAGTTTGGAAATGCTCGCCGGGTCAATATCGACATGGATGACTTCGGCATTTTTCGCAAACTCGGAGAGTTTTCCGGTAACACGGTCGTCAAAACGTGCACCCAAACCGATGATCAGGTCAGTTTCGCTCATGGCCATATTGGCGGCATACGAGCCGTGCATTCCCAGCATGGAGATCAGCATCGGATCGTCATAAGAGAGCGTTCCGCGCGCCATAAAGGTCTCAACCGCCGGAATCTGTGTAACCTTGACAAACTCTCTTACCAGATCGGAAGCGTTGGAGTTGATAACCCCGCCGCCGAGATAGAAGAGCGGACGTTTTGCAGCTGCGACTGCTTCCATTGCCTTCCTGATCTGACGGCTGTTCCCTTTTGTCGTAGGCTTGTAGGTCTCGAGCTCTACCGGTTTGGTGTAGTCAAACTCGGCGATCTGTGCCGTAACATCTTTGGGAATGTCAACGTGAACCGGGCCGGGACGTCCGGAAGCGGCAATATAAAATGCCTCTTTCAACACGCGTCCCAAATCCGAAGCATCGGTTACCAGGTAGTTGTGCTTGGTGCAGGAGCGGCTGATACCGACAGCGTCGATCTCCTGAAACGCATCCGTACCGATCAGTGACATAGGCACCTGTCCGCTGATGACGACAAGCGGAATCGAATCCATATAGGCATCGGCCAGTCCGGTTACCGCGTTGGTAAACCCCGGACCGGATGTAATCATGGCCACGCCCACTTTTCCGCTGGCTTTGGCATAACCCTCCGCTGCATGAACCGCCGCCTGTTCGTGACGGGTCAGAATGTGCTTGAAGCTGTCTTGTTTGTAGATTTCGTCATACACGTTCATAATTGCACCGCCCGGGTATCCAAAAACGGTATCAACGTGCTCGGCAATCAATGCTTCTATAACCATCTGCGCACCGCTGATCTGCATGATTGTCTCCTCTGAATAAAAAATGGCTGTATTATAGTGTGTTGAAACTATAAACTCCGTTAATTTGCACGCTTCTCTCCGTTCTCAGCATCATTTAAGCGATGCGCAATACTCCAGCGCCACCCCTTCGCGCAATCCGTCATCTACAACCACACCGTTGTCAAATCCCAAGACATCGTACATCGCTTCGACCAGTACGATTCCGGCGGCTATCAGGCTTTCACGGCCGACACCGACATAGCGGCTGCGCGCTGACTCATCCAACGCCATCAGTGAATCGAGCGCCTTGCGGATATCCTTACATGTAAGCACAAAGCCGTTAATACGCGAAACATCATAACCGGCATAATCCATGTCCTGCAGGTAAGCCGCAATGGTTGTCGGCGTTCCCGCCGTAGGCACCAGTACATCGGGTTTTCCGAAACGTCCGTATATCTCCCTGACATACGCATCTACCGCTTCCAGACCGGTTTCAAGCCATGCATGAACCGCTTCGAGGGAGTCGCATTGCTGGGAGAGCGTTACGATTCCTATCGGAAAACTTTTTGAGAGCATCTCGTCACCAAAAATGAAAGCCACTTCGGTAGAACCGCCGCCGATATCGATCATCACCAGCGAATCATGTTCAAACCGCAGCTGTTCAAGACGGTAACGGACCGCGCGCGTGGTCGCGCGTGCTTCATGGACGGCGTCGATGACCTCAAACCGAATCCCGGTTTCGGCTTCGATCCGAGCCAGTACCTCATGGCGGTTATTCGCCTGCCGCATCGCTTCAGTCGTTACCGCCACAACCCGTTCGTCTTTTAAGGGCATCTGTTTTGCAGCACAATGAATGGCTTCAATGACCCGCGTAACGGCCGCATCATTGATAATGCCGCTGCTATGGAGCTGATCGGCAGTCTTGACGATGACTTCAAAACTTCCCAGAATCTCGAAGGGATCACACGTTACATGTAAAAAACGACAGGTATTCGATCCCAGATCGATAGCGATCATACCCTCGAATCCAGAATCGACGTAACAATACTTTTGGGACTCCACGCAGTGATATCCCCGATGCTCTGGTTCTCGGCCGTAAAATTTTTCTGGTAGCTGCTGTTGTAGCGGTCAATGAAATAGGTGATGAAATCATCTTCTCCAAAAAGTGAAAGATAGTTTTTCATACCTGTTTCAATACGTTTGCTATCTTCCTGTTCCATCAAAGCTTTTTCAAGCTGTACGTTATAACATTGTGCAAAAAGGGTGGCAATGGCTTCATATTTGGCATCAATGAGCAGATACGTATTAACGCTTTGGCGAATGCCCTCGGCATTGCCTTTGGCCGCAAATTTGATAGCGCTGTCAACCACCCCGTTCCACTGCGCTTCGAGTTCGATACCCTCTTTCGTATCATAAAGCAGCGGGTAGCTGGCCAGATAGGAAAATGCATTGACGAGGTTGCCTGCAGCAATCGCATCGTAAAAGAGTTTTTTCGCCTTGATCGTATCGCGCATTTCATGAATGTCATCGGCATAATCAGGAAACCGGTCAAGTATCTCGCCAAGCTTCTGGGCCGTGATGTAATCTTCCTTCATGTATGCCTGCTGTGCCTTGATAAAGACCTTGTCGGCATAATCCAAAACGGCGTGATACTCTTCAAACTCTTTTAGAAACGGATGGTTCTTGACCAGTTCGAACATCTTGACGAAGTCTTTCTGGGCAATCAGTTTTTTGAAATAGAGGTACATCTTCCGCTCGGCAAAAAGCTGCTGAATCAAAACGGCTTTTTCAGAGATACCGCGGAACGGCGCAAGAAGCTGTCGCGCCTGTTCATCACCGTTTTTACTCAGAATGAGCTCCTGCGCTTTCATGAACAGCACTTTCCAGCGCTTCTCCATTTTGCGGTAAATATCCGAATCTTCAAAAATTTTATACTGCTTGGCCATGGAGTAGGCAAGAGGGAAACGTCCCTCTTCGACATACTTTTTAAAGACGGCGTACTGATCGAAGTCTTTGATGATCTGGTTGATGAACACATTCTTTTTCGATACGCTGCGGAAAGCTTCCAGCAGTTTGAGTGCCGCATCCTTCTGTGCCGCGGCCAACAGCAGTTTTGCTTTGGCAATCGAAGCTTCCCAGAGCCGTTCCACCGCTTTATAGGAGTTTGAATACATCAAAACCGGATTGCTCTCTACCGCATCATAAAAACTCTTGTAATCCTGCGCTTTAATCATCTGCATGTAAGCATTCTGATCGCCGAAAAGCGGATAGATGTTGACATTGCCGTCCATCGTTCCTACCGCAAGCCGAAAACCCGACTCAATAAAACCAAGAGCGGTTATGGTTTCACTGCTTTTGAGATAGCGCTGGGTGAGCAGTTCATAGCTTTCAAGATCGTACAGTGCAACGTACCCCATTTTCGTACCCACGAACAGAAAACGAAAATCGTGGCTGGCGCTAATCGACGTCACATCATCATTGACTTTGGTCATACGCTTGAGATTTTTTCCGCTGCGGATGTCCCAGACGATCATGCTGCCGTCTTTGTCAAGTGATAACAGGCGAAACGTTGGCAAAAACATCAGTTTGAAAATCGCATTGGCATGCCCGCGAAGTTTCAGCGGTTTTTTCATTGTAGCGATATTAAGAAGTGTAATGGTTTTGTCATAGCTTCCGGTAGCAAGCCACTGTCCGTTGCTGCTAAATGCCATGGTAGTGACATAGTCGGCATGGGGCGGAAGTGTGAAAGCCAGGCGCGCCGTTTTCAGCGACCAGACAAAAGTCTTGCCATCCTGCCCGCCCGTCACGAAGTAGCGTCCGTTGGGGTCAATGGCGATACTTTCCACCTCTCCCTGATGACGCCCGGCTTTGTAAAGCAATCCCTTTTTCGCTACGGAAAAAAGCGCTGCCTTGTCACTTTTGGGAATGACCGAAGCGCTCACGCCGCCACCTGGAGCAATATCGACATGACTGCCGTAAAAACGATCATGTTTGATGCTGGTCTTAAACCCGCCTATCACCTTGTAATTCGTTACATCAATCAGCCTCAGGGCATTATGCGCGTCAATAACAGCCAGTGCACCCCCATTGAGGACTTTAAGAAGAAGGACACTCTCTTTGATATTAAACGATTTTTCAGGTTCTATCATCGATATTCGCTGCTCAGATATCCGTGTTCAAGCAAAACGGAGCGGATCTTCTCCTGATGCTCTTTTCCTTTTGTTTCAAGATGGATGGTAACGTTGGCATCACCGTAATCAAGGTCAGTCGATGTGCGGTCATAGGCAATATGGACAATATTGGCATACATCTCTTTTAGCAATTGCGTTAATTGCATCAAGGAACCGGGTTTGTCCACGAGTGTTACGACAAGTTTCATTTTGCGATGCGACTTGATCATCCCTTTTTCAATAATAACCGAAAGAAGCGTGACATCGACATTCCCTCCGCTTAATACGGTTGCAACGCGTTTGCCCGTCAGTTCGGGAATTTTCTGGTGCATCAACGCTGCAACGCCGACTGCTCCCGCACCTTCAACAACCAGCTTCTGTTTTTCAAGCAAGAAGAGCATGGCGCTGGCGATCTCTTCATCATCTACCGAGATAAAGCCATCGACATACTCCAGCAGATATTCCAATGTTTTCGGTGACGTATCGCGTACCGCGATTCCGTCGGCAATGGTACGGACTGACGTCGTATCCACCGGTTTTTTCAGGGCAAATGAGTTTTTCAAAGCCGGGGCGCCCGAGGCACCCACACCAATGACCTGTATCTCGGGACGAAGCGATTTGATCGCCAGAGCAATACCCGAGATCAACCCGCCGCCGCCGACCGGAACCAATACGGCATCAAGCTCTTTTGCGGCATCAAGAATTTCAAGCCCCAGAGTTCCCTGCCCCGCAATAACGCCGTCATCTTCAAAAGGATGCACAAAGACACGTCCGTGCTCTGCTTCATAGCGTTTGGCAAAGGCGTAGGCGTCATCGTAATTGCTGCCATGCAAAATGACTTCGGCACCATAGTACCGAACGCCGTTGACTTTGGTCAGCGGTGTCGATTCCGGCATGACAATCGTGGCCTTGATGCCAAAACGTGCCGCCGCGTAGGCAACACCCTGCGCATGATTACCCGCACTCGCTGCAACAACGCCCTGTTCACGTTCACTCTCGCTGAGCATGGCAATACGGTTGTAAGCGCCGCGGAGTTTGAAAGCTCCGGTAGACTGCAGGTTCTCTTTTTTCAGATAGACCTCGCATCCGCTCATCTCGCTTAAAAACGGAGCATACGCGAAAGGCGTCTCAACAATAACATCATTTATGCGGCCCCGTGCCGCTTCAATCTCTTTAAGAGTTATCATTAAAAGAGGTGGCGGTGTTCGACCATGCTGCACTGATTCTGAACCACCTGCATGCCGGCATCAAGCGCTTTTTGCGCCGCTTCATTGTTCACAATACCTTTTTGGGACCAGAAAACTTTGACATCGCCGCGTGCGATGCAGGCATCGGCAATGGGAGCCAGCGCGTCGGGTTTTCTGAAAATATTGACCATATCCACTTCACACGGAATTTCGGCAAGGGAACGGTACACTTTTTCTCCAAGGATCGTCTCTTCTTTGGGATAAACCGGAATGATGGTGTAGCCTTTTTCCTGAAGATATTTGGCTACCTTGTGGCTGTCTTTGCTCGCATCGGGAGAAAGTCCCAGCACTGCAATGGTTTTGACGGTTTGAAAGATCGTCCTGATCTGTTCGCTGTTGCTGTTGACCGTCGGAAATTCGCACTCCATAAATTGCTACTCCTTAACATAATATTGATGTTCCGAAAAGCATGCTTTTCCAGTGACATCATTGATTTTACGATTATATCGGATTCGCTTTAAGTTATGGATAAGCTCTCTTCATGCATCCCAAGAAGAGTCGGTTATCATACCCTCCTTACATGTAAGACCAAATCCCCATACAACACAACTTTCAATTCAAAAAAAACCATACGCATAGTACAATTGCAAAAACAAAGGAAAAAAATGAAACTTATTTTTTTATGTGTATATTTACTGGGGCTTCTCACACTAAATGCCATGACAAATGAAGAGGTGTGTTCCAAGGAAGTGGAAGAAAAAGTTCTTAATACCTCCAACATTGAAAGCTACTGCTTAAAAGCAGCAGATGAGAAGATGAAAGAAGAAAACTATGATGATGCTTCATGGTATTATCTGCTTAGCGGCAAATATGAAGAGAATATCAACAAGGTCTTAAAGCATATTTCAATTGAAAATGAAATCTCTGCTTTTGGAAACATAGCCCATTCGTATGTGCTTTTGGGAGAGTTTGAAAAAGCGCAAGAGATGTATGCAAAATATTTAAATGCGTATGAGCGCATCAATGCGCCAACACAAGAAGATTATGCACTGATGCAGCGACTCTATCCGAATAAAAAGGAAAATTTAGCCAAAGGCTTAAAGGGGTTTAATGCTCTGTATAAACCGCTGCTTGCCAGTGATAGTGACTATGCTCTTTTTGAAAAGTATAGCGATGAACATAATTCGCCCGAGGCATTAAAAGCGCTTTTAAAAGTAAATGAAGTCTATCTTAAAGCTTTAAGTCCTAATCATCCCGGCATTTTATATAACTATAAAAAAATAGCCCAGCTCTATTTGGACCTGTCAGACTTTCCCTCTGCCTTGCATTATCTCACTCTGGCACAAAAGGCGTATGAATCCAAGTACGGTACAGATCATATAGAGTTAGGGAGTGTTTATATGAATTTTGGCGCCTACTACCTTCAAACAGGTCAGTACGATAAAGCCTTGGAATATCTGAATAAAGCCGTTGCAATTGAAGAGAAGTATTTAGATAAAACAGATTACACCTTATCTACTACCTATTCAACATTAGCTGCGGTTTACGATAAATTGGGTGATTATAAACAAGCGATTGCTTTAAATCTCAAAGCCTTAAAGATACGTTTACTTTATGACAAAGAGAGCTACGACGTTGGCACAAGCTATAATAATTTAGGGGTCGTTTACTCTAACAACGAAGAGTATGACAAAGCGATTGATTGCTTAAATAAATCGGTGGCTATTTATGAAAAAGTGCTTGGAGCGTATCATGTTAGTAATGCATTAAATTATGCCAATCTTGGCGACATCACGCGTAAAATTGGGATGTATGACAAATCTCTAGCATATTATAAACGCGCCATTGAGATTAACGAAAAAAACTATGGATCAGATCATATTGAGACGGCCAGATCATACAATGGTATCGCACTGGTGTATCACTCTATGGGAAAACTCGATCAAGCACTCTCTTATAATCTCAAAGCATTAAAAATACGTGAAAATATTTTAACGCCTCAACACGATGACACCATTGTAAGCTACAACAATTTGGCATTAGTGTATGGTGATTTACATGACTATGAGCAACTTCAAAAGTACACTCAAAAAGCCTATGATAACTACTTGAAAAATATTGATACCAACTTTATCATCTTAAATTCAGCCCAAAAACATGCGTATCTCAAAGCAAATGCGCACTATGTTGGTCGATTGTTTGAAGGAAATGCCAAAGTAATCTCTTTGGCGAAAACTCCAAAGGAGAAAGCGCACATTGCAAAGCGTATATTTGAGGATTGGATTAACTATAAAGGCACTATCTTTGATAGAGAAAACGCAATTATTAGTTTGTACACCTCCACAACAGATGCAAAGGTAAAACAAAAAATAGAGTCTTTAAATCAGGCCAAACGTAAACTTGCCAATTTATATCAGAGTATTGCCGTGACGAGTAAGTATAAAAAACATCAAATAAAGATCGAAAAAGTCAAAAGCACAATAGCAAGTATTGAAAAAGAGTTGGCTCAAAAAGTAGAGAGTTTTTCACAAGGCAAAGCGCTAGAAAAGTTGAAAATATCCGACATCGCTAAAAGCTTACATGTAAACGAGCTCTATATTGATTTTGCAAAAGTGGGTAACTACTTGTATCTCTTTACACTGGATGACAAGCAAAACGTCACCTTTAAGCAATTTGATGAGAAAACCAGTCAAAAAATCAGAGCATCCGTACAAACGTTTCGCAATAACATAGAAGATAAAAACGCACAAAGCATCAAGAGTCTTGAAGCGCTTTATGCGCTTTTATTTGATGATGCATTAGGCCATCAAATAGAGGGTAAAACAGACTTGATTATCTCTAGTGATGCGAGTTTACGCCTGGTTCCCTTTGAGGCATTGCGTCAAAAAGACGGGCATTACCTCATAGAATCCAAAACAGTGCATTATGTACCCTCAGCCAAAGAGTTTGTTCGCCTGCACCGCTTTAATGCAAGTGCGCAGAATGAAAAAATAGTACTCTTTTCTAATCCTGATTTTGATAACAGCGTTGCTTCTGCATCATCTTTACATGTAAAGAGTAGAAAGGAACTTGTTGATGCCTATTTTAATCCAAAACTACAGATAGAACGCGCTCTTTTTAATATGTCTTTTTCACCACTTAAAGGCACCAAATATGAAGCTGAATCCATCACTAAACTTCTTAATTCTAAAAATGTACACAACTACACGCAAAAAGATGCAAGTGAAAAGAATCTCTTAGCTGTCAGCAAGGTAAAAATTTTACACATCGCAAGTCATGGCTTCTTTCTAAACGATGAAAAGATTTCAAATCCCATGTTGCGCTCAGGTATCGCCCTCAGTGGTGCCAATGTTTCAGCTAAAAATGGAAAAGGTGATGGAATCTTAACCTCACTTAAAATCGCAGGAATGGATTTAAAAGGGTGTGACTTAGTAGTACTCTCCGCATGTGAGACGGGGGTGGTCGATATGGACTCATCCCAAAGCGTCAGCGGATTAAACAAGGCCTTTATGCAAGCGGGTAGCAAAGATATGTTGTTGAGTTTGTGGTCTGTTGCCGATAAAGAGACTGCTGATTTGATGATAGGTTTTTACAGCCACGTCAAAGAGGGTATGCCTTATGATAAAGCACTTCAAGAGAGTAAGTTAAGTATGGTGAAAGCGGAGCTTCACCCCTTTTATTGGTCAGCGTTTATTTTGAGTGGGTTATGAGAAGTTATTGGATTTGCTAATCACGAAGCCTTACTGATTTCAAAATGCATACAAAAATGATAAAAAAATTATACAAAAGGTCAGTTTATGAATATAAAAAGTACACTAAAACAAATACTAATAACGCTTACACTAGGGTTATTCACTACAGCAACAGTTGCTAAGCCTGTAGAAGAGTTGATGACAAAGAGCGAATTTACAAATAATTTTAAAAAAACGTTACAGGCTGAGATGCCTCAAATGCAGTTTAGTATCGTATCTGATTTGCACTTATCTGCTAAAAGCTCTGACAAAGACAGCATAGATATTTTTCTTGCCAACCACTATACTCGCTATCTTTCAGCTCAGGCAACGTTTGAATCTATCTGCCTCGATGAAATCAATTCTATCAAAAACAGAGAGATGCTTTTTACCGATAAAAGTCTTGAAAGTATCTTGCCTGTTCTCAAGCCAAAAGATTATATTGATACCGTGAAAGCTCAGCTAAAACAGAGCAATTACGAAAAGAAGGAACTTCCCTTTTATTATGAAAAATTAAATGATGATATGTTTATCGTCTATGTTTTTGATTTGCCCGACAGTATGCAATTTGTATCGCCAAAAGATATTGAAAAATATAATATTGAAAAAAACATCAGAAGTATTGCCTGCGAAAACCTTGAAAAATACTACAAAACAGCCAAGGCTAAAATTGATAAAATGGACACCGGCGGCAATGGAGATCTTTATGTTTTTGTTGCCGATGATACCTATGAAGCATCACTCCTTTTGGCAAACGTATTTTTAAATCAACAAAATATCTCTCTCAAGGGTGATCCTGTTGTCTTCCTTCCTGCGAGAAATACAGTGTTTTTCACAGGTTCCAAAGATGAAGCAGGATTAAAAATAGCATCAACAATAGCAGCCCAAGGTTTTTCCGAACTAGCTTATGCCATCTCGCCTTATGGATATGTGAACATTAAGGGAAAATGGAAACGTTTTAATCATTAAGATATTCTTCTTAATTATTTGATTGGCACGGTCGAAATTGACACTCTGGGCTTAAGCCCTATTTTCCAAATACTTTTTTAAAAAAAGAGGTGTTGGCTAAATATTCATCTCTTTTTGTCCTCATCTCTTGAACATCTCTTGTATCCTCAAAATGCTCAATATATTCTGTACGTAGTGCATTGGCTTTTTTAGGCGGCAAATTTAGAATAAGATTGTGCATTGCAAGTTCAACATAGTCTTGAATTTCTTCATATTTTGTCCAACTTTTGTATTTATCTATAATTTCTTGGTACAACTTATTGCTTTGCTTGACATCATCATTTCTATCATAAGCATAGTAGGCTTGTTGAAATAGAGCCAAGACCCACTGCGTTTTCATCTCAATACTTTTTTCATCTTTAAAATGCTCAAAATACTGTGTAAATACTGCTTTGGAATCATTAAATAATTCCAAACATGATAACGCTTTTGCTTTATTGCATAATGCTTCACCAAAAATTTCTCTTACTTCTGTATTTTTTGATGTAGCAAATAACTCTAAAATAAGATCAAGAAATATGATTTCATCTCTATAATTTTTTTCTTTATGAAATTCAGTAGAACGACTACGAATCCATCTGGCTAATACGTCTTCATTAAAGGTATTAAATTTATTATAAACCTCTCGATATGCTTTAATGGCTTGATGGAAATCTTTTTTCTCTATAAAATCATGACCAATACTTAATTGATAGTAAAATTTCCCTTCTTTTATTTCCGGGTCATTATCATCTGAAAAAGAATCTAAAATTATTTTTTTTGTTTCAGGAGACATGCCTTCAATTGATGCTAAATGAGAAAAAACCAATTGACGAATAGTAACATCCGGATCATTATTCAGCCATTGCAAAACGGTTAAAACATAACGTTCATCATTATTTGAATCCATTGCAAATATTTTTTTAGCTGATTTAGGAAATGGCAATATTTGAGCGAAATATACACGCATAAAAGCTTCGTTTGAATCCCCAAATCGTTCTAAAAATTCATCTAAAAGAATGTCGCGTTGAATATCCCAATTTATACGATTAAGCAGTTTTATCTTTTCGACCATTACTTTAACAATAAAAGCTTTTGATATTTTGTCGTCAGGAAGCTCTAAAATTTCATCATATACATCGAGTATATCTTCGGGCTCTTCATATTCATTTGCTAATTCAAATTTTTCTTGAAAATGTTTTTCTGTCATGACCGTATGTTCCATAATGTTGTATTCTAAGTATTTGGGTGCTATTATACTATGAAATATATGTCAACAGGTACTTACTTTATGGAAAATATACAGTCATTGGCTTTAAAAGCCATACAATCAACGAACTCTCAAAGTATGTCTATTTATATTTTAACGAGACTCTCGCATGATTCGACTATCGATACAGGTTTTAGTCGAATATTGGGAAAAAAAAGTGTTGCTGCTACATGGCCCATGTATGAAGAAAAAAAAATGCGGCACGTATTAACTCTTGATCTTAATCAGATGCCAAAAGTGAAATTTGATTTTCTTTCAGGTGCACGAACAGTATCATTATTTATTGATTCACTTTTAAATGATGATGGCGATGCCGAAACAGCTGTGGTCATCACACAAGAAAATGAGATTAAAACGCTTGATACTTCAGACCTAAAAGGGAGTTTTCCCGTTGCCATGACCTACTTGGAAGTTCCTGAATCGGTTTTTGATGATGATATCTATAAAAGAGAAGATGATGATCCCCTTTTTAAACTGCATCGAGAACTGTTTAATTGCTCATATGTTGGTGGCAAACCGATTTGGTATCAAGGAGAAGAGAGAAGCAGTGATGATTTTATCTGCCAGTTTGATGAACGCTTCATGGAAGAGATCAACTTAGGTGGTGATGGCATCATGTATGTTTTTTCAGAAGTCGCATTTTGGCAATGTGGATAAGATCGTTACATGTAAGCTTTTATACGCATGCTGAAGGGGATATTTGAGCGGTACTATTTATACAAGAAGAGTTTTGGCTCCACGCCACGGTTGAGTATATGGTAATACCCCACCATCTCTACTCTCGGTCGCCTTGGCATCGGTGTTCCTTTGGGTTTTCTTTCTGCGTGGAGTATTACAGCATAGGTATAGGTATCACCTGACCCCTTTTTTTCTTTTTTCTATCCCCCTGTTTTTTAAAGCTGATATACTGCATGAACCTTCATTTGAGGATATAAAAAATACTAAAGAGTTTCAAGAGATATTAACTCACATAAGTGAGATATAATAAAATAAATAAATTATCACTACTATACATATAAAGTGTTTTTATGTATAATCCCTTTGCATAGATAGTTTTTAAAGGTATCTAGTAATTTATTTCTGCAACAAACCAAGGTTTAAAAGAATGAAAATAACTTTTTTAATTTTCTTTTTCGTACAGATATTATTTGCTTATAGTCATGTGTTGAAAACGGGGCAGACTATGGTCTACAAAAAAGGAGATGATGGTACTTATCAGGCTGGTTCCATGCGTTCTTACACTCGCTCAGCCACTGGTATTGTCACTGACAACATCACAAGTCTTGAATGGCAAGATAATGTCATAAGTAGCACAATGAATTGGGATGCTGCAAAAGATTATTGCAACAACTTTACGCTAAGTGGTGATGGCTGGCGATTACCAAATATAAAAGAGCTTATTTCTCTTATTGATAGAAGTCGCTTATCTTCAACTATTGATTCAATATTTCAAAATACATCTTCTTCGCCTTACTGGTCATCAACTCCCGATATCAATCCTGAATATGGCAATGTATGGGGTGTTGATTTTAGAGATGGAAACAGCTTTGAAACGAATAAAGCCATTCCGTTTCATGTTCGTTGTGTTCGTGGTACAAATACCTCTTTAGCTTCATTTATACGTGATTCAACTTTTGAAACTGTTTTTGATAATAGAACAGGTCTGACATGGCAAGATAATGACATTGTTTTGTCACAAACATTTGATTGGAATGCTTCAATCGATTATTGTGAAAACCTTGATTTTGCGGAAAAACAAGACTGGAGATTGCCTAATATAAATGAATTATTTAGCATAATTGACTTTAGTCGTAATCCTGCAATCGATTCGAGTTTTCTTAACATTTCTACGTCAAATTTCTGGTCATCGACTTCATTTGATACATTAAAAGCATGGAATATTTACTTTTATATTGGTTTAGATGGTCAATTTGATAAAACAAACACCTTTAAAGTTCGATGTGTGAGAGGTGAAATGGTCAAGTCATCACAAAAAACGATATCACCATTACTTTTATATATATTAGAATGATTTTTTATTCAAAAGCTTTGAGTTGATTTACTTATAACAAAGCCGTATAGATAGCATAAACGAAAAAAGAAAAAGGTGGCAACTGCCCCCATTTTTTTCATTTTTCTATAATATTATATTATAAATATGTACAATATATAAACTGCTACTATCAACTAAATATTCACAGTCACATCAACCGTATCATTAACATAATCGGCTCCCTCAGTATAGGTGGCAGGAATAGTGATCTGAAAAAAAGGGGACGAGGCTACTTTTATTCATTCGTCATTTCCTTTTCAAAAAAACAAGTGTCCCCTTTCTTTTTTCTTAGTGTTTCTTCTCTGGGGATGCGGTCTATTTGTATTACATGTAAAGCGTTTTACCCTAAAAATAAAATATTTTTTATATTTTTTGTTATTGTTAATATATTGTATACATTATTAAAAGCAACTCTAATTTCTATATATGTCGCCATTTTGAGAGAATATTTACCGGTACGGCGTTGATCCAGCATAGCGAGACCGGCTCTCTTGCGTGCAGCTTAATCGCGCTATAATGAAACCATGCAAACACACTCGATTTTCCTCGATCTCTTTCTGGTTCTGCTGCTGGCGCGTATCATGGCTGAGAGTTTTACGCGGCTGGGTGTTCCTTCCGTTTTGGGAGAGCTTTTTGCGGGGTTACTGCTAGGCCCTTCCCTGCTGGGCTGGGTCGCTCCGAGCGCCCTGCTGAAGATTCTGAGCGAAATCGGCATCGTGCTGCTGCTGTTTGAAATCGGGCTAAAAACCGATATCACGCGACTGGCAAATGCCGGTATTCAGTCGATGACCATTGCGGTTTTCGGAGCGTTTTTCCCCTTTGTCGCCTCCTATTTTGCAGCCGTCGGGCTTTTTGGTCTCTCATCTCAGAGTGCCATGTTTATCGGCGGGACGCTGATGGCGACAAGCATCGGAATCACGCTGCGGGTGCTTAAAGACATCCGTCAGGATGAGAGTAACATTGCGCAGATTGTCATCGGAGCCGCCGTACTTGATGACATCATCGGCATCATCATGCTGGTCTTCATTTACGACTACGCGACCGCCCACACCTTCAGCATCAACTCCACGCTTCACATCACCGTTGCCATTACACTTTTTGTACTTTTTGCTCCGGTCATCGCCAACCTGCTCTCGGCACTCATTCGCCGTTTTGACCATCTCGAACAGGTTCCGGGGCTTGTGACAACCCTGATTGTTTCGCTGATTTTGCTGATGTCCTACCTCTCACAGGAGCTCGGCGCACCGGAGATTCTCGGCTCTTTTGTGGCGGGAATCGCACTTTCAAAACGCTTTTTTCTCCCGTTTGGACTCGGTTTGCAGGAAGATGCGCAGTTTCTTGCCAAAGTCCAGAGCAATATCCAGCCGCTCATCCACATTTTCACGCCCATCTTTTTTGTCGTCATCGGTCTTTCAATAGACCTTCATGTCATTCATGCCGACAGCTGGGAGTTCTGGAAAATGGCCCTACTCTTTACGGCCATTGCTGTGTTGGGAAAGTACCTCGGTGCCTTTTTAATTCACCAGAAATGTACCATGAACAAAAGCCTCATAGGCATCTCCATGATTCCCCGCGGCGAAGTGGGACTCATTTTTATCGAAATCGGCTACTTTGGCGGCATCATCAGCAGCGAGATCCACGCCATGCTGCTTTTTGTCATTATCATCACCACCATCGTTCCGCCGTTTCTGCTCAAATGGCTCTTTAAATATGAGTGTGTCTAATACCAACCGCTGTTAACCATAGCTGCGGTTGGTATCAAGCTTTTCCTGCCCTATGCGATAGAGCGCAAAGTCATATTTGAGCGGATCGTTTGCATCGAAGGTTTTAAGCTTACATGTAAGCTCTATGGCCGCCTGAAGATCGTAGGTTTTGCGCTCCAGCAACCCCAAAGCGCGCGATACTTTAAAGGTATGGGTATCAAGCGGCATAATCAGATGTGCGGGATTCACCGCTTTCCAGCGCCCCAGATCGAGCGCGTCATGGCGTACCATCCAGCGCAAAAACATCATCCAGCGTTTCATCGGCGCGTTGCCGCGGGTTTTCGTGACGGGTGATCCGAACAGAAAGCGGTAGCCGGGCGTATCGTAATCGTTACATGTAAGAATCGCCTCAAGCAGCGTATTGATACCCTCAACAATGGAGTGTTCTCTGTTATAACCCTGCATAAATGCCGCTTCCATGTTTACATGTAAAGCCAGACGGCGCAGGGTTATAAAGCTTTGCACCACATCTTCACTGCTTTGAAAACGGTAGTAATGCTCACGAAGCGCTGCGCGAATTTCGGTTTCACTTTGAGTGAGCAGCGAAAAATCGAGCGATTGCAAAAAGCGGACTATAAGCCGGGCGTTACCGTAACCGTAAAGCGCGCAGAGCAAAATGGCAGCGTCAGAATGCTGCTCGCGGGCAACGAACAGCGGGTCGGGACGTTCATGGGAGAGCTCCCCTTCCCGGTTGCGATATGCCGCTTCCTCATCGAGACGCGCTTTAAGTGCATTCAAGCTGATAGATTTTCTTGCGTTCACTTGAACCTGCAATGTTGAGCTGTTTGCGGTATTTGGCGATGGTACGGCGTACCATCGTGACTTTGAATTTGTTTTGAACCAGTTCGAGCAGCTTCATGTCGCTGAGCGGTTTTTTACGCGGCTCCTCCTTGACCAGCTGTGCCACAAACTCCTTGATGGCCGCATTGGAAACGTCCTCGTCAATGGCCGTCGTGAAAAAGTCCTTCATCGCGATCATGCCGCGGTCACAGGCGATGTACTTATTGGCAATAGCGCGGGAGATGGTCGAGGGGTTATGCCCGAACTCATCGGCAAGCGTCTTGAGTGTGAGCGGCATGATTGCGCCGCCGGTAAAGAAGTCATACTGGTACTCAACAATCATCAACCCCACTTTGTAGAGTGTGGCGCGGCGCATATCAAGCGCATCGACCAGACTTTTGGCCTCTTTGATCTTCTCCTTGACATAATCGTGCTCCACACCGTATTCGTTGTTAATATGAATGGCGGGATAGTAGGCGTCATTGAGTTTGAGTTCGATTCCCTCTTCCTCATTGAAATAGATAATCAGGTCGGGAACGATCTGGCTGGACTCTTCCATGTAATCGATAGCCGGAGGATTTTTAAAACGCCCGATCACCTTCATGGCTTCGGGAAAATTCGGCTCTTTCGAATAGGTATGAATGGCATCAAGATTCTCGATAATACGATGTGCAAGATCATACCCCGCATCACTGATCTCACTCGCGTCAAGCTGAAACAAAAAAGCTTCCCGCAGGTCGCGCGCCCCAATGCCGACCGGTTCGACATGGACAAAGCGTGCGTGCACTTTCCAAAACTGCGCCGCGTCGATACCCTCTTTCTGGCAAAACGCTTCCGTATCGCCCTCAAAATAGCCATTTTCATCAAGATTGCTGATGATGAATGTCGCAATTTTTTCCGAGAGCGGTGTCGGGAAGAGCGGTGCGCCGATCTGCTCATCGAGCACATCGTAGAGCGAGCGGTTCTGAATGGTGAGCGCTTCGATCTGCTCGGTTCGGGAGTTACTGACGGAGGAGGAGAATATCTTTTTGGGAATGCGCTGTTCAAAATCTTCTTCGAAGCCGCTTTTGACTTCAATAAGCGGATTGCCTTCGACAAAAGGCGCCATGGCATCGCCCAGATCGCCCAGCGAAGAGTGCAATATAGGCAACCAGTTGCGAAGGGTGTTGGAGAGTTTGCTCTTGACCTCGGTCTGTTGCCTGACTCGTAACATGATCAGAGTTTAAACGTTTCACCCAGATAGTGTTTGCGAACATCCGGATTGGCCCCGATCTCGGCACTGCTTCCCGAAGCCAGCAGTTCCCCCGACTTGATGACATAGGCCCGGTGACAGACCGCAAGCGTCTCGCGGACGTTATGGTCGGTGATTAAAACGCCGATGCCATACTCCACCAGCTGTTCGATTACCTTCTGAATATCTAAAACCGCAAGCGGGTCAACGCCCGCAAACGGTTCATCAAGCAGCAGAAATTTCGGAGCGTTGACCAGAGCGCGCGCGATCTCCGCACGGCGGCGTTCTCCGCCCGAGAGACTGATGCCCTTGCGATTGCGAATCGGTTCGATGTTGAACATCTCCAGCAGATCCTCAATGCGCGCTTCACGCTCTTTTTCACTCATCTGGCTCGCCTGCGCGGCGACAATCAGGTTCTCCTCAACACTCAGGTCCTTGAAGATCGAAGCCTCCTGTGGCAGATAGCCGATTCCCTGTCGTGCACGCTGATGCAGCGGCAGGTTTGAAATGTTGACCCCGTCAAAAAAGACTTCGCCGCCCGTCGCTTCGACGAGACCGCAGATCATATAAAACGTGGTGGTTTTACCCGCCCCGTTAGGCCCGAGCAAACCGACGACCTCGCCGCTGTTGACTTCCAGAGAGACGCCTCTGACAATTTTAAGATCCTTGATCGACTTTTCAAGGGCGCGCGCTTCAAGTTTATGCATCTATTACCTCATAACAGCGGGTGGTGTCGGAGCACTTTTCAATACGTATCACTAAAACTTCCATTCCGGCATGTTTTAAAATATCAGCCAGATGATCATCGCCCCACTCTACAAAGTGATAGCCCGGTTTTTCGAGTTCTTCAAGCATGCCAAGCGCAATAAAATGCTCCAGCCCGTGATTGTAAATATCATAGTGAAACAGGCGTTCTCCGTAGCAGTGCTGCAGGGAAAACGTAGGCGACGTCACGGCATCGCCTATATGAAACGCTTTGGCAAAAGCTTTTACCAGAGTGGTTTTGCCGCTGGCAAGATCTCCCTGAAGAATCACAACACCGCCATTTGGCAAATGCCCTGTGATCTGATCGCAAAGTTTTGAAAGCTTCGTCAGCGGGAGTTCCATCACAGTTTGGAACTCACGGCGATAATCTGATCGAGTTTCGCTTTGGCTTTTCCCGATGCCATGGCATCACGGGCAATCTCAAGCCCTTCCTGAACGTCACGCGCCATCCCTTCGACCATCAGCGCGTGCGACGCGTTAATCAGCACGACATCACGCTGGGCATCGGTAGCACGTCCCGTCAGAACATTCTGAAGAATATGCGCATTATGAGAAGCATCCGATCCCTGAATGGCTTCAAACGGAGCCCGGGCAATGCCGTACATCTGCGGATCAATCTCGAATTCACGGATCACGCCGTTTTTGAGTGACGCGGTAAACGTGACATCACTGATGCTGATTTCGTCCAGGTGATCTTTCGAACTGACTACAATGGCCGACGTGGCACCGTTCATCTTCAATGCTTCGGCCAGTCTGGGCACCAGAGCCTTTTCAAAAACACCCAGAAGAATCTTCTGGACACCGGCAGGATTGGTGAGAGGTCCCAACACATTGAAAATGGTTTTATCGGGAATGCTTTTTCGTACCGGCATAATAAACTTCATCGCCGGATGATGGTTCTGCGCGAACATGAAGCAGAAACCGGTCTCCTCAAGCATCGTCGCCGTCGCCTCAAGTGAAAGGTCAAGCCGTATTCCCAGCGTTTCAAGTACATCGGCGCTGCCGGATTTTGAGGTGACCGAACGGCTGCCGTGCTTGGCAACATAGGCACCGCATGACGCCAGTAAAATGGCAGTCGTGGATGAGATGTTAAAACTGCCGCTTTTATCCCCGCCCGTGCCTACCACATCGATCAGACGACTCTTGAGACGCGGTTCTACATGTAAGGCAATAGCATGCGAACGCATCACGCTCGCAGCCGCCGCAATAACCTCAATCGGGGTCTGTGCATCGGGCTTGTATGCAATTAGAAACTCCCGCATCTGCGTGTCATCCATCTCGTGATTAAACAGTCGCTCAAATGCGTTTTTAGCCTCTTCAAAAGTCATACTATCTCCTCAATGTACTCATGCTGCTGGGATTTTGGTGTGGATTTGGTTTCGGGAAGTTTCAAAATCCGGTACTGTTTTTCACCGGAAAGGTACACCAGGGTGATTCTGTCACCGACGGCGACATTCTTGCTGGGCTTCACAACGATGTCATTGATTTTGACCACACCGTTTTGAAGCATGTCCTGGGCGATGGAACGCCGTTTTGTCAGATTGACGGCATTAAGAAACTTGTCGATACGCACAGCGACTCCCTGCAGCAAAATTTGACTTATTGTAGGAAAATATTGCTTTAGGGGCGCTAATTTATAGAAGTTGGAACGGGAGTTGCGTCTTTTTAGAGATAATCTTCAATCGTCTCAAGAACCCGCTTGAGGTGTTCCTGATAGTTTTTCATCAGCAGCGAATAGTTGCTCTGGCTTTCACGTATAAAAGCATCTTCAAGTGCAGCCGCGGATTCAGAAAGCTTATAAGCACCGATATTTCCGGAAACACCCTTGATATCATGAGCGAACTGTTTGCCGTCACGGTAGCGTTTCTCTTCCGCTATGGCCTGAAGTACCTGTACCGAATCACTGTACATCTCTCTGAAATCTTCCAGCAGTGCCGCATAGAGTTCTTTATCACCGCCACAGCGCTCCACACCGTCTTCAAAAATCACGATACTCGAAACACTCTGTTCCGGCTCTGCCGCCGGTTTGACCGTTTCCTTGAGCGTTTCTTCAACAGGTTCATCAAAAATGGTCTCGGCTTCCTCAACCGATGGGTTTGCTTCTTCTGATGGAACTTTCGGTTCTTCTACCTCGCTTTGCGGCTGATATGAAACGCTAGCCGTGTTCTTGTAAAGAATGTCGAGTAACTTCTGATACAGAATCTCTACATTCAGCGGTTTACCGATATATCCCTGCATGCCACAGGAGATGGCGTGCTCGATTTCATCTTCCATGGCGTTGGCAGTCAGGGCAATAATGGGAATGCCATCGTATGCCCGGTACTCCCGAATCAGCCTGCTCGCCTCGTATCCATCCATGACCGGCATGCTGATATCCATAAAAATCAGATCAAAATCCGAATTTTTATGAAGCATGTCAATCGCTTCGCGCCCATTTTCCACCATAGTCAGTACGATACCGCTGCCGTCAAGCAGACCGCTGAGTACCCGCTGGTTGATCTCGTTGTCTTCCGCGACAAGAACCTTTTTGCCGCTGAGTACTTTCAGATCATCTCTGGAAATTTTTCTGTTTTTGTCATTAAGCGCCTGTTTCTCACCGTAGAGTTCGAGAATAATATTGAAAACGCTCTGCTGATTGAACGGTTTGAGAAGATAACGGTCAATCTCTTTGACACGATACTGGCTGTTGGTCGTCTGATTAAAGAGGCTTTCTATCAAAACGATCTTGATCATACGCTCTTTCTTAAGCTCGGCGATCCGTTTGATGGCATATTTTGAAAGTTTCTGTTCATCAATCAAAAGGATATCGACAGGTACCTCTTCCAGTAGGACGCCGGCCTCTTCGAGAATCGGCATGGTGTGTACTTCGTAATGGAAATACTCCAGCATTTTGCTTAGCGCGCTGAGGGATTTTGTATTGGTATCGATAATCAGGGCACGTTTGCCCATGAGACTTTTTGACGGCAGCCGGTAATGGCGTTTATTGCCGCCATCACGCAGTTCCAGTTCGATGCTGAATATGAAATGGCTGCCTTTGCCATACTGGCTCTCAACCCGAATTCCGCCGCCCATCTTCTCAATAAGCTGCTTCGAAATGGAAAGACCGAGTCCCGTACCGCCATAAATACGGCTGGTCGAATCATCTGCCTGAGAGAACGATTTGAATAGCTTGTTCATCTGGTCATGCGTCATACCGATTCCGGTATCACTGACCTTGAATTCCAGCAGTACCTTCTCTTCATCCTGAGAAATTTTCTGGATATGCAGATCGATCTCACCGGTTTTCGTAAATTTTACGGCATTGCCGAGCAGATTGATAAGGACCTGACCTACACGCAGCGGATCACCGATCAACTGGGAAGGCACTCCTTTTTCGATATCAAAAATAAGCTCCAGGCCTTTGTTTTTAGCCTTGATGGAAACCATGTTGGATACATGATCGAGAACATCGTTGAGATTAAAAGAGACCTGTTCAATCTTTAACTCACCGGCATCCATTTTAGAGAGGTCAAGAATATCATTGATGATTTCAAGAAGCAGCTCGCCGGACTGCTTGATTTTGACAATATTATCATGCTGCAGACGGCTCAGATCACTTTGAAGAACAATATGGCTTAACCCGATAATGGCATTCATGGGTGTTCGCAGTTCATGGCTTATTTTAGCCATGAAAAGCTCTTTTTGAACAATATCGTCCCGGCAGGAAAGAATTTCTTTGCTGATTCGGTTGTTGCGCGCTTCAAGCCGTTTGTTCTCTTTGCGGGAGAGGAACAGAAGAATCATCGCTATCACCAGAAGCAGCAGTGTCAGAGCAAACAGTATAGGCCAGGTATATCCTGAAAAGATTTCCGACGATTCCGTCTTTTCAAGACGCTCCGCAAGTTCCGGAGCATGGGGAAGCGTCTCATTCACTAAAGATGCAGCTGATGAAGATGCTTCCGAAGCACTCTTTTGCAACTGCTCTGCCGGAGGCTCCTGACGTATCGGTTCGTCTGCCGTTTTTTTTGCGGGAGCCGGTTCCTGAACAATCTCCTGAATGGTAATTTCAGGCTGAAGCAGTGTTTTTTCCGGAACCTCACTCTCAAGTGTTTTTATGATTTTAGAGGGAGTTTTTTTCGGTTTTTCCTTTGGTGCCGCTACGGGCTCTTTGACAAGAGGCTTTTTGTCCGGCTGCTTTACTTCCGCAGGCGGCGAAATACGGTTGACAAATGCATCTTTATGTTTTTCCCGAACAACATCCAATACATCCTGAAGCACATTTCTGTCAGTAAAAGGTTCAACCGAAAGAATAAAAAAATCACCTGACGGACGTGCGACAAATTCAAAACCGTAATGCTGCTGAAGGGTTGCGATATGATCATTTGCAGAGACATATTCATTTAGAAGTTTGAGGGCCGCATCGGCATCGGATTGCGACAGGTAACTGGCTACAACGATTTTTCGAAGGTATCCCTCTGCTTCAAGAGCTTGGAAGAAAAATAAAAAAATGAAAAGAAACGCCGTAAATTTTTTCATGTCAAAAGTGATTCTCTGTGATAAGTTGGACCATTATAGTATCATAAATTTTCTATATCTTGTAATATCTTTGTGACAATCTTCTCCTCAAGCGGATAGGTGTGAATACTGACATCAACACCATCGCTCAAAAGCGCCATAATACGCTTTTGAAACGGTTCGATAGCTATCGCTTTATCGGAAAGAATCACAAAATCATCACCGTGAACACGAAAGGCCAGCGCCCCGTCAAGCAGTTCCGTGATCGTAGTGCCGATACTTCGCAGCAGTATGTCACCGCATTCCCATCCCATCTTTTCATTAAAAGAACTGAAATGGTGTAGATAAATTGTCGTTATTATCGTATAGTGTACTTCTCTGGAATTTTGCCTTAGTATTACTTCCAGATAATTTCTGTTATGCACGCCGGAGACCGTATCACGATAAAAATAGGCGAAGCGCTCTTTTTCGAGATCACTTTGCGGCAGCTGATTGATGCTTGCGTCAATCGTGACATGCTGCAGTACCTCCAGGGCAGCATCTACCACTTCGGGATGGAATTGCTGCTCGCGCAACAGTTTGATCTCGGCTATCGCCTCCGCAACGCTTTTCCTGCCCTTGTAAATACGATTGGTGGTCATGGCGTCAAAAGCATCTGCAACAATCATGATCCGGGAGAGCTCCGGAATAGCCTCCGCTTTCAAACCTTCGGGATAGCCGGTACCGTCATAACGTTCATGGTGATAGCGGATGATCTCGGCGACACGCTGAAACATGGGAATCTTGTTCAACAGGGCAAATCCCGTTTTGACATGTTCCTGAATCAAAGCGTACTCTACTTCATTGAGCTTCTGCGGATTGAGCAAAATGGAATCAGGCGTTGCGATTTTTCCCAGATCGTGCAAGATTCCTGCCTGATA
The DNA here is from genome assembly GCA_050305515.1 of Sulfurimonadaceae bacterium. Classification (GTDB taxonomy): domain Bacteria; phylum Campylobacterota; class Campylobacteria; order Campylobacterales; family Sulfurimonadaceae; genus JAFGUB01. The sequence goes on from JBNLFL010000034.1 coordinate 82,855, forward strand.
GAGCAGATTACATGTAGAGGTGTCGTATCCCATCTGCTTGGCGATCCGGACACAATAGCTTGCCACACGCTGTGAATGTCCCGCCGTATAGGTGTCACGATCTTCGATCATTTCAACCATGGAGCGCAGGGTCATGTCATAATCGGCCACCCGTTCCTTCTGCAACTTTTCCAGAGCATCGGTTTTCTCCTTGACCATACTCTCAAGCTGCTCTTTATAGCGCTCGTTTTCCCGGAATACATGTAATTTATAAACGATTTTATAGAGCTCCTGAGTGATAACATCATAATTGATCGGCTTGAGCAAATAGCCGCTGACACCCAGTGATATCGCTTCGGAAAGATAATTGAAATCGCTAAACGCGGAGACAACCAGCAGTTCCTGCTGCGGATTGATCTGCTTCATTCCACGGGCCATTTCAATACCATCCATAACGGGCATGGAAATATCGGTAATGACAATATCATAGGCTCCTGTACGATAGCGTTCCAAACCTTCTACACCGTCTCCAGCTACAATCACCTCTTTAAAAATTTTTGAAAAATATACTCCGAGTTTTTCACGAATATCCGAATCGTCATCAACAAGGAGTACCCGCATCTTGCTGCCAAGTTCTTTAAGCGCAACTATCGCACTCATGACCTACACTTCTCCCAATGGCAGAATGATTTTGAAACAGGTACCGGTATCATGGTTCATAACTTCGATGCGCCCTTTGAGATGCTGTTCTACGATAATTTTTGAAATATAAAGTCCAAGTCCCGTACCGTTGATATCGCCTTTGGTCGAAAAATATGGATCAAATATCTGAGGCAGAATTCCCTTGTCGATACCGCCGCCGTTATCACAAATGTTGAAAGAAACTTCCTGCTCTGAATAGGTAATTTCTACCCATATCCGACGATCACCGCGTCGATGATCGGCAACCGCTTCTTTAGCATTTTTGATTAAATTAATAAAGACCTGAAGTAACTCCCTTGAATAGGTGTATAGAGGTACTCCTTCCGTACAATGGATCTCAAGCTCTATCTGATTGTTCTGCAGGCTTTTTCCCATCATTTTCTCAGCTTCCTGAATGATAGCGGACGGACTTATCGCTTCACGTTCTTTATCGGGTCTGAAAAAATTCCTGAAATCATCAATTGTCTGCGAAAGGTATTGGGTCTGGCGGATGATATCGTACGCTTCTTCTTTAAAAGCTTCAGGATCAACTTCTCCCAGATCGATGTCGGCAATCATGTTATTGGCACCCATGGCGATAACCGTAATAGGCTGACGCCACTGATGCGCTATCATACCGATCATCTCGCCCATGGCAGCATGGCGGGATTGTGCCACCATCAATTTTTCATTCTCGCGGATTTTCTGCTGATCCAGATAACTCTGGGTCACATCGACAAGTACCAAACCAAGATATGGCATGCTTTCACGATGCTTGATACAAAACCCCATCGTCCTGAAATAAAGCTGCTGCCCCTGCAGATCGAAAAAGGTCTGTATCTCGTCGCACATTCCCTCTCGCAGTACTTTTAGATCAAAACTCCGGGTTTGCTCCAATGCTTCTGGTGAGAGCAGATCGGCGGCAGTTTTGCCTACAACCTCCTGTGTGCCGAAAAAATCACTGACTCTGCTGTTGGCATAGATGATAATACCCTTGTCATCTTTGATGAGCACACTCGCCGGAAGATGATTCATAAAAAGTTCAAACATCTCTTCGCTCTCGCGAAGCTTCTGTTCCAGCGCTTTAAGTGCGGTAATATCGGTATGGAAACCTACCATACGCACCGCTTTTCCCTCTGTGTTACGAATCGTCTGGCCCCGATCGAGGATCCAGACCCAGTGACCATCGCGATGCCGTAAACGATGAACATTTTCATAGAGCGTACCGCTCTCATGGCTCTGTTTAATAGCGGACACTGCTGCATCATAATCATCCGGATGCACCCGACTGCTCCAGTTTTCCAGTATGTTTGAAAGTTCTTCGTCATGATACCCCAGCATCTCTTTCCAGCGTGGTGAAAAATAGATATCATTGGTTTCAAGATCCCAATCCCACAACCCGTCCATCGTTCCGTTGACAGCATAATTAAGGCGTTCACGCAGCACATCGAGTTCACTTCGGGTCTGCATCTCCTGCGTGCGATCTTCATAAATAACCACCAGTTCGCCGCTTGGAAGTTTATAGGCGTAATTTTCACGCCATCCTTCCAGCCTATCATCTTTATAACAGGTGATCGGAAATTCTTTTGCCTCACCGCTCTGCCACACCTGTGAAAAATAATCAAGAATACCCGTCTCAACCGCCATGGGAAAAACATCAGTAATTTTTTTGCCCAACATTTCGCTGCGATCGAGTTTCTCAATCTCTTCACATTGGCGATTGACATGTCGGAAAATAAAATCTTTCCCGTCATCAACCGCTTCATAAATCACAATGGCGCTTTTTGAATTTTGTATCAAAGCCTCGTAACGGACATTGTTCTCCTCGATTATATCAATCTGTTCGCTGTACAATGATGCCACGAACTCCTGATACGTTCTGATACGCCTGTCACTTCGGCGTACCAGCCACCACAAAATCAGTCCGAGAATGAGCATGATGGCAAAAACAGGTATGCCCTGCATCATACTATCCTGATTCAGAAGACGAAAAATCAGGATTTTGACTTTTTCCTCTCCCGCAAAATCATTCAGCGTCATGACATAGGTACGATAGCGCTTCGATCCTGCCGTCACTTCATTCCCGCTTTTCAAAAGCTCTACCGCGTGATAATGTTTCCAAATTGTTTCCACTTCGGGTGTCATCTCTGACTGCATTTGATAGTTACCGACCCGTACCGGACTCTCCATACCGGAAAGTTCTAATGAGTTTTCTTTAATAAACACAATACCGGTAACGCCATCAGTCTCTTTCACGGCATCAATGACAAAATCAGGGTGCAGTCCCAGCTCTATGGCACCAATATAATAATCATGATCAAAAACCGGGTAAATGATCCGATAGGTCGCCCCATAAAGCCCCGTCTCATATCCCGATACCGTTTTATGCGTTTTATGAATGTAACGCAGCATCGGTCGCTTGAGTGCAATAGTGTCATCAAAATGTTCCGGTCGATGCATACGCAAGAGAGATGTGCCGTCGGCACGGTGAAACTGCAAGACGATAAGATGCGGTTCGAAATCCTGCATCTGCTTCCATTGAACACTCATATAACGGTAAAGAGCTTCACGTGATCCTTGACGCATCAGGCGAACTACTTCCGGAGTATCCGCAAGAATCTGCAAAATTTCTCCGTAACGCTGAATATCTTTGGTCACAATATGCTGCATACTCCGCTCAAGATGCAAAGAGAGCGTTTCAAAACGTTCACGTTCACTTAACCACTCCAGCATGCCGATTACAGTGATGACTCCCAATGAAAGCAGCACGAATGATATGAGAATATAGCGGATCAGATCGGTATTAAGCTCTCTGATTTGGTGGATTTTCAAGGATAAAGCTCCTCAATCAGATCCGATCCGCAACGCAGTTCATCAAGCCACGACAAAAATATTTCAACATTTTCTTCGGTAAAGAGCGCACCATGCTGCGGCGCAATCATAGTAACGGGATAACGGCGGACCGTCTCTACCCACGCACGCAAAAGCCGGTTGGAACCCATATAGCGGCGGTGAAACCCTTCAAGAAAAGGTCGATGCTTTTTAAAGTCACCAACCTCTTTGTAGAGCTCCTGCGGTGGTACGATTGCCGCACCGATATCACCGCTGAAAAGAATCTTCGAACGGCTGTCATAAAGCGAGAAGTTTCCAGGAGAATGCAGAAAGTGTGCCGGCAGAAAATGCAGGGCATCCGATCCGAATGCAATTTTGGCACCTTTGTCTTCCAAAGGCAGGATCCGGTCCATATCCATAAATCCGTAATGGCTCATAAAGCGCACCCAAAGTTTGGACAGCACAAATTTTGCCGGTGTCGCCACGCTCCACTCCGTAATCGAACCCGCGACATCAGGGTCTTGATGCGAGAAGAAGATATATTTCAGCTGATCAAGTGGAAGATAACGTTCCACTGCTTCGCTAATCTCGTAAAAAATGGCTGCCGAACCGGGATCGATGAGAATCCCGCTGCCGTTTTGAACAATCAGAAACTGATTGACCGAAAGGAATGAATCTTCGGCAGTTTCGTCATCGAAACTGAACATAATGCATTTGTGGCTGCCGTTATCGTAGAGTACGCGTTCTTTGTTAGTTTCCATATTGCAATCCTTTAAATTCCCGAATCAGTTCCATCTGGCGTTTGGAGATGTACTCCGTCAGCGGCCGGACCATCGTGGTAGGAAGATCAAGCGTAAAAACCAGATAAAAAAGCCGATTCTGTTCAGTTTTTTTGTAGAGTATCGCCTCGGTATTGATAATAATCTGACGTTTATCCAGCGTGAGAATCATATCAAGCCGTACCCGTTCTTCGGGTTCAAGCCCCGCAGGCAGTGCATCCATACTGATCTTGACAGCATCTTTGGAAAGATCGACAATCCTTGTTTCACCGAAAAATTTGTGTTCATTGAAAAAGAGTGTCACCGTGTGCTCCTGTGCCGGTTCTACACGAATCGTTTTTCGCTCGACTGGAGAACGCGATAAAAAATGGACCGATTCAAAATGGATGCTCTGATCTTCAAAATTGATCTTTTTGAGTGCCTCGCATATGATGTCATGAGGAAGCGCTTCAGACGAAAGGACGGTACGCTTTTCAATCTGTATTGCTTTTTGCTGTAAAAAATTGCTTTTGAGCTGAAGCAGACCGTTTTTGGCATCAACGACAACGGCATCATTTGTAATGCTGAGCCCACGGTAGAAATTATGAAGTTTGACCTTGGCATGATTGCGTTCTATGACACCCAGCAGATCAAAAATGGCTTTTTGATCCATTTCCGACCTGTCATCACGACTTTTTTTACCGTCAAAGAGATCCAGCAGCTGCAACTCGGTGATATCGTCGAAAGAGAGAATCGTATAATCTTTTTTTTCCGGTACATGATGCAGTTTGAAAATAAAGTGATGCATTTTGTGCGCATCGTCAGCCATTTTGACGTGAAACAACCGATCCGGATGACTCGACGCTTCGATAAACCAGTCTCGTGATGGCTCATTATACAAAAAGCCGCTGTGCTTGAGCAGGCACGCTCCGATGTTGTCACGTTTGGCAATAAATCCCTCAATGGATTCAACACCAAAAAAATCCAAGAACCGTTCACTCGCCAGAAGTATGGTGCGTTCCTGCATCATCACGACCAGGGCGCTTTGATAATTAAAAACATCACTCAGTTGCGTATAAAAAATACGGTTTTGTTCTTCATCTTTGATAGCTTTGATCGCATCCAGCAGTGCCTCGCTCAGATCGGTAACACTGGCAGGTTTTTTCAAGAACCTGAAAACGCCGCAGTCGATCGCTTCATGCAGATGTTCGCGATCATCAAATGCTGACATCACAATCACTTTTGTTTCAGGTTTGAGTGCCTTGATCATACGGGTCAGATCAAGTCCGTCACGTCTGGGCATTTTGATATCTGTGATGACAATTTGTGGATGATGTTCTCTGAAAAGTCCCAGTGCCACCTCACCATCTCCAGCAAGATAGACCGTACCAAAAAGTTTCTTCAACAGCGCCCCGGCCTGATTTCTCAACGCTTCATTGTCTTCGGCAAAAAGAATTTCAAAACCTTCTGCTTCTACTTTGAGCCGATTGATATCTGACACCGTAGCTCCTCCGTTTCAGGTAGTCCTTATAATAGCACAACTACACAATAACAACACTTTTATCCGGAATTATTATGCCAACTTATTTTAGGGAGATTCAATGCTAACATCACTTGCGCTTTCTATCTCACTCGCTCTCGTCATGAGTGCCGCATACGGCTGGATGATGTTTTCAGGACGTTAATGTGAGTACTTTGATTGCAGCATATTTTTTCGTCGTTCTCATTCTTGTTCAGGCGTATCGGGTCTATACAGCTTAAGCAAAAAAGTCTGCCAGAGCGTTCAAAAAAACTTTGACATGTTCAAAATTTATCGGTTTTGAAAAAGTAAGGTTGGGGTTTTCTTGCAATTTAGTATACTCATTTACGGTGCCGGACATCGTGACGATATAGACATTCTTATTTTTCTCACGTATGGCTGCAATCAGTCTGTTTCCGTCGAGTCGCGGCATCTTGATATCGGTAACGACAATATCAACCGGAATCTTTTCAAAAAGTTCCAGTGCTTCCGCCCCATCTTTCGCCGTATGTACCTCATCAAAAAATTTCTGCAAAAAAACTTTTGTCGCCTCAAGAACCATAGGCTCATCATCCACGATCATAATCGGATGGTGACGCAGTTTTTCATGTAATATCTGAAGTTCGTTCATACCCTCGCTCCCTGTGGAATTTTCAAAATGAAACAGGCACCGGAACCGGTGTTCCTGCCCTGAATTTCGCCTTTGAGATGTTTTTCAACAATCATTTTACACATGTAAAGCCCCAATCCCGTACCGATACTTTCGTCTTTAGTCGTAAAATAAGGATCAAACATACGTATCATAACATCCTTTTTGATTCCCCCGCCGTTGTCGCAGGCGGTGATCATGAGTCGGCCATGTTCCATCTCCGCATGCATCACGATGCGCCCTTTAGCGACATTGGATGCGAGAATCGCCTCTTTGGCATTTTTTACAATGTTAATCAGTACCTGCAAGAGTTCACGTGCATAAAGGGTTACTTCCATTGCCGGATCACACGAAATTTCAACGTCAATGTTGTCATGTTCGAGACTTTTGCCAACGATAGCGACCAACTCTTCGAAAAGCTCCATCATCTTCAACCGTTCTATCTCTTTTTTCGGCCGGAAAAAGTTTCTGAAATCATCAATGGTATGTGAGAGATACTGCGCCTGTTCCAAAATCGTATCACTCATTGTCGCGATCGATTCCGGGTTGACATTTTCAAGCGCAACGTCGGCCTGAAGCGTGTTCGCGCTCATTGCAATCGTCGCCAGAGGCTGACGCCACTGATGGGCTATCATCCCGATCATCTCTCCCATAGCAGCGTTGCGCGACTGCATCAGCATGATTTCCCGGTTTCGGATGAGTTCGGAACGCAGTGTTTCACGCTCGGTAATATCTTCGCCGGAGCAGATAACCTTCTCAAGGCCACCTGACGCATTGTAAATGACCGCATTATGCCAGGCTATCATTCTGGTCTCTCCGGAAGCGCACAGCACTTCATTTTCAAAATATTCGTCCAGCGTTTTGATGCCCTGCACCGTGCGTTCAAAATAGTGCCGCACCTCAGACACATTTTCCGCCGGCAGAAAGTTTTCAAACCATGATTTCCCGACAATCTGATCGATATCGTATCCCAAAATTTCAGCCGCTTTCTGATTGACAAGAAGCACTTGGCCCGCGTGATCAAGCACAACAAGAATCGAAGCCAGCGTATCAAGAATCTGCTTGTTGAAGTCAAGCACCATTTTCAAGGCGGATTCGTGCGATCGAATGCTGCTCATATCGATGAACGTGATTATAAACTCCTCACCGATAGGCACTCCCGAGATCAGCATCGGCCGGACACTGCCGTCTTTACATGTAACGTTATACTCATGAGGTGCGATATCACTGTTCGTGACAGCCGCACGGCTCACTTCCGCGTACCAGCCGGACACGACTTTCTCACGATACTCGGGATCAGGATAGGCCCTTTCAAACCATGTTTGAGCATCAGGAACATCACTGTAGGTATAGCCGAATATCTCTGTAAAACGCCGGTTACGCTTGCTGAGTTGTCTGTTTTTATCCACAAATACCAGAGGAATCGGGGTCAGTTCGAAGAGCAGATCATACCGGATTATCTGATCATCCATTGTCGTTTCGATCACTTTGAGTTGACGCCGAATCAACACAATGGCAACAAGAGCGACGAAGAGTGAAAGCAGTGCGAGATAGAGCGTCCATTTAAAAAAACGATCTCGTATCGCATCGGCATTAATACTTCCGATAAGGGTGATCTTCTGATCCGCATTTTTCTCAACGGATGTAAAAAAAGAGATAATTCGCTTTTGGCTCCCGTCAATACATCTCATATCCCCTTCATAAAAACCTTCCTGCTCCGCTGCGGCTTTGAAAAAAAGTGCATCGACCTGACCCGAAGAAAAAAAACGGTTGAAGAGATTCTGATCCTGGCAGTGATGGTAGACGATCTGAATACCGTCATTTCGTTGCTCGACTATGGAAAAAAACAGATCATCCTCTTCCGCAAACACCTCTATCACGTCCGTAAACTGTTTGATGGAGAGCATGAAAACTTCTTCCACACCCAAATTATTGCGTGGCTGATGCACCGCATCAAAGTGAATAACAGATTCAAGGAAGTGTGCCGAGGTCATGATTTCGGAATAGAGATGCTCCCGTTTTTGTTCCAGCGTATCGTGATAGAAGAGGAACAATATCACCACCGGCACTACAAAAATAGCTATGGCACCAATCATGATGATACGTAAAAAACTGTGGCCGGAGCGATCAAACACCAATAAACTCCCTACTGCGAGATAATTGATTATAGCACGCTTTGAAAGCTATCTCCTACAATCAGGAATCAAAGCCACTGCGAAAGTGATCTTTTTGCACCACGATCTCTTTTTGCTTCTCTTTGCGGCGCGTATCTTTCTCAACAAAGATCTTCTTTCGGGTCACAGGGTCGAGTTCGGTGTAGTACATCACCGCCGAGTAAGTGCCGGGTGTCGGGGTAAAAACCTGCGCCTGCTCGGGGTTCATTCCCAGTTCCTGCGTCGTAAAGCGTTTGAGTTCATGCATGTCACGCTCTTCGCATCCCGGATGCGCCGCAATAAGGTAATAGGTCAAAAACTGTTTTTTCCCAAGATCGCGGTTGAGCTTGTCGTAGAGTTTTTTAAAATCGATCAGCGTCTGTTTGCCGGGCTTGTTCATGAGATGCAGTACATGTGGCGACGTATGTTCGGGCGCCACTTTCATCTGTCCGGAAATATGGTGCTCTACGAGTTCTTTAAGATACATGTAACCATGCTTTTTATCTTCATTGATCAGGTCATAGCGGATTCCCGAGGCGACAAAAGCCTTTTTGATTCCCTTGACTGCACGTACCTGTCGCAGCAGGTTGATGGCGCGGCTGTGATCCACCTTCATGCTTTTGCACAAATGAGTATCATCCACACAGCGCTGATGATCGCAGGTGCCGAGCTTGAGCTTCTTGTTACACTCATACCCGTACATGTTGGCGGTCGGGCCGCCGACATCGGAAATGATTCCCTTAAAATCCCTGTACTCCGTAAACGCTTTTGCTTCAGCCACTACGGACGCTTCCGAACGGGTACGAATGGTACGCCCCTGATGCACGCCGATGGCGCAGAAGTTGCATTCGCCCCAGCACCCCTGATGGCTCATGATGGAGAATTTGATGGTCTCCAGACACTTCACCTTTCCCTTCTTCGCATGATAAGGGTGAAGTTCGCGCGTGTAGGGAAGCTGCGCCATCTTGTCCATCTCGGGTTCGCTCAGGTAATCACAGGGCGGATTCTGGATCAGATAGCGTCCGTCCACCTCCTGCGAAAGCCCGTTGGCGGCGATGGGATCATTGTTGTCATAAAAAAGATCGAACAGATCAATGTAGCGCGCTTTGTCCTTAAGGCACTCCGCATGGGAAGGGAGCTGATGGTACTCCGGATTCGCTTCTTTGGCAATGTAGCACACCCCACGAATGTCACGCCACTCACGCCCCTCATCGAGTGCGCGCGTCACCTCCTCGATGGCGATCTCGCCCATACCGTAAATGAGGATGTCCGCCTTTGAGTCAAAAAGAATGGGTTTGCGCAGCTTGTTCGTCCAGTAATCATAATGGGTCACCCTGCGCAGACTCGCTTCGATACCGCCGATGACAATGGGCGCCGTGTTCTTGAAAAAACGGCGGATCAGGTTGCAGTAGACCAGCACGGCGCGATCGGGACGCGCGGTATTTTTACCACCGGGCGTGTAGTCATCATCGTTGCGAAACTTTTTGGTTGCGGTATAGTTGCTGACCATTGAATCGACACTGCCGCCGCTCACACCCCACCACAATCTCGGTTCGCCAAGACGTCCGATATCCGCCTCACTCTCGATATCCGGCTGCCCGATAATGCCGACACGGTAGCCCAGCGACTCCAGCAGACGCCCCACGACAGCAACCCCGATAAAAGGGGAATCGATATAGGCGTCTCCCGAAACGAGAATCACATCACACTGATCCCAACCCCGTTCATCCATCTCGGAGCGGGTCGTGGGAAGAAAATCTTTAAGGCCGAATTGACGTTTTTGTTCCATTTGGCAATTGTACTTCATGAAGCTTATGCTAGAATCGGCCTATGATGAATGAAGAACTGAATCAAGAAATAATTGAGCATCTGATGCACCCGAAAAACTACGGCCAGATCGAGCCGCATAACGGTGTCGGAATGGGGTATGACCCGCAGACGCAGGAGTTTGTTATCGTATACTTACATGTAACGAAAGACATACTCCGCAATATCGGATATGCCACCAACGGCTGTCAGGATACTGTCGTGCTCGGATCGATGTTTACCGAAATGGTCAAGGGAGACACCCTGGAAAATGCCAAAAAGGCCGCAGCACTGATGCGCGAGCAGATTACTACGGCTCCGGCATCGCAGCAGGCCTGTGCCGATATGGTGCTCACCGCATTCGATGCGGCGCTTTTGAACAAACAGCTTCGCGACGGAGGCGATGACACGTTGATGCACAAGATTGCCATTTCCCAAAGCTGCGATACCGGGGAGTCCTGAGCATGGAACTTTTTCAGGCCAAACACGAACTCTGGCTGCAACTGCTTTTTGCATCCTTCACCTCGCCACAGACTGAGATCAAAGAGCGGCTTTATGAATACTCCCAGATAACATTCCGCCATCTCAAATGGATCGCAAAAGCGTACCGCAGCCAGAACCGCCATATTCATTTCAGACGTTCTGACATGCATATCGCACATACCGACATGCCGGAGATGTTCGCCCATCTACTGCACTCTCTTGAGGCCATCAGGCAGTATTACGGTGACGATGCCCTCTCGTATCGCATGGAAACGGATGAGCGTTATTTCATGGAACAGCTGCTTTCATGGCAGGATGACAGCGCCTTGCAGCTCCCTTTGCAGGCATTTGACCGGCATTTGACCTACGGTGACAAACAGCTTACCCAGACGCAGCGTGATGCACTGATCCGTTTTCTTTTTGAAGAGTCCTACAAAGAGTATGAACTGATTCTCATCTATTTTTACATGCAGACCTATACCGATTCAAAAGAGCAATTCGACATCTATGACGATCTTATTAATGAATCGCATTTTCATCTCAAATCCTTCGGCAATATGATGGCCGTTATGGGCATTTTAGCCCTGCCCCGCGAAGTTCATGAGATGAGCTACAAAATTACCGATTTGCATGCATTTGTATTGAACGGCATCGACGAAGAGCTCGCCGCGAAAGAGGAGTGCCGCCGTTTGGCGGAAGCGGTCGAGGATGAAGAGCTCACCCGCTTTTTCAACTTTATCAACTATCAGGAAAACTATCACATCGAACTGATGAAAAGTTTGCTTTAGTCATCTCCGAACCACAGTTCGAGCGTTGCTTTGAAAATGTAGTTTTTATCATACTCGTAGCGACGGTCCCACTCCACAAGCGGTTCAATCTCGTAAAAGAGCCACTCTCTTAAAAAGCCCTGTTTCCAGACTACACCGGTACGGTAGTTGTCGATACCCGTGCGCTCTTTGCCGTTTGGCTCATAATCGGGATGGTTGAGAAAATACCGTGAATCGCCTGAAAGCGCCATATAGGCGTTGAAACCGACATTATGCCGGTTGAGCGTGTTAAAGTAGGAGAGCGTCGCACCGTACTGCTGTCCCTCTTTCTCCGAATCCGTACTGCGGCGCATCAGCAGGCGTACCATCTCCTGTTTGGAGATTCTTCTGTCAAAATAGAGGCGTGTCTCTTCAAAGAAGCGGTCAGTATCAAAGGTATCCGTAGTCCCGTATTCAAACTCCTGCGTCGGATAGATGCGCCAGTCATAATAGTTGGTTGTGTATTTCAGATAAAAACGGGCAAAGGGATCGATACCACGCACACCGACGCTGAAATGGGTCTTCAGATCATCCAGAAAATCCGGAATGTACCAGCGCACTCCGATACTGGGATCGGCCGCCTTGGGGGAAGGCGTTTTATCGCTGATCTCATCTTCGACATCTTCTCCGATGAAGAGATTGAGCGAATCCTGGGTGTAAGGAAGGTTCAGGTTGAAACTGAACTGTGCTTTCCACTGATTTGAAGCTTTTTCATTCCACTCCGGTCCCAAGCGGACCCGAAGATAACTTTTATTGTTGGCATTGAGATAGTTTTCATCTTTGAAGAAACTGCTGAAATACTCCGACATGGAAGCCGATGCATTGCCATCGACAGGAGTGTTTTTCTTGCGGGTGATATTGTTTTCCTGACCATCGACAGAAGCCGTCCAGTCTGTCAGCTGCGCATCCACATTGCTTGAGACCACCTTGACTTTATGGGAAACGTAGCCATGCATGCTGTCCATGCCCTCAAGAAAGTGGTCAATATAGAGTTTGGATTCATTGGTATCATTGTTTTCAACACTGCTGTTGTACTCCGCACACAGGGACGCGACCAGTGCAACGCAGAGCAGAAGGTATCTCATTATATAACCTTTTTAAATATGAGCACCATCTTATCATTTTTATCATAAAGTGAGAGCGGACGCTGCTCGATCAGCTTGAGGGAAGGAAGTTTTTTAAATGCGGAGAGCGGATGGAATGTCTGGATGATCGTCTCCTGCGAACGCTTATAGCACTCTGGAGCGCTTTTTTCAAAAAGCGTGAAGGTACTCAGCAGCAACGGCGATTCAAAAACCGCATCCACACTAACAAAGAGCGATGCATCTTCGGCGACCATCACTCCCTGCGCCACATTCACAAAACCGTGAAGGGTATTGATGTCGGCAATGAAAATCCCGCCCGGATTCAGAACATCGGCAACAGAAGCCATGAAAGCGCCCAACGCTGCAGCGGGAAGAAAGTTAAGGACGTCAAATACGGCTACCGCCGCATCAAAGTGCTCGCGCATGGCAGCAAGTTCCCGACACTCCGCATCCAGCCCCTGCGCTTTTGCCGCCGCGACCATGGTCGGGCTCAGATCAATCCCTTTACATGTAAAGCCCCGGGAAGCCAAATGCTGCATCAAAGCACCGCGTCCGCAGCCGATATCAAGCAGTGTCGTTACCGGATAATGCGAAAGAAGATCGGCATAGAGCGTGTGCAACGCTTCCGTCGATGCTTCAATCCCCAGAAGATGTTCGGCGCGTGCGTAGAGTTCCAGCCCCATCACTGCGCCGTTTCAGCCTTGATGACGGCATTGATCTTTTCATAAATATCGAGCACTTCGCTCTTTTTTTCGAAAAAGCTGTTTTTATTGGCAATGAGATACGTCGTGGACTCCATGATCTCTTCAACTACTTCCAGACCGTTTTGTTTCATCGTCGTACCGGTTTCGACAATATCGACGATCATATCGGCAAGACCCACCAGCGGTGCGAGTTCAATAGAACCGTAGAGTTTGATGACATCCGCGGCAACTGCCCGCTCCGCGAAGTAGCGTTTGGTGATGTTGACCATTTTGGTCGCCACTTTGATCTCGGGCTTGGAAAGGTCAAGCCGCTCGCCTTTGCGCATGCCTATTGCCACTTTGCAGCGTCCGCGCTGAAGGTTCAGCAGACGGATCACATCAAGCCCCTGCTCTTCAATGGTATCGAGTCCGACTACACCGATATCGGCCGCCTGATGATAGACGTAGGTAGCGACATCCTGATTGCGCACCAGAAGAAATTTGAAATTTGGAGTTTCGAGAATCAGCTTGCGATCGTCAAAGACAAACGCTTCTCCGAAGATCTTCGTAAATATTGCCAGAGTATCTTCGGCAATGCGCCCTTTGGGTAGTGCCACTGTCAGCATAGTCCGCCTTCTTCAATGATTTTTTGCATCCCTTTAAACAGCAGCAGCGCGTCGTGAGTAGCCTGCGGAAAAAACGGCAAGAGCCGCAGTGCATCCCCGCCGGTAAGGATAAGCGGCGCGTCATGACGCATCACTTCGGCGCGCAATGGCGCCAGAAAACCGTAAGTGATCGCATCTTGGGAATTTTTTGGCATTGTATCCAAATTGAGGTCAAAGTTAAAAGCGTAGTCCAGCCGTGTGGAGAGCCTTTTGTAGCATGAAGCCATTGCTTCGACACCGGGATAGATAAAGCCTCCGGCATGGACACCGCCTTGCATCAGATCAACCGTAATCGCGCTGCCGGCATCAATAATGACACCATCACTTACCGCTTCGCAGGCGACGATCCGGTCGATGCCCATCGTCTCATAATAGCGTGCTCTGTTTACATGTAATCCCAGATCAATCCACTGCGGTAACATTTCAAGCAGGGGTGCCACATTGGGGTTGACATTGATAAAGAAGAGCGTTTCCTGAATCGAGGCTGGGTCAAAATCCGCGACTGAAACTTTATGATGGATGGTCCCGTCGTAGAAATGATAGGAGGTATTGCCGATGTCACACAGCAGCATCTAGACGATATCCCACCCTTCATCCTCAAGTGCGTTCCGGGCTTTGGAACAAAGCGGTGCCTCGATGATGAGCACCTTGCGGTTATGGATAGATTGACTGTAAAACGCCATTTTTTCGATGATCTGTTCCAGAACTGCTACATCTTTGAGTACAACCCTGCTCTTTTGAGTCAGAGCAATCACACCGCTGATACTGCCGTCATTCTCGCGGGCATGAAAAAGGCGCACTTTTTTTCTGATACCCAGCTGCGCGGGATTAAGCTCATGCATTCTTGCTGATGAAAAACGGTTTCGCTTCAGGGTTTCCAAATCACTCATCATCATGCTACTCCGCATATAAATTCACGCAATCATAGCGCAAGGCTCCCCTGATTTGGCATAATTCATTCAAAGACGTTCCATAGTAAAGGCTCCAATGCTTTCCGATCCCATCTGTCAGCTCTGCCGCAGCATGCCGGTTACCGTAGAAACACGAGCCGTTGCAACTTAGTCCGAATCAACCACAATAACCGTAAACGCTTTAGAGCGGCTCATGCGCCATAGGATGGCAACGTTCGAGGGTCTCTTTCAGATTGTGACGCTGCAGATGGGTGTATATCTGTGTCGTGTTGAGCGACGCATGGCCCAACAGCTCCTGAACCACGCGCAGATCGGCGCCGCCGAGTATCAGGGCCGTAGCATAGGAGTGGCGCAGCACATGCGGGGAAACTCCCAGATATTTCTGCGTAATCTTGTAGGCGGAAATCCTGCTGAGTACACCGCCTTTATAGTTCAGCCAGATCGAGGGCTTTTCAAACGGTGCACCTTCCAGATAGCGCTGCATCGCTTCAAGTGCTTCAGGCGCAACAGGCACCATACGCTCTTTTTCGCCCTTGCCATGCCTTACATGTAACCACTGCTGCTCCATATCGCGCCACTGCATCTGCAGCAGCTCGCTGATACGCAGGCCTGATGCATACAGGAACAGAATCAGCGCATAATCGCGCAACCCGATCCACGTACTGCGGTCAATCTGATCCAGTGCCGTACGTATGGTCTGTATCTCCAGAAATTTCGGAAGTGTTTTGGGAATCTTAGAGAGGGTAAAACGGGTTGGAGTCTCCTGAAATTCACTGCGGTAGCAGAAATCATAAAAAGCATTGAGCGCGGAGAGTTTGCGGTTGATCGTACGGCGATTTTCGAATGAAGCGAGCCGGGAGAGCACCTCATGCGATTCGAGTTCCAGAAGGGTTTTAGACGTATGTTGCTCAATATCGGAGAGGTCACTGCGGTAGGCATCTACCGTGCGCGGGCTGAGTGCGCGGGTGACGGTGATGTACTCCAGAAACGCTTCAAGTGCTCCGGACATCACCGTTTCAGTTCAATGGTTGTGTCATCCACGTAAAAAGCGTGTTCCGAAGCGAAGATGAAGCCGTCATCCATAGCAACGTCATAGACGCGGTAATTCTGCAGATCCTTGTCCATTTCGATCAGATAGCCTTCACGTTCGAGCAGATAGAGTTTCTCGTCCACAAGCGCCATAGCCAGAAAATGGGCAAAAGGAAATTTCTGCTTCGCTTTGAGCTGCAGGGAGGGGGTCAATGCAATCACTTCGCCCTGCTTGGTGGAGAGCCAGATGCCTTCTTTGTTGAAGAGAACATCACGCAATTCGTAGCTGGCACGCATCTCCCGATCCGCCAGAGAAAGCAGACGATAGGTCGTTGCGGCGAAAAGCGTATTGTCCACGACATTGAAGTAGATGATATTGTTGAAGTGCTCTTCCGAACTCACAATCATCGAACGAAGCAGTTTGTGCGTTTGAGAACTGACAATATCGATTTTTCCGTCCAGCGTCAGAAACAGTACCAGTTCATTAAGAAAATAGGGATTGGCAATACGCGAATCAACGGCACTTGGCGCACTGCCAGACTCTTTGTAGAGCAGCTCCTGCGTCGAGAGCGCATAGAGCGCTTTTTCGTTGCTTGAGAAGAGCACGGCCAGGATATCGCCCTGCACCGCCGCGGCGGCAACGGTTTTGCCAAGCTCCAGGCGCTGTTGTGTTCTCGAACCGTTTTCATCAATCAGAAGCAGCGTCCCGTCAATGCTACCGGCAACAATCCAGCCATCGCTGGAGCCGATAAAACGGTATCCCTGAGGCAACATCACCGGGCTTTCACCTTTTTTGGTCAGAATCTCGCCATTTTCCAGTACAGCGCCGTCATAGGCGTTATCGACAATGGATGCCGGCAGGGTACGACTCAGTGGCCAGTCACCTGCGACATCTTTGGGTTTGTAATACTCTTTGGAGCTGCATCCTGAAAAGGCCAGCAGGGCGGCCAGAAACGCCAGCGTAATATAAAAGTGTCTCACCCTTACTTGACTCCGTAATGCATCAGCGGCTGAGCATAGCGGTAAAGCGGTGAATCGCTGCTGATACCCTGAAGCTTCTGATGCGCTTCGTCAACACGGTTGTCACGCAGCAGCAATACGGCAAGTTCAAGCAGCGCAAGCTCTTTGTACACAGCTTTGGGACGCTCCGAATACGCTTCAAGCGCTGCAACGTCTTCACCCATAACCGCTTTTTGATACGCAGCAACGTCACTGACGGCAATGATTCCTTCCGCACTGAGCGAAGCGAGCAAATCGCCATTTTGTGTTTTCAATGCTTCCGAAAGCTGCCATGCGGCATACAGCTCCGGACTGAGTTTGCTAAGCGTCGCCGCGGCTTTTGCATCACCGCTGTTATTGCGCAGTACCTGCAGCGCGGCATTCGCAGCTTCGATATCACCCTGCACTTTCGCCTGATAGACAGCATTCCCACCTACTGCGAGAACCACTGCTACAACTGCGGCAATCAGCAGTTTTTTGTAACGTTTGACAAAACGTTCGGCCTTGACGGCATTTTCAAAGAATTTCTCTTCAGAGCTGAGCTCCTCTTTGACCATAGACATGTTCTCTTTTAAACTCAAAGCATGCTCCCGTGAAAAAAGTGCATAATAGTAGCGCAAGCAACGTTAATTGGGCCTAATAGCTGATCCCAATCCGATGACATCCATGCAAGAATACGAAACTAAATCGTTTTTTTGTTACAATCAAACAATTTTTTGACCAAGGTAATTCCATGCAAGTTGACGACACCCTGCTAAGCAAACTTGAAAAGCTCTCCTATCTCCAGGTATCCGATGACAAGCGCGCCGAAATCATCGCCCAGATGGACGAAATGATCGCTTTTGTTGACAATCTGAGCGAACTCGATACCGGCGAAGTGGACGGTACGTTCGCCATGACCGATGCCAGCACGCGGCTGCGCAGTGACGTGCCCCAATGCGATACCGCGATCAATGATGACATTCTCGCCCATGCCCCACGCAGCGAAGAACACTTTTTCATCGTTCCGAAAATCATCGAATAGCATGATACATATCTACGGCATCAAAAACTGTGACAGTGTCAAAAAGGCGCTCGCCTTTTTTAAAGCACACGACATTGCCTACAGCCTGATTGATTTTAAAACCGATCCTGTTGGCTGCGATATCATCGAAACGTGGCTTGCCGAAGTACCCATGGCAACGCTTTTCAATACGCGTGGCACGACCTACCGTACCCTGAAACTTTCCGAACGTGCCCTCGATGAGAGTGACAAAAAAAACCTCCTGTGCGAGCATAACCTGCTGATCAAACGCCCGGTTGTCGTCCATGACAACGGTATTCTGGTCGGTTTTAATAGTAACCAATATGAAGGAGTCTTTCTATGAGTCAAGGACTGGATATTCAAAAACTGCTTAAAAGCGTTGTCGCCTACAAGGCATCAGACCTGCACCTGGTCACCCGTTCCGAACCCCAGATCCGGATCGACGGCAAACTGGTTCCGCTGAATCTTCCCGTTCTTAACGGCGAAGATGTCGAGCAGATGGCCTATACGCTCCTGACGGAGAAACAGAAGAAAGCATTCGAAGAGGACTGGGAGCTTGACTTCTCGATCGTCATTCCCGATGTCGGCCGATTTCGTGCCAACTACTACCGCACCATGGGCGACATCGCCTGTGCTTTTCGTATTATTCCCATCGATATTCCTTCGCTGGATCAATTGGGTTCCAAAGCGATCTTCAAAGAGATTATCAAACGGGAAAAAGGTCTTATTCTGGTGACCGGTCCAACCGGTAGCGGTAAATCGACCACACTTGCAGCGATGCTCAACGAAATCAATATGACAGAATCCAAACACATCATCACTGTTGAAGATCCGGTGGAGTTTGTACATCAGAACAAAAAGTGTCTCTTCTCGCACCGCAACATCGGTACTGATACCGGCAGCTTCGCCTCGGCACTCAAATTTGCCATGCGTGAAGACCCCGACGTTATCCTCATCGGGGAGATGCGCGACCGCGAAACGATTTCAGCTGCAATGACCGCCGCAGAAACTGGTCACCTCGTTTTCGGAACCCTGCATACGAACTCGGCACCGCAGACGATCAACCGTATCATTGACGTCTTCGCCGGCGAAGAGCAGCCCCAGGTGCGTGCCCAGCTTTCAACATCGTTAGTAGCGGTCATTTCACAGGCCCTGCTGCCAAAAATCGGCGGAGGGCGTGTTGCTGCGCAGGAAATTTTCATTACCAACCCGGCTATTGCGAACCTGATTCGCGAAGACAAAGTGCATCAGCTCTACTCCCAGATGCAGCTCAATCAGGCAGGAACCGGTATGATAACCCAGACACAGGAACTGGTCGAATATCTGCGTAAAAAAATGATTACCAAAGAGAGTGCGATCCAGTTCTCGAACCGACCGGATGAGCTGATGCGGATGATTCAGTCGATCTGATCGCCGCCATCCGTTTTCAGAAGAAAAAGGGGTTTTGAGAAATGTTACATGTAAAGACCTGCTTTACATGTAGTGTTTAGTTGCGGGATTCTTTCAGCGTATCGGCGATCATGAATGCCAGTTCCAGAGACTGATCGGCATTAAGACGCGGATCACAGTGGGTGTGATAACGGCTTGAGAGGTCCTCTTCCGTAACAACGAATGTGCCGCCAGTACACTCGGTGACATTGGTTCCCGTCATTTCAAGGTGGACGCCGCCGGCAACCGTACCTTCCGTTTTGTGAACCTGGAAAAACTCTTTCATCTCTGTCAAGATGGCATCAACCGGACGCGATTTGAATCCGTTAGCCGTTTTATAGACGTTGCCGTGCATCGGGTCACAGCTCCACACCACATTGTGTCCAGCCTCTTTGACGGCACGGACCAGACGTGGCATCCCTTCAAGTACTTTGTTGGCACCCATGCGAACAATAAGGTTCAGACGTCCGGCCTCGTTTTGAGGATTCAGCGCTTCACAAAGACGCAGCAGATCATCAGGTTCCATACTTGGTCCGCATTTGACACCGATCGGGTTGTTAATACCGCGCATGAACTCGATATGCGCCCCATCAAGTTCACGGGTTCGGTCCCCGATCCAGAGCATGTGTGCCGAAACATCATACCAGTCACCGGTCAGGGAATCCTGACGTGTAAACGCCTGTTCATAGTTGAGTAGCAGCGCTTCATGTGATGTATAGAAATCGGTTTCACGCAGGGTGCGATAGGTGCGTGATGTCACACCGCACGCTTCCATGAAACGCAGTGAGTCTTCAATGCGGCGTGCAAGCTCTTCATATTTTTCACTTACCTCATTCTGCATCGCAAACCCAAGGTTCCATTTGTGAACCTGATGCAGATCGGCCAGACCGCCCGAAGCAAAAGCACGAAGAAGGTTCAGCGTCGCGGCAGACTGATTGTAGGCCTTGACCATACGCTCCGGATCGGGGATACGTGCTTCAGGCGTAAAATCGACGCTGTTAATGATATCACCGCGATAGCTTGGCAGCGTGACGCCGTCAATGGTTTCGTTATCGGCAGAACGCGGCTTGGCGAACTGTCCTCCGACACGTCCGATTTTAACAACAGGAACACCCCCGGCGTAAGTCAGAACGACTGCCATCTGAAGAAGTACTTTAAACGTATCGCGGATATTGCTGGCATGAAACTCGGAAAAGCTCTCGGCACAATCGCCGCCCTGAAGTAAAAAAGCATTACCGGCCGCAACGTCGGCCAGCTGTTTTTTAAGGTTTCGGGCTTCGCCTGCAAATACCAGAGGCGGGTTGTTGCGCAGCTCTGCCTCGACCCGTTTGAGATGTTCCTGGTCTTCATAATGCGGCTGCTGCTTAATTGGAAAATTTCTCCAGCTGTCGGGAGTCCAAATACTCATTTTCAGAACCTTTCTATTTTTTAAGAGTCAGGATTTTATCACAACAACCTAAATATGGACTGATTAACCACTATTTTGAAAGAGATAACGACTCTCAATACCGGGATTTAATCAGAATTTTTGCCTGTCGGTGCTATAATATGACCTCAAAGCCCACAAGAGTTCCAGGCAGGTCCCATGAACAAAAGCGATGCGAAAGCCATTGTTACTGAAGTCTATAATGAGATCATCTCTCACCTCGGGAATCAGAAAAGCGATCATGTCGTGGAGAGTCAGATCATCGATTTTCTACATGACATTGCACAAAAGCTCTTCCTGAGCTCTTTCCATCTTCCGCTGGACCTGCATTCACCACAACTGACTTTCGATGCCGAATATCAGGCAATCGCCAAACAGGGACTCGAATCGTATCAGAACACCAATGACGTCATGCACAGCATCAATGAACGCCAAAGAGAAATTCTCGATCAGAACGCTGAAGAGCGGCTGATCGACTCTACAACCATTGCAGAACGTTTTCAGGCGGTTCAGGAACACATGCAGCAGGAGATCACCCGGGCCAATAAAACAATCACGGAATTGATGACGCAGATCAAAGACTTGGAAGTCAAATCTTCCATCGATCCGCTTACCCGTGTTCTCAACCGCCGTTCCCTTGAAGAGTATATTACGCAAAGCTGTGATCGCGACGGTTTTGCCAAACAGTTTCATCTTTTGATGATCGACATTGACGATTTCAAACATGTCAACGATACCTACGGTCACCTTGCAGGCGACAAAGTGCTTATTTTTCTGGCCAATATTTTCAAGAAAACCATGCGTGAAGGCGATAAAGTCTTCCGCTACGGCGGTGAAGAATTCGTCATTATCCTCAACCGGACGGATAAAACTGGTTCCATTCAGGTTGCCGAGCGCATCATTGAAATCGTGCGTAACAACAAATTGCTCTTCAAAGATCGGCAGATGTCCATCACGCTGAGTATCGGTATCGCGCACTGCCGCCCCAACGATACACTCGAATCCATTCTTTCACGCGCCGACAAAGCACTGTATCAAGCTAAGGAACAGGGCAAAAACCAACTTCAAGTCTGTGACAAAGGATAAAATTTTATGCATCTACACTATTTCGATATTATCGTTGGCGTCATTGTACTGCTTCTGGGTCTTAAGGGTATTATTAACGGTTTTTTCAAAGAGCTCTTCGGCCTTATCGGCATCATCGGCGGTATTTTCATCGCGTCACGTTTCGGCAGTGCACTGGGAGCATCAATTAATGATCTTATTTTCCATTTTGACAACCAGCCTGCCATCAGCTTTACAGGATTTTTAATCACACTCGCCCTCTTTTGGGTTTCCATGATTCTTCTGGGAGCGTTGTTCAAAAAAATCAGCAAAGAGAGCGGTCTGGGTCCGGTTGACAAACTTTTCGGTTTTATTGTCGGGAGCGGAAAATTTTTTCTCATTGCTGCCGTCATCATCTTTGCAATGAACAATGTCAAGGCTATTCATAACAACCTCGCGCCGGTTATGGAAGAGAGTATTCTCTTTCCCGTTCTCGTTGAAGTAGGTGATGTCATCATGCATATCGACCCGACAGAACTCAGCTCCGATATCAACGCAACCGTTACGGAAAGCACAAAAAAAGCAGCCGATGCCGCAACGAAAGCGGTTAGCGATCAGGCCAAAGCCATGGTGGACGAGGTCAAAGCGAAGCTGCCGGAACAGCAGGAGTAGCAGAAATGACACGTACTGAAACCGAAACCGATTTTTCACAGCGTACCGTCGAATATGAAACACTTTTGAGCCGTTTTAAAGAGCTTCTCAAGAAAAACGGCTATAAATACACCATTCAAAGAGAGGTGATTCTCGAAACACTTTACACCAGTGACGAGCACCTGACTCCGGAGTCGCTTCACCAGCTGATAAAAGAGAAGTACCCGGAGCTCAAGACAGGTATCGCAACGGTCTATCGAACCCTCTCTTTGCTCGAAGAATCGGAGATGGTAACATCGCTCTCTTTTGGTGCCCAGGGGAAAAAATATGAACTTGGCGCCAAAGAGCACCACGACCATATGATCTGTACCCAGTGCGGTACGATCACGGAGTTCGTTGATAAAGCCATCGAAGAACGCCAACACAAAATTGCCGAAGAACTCGGCTTCTTGATGCAAGACCACTCGATGCAAATCTACGGTATTTGCAAAGCGTGCCAGAATAAAGGACACTGATTGCTTTTTGACAACCCTTATGTGCAACAGCGAATCGAAAAATCGGAGCGCCTTAAAGCGGCGGGTTTCAACCCCTACTCCAACGATTCCAGACGCAATACGACTATAGCCAAATATCTCAACGTCAACAGTGACGTTGCGGAGATGGAAACCCGACGTGATGAAAACCGCCACTACATCGTAGCGGGGCGGATCAAATTTTTCCGCCTGATGGGCAAGGCAAGTTTTCTGAAGATTGAAGATGAAAGCGGTATGCTGCAGGTTTACGTCGCTCGCGACAACCTTCCCGAAGGCTTCTATAATGAAATCTTTAAAAAAGAGATCGAAGTCGGCGACATCATTGAAGTCGGCGGCTATCCTTTTGTCACCAATCAGGGTGAGCTCTCTTTACATGTAAGCGAACTCTCCCTGCTGACCAAAGCAATTTCGCCGCTTCCTGAAAAATTCCACGGAGTGACCGACAAAGAGATCCGTTACCGCCAACGCTATCTTGACCTGATCATGAACGCTGATGTGCGCAAGACGTTCCAGATCCGTTCACGCGTTATCAGCCTGACACGACGTTTCTTCGAAGAGAAAGGTCTTCTCGAAGTGGAGACTCCGATGATGCATCCGATCGCCGGCGGCGCGAACGCAAAGCCATTTGTAACCCACCACAACGCACTGGGTATCGACCGCTATCTGCGCATTGCTCCCGAACTCTACCTCAAACGCCTGATTGTCGGAGGGTTTGAAGCCGTTTTCGAGATTAACCGCAACTTTCGCAATGAAGGTATGGATGCGACACACAACCCCGAGTTCACTTCTATCGAGTTTTACTGGGCCTATAAAACCTACAAAGACCTGATCGCGATTACCAAAGAGTATTTCGAATACCTTTTCGATCATCTGGATCTACCCACAATCCTGCCTTATGGCGATATGAAAGTCGATTTCGGCCAATTCACAGAAATTCCTCTTGCAGATTCGCTTCACAAGATCGGCGGCGTCCCTGAAAACATCGTCAACGACAAAACCGCTATTCTGGACTTTTTGCGTTCCAAAGGACTTGAAGCCAATAACGCCCTCAGCCTCGGTGAGCTTCAGGGCGAGCTTTTTGACGCATTTGTCGAAAGTAAACTGATCAACCCGACCTTTATTACCGACTACCCTGTCGAGATCTCGCCGCTGGCGCGCCGCAGCGACACAAATCCTGCCATTACAGAGCGGTTTGAGCTTTTTGTTGCAGGCCGTGAAATCGCCAACGCTTTCAGCGAGCTTAACGATCCTCTCGATCAGCTAAGCCGTTTTGAAGCGCAGATGGCATCCAAAGAGCGTGGTGATGACGAAGCGCACGAAATGGATGAGGACTTCGTCACCGCCCTCTCCTACGGCATGGCACCGACCGCCGGACAGGGCATCGGTATCGACCGTCTGGTGATGCTGCTGACCAACGAGCACTCCATTCGTGATGTGCTGCTCTTCCCCGCAATGAAACCTTTACATACCGAAACCAACACAACAGAGGAACACGAATGAGTTTTTTAAAAGAGTTTGACAACGATATCTACGCACTGTGCGAGCAGGAGCTCGAACGTCAATCCGATCATCTTGAGATGATCGCATCTGAAAACTTTACCCTGCCCGCCGTTATGGAAGCGATGGGTTCTGTTTTTACCAACAAATACGCTGAAGGCTATCCGTACAAACGCTACTACGGCGGCTGCGAATTTGCCGATCAGGTCGAACAACTTGCGATTGACCGTGCCTGCGAACTCTTTGGCTGTAATTTTGCCAATGTGCAGCCGCATTCCGGATCTCAGGCAAACGGCGCGGTCTATGCTGCGCTGCTTCAGGCGGGTGACAAACTGCTCGGTATGGATCTGAGTCACGGCGGACACCTGACACACGGTTCAAAGGTCAGCTTTTCGGGTAAAAACTATCACAGCTTCACCTACGGTGTCGAGCTTGACGGCCGTATCAACTATGACCGTGTTCTTGACATTGCCAAAATCGTCCAGCCAAAAATCATTGTCTGCGGTGCTTCTGCCTATGCCCGCGAGATTGACTTCAAACGTTTCCGCGAAATCGCCGATGCCGTCGGCGCGCTGCTTTTTGCAGACATTGCGCACATTGCAGGTCTGGTTGCTGCCGGCGAACACCCCAGCCCGTTCCCGTATGCGGATATCGTCACCACTACCACACACAAAACGCTTGCAGGGCCTCGCGGTGGTATGATCATGACGAACGATGAGGAGATTGCCAAAAAGATCAATTCGGCTATTTTCCCAGGTCTTCAGGGTGGACCGCTGGTCCACGTTATTGCCGCAAAAGCCGTCGGTTTCAAATACAACCTCTCCGATGCATGGAAAACCTATGCCAGACAGGTCAAGGCTAACGCCGGTGTTCTTGCAGATGTCCTCATCAAGCGCGGTTATGACGTTGTGAGCGGCGGAACTGACAATCACCTTGTTCTGGTCTCGTTCCTTGACAAACCGTTCAGCGGTAAAGATGCCGATGCAGCGCTTGGACGCGCCGGTATCACC
Organism: Sulfurimonadaceae bacterium; assembly: GCA_050305515.1. Classification (GTDB taxonomy): domain Bacteria; phylum Campylobacterota; class Campylobacteria; order Campylobacterales; family Sulfurimonadaceae; genus JAFGUB01. Next base: position 108,506 of record JBNLFL010000034.1, read on the forward strand.
GTCAACAAAAACACGGTTCCCGGAGAAACCCGATCGCCGTTTGTAACTTCCGGCATCCGCATCGGTTCTCCGGCACTCACGTCACGCGGTATGAAAGAGCAAGAGTTTGAGCTCATTGCCAACCGCATTGCCGATGTTCTGGATGACATTGAAAACGAAAGCAAACACGCTGCCATCAAAGAGGAGCTCAAAGCACTCGCGCAGAATTTCATCATCTACAACCAACCAACGTACTAAAAAGGAAAAGCGTATGCCCGTATCTGCAATGGATTTGAAACTGATAAAAATGATCACCGACCACTACTGGCAAAAGAGTGACAGCGTGATCGACAAGATCAGCTACAAAGGGCGTACGTTCTTCAACAAATATGAAAAAGTTGATAAAACACTGACACAGTCCATCATCAACCAGCACCTCAAAGGCGAGATCACTGTTGCTCATTCCCTCATTAACCGTATGAATAAAGTGGAAAACATTGTTATTGATTACAACGGTCGGGATCCGGAACGCTTTTACCATAAAGCGCAGTTGTTACTGCGCGAAGAGGGTTTTATCAACTTTACCGCATTCACGACAAAAACAGAGGGCCATCTGCATGTTTACATCCATAAAGGACATACAACATTGCAGGAAGCCTATCAATTAGGTAAAATCATTTCACTCAAACTGGCTGCCAAACAGCCAAAACAGTGGCGCATGTTTCCTACCGATGAATTGCCGCCGGAGTACAATATTCTCAACGTCCCCTATGAAGTCTTCGCCAAAGAGCGCGGCGCTTCATGGTCTAAACATATGTAAGGAGCTTTGGTATGGAAGAAAAGAACGAACTTAACGACATCATCCTGAATAAATCCGGTTCCAATGGGGGCAATAAAAAACTGTTGCTGGCCGTTGCAACCCTGGCACTGATACTTATCATTGTCATCGTCATTATGAATTCCCTGCAGTCAGAGGGCACCAACAATCTGCCTCAGGCCGTACTGCCGCCTGAACCGGCCACACAAACGGTAAATGCCCAGGAAGATCCGCTGTTTGAACCGGTCGAAGTGATTGAGGAAAATGTTGATGAAAATGACAAACTCAACAAAATCGCTCAGAAACTCAAAGAAGAAAGCATGCAAAATAAGGGAGGGGTCAGTGAAGAAGAAGTCGTTATCATTGAGCCGGAACCTCTGACACCGCCTAAAGCCGCATCGCCTTCAACCGTAGTTGAACGTGTTCCAGAAAAGCCGGCCACTGTTCAGAAAACGGTTGCCAAACCTGCGCCGTCAAAACCTGCCGCTCCCGCAGCTGTTGCAAAAGGTACGCATTACATTCAGGTCGGATCGTTCTCGCGTCTTTCTCCCTCCGATGCACTGCTCAAAAAGATTCAGAACAATGGCATGAGCTATATTCTGCATAACGTTGAAATGAACGGGAAAACCATTACAAAAGTGCTTGTTGGTCCTTTTGAGAGTGAAAAAGATGCCAGAAAATCTCTCAATACCGTGCGTCAGAAAATAGAAGCAGGTGCCTTCCTGACAAAGGTGTAATGTGATCCACGCGATACAATTTACTCTCGATCAGTTTGCACCCATCGCGGTGTATCAAAAGCTAAAATCCCACTTCAAAGACGAAATAACCTTTCTCTTTGAAAGTGCCAGCAACTCCGGCGGTGATTTCAGTATTGTCATTATCGGTGCACGCGAACGCCTGAGCTATCAGGACAATCAGACACGCTACACGGACGGCAATGGTCAGAGCACCCTTCTGGATGTTTCACCCTTCGAATTTTTAAAAACCTACTATCATAACATTGACCATAACTACTACCTCCAGCGTGCCAAAGCACTTGGCGTCGGTTATGTCGACGGCTTCATCGGTTTTATCGGTTACGATATGGTCAAGGTCTTCGAACCGGTTCTCAAGCCCTATATGGACACTTTGACGGATGAGATGCATACGCCGGATATGGATCTCATACTTCCCAAGCAGGTACTCGTCTATTCACACCGTAATCATAAGATTACACTCATGAGTGCGATAGATGATACCCAATTCGCAACCATCGAATCACTCCTGAAGTCACAATACAATTACATACCACTGATACCCGTTGCGGATGATAAAGGCGGCAGCTTCGCTTTTGACAAAGAGAAATTTTTCACTATGGTGGATCAGTCCAAAGCGATGGTACGTAGCGGCGATGTCTTTCAGATTCTGATGACCAATCGCTATACCCAGCACGCCAAAGTCGACCCTTTCAGTTTTTACCGGATCCTGCGCACCAAAAATCCTTCGCCTTACATGTATTTGATGGAGTATGAGGACTATAACATTGTCGGCAGTTCTCCCGAAGTAATGATACGGTTGCAGGAGGGTTCTCTGCTCCTGCGTCCGATTGCCGGTACCCGCAAACGCGGTGCGACCAAGGAGCGTGACAAAGAGCTTGAAGAAGAGCTTCTCTCAGATCCCAAAGAGCGCGCCGAGCACCTGATGCTGATCGATTTGGGACGTAACGATGTGGGACGCGTAGCCAGGACCGGAAGCGTCAAGGTTCACGACATGATGCACATTGAACGCTATTCGCACGTCATGCATATTGTCAGCGATGTCACGGCCGAGTTGCGAGACGACAAAGACATGTTCGACCTTTTTGCCGCAGTATTCACCGCCGGTACCATGACGGGAGCACCAAAAATCCGGGCAATGGAGCTTATCGCCGAATTTGAAGGGCTTAAACGCGGTTTTTACAGCGGTGCCGTCGGCTACTTCGGTTTTGACGGCAATATGGACAGTGCCATCACCATTCGTACCGCACTGATTCAGCCCGACAAAATCATTCTTCAGGCAGGCGCGGGTATCGTTGCCGACTCCCAGCATGAACTGGAATATCTCGAAGTCCAGAACAAACTCGGAGCCCTCACCAGTTCACTGAACGACCTGAAAGCATGAGAGCCCTTTTCGCCATTTTCGGAGATCCGGTAGCGCACTCGCGCTCGCCGCTGATGCACAACCACCTTTTCCGCTCTTTACATGTAAACGCCTGTTACACCCGAATTCATCTTCACGACGGTGCTTTGCTCAAATCGACATTTTTCAAACTCGGCCTCAGCGGTGCCAATGTGACGGTGCCGCATAAAGAAGCGGCATTTGCAGCCTGCGACGAAGTACGCGGTTTTGCCAAACACATAGGCGTCGTTAATACGCTCATCAATGAAAACGGACGCCTTATCGGTTATAACACTGATGCGGACGGTTTTATGTTTGCAATCCGTCATTTTGAAAACATTCAAAAGGTGCTGGTTCTCGGAGCCGGAGGTACTGCCAAAGCACTCACGCAGCGTTTTATAGATGAAGGCTATCGCGTTACCGTTTTAAACCGTTCTGTCGCACGTCTGGAGTATTTTAAAGCATTGGATGTCACGACACACACCTGGGAAACGTTTGATCCCTCCGGCTTCGATCTGGTTCTCAATACGACTTCGGCAGGACTGAACGCACAAGAGTTACCACTGCCGCTTGAACTTCTTGAACCCGTGTTCAAAGCATCACGCTACGGTGCCGATGCGATCTACGGTACCAAAACGCCCTTTCTTGAACAGTGCAGTCGTATCGGGATTCCGTCAATCGACGGTTCCGAAATGCTCCTGGGTCAGGGAGTTCTTGCCAACCGCCTCTTCACCCGGGAACAATACGATGCCGTGCAAAGTGAAGCGGTGATGCGCGAAAGTTTTTCTTTTTAAGTCTCACCTTTGTAAAGTTCAAAAGATTTATGTCACAGGATGACGAAGAAACTGTTATAATGTTTTTCATTGGAGGTGATAGATGGATACCTTGTACCTTCGCGCCAAACTGCTTGAAAAGAGTGATGAACTCGAAGCATTTATCAACGATGAGCTTTACCGTTTTCAGCGTTATAACATTCCATTCAGTATTTCAATCTTTCATTCGACCCATCCTATGACGGCACAGTTCATTCGGGAGAATGTCAGGAAAAGTGACAAAGTAATTGCACTTGATCAGAACTTTGTCTGTGTCGTCTTCGACTGTGTCGCCCATTCCGATGCCTACAAAGCTGCTGAAAACATGCTCCATAAGCTTCATAACGCCTATCCGCATGAGCAGTGCAGTGCCGGCATCACATCGGTCAATCTTACAGATGAAGTCAAAGACATGGTCACACGTTCCATGAATAATCTGCACATGGCCATGCAGCACAAGGAGTCCTCCGTAGAAGACGACAATGTGATTGACTATATTGTTCCGGGAGCCTGATCAGCTCCGGGCAAGTTCCAGACGGTGTTTGCCGTCGGAACTGACAGGCAGCTGTCTGAGCTGACCGTTTTGAACCAGTGGTCCAAGTCCCAATTGCAGGTAACTTTTAAAAGTTTTGGCATCATTTTGCGTTTTGCGCTCATTCTCCGGGTAAATTTCAATCAATTCCGCCAGATCAAGTGCTTTACCTGCATCTTTAAACACTGCGATAATCTCCTCACCCAGCTCTTTTTGCAGCTGGTTGATCGCACGCTGCATCTCTTTGGCTTTTTTCTTATCGAGTGATTTTTGTCCCATCATGACTCCAATGTTTCTGAAATTATACCCACTTTCGCTATACTCCATTTCTTATGCGATCCGTACAAAATCTGCTGGTTCTTCAAAACCTTTATCGGCTTCAGTCACTCGGTTTTCACTACAGTGATCCCATTGTTGTCAATCAAAAGCATGAAAATACCATTCTGCCACAAAGCCTTGGACAGCTCTCATCCATGATCCGGCAATGTCATTTATGCGATCTGAGCAAATCCCGGACTCAAAGTATGAGTGGTTACGGCAATCCTAATGCCGATTTGATGATTCTTGATGCCTTTATTTCTACGGCTGTAGATGAAAGCAACAGTTATTACGCGGGACGTTCGGGCACCACGCTTAAAAAAATGATTGAGAACGTTCTGTATATGGATGTCGCATCGCTCTACATCACGCATGGTGTCAAGTGCAAACCGTTGGGAGCACAACTTCCCTCCAATTCCGAAATACAAAGTTGCAAAGCGTACCTATTTAAGCAGATTGAATTGGTTTCTCCCAAAGTCATCATGGCGCTTGGACCCGAAGCGTATGAGCTGCTTACCGGTGACACGACACCGTTTGAACAGGTCCGGGGACAGCAGATACGTTTTGGCAATGCTCTGGTCGTACCGATTTACCACCCAGCGTTTCTGCTGCGAAACCCCTCACTTAAACGCGTGGCGATGCATGACCTTCAAACCATTAAAGGATTGCTGTGAAAATTCTGCTGCTCTTGCTTCCCCTCTGGCTTTTGGCAGAAAGCTATCTTATTTCTAATATTCCGCTGCCGGTCACGTATATTCAGAATCTTGAGATTGAAGATTGCGATACGGCCTGTCTGCAGCAACAGCTCGAATACGGACAGATTTTTTCGTTTCTCTCCTATGCCAATCATGCGCTCGAGGATCAGGAACTCAATGAAGCGCGCATGATTCATATGGCCCTGTTTAACCTTGCCTCACAGCATCAGGGAAATGATTTTCGTATTGCCCTGCTGCTGCCGCATCGTCAGATCGGGCGGTATGCCCAGTCAACGACCAATGCCATTTTTGCCTACCTGTTGACGCAGAACAGCCAATACGAGCTCAAAAGTTTTCATATCGAAGACGAGACCCCCGCGTCCATCACCAAAGCACTCACGTCCATCATGGACGAGGGATATGCACAGGTGATCGCACCGCTTACAATGGAAGGGGCCAACAACATCATTCATCAGCCCAACAATCTGACCATATACATTCCGACCGTCAATAAAAACGAAATGAATGCGACCCGATCCAACATCATATTCGGCGGAATCGACTATCAGCGTCAAATCGATACCCTGCTCGATTACAGCCACGATCCGCTGGTGATCTTCTATGACGAATCGCCGCTTGGGAACAAGCTTAAAGATCAGGCCCGTGACAGCTATATTTTGCAAGACGGTGCCACCGAGGATCGCCATATCTACAGCTATGGCATCGACCAGAAGACATCCAATCTGAAATATCCGCTCGATGCCAATAAACGGCTGGAATATGCCTCGTTTTTTCTCAACACGCCTGTCGTAAAAAGCGCCCTTGTCATGACACAGCTGACACTCTATGATGTGAATGCCACCAATATTCTATCAACACAGATCAATTACGATCCGCTTCTCTTTACCGTTACACAGTCTCAGGACCGTCGGAACATGATTATTGCCAATTCCATCACTTTGCAGAACAACGTCATTCTTGAAGCCAATAATCTGCTCAACAATGACATTCAGTATGACTGGATCAACTATGCGACCACCATCGGTATTGACTACCTCTACCACAATCGAACCCGAGGTGAACGGGAATATCCTCTGGATATAAGCGATTCGCAAGTGCTCTATCCTATCACACTTGTCACCCCGGGATATGCCAAATTTTCTTTAATCAGCGAGGCGCTTGATGAGCAGCCTTGAAACATCTCATGCTACACAAAGCATCGCAGATATGCGCATCCGCGTCTACTATGAAGACACCGATCTCGGCGGTGTCGTCTACCACTCCAACTATCTCAATTTTTGCGAACGGGCACGCAGCGAACTGTTTTTTAAAAATGGCGACTCTCCGGTTTTAAAAGAGGGGCATTTTGTAGCCCGTTCGATTCAGGCGGAGTATTTACGTCCGGCCAGGTTCGCGGACCTTTTACATGTAAAGAGCGCGCTTGTCGGTTTTCAGGGTGCATCCTTTACGATGCTTCAGGAGATATTTAAAGCGGACGAAAAACTCTTCAGTATGACAATCAAACTGGTATTTCTGAGCCATGAGGGAAAGCCTATCCGGATTCCGGAGTCACTCAAACATGAACTGGAGCGCTATCTGGAAACGGCGCACTAGCCTCGCTCATTGGCGCAGGCGATACAGAGTGTCGATTCGGGAACAATCCTGAGCCGTTCCAATGCGATAGGCTCGTCACATTCGCTGCAGATACCAAAACCCTCCTCTTCAATCTTCCGACACGCATACGAAAGACGGTGATAGCGTTTTTGTGCCTCCAGCAGCGCATGCTCGGCGATCTGCTGCTCGCCCATAGCTTCGAAACGTGTCAGACGTCCCAGAGAACAGTCCGGAGCTATCGGTTCAAGCCGTTTTTCAAGCGCTTGTATCTCATCTGCAAGATGTTCAAGCTGCTGTGCAATAATCTGACGCAGTTCGTTGCGCTCCGATGGCCTCATCAGGCTTCGAGTGTAATCGTTTCGGCGATCTCAAGACCAAAACCGCTTAAAGCCGAAAGATCCGGCATGCTTCCGCTGCAGAGAAGACGCATCTTTTTTATACCGAGCGCCTTGAGTATCTGTGCACCGACACCATACTCTTTCATAGAAGGGAGCTGATGGTTCGGACGATCGATAAAAAGTAACACACCACCGTTATGTTTGAGATAATCTATGCTCTCAATCAGATGGCTGTAGCGCTGCTGGTTCAAAAGCAGATCGATATCAGAAACAATGTTATGCACTTTAACATTTGAAGTTTCATTGGCACTGTAAAAGATAATGGCCGTATGAAGATTTCGTTCATGATCGATAAAAGTATTTTTGCGGACATTGACGCCGAAAAACTCGATCTCCTCCTGTGACGTAGCATACACCAGCATCTCATTCGCCAGACGGTACTCAACAATATCGGAGATATAGACGGTTTTCAGATTGTGTTTTTTGGCAAAAATATTCAGATCGTCGCGGCGTGCCATACTGCCGTCTTCTTTCATAATCTCGCAGATGACGGCTGATTCCGCAAGCCCGGCGAGACGGCAGAGGTCAATAGAACCTTCCGTATGGCCCGTACGCACCAGCGTTCCACCCTCTTTGGCAATCAGCGGGAAGATATGTCCGGGTTTGACAAGTTCTCGCGGATGGCTCAGCGGATTGGCAAGTATTTTGATGGTCATATCACGTTCAGGAGCCGAAATGCCGGTTCGGGCTGCCGTAGCGTCCACAGAGACCGTAAACGCGGTTTCATGCATGGACGTGTTAGAACTGACCATCGGTGTAAGTTCGAGTCTGCGGGCAATCTCGGTATTGAGCGACACGCATATCAGCCCCTTGGCGTGCGTCGCCATAAAATTGACATGTTCCGGTGTTGAAAATGTGGATGCGTAGACAAGATCGCCTTCATTCTCACGATCTTCATCATCGGCCATAATGACCATTTCCCCTCTTTTAAATGCCTCAATTGCTTCTTTAACGCGCTCGATTGGTGTCATCTCCACCCTCTTTACATGTATAGATAATTGACAGGATTATAACCAAACAAACTAAGACTTGACAAAAGCGCCTCTATTGACTATAATTTCGGCCTCATTACCAAGTAGGTAGTGCGTGGATTGGGGTATCGCCAAGCGGTAAGGCAACTGGTTTTGGTCCAGTCATCCGGGGGTTCGAATCCCTCTACCCCATCCATTATTTTTAGTGTCGCGGAATAGAGCAGTTCGGTAGCTCGTCGGGCTCATAACCCGAAGGTCACAGGTTCAAATCCTGTTTCCGCAACCAATTCTTTCACTTTGCAATCTCTCAAAATATTGGGGTATCGCCAAGCGGTAAGGCAACTGGTTTTGGTCCAGTCATCCGGGGGTTCGAATCCCTCTACCCCATCCACGCACCTGATTCAGGTAACTATCGCGGAATAGAGCAGTTCGGTAGCTCGTCGGGCTCATAACCCGAAGGTCACAGGTTCAAATCCTGTTTCCGCAACCAAATTCCACCTCTTTATATATAGTTTTTTCCTACTTTCTTAAAAAGAGACGAAAGCAAAATTCCCACCTATTTCCCACCTACATTTTGACAGGTTCAAACAGCGATATCCAAATCCCCGTAATTCCAAAGTTCTTTAAGATCGGTTGTAAGATTGTCAAAATAATCAATATGTTTTTCAATCTGTCTCTTCATCTTTTCTTGTAGATTGGGGTTAATCTCAAGTATATGGCTGAGTTCACTTTTATTGTTCTCAAAATACTCCATCCATTGCGCTTTTGAAAATCCTTTGGTTGGAATTTCCGAGTGAATGGCGTCAAGAAAGCTATCACTTTGCTTCCAGCTCAGAAGTAGATTAGTGCTCTCAAGAAGAGGTGTTACTAGCTCCATATACTCGCCATATAATCTCTTAAAGGTGTCTTTATCAATATTCTCAGAGATACGATAGAGGTTTTTAAAAGATTCTCTGTAATCGCCAACCTCTATATCGTTTTCAGATTTGTAGTGAAAATTGGAATAGACGCGCGTGCTATCAGCGCTTTGTGGGTAGTTGTCAGGTGAATATTTGCTTAAAAAATCGCTTTGAGCTATGCCGGCTTCATCGGCGCTATAACGGAGTTTTTCAAATTCCGCCCAGTCGGAGAGATACTGCATCTGCTCTTTAAAACTGGAGGCATTTTGATAAGCGGCGTGGTTGATCGGATTGGCAATATCGTATCCATAAGCATTAGCTAGAATCTCTTGTCCCTCTTCGGTCAAAAAGGAGTAGATGCCATTCGTTCCGGCATAAAATGTAAAATAACCGTCTTCACCGGTATAGCGATCGACAACCATCATCACATCGCTTTCGGTCTGGTTTTGCAGTGCCTGATCCTCTTTGGATATTTGATACTCTGAAATATCTTCCGAAAGCTCAAAGTAGAGATTTGAACTTTCATTTACAGGCTTTTCATTTGCATTTTCCTGTTGTTTGGCAACCGCAGTAGCTAGATCTTCATCAGGTGTTTTGTCCTTGAGTAAATACGGCGAATCAGGTGCTAGAGTGTAGTAACTTCCAATTTCCATAGTACTTCTCCTTAGAAACGTCTGTATCCATTATCGACAAAGAAGAAAGAAAAATCAACGATTCCGATCCTTTGCAGATTTATGTTATTATCCACAAACATATTTGCTAATAGACCCATTCTTACATGTAAAGGATTTTTGAATGCGCTTTCTTCTTGCCGTAATGATGATTGTTTCCGGTCTTCTAGCCAACGATGCCCTGAATTATTTCAATGCCGCACCCGATAACAAGGTACTTTGCAAAGCAGCACAATACACTTTCAAAATGGTATCGCAGAAAAATGCCGTAGCGGTGCACATTCATGACCATGATTTTTTCAAACTCAAAGATGAAAATCTTTATCTTTCCGTCTCGGGATGTTCTCCGCTTGACGGCAAGCGTGCCGGGCTGATCTTCTAAACCAGCAGCCGGTCAATCTGCTCCAGCACCGGGCGTTCAAGCTCACGCCCGACAATCGAAATATCCGCTTTCATATGTTCCGGATCGGTCGTACCGTTGAGTACGGTAATGCCCCGATTCATTGCATACATGTAAAGAACCTGTGTCGGCTCGATGCCCTCTTTTCGCGCGATGTCAAAAAGCAGCGGATGTGAAAGCAGATGCGGGTTCGCACTCAGTGTCCAGAAACTCTGATAGATAATTCCCTCGCTCTGACACCACATACGCAGTTCGCGGTCATAGCCGGTGTCGGCATAAAAGCGGTTCTGCACTACGGCAGGCCTGATTCGGGCATCATCGCAAAGACGCTGCAGCAAAGAGAGCTCATAGCAGTTGCTGATACCGAGCTGTCCGGCCTGTTTTTCAACGGCAAAATGTTCCATGGCACGCCAGACTTCCAGAAGATCCCGGTAGGGAAAAAGGGGTGAATGCAGAACATAGGAGTCAATATAATCAACACCGAGATTGCGCTGCGACGCAGCAAATGACATGTGAACCTGATCGTGCAGGGATGCCTGCGGATCATAGGGAATACGCTGCGGGTCCTGTCCTGCAAGCGGTGTAAACTTGGTCTGCAGGAAGAGACGCTCCCGCGCCACCCCCTGCGCGAAGAGTCGTGCCAGCGCCTCACCGACACCGGCTTCATGATAATGCTTGGGCTGACATGCCGTATCGATGCCGCTAAAGCCGTTTTTCACGGCCAGTTCAACCAGATCGGCCGTGCGTTCTTTTTTCCATGCCGTCCCGTAAATCATTTTTGGCATGGTCACACCGCTGTTGGTAATAACACTGTGCATAAGCCCTCCTGTGTGAAATTCTGCTGCATCATCAATGCTTCTGAGAACGCTTTTTCCAGATATGCAAGAAACAGACTCGCCGACCGCTTAAGAGAAGGCAGAGTATAATCCTCCACTCCAAACGAAGGAACTGCCAATGATGAATCAAACGTTTGAATCAAGCCTCATAGGTTCACTGATTATGCTGGCAATTGTCGGCGTCACCATCTTTGTTCTGACACGTCCGAAAAAGCCAAAAGAGTAACGCTACTTCTCAACAAAACGCCCCAGATGCCCTTCCACCGAAGCGATTTTCGTCTTGAGCCGGTTTGCCTTGCCCTTGCGAATGTCAAACTTCAAGGATGAATAGACCCGTTCGCAATCTTCTTCAAGCTGCTCATACGCCAATGCGACAATCTCCAGTGCCTCACGTACCGTTTCTGTTTCCACAACCGTACCCATCGGGGTAAGCTGATACGCCGCGCCGCTGCGGTCGATCATATCGATGATGCGGCTCACATACTGCGACACCGAAGTACCGTCGCGGCAATCACCGCTCGTCGGAAACATCGCAAATTCAAGTAAAACACTCATTCAAACTCCTTCCTTTACATGTAACTCTTGCCGTCCGTGTCGGCCGCACTAAACGATAATAGATACTATTTTATCAGCAAACCGATCCAGCTTGAAAAAAAATCTTCAAAGTGACGAGAACGGGGATATGGAGTTTTTCTAAAACGCTGTTGTAGCAATGCGGGAGTATGCTCCCGAAGAAAATCATGACTTGCTTTTTATTTCTCTTCTACCAGACGGTTAATAATATAAAGCCGCATGTCTTTATGGTGAATTTCCTCTTCGAGTGCCTGAGTATAGATCTGCGCCACTTCCGAAGCATGCTGATCATATTTGAAATGGGGAAAATGATTTTTCCACGCCTTTTTAATCAGTTGCAGGGCCATCTTCTCATGCAGCCATTCACTGAAGATCGAGAACATCGCAAAAAAGATTCCCGTAAACAAAACTGCGACAAGAATCAGCATATGGCAGTCGATGCGAATCAGCACCTGATGAAACACTCCGATGGGAATGGCGATAATAACGTGCCATATCAAAATATAAACCAGATAGGTCCGTCCCAGAATCATGCGATACCCCGGAATGGTCCCTTCAAGATTCATGCCGTCCTGATAGGTTTTATTGGCATGTAAAAGTTCTGAAAAAAGGAGCGGCTGATCCGAAATTTTGAAAACATACGGAAGCACCCTGGTCTCGATAAAAAGGTTAAGGCGTTCTTTGAGGCTCATGCTTCTCTCTTTACATGTAAGATGCGACGCATTATAACACGTCAGAAATACTGAGGAATCATCGAACGGATTCGATGATAGATTTTTTCAAAATCCGTAGAGTAAACCCGGGTGGCACCAATGGAGGTGATAAAGTTCGTATCGCGCTCCCAGCGCGGCACCACATGCAGATGAATATGTTCGGCAATTCCCGCCCCGCCCGCTTTTCCAAGGTTCATTCCGATGTTGACACCATGCGCTCCGAAGCTCTCTTTGAGAAGACGCACACTGCGCTGTGCGAGGTCACTCATATGCAGCCATACATCACGCTCCAAATGCTCAAGCGCATCGGTATGATGATGGGGAATAATCATGAAATGCCCCGGCGTGTAGGGGTAGCGGTTCATCACCACGAAACAGTGTTCATCGCGATAGAGTACATGTAAGGTTTCATCATCATCTGTATGCGTACTGATATGGCAAAAGACGCACCCTTCGATGTCACTGTTGCCACTGACATAATCCGTGCGCCATGGGGCATAAAGGATATCTTCCATAAATCTCCTTCTACAAAAATGCAAATACCAGATCGGGAAAGAGCATCACCAGCCCCAACCCCAGCATCTGCAGCAGAATAAACGGTATCACCCCGCGGTAGATCTGGAGCGTCGTTACCATGGTGCCTGCCGACCCTTTGAGGAAAAAGAGTGCCAGTCCGAACGGCGGCGTCAGAAACGACGCCTGCAGATTGAGTGCGATCAGCACGGCAAACCAGATGGGATCGATGCCGAAAGCTTCCATAACCGGGACCAGAATCGGTACGATGATAAAGCTGATCTCGATGAAATCGATGAAAAAACCCAGTATGAAAATCGCCAGCATCGACACACCGATAAAGACCCAGACTGCTCCGATCTCTTCGCTGAAAAAGGCCACAACAAGATCGGTTCCGCCCAGTTCGTTGAAGACCAGCGAAAACGCCGTAGCTCCAATAAGGATCATGAAAATCATACCACTGAGCGTGACGGTTCGCATCAGCGCGTCGCCTAACATTTGAACACTCAGCGTACGGTTCACGGCACTCAGAAGCATGGCACCGAAAACTCCGAAGGCCGCCGATTCGGTAGGCGAAGCGATGCCTGCGAAAATGGAACCCAGCACCGCGACCATCAGCGCCAGCGGTGGGAAAACGGCACGAAGCAGCGCCCCCAAAGAGACATGCTGCTCTGAAGGAAGCGCAGGAGCCATATCGGGACGGAACCATGCCACCAGAAGAATATAAACAATATAGAGCCCCACAAGCAATAATCCCGGCAGCAGTGCTCCCATAAAGAGCTCCCCGACACTGACGCTCATGACGTCGCCGAGAATAATGAGAATGATCGAGGGCGGTATGATCTGCCCCAGTGTACCGCTTGCTGCCACCGTACCGCTCGCGAGTGACTTTGAATAGCCAGCCTGTACCATCAGCGGCAGCGCGATGACGCTCATCATCACCACCGAAGCACTCACGATTCCCGTCGAAGCCGCCAGCATCGCGCCTACCAGAACGACGCTCACCGCCAATCCGCCGCGCACGGAACGAAACAGCCCGCCCATTGCCATGAGCAGGTTCTCGGCCATCTGAGATTTTTCCAGAATCAGCCCCATCATGATAAAGAGCGGCACCGCCATCAACGTTGCATTGGACATGATGCCGTAGATGCGAAAGCCCAGCAGGTTGAACACTTCAAGACCGAGTGAGGGTTCCAGCAGCGCAAAAAGCAGTGCCACGCCGCCGAAGACAAACGCCACGGGAATGCCGACCATTAACAGTGCGAGTGCCAGTGCGAACATCAGCAGCGCCATCATGTTCTTACCTTTGCAATGCGTTTGAGCAATTCGGAGAGTGCCTGCACCAGCAGCAGTGCAAACGAGAGCGGCATCAGCGATTTGACAATAAATCGGTACGGGAGTCCTCCCGGATCGGATGAGGCTTCAAGCTGCTCAAAACTCTGCATCACGAACTCAAAACCTATGGTCATGATCAGCAGTGAAAAGGGGATTACAAAAAGCACAATGCCGACAATATCGACCCAGGCTTTGGTGCGGTCGCTGAAGTGTTCGAAAAAGATATCGACACGTACATGGTGGTCGCGCTGCATGGCGTATCCGATACCCAGCAGTATCACCACGTCAAAGAGGTGCCACTCAAGCTCCTGTAACGCTGTGGAGCCGTTTTGAAACAGATAGCGCATCATGGCGTCATACACGACCAGAAGCACCAGAAATGCCAGAACTCCGGCTCCCAGACGAGCTGCAATGGTGTTGATGCTCTCAAGCGCTTTCATATGAAATTGGGCGCGTCGTTGGCGAAGAGAATAATGTCACCGCTTCGGGTCTGGCTTCCCAGAACGCTTTGAAGCGTTGCTTTATCGGCAAGCATGATCCGCTGCGGTACACTCAGATGATGTTCAAAAAGTGCGGCATTCAGGTTTCCGGTAATGATCGCTACATCAAAGACCTCGTTAATGGCATGAATGAGCTGCTGGTTGAGTTCCGCCGTCGCTTCGACCAGACCCGGAGTAACGATCACCTTGCGTCCTTCATGGAGCGAACAGAGGCGAATGCCTTCAAGCATCCCGTCAATATTGCCGTTGTAACCGTCATCGAGGATAATCTTGCCGCCTGCGTCGATACGCTCCAATCGGTGTTCGACGCTCTCCAGACGCGATACGGCGCGGACGATGGCATCACGCTCCATTCCCATGGCATCCGCAACCAGAATGGCGGCATTGAGGTTGATGGTCTGAAAGCCTCCAAGGATTTTTGTCTCGAAAGCAACCGTTTCTCCCTTTACATGTAATGTAAAACGTGTCCCTTCAAGTGTCGCTTCGACATCGGAAATAGCGTCTCCGAAAAAGGTGACTTTTTCATGCGGTTCATCCGTAACCGAGGTGTGTACAAACGCCTGTTCGAGCCGATCGGACTGCATCAGTTCCAGTTTGGTGCGGACGATATTATCGAGTGTTTTGAAATACTCCAGATGCTGCGGCCCGACCTTGCCGACCACGACAAGATGCGGATGCAAAAACTGTGCAATGGTGTAGATATCGCCGCGTTCGCGCGCGCCCGCTTCGCAGATATAGACTTCGGTGTCAGAGGGCAGCGTTTCATTGACATCACGGATAATGCCGCCGATGGTATTGACGCTGCGCGGCGTCGCATAGACTTTGAACTGCTTTGAAAGAATTTGCGTCATGAAGTTTTTCATACTGGTCTTGCCGTAACTTCCCGTTACCGCGATGATCTTCAGATTCGGCATGGAAGCGAGTTTTTTTGCGGCCTCTTTCTTGTAGGCGGCAAAAAGAAACTTCTCCATCCCCATGCTTCCAAGATACGCCAGTGCCAGAGGAAAGAAGACGCCGTACACTTCACAGGCCTCTTTCACGGTGCAGAGAAAATCCTGAAAGAGTGTCAGCGCGAACAGCAGAATCAAAAAACGCTTTACACGCCATGTGAGGACCAGCTTTTTATCGAGCCGTTTGTGCCAGATAAAAAGCGAAGGCAAAATGGCAAAATAGAAAAAGATCGCAAAATAGACACCCGTAAAATGGTACGCCACAAACGGAATAATGAAATAGATCAGATGCCAGAGCGGTTTATGGTGCTTGAGGACAACCCGCTCGATCTTGTAGTCATACCACTGCAGATTGGTGATGAGATACCACCCCAGTGCCATAACGAAAAGGAGATTGGTCACAAATAGTCCCATCTGTTCGATCATGATGCGTGCTCCATAAAGGTTTCGAGTTGTTTACATGTAAAGCTTTTGTCATGCAGAAAAAAGTAGTGATCGCCCTCGGTAGCAACAAGCTGCGATCCCGAAATCAGTGCATGGATCTTCTCGGCCGAGGCAAGCGGCGTGGCCGTATCATCGCGTCCCCACAGCAGCAGCGTCCGGCTCCGGCATGCGCCGAAACTTTCGCTGAAGTTTTCATCCACGACATTTTTGAAGGTCTCGTACATCACATCGCTGAGGCTTTTACCGTCATCCGAAGCGAAATAGCGGCGCAGCGATGCAAAACCAAGATTTTTCAGCAGTTTATAGAGTGCGATTTTGGCTTTGACCTTCAAGGGCTTTTCAACCACGATGCCCGAAGTCGCCATCAGCACCAGCGCTTCAGGAGCGAGCAGCGTCGCCACCTTGCCGCCGAACGAATGGCCGATGATGAGCTCTTTTTTGACCCCCGCAGCGCCACAGAAGCGCTCCATGATAGATGCGTAGTCTTTTGTCTGCAATACGATATCGCAGTTGGAGTTTCCGAATCCGGGCAGATCGACGTAAATATGGCGCCACTGCGGCAGGCACGCGCCAAGGGCGTTTCGCATCAGCTCCTTCGAAGCGCCCCATCCGTGCAGAATCAGGCAGTCACGCGGCGCGGAAGGGTTGATGATCTCGTAACTGATGGCGAAATCGGCTCCGGCGTAGTGAATGCTCTTTTGTGCCACTACTTCCCTTTGGCCTGGTTGATGGAGTGGATGTACTGATAGCTCACGCGCGGACGCCGCGCTCCGGGAAGCGATTTGAGCAACCCCTGCAGCAGACCTGAGAAGTCTTCAAAAAGGTAATTGGCCATGGAGCCGGGTATGGGATTGATCTCGTTAAGATAGATTTCATCCCCGATGACAAAAAAATCACAGCGGATCAGCGCCCCTTCAAAGAGCGGTTCATACAAGGCGCGAAATGCCGCACGCAGTTTTTCAACCACCGACGCATCAAGCTGCGCCTCATTCACCCGCTCGGAACGCGAGAAGTCGCGGTATTTTTTATCGAAGTCAAGAAACTCCTGTTTTTGAGGCTCTTCGACAATGGAAAAGTGGAGCACACCGCCGCTTTTGCAGCCTGCAAGATTGTACTCCCTGACTCCGGCGACAAAGGGCTCGATCAGTACCCGTGAATCCAGTTCAAATGCGACATCGAGCGCATAATCAAGCTCAGCATCGTTTTTGACCACACTCACGCCGATGGAACTTCCCAGCCGTGCCGGTTTGATGATGAACGGATAAGAAAACGAAGGTTTCTCCCCGCGCACCAGTATCTCGGAATCAAGCGTTTTTACGCCGACGGATGCGGCGAGCCATTTGGTGTAGCCCTTGTCGAAACTAAACATCGAAGCCTCTTTGCGCGGCCCGATAAACGCTACATCGTAAAAATCGAGCAGCGCCGCAAGGGAGCCGTCTTCACCGTCGCCGCCATGAACCAGATTGAGCACCGGATTTGAAATCAGTGTGGTTGAAAAGGTCTTTTTGAGTTCAAACCCGCCTTTGACGAGTTGCAGTTTTGGCGTTTTTTTATACGCGCCGCCGGAGAAGAACTTCGCCTTCATCTGCTCTTTTGAAATGCGGTAAAAGGTGTGATCCTGATCGCAAAAGACAAAGTCAAGCTGCCATGCGGGGAGCTTCCCCATAACGGTAATGGCACTGACAATGCTGATCTCGTGTTCAAAACTGGCACCGCCGAAAAGAATGGTAAGTTGCAAATAGCGTCCTTTTAAAGGGTCTGAAGTTTTTTAAGCGCCTCTTTGACAAGGCCCGGCGTCTCGGTCGCGCTGCATTTGGAGAGTACCGAAGCGATCTGCTCTTTTTTAAAGCCCAGCGATTCGAGCGCCAGCATCGCCTCCGAAGCGGCCAGATTTCCGGAAGCAGCACCGGAGCCGCTGAGCACCGCATCGAAACCGCTCAGTTCGACGAGAATGCGTCCGGCACTTTTGGGGCCGATTCCCGGAACCCGTTTGAGCATGGTGATGTCGTTGGCGGCGATTACCGAAGCAAACTGTGACGCGGAAAACGTCGAACAGATCGCCATGGCCACCTTGGGCCCGACACCGCTGATCTTGATAAGCCGCTCAAAAAGTAGTTTTTCGCCTTTGTCGGCAAAACCGTAAAGCTGCTGCGCATCTTCGCGGATGATATGGCTTACATGTAAGCGTACGCGTTCCGCTACAACGGCACCGTACGTCTGCAGCGATATAAAAACCTCATAGGTAATTCCCGAAACGTCCAGATGCACACATGACGGCTCTTTATGAACAACGTTTCCCTCAATGCCGACAATCATTTACGGATGATCCATCGCGACGATTTTATACTCTTCATCAATCTCTTTCAGTCCCAACTCTTTTTCTTCGCTGTTATGTTGCGGCACATAACTGATCTCCATGACCGGATCGACCAGTTTGAAAATAATTTCGTTATGGTTACGCCACCGGTCGTTATTGATAACACGGGCTTCAAAAATATCATTCTGCGCGGCATTGAACCTGGCCTGCAGCAGTTCGCATTTTTCATCCTGCTGGCGCAATTCCACCTTCAAGGCTTCGAGCCGCTCGTAATAGGCATGAAACTCTTTGTATTTCTTGACAAATGCGGACGGCATTGTAACACCGCTTTTCTTATACTGCACGAGTCGCTTTTTAATATCGAGGTAAGCCGACTCGTTTTTCCTGATCAGCTGCGTGTAATGAGCTGTTTCGGCACTGATCTCTTTTTTACGCTGTTGCGCCTCTTTGAGACGTTTTTCACCCTCTTCGACCGTGCCTTTGCACTCCTGTGCGATGAGCGGGTCAATCACCAGCATATTCTCGCCGCCCTGAAGCTTGTTAATGACGATCCGGTGTGCCGCAAAGATCTTGACATGCGATCCCAGAATCTCGATGGTAACCTCTTTAGCTCTGATGATACCGCCGATGGCCTGCTTGACATTCACGATGTCACCTTCCACTTCACCGTGTTCGAGACGCGTGATGTTGATCTCCTTGCCTTTGGCCATCCCTTTGTGAATGTTAATGTTCAGGCGCTCCGATTCGATAAAAGAGCTTTGATGCGTCTGTCCTTCGATAACGGCATTCATCGAACGTATCTTGGCTTTGGGACCGACGTTGCCTTCAATATGGATCTCGTTGACTTCGACTTCCATCCCCATACCGATGGCATCTTTCATGACATCTTTTTCCTTGACGTTGATGGAGACATCGGCATTAAGATCCGTTTCGATCGAACCGGTCGTTTTAAAACTGATTTCGGTAACGTCCACTTCGCTGCGGATATCATAGGTCGCATTTTCAAACGTGACATAGCCGTTTTGTTTTGCCCGGTATTTAATGCTCTTTTCATCTTCATTGACGCTGATCTTTTCGCTAACGGCAAACGTAGGCTCATATTTGATGACCGGTTCGGCAGGTTCGATAAATTCGCCCCGACAATTCCGCCCGGGTTCCCCTTTTCGGGGCTTGATGTATTCGATCAACAGCTCTTCGGCAATCGCTGAGAGCAGATAGCCCCGTTTGGAGTAATCGACACGGTCGGTATCATTTTGCTGCTGCTTCCGTTTTGCCTCGTAATGCAGAATGAGTTTGTCATTGACTGTTGGAACAGGTTCGATGCCCTGTGCGACCTGATAGACCTCTTTCTCTGCGAATTCAAGGGTTTCGTTCACCTGAAGTTTGGCCCGAAGCATATTGACCGATTCGCTCATTGAATGGTCAAAGAGGTGGATCATCAGATGCGCCCGAAGTTTTTTCTTGTTGATAAATAGAATCATGTCTTTGATAAAATCCGGATAATACTGTAGTTTCGATCCCGGTTTTATCGTCACATAGACCTTGGTCAATTCCGAGTTGGCCCCGATAGAGAGATCAAGTTCGGGGAACGTCGGTGCTTCCGTCGCAGTAAATATCTCAATCTCATACGTCTGCCTGATCTGGAAATCGGGACTCAGCATCAGTGTGTTGCCGTCGAGCTCACGTACCTCATCGGCCGTGAGTTCTTCCCACTCTTCACTCTCGTCTTTCGTCTTTTTGGAGAAGGTCTGACTTGAGAGCAGTGTAAAATCCAGCGAATTGGGGGGAACTTTGTAGCTTGATGCCACCTTTACGAGTTCTTTGGCGACATTATCCGTACGTACGACAACCGGCTGAATCGTTTTGATAGTGGCAGTTGCGGCTGGTGACTCCAAGGAATATCCTGTGTATCGATGATTGTGTTACATTTTAATCGGCATTTGGTTAAACTTTTGTAAAAAGTCTCGCAACATCCCATGTTTAAAGCCATTTTCACCAATTCTGCCGGTATTCTTTTCTCGCGTATCCTCGGATTTGCACGCGATCTGTTAATGGCATCTCAACTCGGGGCCAATCTCTACAGCGATATTTTTTTCATCGCCTTCAAACTTCCCAACCTTTTTCGGCGTATTTTTGCCGAAGGCGCGTTCACACAGGCTTTCCTGCCCGCTTTTACCCGATCAAAACACAAAGCCGTTTTTTCGCTTTATATCTTCGTATTGTTTCTTAGTGTCATCATGCTTCTAAGTTTTGCCGTCACCTTCTTTAGCGAAGGTGCGGCAAAGATGATTGCGCTGGGCTTCGATGCCCGAACGGTTGCACTGGCAGCACCTTATGTCGCCATCAATTTCTGGTATCTGCCGCTGATCTTCGCCGTTACGTTTCTCGCAACGCTGTTACAGTACAAAAACCACTTTGCAACCACCGCCTATGCCACGGGTCTACTCAACATCGTTCTCATTCTTGCCCTGCTGCTTTCACGCGAACTCTCGCAGGAAGCTATGGTCACCTATCTGAGCTACGGCGTGGTTCTCGGCGGCGCGGCACAGCTTTTGACGCATATCGTCGCACTTTATGCCACAGGGCTGCATCCCCTGCTGATTGGCGGCGCGCGCTACTTTCGCAAAAAGGCCCCGCTCATCCGCAGCGAGACGCGGCGCTTCTCAAAACAGTTTTTTCCGGCAGTCTGGGGCAATTCGACGGCGCAGTTTTCAGCCTTTCTCGATACCTGGCTGGCCAGTTTCCTCGCCACCGGTGCCATCAGCTACCTCTACTACGCCAACCGTGTCTTTCAGCTCCCTCTGGCACTTTTTGCCATCGCAACCTCCATTGCTCTTTTTCCAAAAGTATCACGCCATCTCAAGCATAACGACGAGCAAAAGGCGTCGCTGATGCTCGGACGCGCATTCTGGTTTCTGGCATTTCTTCTGGGACTGAGCACAATAGGCGGCATCATTCTCGCTCCCGAAATCACCGCCCTGCTTTTTGAGCACGGCGCCTTTACATGTAACGATACCGAAGCCACATCGCTGGTGCTGCAGATGTATCTTGCGGGACTGCTTCCCTTCGGACTTTCCAAACTCTTTTCGCTCTGGCTTTACGCCCAGAACCGTCAGGGCGAAGCCGCCAGAATCGCCACCTGGTCGCTGGGGTCGAACATACTTTTTTCACTCGCGCTGATTGTGCCGCTCGAAGCCGCCGGACTCGCGCTGGCCACATCCATCAGCGGCCTTATCGGCTTTATCGCCACGCTGCGCGCTTTCGGAGAGAAACGCTTTTTGGCTATAATCGCACACAAATTTGGCCTTTACTGGCTGGTCGGCATGGCACTTTTTACCCTGCTTGCGCTTTTTTTCAAGGAACTCCTGCATGCGTCTTTATGACTCAAAAACCAAAACGAAACGCGATTTCGAGCCCCAGAACCCGGAGCGTGTTACCCTCTATGTCTGCGGGCCTACCGTCTATGACGATGCGCATCTCGGGCATGCCAAAAGCGCGCTGGCTTTTGACCTGCTCGCCCGGGTCATCCGTGCCAACGGCTACAACCTTCTCTATGCCAAAAACATTACCGATATCGACGACAAGATCATCAAAAAATCTGCCGAATCCGGGGAGAGCATCACGGCACTGACGGCGCGCTATACGGCTGCCTACCACCGCGATATGGACGCCCTTGGCGTCTTACGCGCCGACATCGAGCCCAAAGCGACCGAATCCATTGATGCGATGCTCTCCATGATTAATGACCTTGTAAGCACGCATCACGCCTACGCCACACCCGAGGGAGATGTCTATTTCGATACCAAAAGCGATAGTGCGTATCTGGGTCTCAGCGGCAGGGTTCAGGATGAACATGAACTTCAAAGCCGTGTGGAATCAAGCAGTGCCAAAAAGCAGAGTGCCGATTTTGCCCTCTGGAAAGGAATTCATGACGGTTCAGTCACATTTGAATCGCCTTACGGAAGCGGCCGTCCGGGATGGCATCTGGAGTGTTCGGCAATGATTGAGAAACACCTTGCATGTAAAGGCGACACCTATGCCGTGGACATTCACGGCGGCGGTGCCGACCTGCTTTTTCCGCACCATGAGAACGAGGCGGCCCAGACCCGATGCGCCACCGGCCATGAACTGGCGAAATACTGGATGCACAACGGTTTTGTCAACATTGACGGCGAAAAGATGTCCAAAAGTCTGGGCAACAGCTTCTTTATCAAGGACGCGCTCAAAGCCTACCACGGTGAAGTCGTGCGCTTTTACCTGCTCTCGACCCACTACCGCGCCAATTTCAACTTTAATGAAACGGACCTGCTGGTTTCCAAACGGCGTCTGGACAAACTCTACCGGCTCAAAAAACGGCTCTTCGGCCTGCCGGAGAGTGATGCAAAAACCGCATTTCAAAAAGAGCTGCTTGACGCACTCAGCGACGATCTGAACGTCTCAGTTGCCTACGCGCTGATCGATGCAATGATACAAAATGCTAATGAAACGCTTGACTCCAACCCCAAAGACAAGGTGATCAAACGTGAAACGGTTGCCAATCTTGCGCTAATCGAATCGCTTCTTGGCTTTGGAATTCAAAATCCGTTTGAATACTTTCAGTTCGGTATTGACGCTACGACAAAATCTGCCATTGACGCGCTGATTGCAGCACGTAACGATGCCAAAAAAACCAAAGATTTTGCGAGAGCCGACAGCGTACGCGATGCCATTCTCGCCTACGGTGTGGCATTGATGGACACGCCACAGGGAACATTCTGGGAACGGGTAGAGTAGCAGGCCGCGTTACAAGAGCTTTGGCACTAACACAGTCTGTGAATTTCCTGAAGAAATATCACACTTTGATATACTTTTATCATCACATAACATAATATTTGTTATGCTTATATACTTTAAATGATACGTTATGGCAGATATGAAACAAAACACTTATAAAATTCTGGTTGTAGATGATGCCGTTGAAAATGTCAAGCTGATTTCGGCAATTTTAAAAGAAGCCGGTTTTGAAACCATGAGTGCCAAAGACGGCCTCGAAGCACTCGAACTCGCAGAAGCGAATGATTTCGACATGATCATGCTCGACATCATGATGCCGGGAATCAGCGGCATCGAAACCTGCCGTCACCTCAAAGTCGATCCCAAAAACAGTAATGTGCCGGTTATTTTTCTTACGGCAAGCGATGCCAAGGAACAGTTGGTCAAAGCCTACCGGGTGGGTGCGGTAGACTACATCAAGAAGCCTTTCTTCAAAGAGGAGCTCCTTGCACGCGTCAATCTGCATCTGAAACTCAAAGACTATGAGAAAAACCTCGAAGAGAAAGTCGAGCAAAGTACCCGGGAAATGGCACAGACGCAGGTGCAGCTTATGTATATGCTCGGCGGCGTCGCGGAGGGGCACTCCATTGAAACCCACTTACATGTAAAGCGGGTTTCAGAGTTTACCTATCTGCTCGCCAGGCTCTACGGCATGGAAGAGAAAGAGGCTAAGATGCTCAAAGACGCCTCGTCCCTGCACGATCTTGGCAAGCTCGGTATTACCGATACGATACTCCATAAACAGGGTGCGCTTGATCGCCGCGAATACAAAGAGATGACCCGTCATGCCCAACTGGGTTCGAAGATGCTTGGCACCTCCGAACTGCCACTCTTTCAAACCGCTTCCATCGTCTGCAGACAGCACCATGAAAAATATGACGGCAGCGGCTATCCTGACAAACTCAAGGCGGATGGCATCCACATCTACGCACGCATTGTGAGCATTGCCGACGTCTTCGACGCCCTCCTCTTTCCACGTGCCTATAAACGCAGCTGGAGTGTCGAAGCGGTTCTGGAATATTTTAAAGAGAATCGCGGTAAACATTTTGATCCGGTTCTGGTCGATCTCGTTTTGGATAATATTGATAACTTTCTGAAGATATCCGAGCATGAGCGTAAAAACGTCGAAACCCCGATTGAGAAAAAACGTACCTTTTTTGCCCTTTTTAGCAAACTCCTGAAGTCAAGTTGACACGCTTGCTGAAACGCCGGAATTAACCTTCACCCTTGCTGCGCCCTGCATTGTGCGGGTGCTATACTCTCAACCCATTCCCAAGCGAGGCGGCAAAGCATGCAGATTGATCTGACCGGAGGCGACATCCGCAGCCACATCAAAACACTGGCCGTTCCCGCGAGTATCGGCTTTTTCTTCCATACCATGTTCAACGTCACTGACACCTATTTTGCCGGATATCTCTCCACACAGGCGCTCGCGGCACTCTCGCTCTCTTTTCCCATCTTTTTTGTCATCATCGCGCTGGCAGGAGGCATGTCGGAAGCACTGACGGCACTTGTCGGCAATGCTCTGGGCAGCAATAAGCGCGAACATGCACAGCGTATTGCCCAAAACAGCGCACTTTTTGCACTGGCCCTCTCCCTGCTGCTGACGTTTTTCGGTCTGGCCTTTGCCCCGGTAGCCATGCGGCTTCTTGGTGCGCAGGGTGATTATCTGGCATTGACACTTGAATACATTGACGTCATCATCTATGGTACCGCCCTCTTTGTCGCGACGTTCTTTATCAATGCCGTTTTGAACGCGCTTGGAGATACCGTCTCCTTTCGCAACATTCTCATTGTCTCGGCGCTGCTCAATGTTGTACTCGATTACTGGTTCGTTACCGGAGGTCTTGGGGTCGCACCAATGGGCATCCGCGGTATCGCTCTGGCAACCGTCATCATTGAGGCAGTGAGCACGGTGTACCTTTTTTACCGTCTCTCCCGCACTCCGTTTTTCAAAAGCATGATGCCGTTTCAAAGCGATAGCACCGTTTTCAAAGAGCTGTTCTCTCAGGGCATAGCCCCCAGTGCCAATATGGGATTGACCGCCGTGGGCATCGCCATCATTACCTATTTTGCAGCACCGTTTGGAGAAGAGGTCATCGCCGCTTTTGGCATCGGTATGCGTATCGAGCAGATTTTGCTGATGCCTCTGATCGGTCTCAATGTTGCGGTGTTGACACTGGTAGCGCAAAACAACGGTGCCGCACTGCACGCACGTGTTGATGAAACCCTGCGCCATGCGTTACATTACGCACTTTGGTTCTCACTCTCCGGTGCCATCGCTCTGTGGCTTGGCGGCGCGTATGTCATGGAATATTTCAGCAGTGACACGCGCGTCGTTTATGAGGGCATGCGCTATCTTTATGTGGAAGCATTTCTCATCTACCCGTTTGCGCTCATCTTCATCTACGCCGCGTTTTTGCAGGGGATTAAAAGACCGGGCTTCATCTTTTACCTGAGCCTTGCACGGCAGATTTTTCTTCCCGTAGTCGTGCTAAGCCTTATCACGGCGCGCTTTCATGACGTACTTGGCATCTGGATCGGTATTGCGTTCATCGTAGGCATTTCCGCACTCATCATGCAGCGCTATGCCTTAAAACTTTTCAAGCGTCTTCAGTCCATCCAGTAGGTCGGATCATAGCCGTCCGAAGGACGATCCGGCACCACTTTGGAGAGCTGTTTTATCATCACGCCCTCACGCAGGCTTTCAAAACCAAGCGAACGGAAAAAGGGTATATTTTCCGTATCGCACGCCACACTGATCCGTTCATAGAGTGCCGCCGCTTCGATACAAAGCTGCTCCAGCATTGCTTTGCCGATACCCTGTCCGCGCCACTCGGGTTTGACCGCTATCATTAAAACAGGAGTTTGCGCGTCAACGCAGGCCGTGGCATTGTCGCTCTCTTTGAGCAGACGGATCCACGCCGCTCCGGCAAGGACATGTTCCTGCAGCGCATAGAGGCCCATGTCACGGTGGTTCAGGCCGTAATGGCGGTAATAACACTCCAGTTCGGGACGGGAGTCGAGCTTTTCGCCGGTTTTATCCACTCCTGCAGCGAAATGCAGCATGTCAGTGACGATTTTTTGTTCGGAAGATCGGAGAAAATAGAGTGTCGGTTGCATGGCGGCATTATAATACAATCCTCCTGACACGCGTGTAACGCGCACCGTCGGGGAACAATTCGCTGCGCATCAGGTCAATATGGGGCAGCACACATCCCTCGGGTTTGAGCGTTTCAAGCAAAAGCGCGCCATTCACGGCATCCGTCATCTCCTTGACGCGCATAAGCGTTACATGTAAAAGCAGCGCTTTCGGCGGCAGTTCAAAAAGCCTGCACAGATCTTCATGAATTTCCTGCAAATCGCCTTCGACACCCGCATAGAGGATGCGACGCTCCAGCAGAGAAAGCGCCGTGAGTTTCAAGGATGCGGGCAGCTTGCATGTGAAGTGTTCCAGACGTTTGAGCACCTCGGTCTCATCCAGACGCTCACCCAGGAAAAGCAGTGTGGCGTGCAACTGGTTTTCGCTGCTCCAGCGTCCCCGCATCACGGGTGAAAACGCCGCTTTCAGAACATCGAAATTTCTCAGGACAACAGGCATACTTATAAAAAGACGTGATGTTTTCATACCTGTATTCTAGCTTACATGTAAGCGTCTTATCTGCTATTTACCGGCATTTAACCATCATTTGAGTATAATCTGCGACCAAAAATACGCCTTAATGACGGGAGCACCATGAGTTTTTATTCTTCGTTAAAACCCCTGCTTTTCAAACTCGACCCCGAAACGGCCCACCACTATGCGGAAATTTTCCTCAGTGCCGCGACCGCGTTTCCCTTCCTCTTCAAACCGTGGAAAAAGCGCTATTTTATCGACGACCCGATGCTGCGTCAGGAACTTTTCGGACGTACCTTTGCCAATCCGGTCGGACTGGCGGCCGGCTTTGACAAAAACGCCACGATGCTTCACGGCATCCATGCGCTGGGCTTTGGATGCACCGAGATCGGTACGCTCACACCCAAACCCCAAAGCGGCAATCCCAAACCCCGTATGTGGCGCCACATTCCGCAGGAGACCCTGCAAAACGCCATGGGTTTCAACAATGACGGGCTTGCCCTCATTGAGAGACGCCTGAGTCATGTGATCCCCTACGAGATTCCGGTGGGCGTCAATGTCGGAAAGAACAAAACCACCTCGGAAGAGGATGCCATCAGCGACTATACGACCCTCATCAAAGCGCTGCACGGCTATGCCGACTACATGGTCATCAATATCTCTTCCCCCAATACGCCGGGACTGCGCGACCTGCAAAACGAAACCTTCATCACGGAGCTTTTCGCACAGGCCAAAGCGCTCACCGACAAGCCCATCTTTTTGAAAATTGCACCCGACATGACGAGTGAACAGGCCGTAACACTCTGCACGCTTGCCGTCGAAAAGGGAGCGGATGGCATCATTGCCACCAATACGACCATCGATTACAGCCTCGTCCCGCATCCCGCAGACGTGGGCGGGCTCAGCGGTGCCGTTTTGAAAGATAAAAGCTTTGCCATCTTCGATGCCGTCGCCGCCGCACTTTACGGTAAGACCACACTGATCTCGGTCGGAGGCATCGACTCTGCCGAAGAAGCCTACCGCCGCATCCGCGCAGGCGCCACGCTGGTTCAGGTCTACTCGGCCCTGATCTTCAAAGGTCCGGGACTCGTGCGCGATATCAATAAGGGGCTGATCGCCCTGCTCAAACGCGATGGTTATTCCCACATCTCCGAAGCGATCGGAGCTGACCGATGAGACTCCTCATCACCCTACTTTTCACACTAGGAACGCTTATGGCATCATCTTTGCCGCACTATGAAACCCAAACCCTGAAAAACGGCCTCGAAGTTGTTGTCATCCCGATGCATAACGGCACCAACGTCATCTCTACCGACATCTTCTACAAAGTCGGCAGCCGCAACGAAGTGATGGGCAAAACAGGTATTGCCCACATGCTCGAACACATGAACTTCAAATCGACAAAAAACCTTGACGCAGGCGAATTCGACAAAGAGGTCAAAAGCATCGGCGGGCTCAACAACGCTTCTACCGGATTTGACTTTACCCACTATTTCATTCGTTCAAGCACGGACAATCTCGACACCCCACTAAAGCTTTTTGCCGAACTTATGGCCAACCTGAACCTCAAAGATGAAGAGTTCCAGCCCGAGCGCGATGTTGTCGCCGAAGAGCGCCGCTGGCGTACCGACAACAATCCGCTCGGTTACCTCTATTTCCGTCTGTTCAACAACGCCTATATCTATCACTCCTACCACTGGACGCCGATTGGCTTCATGAACGATATTCAGACATGGAACATCGATGACATCCGAAATTTCCATGCGACCTATTATCAGCCGAAAAATGCCATTTTGATCATCACGGGCGATATCGAACCCAAAGTCGCGTTCGAAGGGGCCAAAAAACATTTCGAATCGATCCCCAACACCCGCGAGATACCGGAGTTCAAATTCAAGGAACCGCGTCAGGACGGTGCCAAACGCATCATGATCACGAAAGAGAGCGAAGTGGAGATGCTCGCCATTGTCTACCACATTCCCAATTTCCAGCATGCGGATCAGCCAAAACTCTCCGCCATCAGCGAACTGCTCAGCTCGGGCAAATCAAGCCGCCTCTATGAAGAGCTGGTTCATAAAAAGCAGATGGTCAATCAGATCTACGCCTACAATATGGAAAACATTGATCCGGGCCTTTTTATTTTTATGGCCTCATGCAACCCCGGCGTGAAAGCGGAGAGCGTCGAAGCGGAGCTTCTCGCACAGATTGAGAAGCTCAAAAAAGAGCCGGTCGATCAGTCGATTCTTGAGAAGATCAAGATCAACACCAAAAGCGATTTCATCTTTTCGCTCGAGAGTGCGAGCTCGGTCGCAGACCTCTTTGGCAGCTACCTCGCACGCGGCGATCTGAGCCCGCTTGAAAACTATGAGAGCGCCATCAACGCCCTGACTCCCAAAGAGATTCAGGAGGCCGCGCAGCGCTATTTTGATGCCACGCAATCCACCACCGTAATTCTTAGAAAGGGCGAACAATGAACAAAGTCACAGGTGCCACGACGGCACTGATCACACCATTTAAAAACGGCAAACTCGACGAGGCATGCTACGCCAAACTGATCCGGCGCCAGATCGACAACGGCATCGATGCCGTCTGCCCGGTCGGTACTACCGGAGAAAGTGCCACCCTCACCTACGAAGAGGACAAACGCTGCATCGAGATTGCGGTTGAAGTGTGCAAAGGCACCAACACCAAAGTACTTGCCGGTGCCGGAAGCAACGCCACAGCCGAAGCGATCAACATTGCCCAACATGCCCAGAAATGCGGCGTCGATGCCATCTTCTCCGTGAGTCCCTATTACAACAAACCTTCCCAGGAAGGGCTCTATCAGCACTATAAAGCCATTGCAAGCGCCGTGCCGGAACTGCCGTTCATGCTTTACAACGTCCCGGGACGCACCGGCGTGGACATCACGGCCGATACGGTCATCCGTCTCTTTGACGACGTTCCCAACATCTACGGCATCAAAGAGGCCACCGGAAGTCTCGACCGCACCATCGAACTGCTTTCGCGCCGCCCTGATCTTGTCGTTCTCAGCGGCGACGATGCCATCGACTATCCCATTCTCGCTACCGGAGGTGCGGGCATTACCTCGGTAACATCCAATCTCATGCCCGATTTGAAAAGCAAGCTGGTGCACACCGCACTTTCAGGTGACCTTCCCGGAGCACGTGCCATCAACGACATGCTCTACCCCATCAACAAAGTCCTCTTTTGCGAATCGAATCCGATTCCCATCAAGGCAGCCATGTACATTGCCGGACTCATCGATACGCTTGAATACCGCCTGCCGCTCGTCGCCCCGAGCAGCGATAATATGAAACGCATCGAAGCGGTCATGAAAAATTACACGATTGTAGGAGCATAAATGTCCCAAATGAAAGGTAAAACGCTGGTCATTACCGGTGCCACGAAAGGCATCGGAGCCGCCATTGCGGAGAAGTTCGCATCTCAGGGTGTCAATGTTGCGTTTACGTACAACTCCAATGTCGAAAGCGCCAACGCACTCGCTGCACAATGGGAATCCGAATACGGCGTCAAAGCCAAAGCCTACCCGCTCAACATCCTCGAACCCGACGAATTCAAACCGCTCTTCGAAGCGATCGATCAGGATTTTGACCGTGTCGACTTTTTCGTCTCCAACGCAATGATCTACGGACGTCCGGTTGTGGGCGGCTACGGCAAGTTCATGCGCCTCAAACCGCGCGGCCTGAACAACATTTACACGGCAACGGTCAACGCCTTTGTCGTCGGTACGCAAGAAGCCGCCAAGCGCATGGAAAAAGTCGGCGGCGGTGCCGTGGTGACCATGTCGAGCACCGGAAATCTCATCTACATCGAGAACTATGCCGGGCACGGCACCAACAAAGCAGCTGTCGAAGCGATGATGCGTTACGCCGCCGTGGAACTCGGGGAAATGAACATCCGCGTCAATGCTGTCAGCGGCGGTCCGATCGACACCGATGCACTTAAAGCTTTTACCAACTACGAAGAGGTCAAGGCGGAAACCGTGAAACGTTCGGCGCTTAACCGCATGGGTGCGCCCGAAGACATTGCCGGAGCCGTCTATTTCCTCTGTAGCGATGAAGCAAGCTGGGTAACCGGACAAACGCTCATCGTCGATGGCGGAACGACCTTTAGATAAATGCTTAATTTACCCAATCAACTGGCACTCTCACGTATAGCCATGGCACCGCTTATGTTCTGGGTCATTCTGACTCCGGAACTTTTCACGGGCAACGGCTGGGACATCACGTGGAGCTATTACACTGCCGCGCTGATCTTCGTTCTTGCCAGTGTGACCGATTTCTTCGACGGCTATATCGCCCGTGAACTCAACCAGACCACACTGCTGGGAGCCATTCTCGACCCGCTTGCCGACAAGATGCTCACACTGGCCGCCTTTTTGGGGCTCATGGCCGTAGGCGACGCCTCGCCGTGGGCCATCTACCTTATTATTATCCGCGAACTCTTCATTACCGGACTGCGGACCATTGCCGTGAGCGAAAAGCTCGATATCAGCGCCTCGTGGGCCGGCAAGGTCAAGACGGTCGCCCAAATGTTCGCCATCGGTTTTTTAATGATGCACTGGCCTTTTGGCACGGAGCTGCTCTGGGCCGCTGTGGCCCTGACGCTCTATTCCGGTGCCGAATACCTCTACGGCTTTCGTAAAGCCCTGCTCAAAGGAGTCTGATTTATGAGCTGGATTGTCGCATTTTTAATACTCTCGCTGCTGATTTTCTTTCATGAACTGGGCCATTACGGCGCAGCCCGCCTTTTTGGCGTCTATGTCGAAGTCTTCAGCATCGGTTTTGGCAAAAAGATCGGTGCATTTCGCATGTGGAACACGCAGTGGCAGGTCGCTGCCATTCCGCTTGGCGGCTATGTGAAAATGAAAGGGCAGGATGACAGCGATCCTGCCGCACGTTCAACCGATACTGACAGCTACAACACCAAGAAGCCGTGGCAGCGTATTGTAATTTTGCTGGCCGGTCCCGCTGCAAACTTTGCACTGGCGTTTGTTCTGTACTTTCTTATAGCACTCGGCGGGCCTCAGACGCTTGCCCCGGTTGTCGGCGAGGTCTCCGCGGAATCTCCGGCTGCGATGGCAGGACTCCAGAGCAATGACAAAATCACTGCCATCAACGGCACACCCATTACTACATGGAAAGAGATGTCCGAAGTCATCAAAGCCTCCGAGGGAACCCTGACTTTAAGTATTGAACGGGGCGATTTCGTAGAAACCTTACATGTAACGCCAAAAATCACCGAAACCCAGAACATGTTCCGCGAAACGATCCAGCGCAAGATGATCGGTATCGGCTCTGCCGGTGTTGCCATCACGCAGGAGTTTGGACTCTTTGGTGCCATCGGTTATGCCGCGCATGAAACCTTCGATGCCTCGATGCTCATCTTTCAAAGTCTTGAAAAACTTCTTACGGGAGTCGTCCCCGCCAAAGAGCTCGGCGGTGTCGTGAGCATCGTCCAGATTACGGCTGATGCCAGCAGCAACGGCTGGATGACTCTCTTCTTTTTCACCGCACTTATTTCGGTGAACCTCGGGGTGCTGAACCTTCTCCCCATCCCTGCACTTGACGGCGGACACATCATGTTCAATCTTTACGAAATGATCACGCGCCACGCGCCGAGTGAAGCCGTGCTCATTCGCCTAACCGTGGCGGGATGGGTGCTGCTGCTGGGACTCATGAGCCTGGGACTCTACAACGACATCAACCGCATACTGGGTTCCTGACCCGGTTGCAACAAACTTATAAGCTCTGAATCTTCCACCCGTAAGTGATAATCTTTACCCGCCTGTAATCGATTCTTTGAAACAATGGTTTCATCTTGATCCAAGGAATCTATCATGAAGCTCTTCTCTCCGCTCAGCATTGGTGGTTTAACCCTGAAAAACCGTATCATTATGGCACCGATGACCCGATGCCGCAGTGTCGATGCGAATGTGCCCAATGACCTCATGGCCGAATATTATGCCCAGCGCGCTTCTGCGGGACTCATCATCTCCGAAGCAACGCAAATTTCGACCATGGGCATCGGATATCCCTGCACACCGGGCATTCATACCCCGGAACAGATTGAAGGTTGGAAAAAGATCACGCAGGCCGTTCATGAAAAAGAAGGTCACATCTTTTTGCAATTATGGCATGTCGGCCGCATCTCCCACTCTTCCTACCATGACGATCTAGTGCCTGTCGCACCCTCGGCCATCGCACCCAAAGGAGAGGTGTACACGTTTGAGGGGCTCAAACCCTATGAAACACCGCATGCACTCAGCATTGATGAAATTCATGCCATTGTGGCAGATTATGCCAGAGCCGCCAAAAATGCCATTGATGCGGGGTTTGACGGTGTCGAGATTCACGCGGCCAACGGCTATCTGATCGACCAGTTTCTGCGCGACGGAACCAATAAAAGAGAGGATGCCTACGGCGGTACCATTGAAAAGCGCAGCCGCTTTCTGTTTGAAGTCATAGACGCCGTAACGCGCGAAATCGGTGCGAACAGAACCGGTCTCAGGCTCTCGCCAAGCGGCACGTTTAACGACATAACCGACTCCGATCCGCAAACGCACTTCACCTATGTCTGCGAAAAGCTGAGCGATTACAACCTTGCCTACCTGCACATTGTTGACGCGCTCGAAGGGGACATCCGGCATGGTGCCAATGTTGTAGCGCTCTCACTGCTCCGATCTGCATATCGGGGAACCCTTATTATCTGCGGCGGATACGACAAATCCCGCGCCGAGGAGACCCTTGCAAACGGACTTGCAGATGCGGTTGCCTTTGGTATGCTTTTTATTGCCAATCCCGATCTTCCGGAACGTTTTAAGAGCGATGCGCCGCTTGCGCAGGCCGATAGCACTACGTTTTACACGCAAGACGCCAAAGGCTATACCGACTACCCCGCACTCTGAAACCGGATATAATACCAACCACCATTAACTATGGCTACGCAAGCACCATTAGCTTCAAGTATTTTAAGGCGTCACGAAGAGGCGTAGCCAAAGCTACGCCGATGAATGACAACGCAGAAAGACGCCGAAGATCATGGTGCCCTTCGGGAGTGAAAAGAAGCATTCATCTGCGGCGTCAGTGCTGTTCGCCCTGCAACAAGCAGGGC
>JBNLFL010000035.1:0-12676 GCA_050305515.1 Sulfurimonadaceae bacterium
CGCGAAGGTGTCGAGTTCTGGGATGAGTGGTATGCTGCCGACATTATCTATAAAGACGGCAAAGTCAGCGGCGTGCTTGCATTCAACATCCGCAACCTTGAAAAAGCGATTTTCAATGCCAAAGCGGTCATGTTTGCGACCGGCGGTTACGCCCGTGCATTCAAGATCAACTCCAATGCCCATGCCAACACCGGTGACGGTCTTTCTATCGTGGCACGCCACGGCCTGCCGCTTGAAGATATGGAATTCGTACAGTTTCACCCTTCAGGCCTCTCCGGCAATGGCGTTCTGATCTCCGAAGCCGCGCGCGGTGAAGGTGGAAAACTGCTCAACTCCAAAGGCGAGCGTTTCATGACGAAATATGCACCGGAGAAGCTCGAACTCGCTTCCCGTGACGTCGTCAGCCGTGCCATTATCAATGAAATCCGCGAAGGCCGTGGCGTCGGTCCGCGTAAAGACGCGGTCTTCATTGATCTGACCCACCTCGGTGCCGAAAAGATTATGGAGCGTCTGCCGGAGCTGCGTGACCTCGCCATCACCTTCCTGGGTCTGGACATGATTAAAGAGCCGATTCTCATCAGTGCTACGGCGCACTACTCCATGGGCGGTATTCCGGTCGATATTGACGGTCACGTACGCAGGAACAACACCGAGCTCGTCGAGGGCTTCTACGCTGCGGGCGAAGCTTCGTGTTCAAGCGTTCACGGTGCCAACCGACTCGGTGCCAACTCGGTGCTTGAAGCGCTTTTCTTCGGACGTCACGTCGGTCAGAGCATTCTTAAAGACCTTAGCGGCCTCAAACTCCGTCATGCCACGGCTGCCGATGCCGATGGCATGATCCGCGAAATCGAAACAATCATGAGCCGTAACGGAGCCGACACGGTTCCGGGTCTGCGCAACGAACTGCAGCAGTCCATGACAGACAACGCGGGTGTTTTCCGTACGGAAGAGACCCTCAAAAAGCAGGTCGGCATCGTCAAGGAACTTAGAAAGCGTTTCCATGAGAACTGCCGCATCGACGACAAATCTAAAATCTTCAACACCGACCTTCAGGAAGCGATTGAACTCGGCCATATGCTCGATTATTCGCTCTTTATCGTCGAAAGTGCCCTTGCGCGCAAAGAGAGCCGCGGTGCGCACTTCCGTGAAGATTACGATACCCGTGATGATGAAAACTTCCTCAAGCATACCATGGCCTATATGGATGCCAATGGCGACATTACCCTTGATTATATGGATGTCACCCTCGGCCGTCACGAACTTAAAGAAAGAACCTATTAAGGAGGCGCGTCATGGTTAGCGAAATTACGACACAGAAAATTACATTTAAAGTCTTCCGTTTC
Organism: Sulfurimonadaceae bacterium; assembly: GCA_050305515.1. GTDB lineage: Bacteria > Campylobacterota > Campylobacteria > Campylobacterales > Sulfurimonadaceae > JAFGUB01. The sequence goes on from JBNLFL010000035.1 coordinate 1,344, forward strand.
AATATGGAGACCGACTACCTCCCCTACTATAAAACGTATGAGATGGACGTAACCTCCGAAGAGGTCGTACTTGACATTCTCAACCGTATCAAATGGGAATTTGACGGCAGTTTCAGTTACCGTCGCAGCTGCCGCCACGGTATCTGCGGTGCCTGTGCCATCAAAGTCAACGGCAAAGGCGTTCTTGCATGTAAAGAGCGTATGAACGATCTCATCGAGATCTTCGGTACTGAACTGACATTAGAGCCGCTCAGTACCAAACGCGCCATCAAGGACATGATCATCGACAAAAAAGACTTCTGGGTCAAGCATGAAGAGGTGAACCCTTACCTCGACAGCCACATTGAAGAGCACCCGGAAATGGAGTGTGCGGTGACTCCGACTCAGGCCGAAGCGCTGCTTGATGCCGACTACTGCATTCAGTGCGGTCTGTGCCACTACTCCTGTCCGGTCGTCGAGATCAACGAAGAGTTCATCGGGCCGGCGGCATTCGCCAAAGCGTACCGCTTCAACGCGGATGTCCGCGATGACGGCATCGATCAGCGCATTGACATCATCAACGCACCTGCAGCCGGTGTCTGGGACTGTGTCAAATGTTTCGAGTGTACGCAGGTATGTCCCAAAGACGTCAATCCGTTCGAGAAGATCACCAAACTGCACAATCAGGTCTTCGAACACGGTCGTGCGATCAACAATGTCGCCACGCGTCACGCCGTCGGCTTTGCGCACTCCATCAAACGCCACGGGCTTCTGGATGAAGGCGGACTCGTTCTCTATTCCGAAGGACCGTTTGGCATGCCAAAACATATTCCTGTAGCGCTTAAAATGCTCAAAAAAGGAAAAATCGTCATGCTGTGGAACATGCCGAAATCTGAAAAACTCGATGAGATCAAAGCACTGGTCAAATCCTCATCGACAGCGAAATTCTAAGGAGAGCGTTGTGGAAAAACTTCAATATGCACTTTTTACCGGATGTACTGCAAAAGAGAGTACACCCGAGCAGCTCATGTCAACCTATGCGGTTGCGAACAAACTCGGTATCGAGATTGTCGAACTGGTCGAGGCAAGCTGCTGCGGCGCGTCCCACCTTCAGGATTACGATGATTTTCTTTCACTTGTCCTGAACGCGCGCAACATTGCCTATGCCGAAAAACGCGGCATGACCATGATCACGATCTGCAACACCTGTCAGATCAACACCGCAATGACCAAACACAGACTCGACAAAGACCCGGAGCTTAAAGCGCGCGTCAATGAGAAACTGGCCGAAGTGGGTCTGGAATATAAAGGAACCAGCGAGATCAAGCATTTCCTTTACGCCCTGATTGACGATTTTGGACTTGACAAGATCCAGAGCATGGTTACCGTGCCTCTGAGCCAGTTCAACATTGCACCGTTTTATGGCTGTCACAACATCCGCCCCAGCGAACTCCAGCACGAGTCCAACGGCGGAGAAAACCCGTACAATCCGCGCTCTCTTGATGATCTGATCGTCGCGCTCGGCGGTAACAGCGTCGATTACGAAGAGAAAAACAAATGCTGCGGCTTCCACGTGGAGCTTCAGGCACCGCATACCGCAGCCGTACTGACCGGAAAAGCGCTCATGGGCGCCATGGATCAGGATGCCGACTGGATGGTCACGCCCTGCCCGCTGTGCCACCTCAAACTTGACACACAGCACGCCCACGCCTCCAAAGCCGTTGGCCGCGACGTCAAAATGCCGGTACTGCACATGCAGCAGATGGTTGGTCTGGCACTGGGCTGTTCCAAAGAGGAACTCGGCCTCAAACACCACGTCTCCAACGTCAACTTCATCTAACCTGCGCGTCTCCCTTCCTTGGGAGGCATCTCGACTTTCTCCCTTTTTCAAAACCCTTACATGTAAGGAAGCTTATGGCTACCGGTTCCACCATTTACAAAGCACGCATAGAGATCAGCGATACTGATCGACATTACTACGAAGTCCATGAGCTCACACTCGCACAGCATCCCAGCGAAACCGATTTCCGGCTCATGATTCGCCTGATCGCATTTGCGCTCAATGCGCAGGAACAGCTCGTTTTCACCAAAGGGCTCAACGCCGAAGATGAACCCGAACTCTGGCACAAAGACTACGGCGGTAATATACTTCTCTGGATTGATTTCGGGCAGATTGACGAAAAACGGCTGCGAAAAGCCAGCGGCAGGGCCGATAAAGTGATTATCTATACCTATCAGGAAGGTTCTGCACGGAACTGGTGGAAACAGAACGAGAACAAGTTTTCGCGTTTTGAGAATGTGGAAATCATACTACTGCATGCAGAGGACGGACTTGAAACGATGGTGGAACGCTCCATGCGGCTGCAATGCACCGTTATGGAAGGCGTGCTCTCACTCCACAGCGACAAAGGCAATATGAGTGTCCGTCAGGAGTGGCTGAAACACTAAATCAGCGAACCTGAGCCAGTTCGGGATGCCGAAAGTGCTCAATGATCGTATGCAGCGCTATTTCAGGGCTCTTGCGTGTCACTTCGACACCGCTTGAGCGAAGCTGCGCCATCGCCGTATTAATAAACGCTTCCGCTGTTTCATTTAACGTCTCACTCAGCCCGATCTCAAAAGTAATCTCCTGCGGAATGATCCCGATGACATGGGTTTTCGGCATTGTGTGACCGAGCAGTTCTATCATCTCCATCACCTGCAATACGCCGACTTCATGCGCACCGCCACTGTTGACGCCGAGTCCGGCGAGTTTGTCGGAGGGGATGTTGTAGATGCTTCCGGGGGCATCCTCAAGCATGATGGTATCAAGCACGATCATCTCGTCGCACTCCAAAAAGGTGTTCAGCAGGTTGATCCCCTCAACGCCGCCGTTAATGAACTCCACATGCGGGTTACATGTAAAGTTGCGCGCCATATAGGCCGTCGCATAAACACCGATGCCGTCATCTTTTTCGAGCAGGTTGCCGATGCCCAGAACAAAGATTCTTCTCTCTTGCACAATTGCCTCCGTATGACGCGTGATCTTGCCTGAAAGCGTAACATAAAACACGCCATAAGCTATAATATCTGCATGATCTCCAATACCGTATCACGCATTTTTGCTGCCATCACGCTGCTTGCCCTGCTGCTTCTGGGCTACAACTTCTATCGCGGTTACCGTTTTGAACATGCACCGCTCGATGCCGACATCATGCACCAGATTGATGTCAGGGTTGGAGAAGTGCGTTTGCGCATGCGCCAATTCTACGGCGAAGCACCCGACTTTCCTTTAAGTATCTCCGACACCCTCCCCTCACGACTCTACGGTCTGGCGAGTCTGGATCAAAAAGGAGCTATCCGTGTGGTACTGAACAAAAAACGGATGCGCGAATCGCTTGATTACATGCTTGACGATGTCATTCCCCACGAGTACGCCCACGCCTACATGCTTTACAAAGGCCATGTCACGCCTGATGACGGCCATTCCGAGGCGTGGCAGCAGGTGTGCCGCAACCTCGGCGGCAGCCGCTGCGACCGCTTTGTCAACCATCAGGACGTCGTACTGGGAAAATTCGGTTATTGAATATGACAAAAATGTCCCGCTTCCATGCCAAACAAGGCTCTGTTTAGGCGGAGGAATCAGTATAATACCTCTTTATACAACAAGGCAGAACGATGACTTTTGAACGCTCCAGCGGCATTTTGCTGCACCCTACCTCACTACCGGGAGAGTTCGGTATCGGCACGCTGGGCCGTGAAGCGCGGCGCTGGGTTGATTTTCTTGCCAGAAGCCACCAGAAACTGTGGCAGATCCTACCGCTTGGGCCCACAGGCTACGCCAATTCACCCTATCAGTGCTATTCGGCTTTTGCGGGCAATCCGCTGCTGATCGATCTGGAATTGATGGTCGAGGAGGGATGGCTCGCACACGAAGCACTGCATGAACACCCCCATTTCAATGCCCACAGCGTCGATTACAAAAGCGTTATGGCGCATAAACTCCCCCTGCTCAAACGCGCATACAAACACTTTAAAACCGCATTGCAAGACGGCACGGTTTCAGGATGGGATGCCTTTATCGGAGAGAATGCTTTCTGGCTGGATGACTATGCGTTGTTCAAAGCCCTGCATGAGCATTTCGATGACATGTCATGGCTTGAATGGAACAAGGGGCTGCTAAAGCGTGAAAGTGGCGTTTTGGCACACTACTCCGACCTGCTCCACGACGCCATAGCATTCGAGAAGTTTCTTCAATTCATCTTTTATCGGCAGTGGATGGCGCTTAAAGCCTACGCCAATGCCCGTGATGTCAAGATTATCGGAGACATTCCCATCTATGTCTCGCTCGAGAGTGCCGACGTCTGGACGCACCCGCACCTTTTCCAGCTTGATGAGGCGTGCCAGCCTTTACATGTAGCCGGAGTGCCGCCGGATTATTTCAGCGCCACGGGCCAGCGCTGGGGCAATCCGCTCTTTGACTGGAGTGCCATGGAGCGGGAGAATTTTGCATGGTGGATCGAACGCATCCGCAGCAATCTCAAACTCTACGACTCTGTGCGCATCGACCATTTCCGGGGCTTCGAAGCCTACTGGTCGATTCCCGTACAGGAGAAGACCGCCATCAACGGCGAATGGATCAAGGCGCCGGGAGACGCACTTTTCAACGCCATCAAAGCAGAACTGGGCACCATTCCCGTCATTGCGGAAGATCTGGGCATCATCACCGAAGAGGTCGAGGCGCTGCGTGACAGTTTTGAGCTGCCGGGCATGAAGATTTTGCAGTTCGCTTTTGACGGCAACCCCGCCAACAGCTATCTGCCGCATAACGCCATCCGCAACTGCATCTACTACACCGGAACGCACGACAACAACACCGTTCTTGGCTGGTACTACGGCCCCGAGGGCGACCACGCGACCAAACAGTTCGCCATGCAGTACCTTAATGCCGAAGAGCACTCGCTTCACTGGGATTTCATTCGCGGGGTGCTCTCATCGGTCGCACAGGTCGCCATTATGCCGCTTCAGGATGTCATCGGCCTTGGCGCTGACTGCCGCATGAACACCCCCGGCGTCGCCCTTGGCAACTGGGAGTGGCGCTACGAAGCGCACATGCTCAGTGACGAACTGACCTATCAGCTTTCGCACATGACGCGGATGTACGGGCGCTAACAGCCCCCATTTCGTAAGGAATCTTCGCAGATTATTCGCCGTAATGACTCCACATGCGAAGCACTTTAACCACCTTTTCCTCTTCATAGACCTGATACACCAAACGGTGCTGAATGTTTATCCGTCTCGAATAGGCACCCGAAAGATCGCCAATGAGCTTTTCAAAGCCCGGCGGTCTGACAAAAGGCTCGGCAGCAATCAGCGCAAGCAGCTCCTGAACGTTCGGTTTCAATCCGCTTTGCGCAATTTTTTTGGCATCTTTTTGCGCCGCTTTGGTGTAGACGAGACGGTAGCTCACCACTCCAGCTCATCGTCACATGCGTCTAGCGGTGTTTTTATGCCTTCTACAATGGACTCGCGCATGCCCGGAATTGAGAGCAGATAGAGCGTCTCCTGCATGGCATTGTAGTCCTCTTCGCTGATCATGACGGCATTGTTTCGTTTTCCGGTAATCAGCACGGGGGTGTGGTCGGTAGCGGTGCCGTCAATAAGGTTGTAAATATCCGAACGCGCTTTACTGGCAGTGACAACTTTGGTCATAAATATCCTTTACATGTAAAAGCGTACTTTTTTACGTACGTTTTGTCAAGGTTATACCACTCTGACCTGCAACCTTTTCCCCATTGCGGTTACCGCGTTTTCAATCGTTGCGAGAGTAATAGCGAGCATTCCCTCGTCTTGCAAGAAGTCATCAAATGTACTTCCGATGGCATTTTGATTCATAGCGCTATCTCCTTGAGGTATTTTTATAAATACCTTGCAATTTGTTAATCGCGGTAAAAGCTGTCTGTATGTTTACATGTAAGCTAAAAATGACTATTACGCCACCCACTTTTTCCCGTGACTCGCAAAATCGAGCATCGTTTCAAATACTACGGTGCATTTCTCATTAAACAGCTTTCGGTCGTAGCTCTCGGGCAAATTCTCATCCAGCACCGCTTCTACGGTTGAACGAACGACTTTCTGACTCTGCGAATCTTTATACCAATCCTGTACCAAAACCTTTGGATGCGCATCAATCAATCGGCGCAGCAGCTCTTTGGCAGCGAGTTTCACTTTCTGTTTTTCCGGCTCACTCATCTTCTTTTTACTCAGTAAGTCAAACAGCTCCAGCTCATCTGGACTAAGCTCCTCTTTGACATGGCGTTCCTCTTCTGCTTGAAGGTTTTCAGCAAATTTCATCAGCTCATCAAAATAGTTTTCCGTCGATGAGCCGCCGGAGTTGTAGGTGTCAATAATGCTTTGCAATTTCTCGGCGAAGTCTATACGTGTGAGATTTTCATCAAGCATCTGTTTGACTTTCTGCTCAATAAACACCCGCAAATCGGCAATTTCAATATGTTTGTACGTTGCCTGTGCAAACTCCTCTTTGAGCTTTTCAAAATTAAGCTTACTCAAGTCCCACACACGCCCTTTTTGCACAATCTGAAACTCTGCGCCATGCTCTTTTTGGGTGAATTTCTCGGCATTATCAACCACGACGCTCTCATCAAGCAAGTCGGTGATTTTTCGGCTGATGGCATCAATATCTGCCGCGCCAATAAAAACGTCGATCACACCGCGCAAGTAATCCAGCACGAGAACCAGCCTACGCGGCGGCTGGGAAAGCACCTCCGGTTTGCACGCCTCATAAAGTGAATCCACCGTGTTTTGATAGACATAAAACTCTTTACGCCATGCGTCTTTTTCAAGCAAAATATTGGCAAACTCATTAAAAGCTTCGATGTTTTTAAACACCTCGTCGCTATCCAACACCCGTGTTAAGTCAATATTTTTAGAGAGACAAAATGCTTGCGCCTGCGCTATCGCATCATCGAGCAGTACAAACAGCTCCGATTTATCCTGCACCGGAACATCATCAAGTCCCTCTTCGCCCTGCGCGTAATCTTTAAGCGCTTTTTTCATATTGCGAAAGACATTGTAGTAATCCACAATCTCGCCGTTGCGTTTACTTACCCCGTTAATGACAAACGATGAAACCCGGTTGGCGCGGGCAATGGTCTGCATAAGAGTGTGGTCTTTCATGGGCTTGTCGAGATAAAGCGTCGAAACCGTAGGCGCATCAAAGCCTGTGAGCCACATGGCCGTGACAAAAACCAGCTGCAGCGGGTGTTCGGAGTCTTTGAAGTTGTCTTCAATATCGTTGCTCTCTTTATCGAGCTTTTGCATCCGCTCGCGGTGCGGTTTGATGTTCAGGCCCTGTGCTGTAAACTTCGCCTCTTCCTTGGCCTCTTCACTGATGACTACGGCCATCTCCACGCGTTTCATCTGCTCCAGCCTCTTTTTAAGCCGCTCTTTCTCCATCTCGTATCGGCTCTCATTAATACGCCCGCGCAGCGCTTTTAGCTCTGCTTTCCAATGGTGCTGAACTTTGTCGTACATCTTCACGGTCGTAAACTTGTCAAGTGAAATCACCATCGCTTTTCCCAAATACCCCCGGCGTGGAAAGTGGTAGACAATATCTTTGGCGATGGTCTCCAGACGGTCATCGCGCTTTATAACTTCAATCTCTTTGGCAAACTTACGCTCGAGTTTGCTCTGTTGGAGCTCATCGAGCTCTTCGTCTTCGAGCAGCTGGTAAAATTCTTCGCTCAAATTATCGTTTTGAATTAGAACCTCAGGAACCCGTTTTTCGTAATAAAGCGGCACCGTCGCGCCGTCTTCCATGGACTGCTGAAAGTTGTACTCGCTCACATATTCGCCAAACCACGCATTGGTTTTGCGCGTACGCCCCAGCAGCGGCGTACCGGTAAAGGCGAGGTACTGTGCGTTTTTAAGCCCGTTTCGCATGTTTTCGGCCAGCGATTTGTACTGCGTGCGGTGTGCTTCATCCACAATCACCACAATGTCGTTGCGCTCACTGAGCAGCGGGTAGGTTTTGCCCTTGTCATAGCGAAATTTCTGAATCAGCGTAAAAACCACCCGCTTGTTCTGCCCTAAAAACTTGCGCAGCTCTTCGCTGTTTTTGGGTTGTGCGGCTTCATCTTTACCTATGGTTTCGGTTGTTAAGAAGTTGCGGTAAATTTGACTATCAAGGTCATCACGATCGGTCACCACAACAAAGGTAAAGTTGCCCGTCAGCTTGCGCATAATCTTTCGGGTATAAAAGATCATCGAAAAGCTTTTGCCCGAACCCTGCGTATGCCAAAACACCCCTAGCTTACCCTCGAGCGTCTTGCGCTGCTTAAAACGCTCAAAAGCATTATTCACCCCAATGAACTGGTGGTTTTGCGCAATGATTTTCTGCGACTTGTTTTTAAACAAAATAAAGTTTTCCACATAATCAAGCAGCCGCGCAGGTGCGCAGAGCCCCCGCATGGCGTACTCAAGGCTGAGCCCCTGCGCGGCGACGCGGTTGCGGTCTACTTTCTCACTTTCGCTCTCAACGCGCAGCCAGTTAAAAAAGAACTCCCACCCGGCGGTAAAACTGCCGACCTTGCTCTCAATAGCGTTGGAGAGAATGCAAAAGGCGTTGGTGTGGAAGAGTTGGGGAATGTCCTCTTTGTAATTTGTGAGGTTGTCATCAAACGCGCTTTGCAGCGGCACGTTGGAGTTTTTCAGCTCAATAAACACCAGCGGCAAGCCGTTGACATAGAGCAGCACGTCGGGCCTGCGGTAGCGGTACTCGCCCCTGATCCAAAGCTGCGACACCGCCAGATAATCATTTTTGGAAGAGTCGTTAAAGTGAATAAACCTCACACGTTGCGTCTCTTTTTTGCCTGCTTCGTTTTCAAACTCGACCTGAACCCCATCGCGGATTAACTTGTCGATCTCGTAGTTGGCGGCAACGGCGCTCATGGTGCGACGGCGGTCGCTTAAAACGGCCAGTGCGCGGTCTATCGCCGTTTCGGGGATGTTCTCATTGAGACGTAGCGCGGCGGTCTTGAGGCGGTCTTTGAAAATTACCTCACTTTTGTCATTTCGGTTGGAGCCATCATTCAGGTCGTTGGAATTTTTCGTAAAACAGTTGAGCAGTTCATAGCCAAATTCACTGTGCAGCTTTTGAAGCAACGCGTTTTCGATATCGCCTTCGTAAATCAGCCGCGCCACGTTGCCTCCTGCTTAGTGTTCTTTCATTCCCGGTGGGAACTCGATGTTTAGGTTTTCTACAGAAAGTTTACCGGATATTAGACGAGGCAATAAGCTTGCTTTCGTCTGTTCGAGAACTTTCAAGGATTTTAACAATATTGCTATTTGTTTGTCTATATTTAAAGCCATGTTTTGAAATTTTTCGACAAGCTTTTCATCTGGTGAAATGATTGTGAATCTTTTCAGCTCGTCTTTGGTGACAGCATTAAAGATTGCTCCATTGCCGATGATATCTTCATCTGAAAATACTGCTTTGAGCAGATAAAACAGGTAACTATTCCATCCTTGCTTATGACTTAGCGCTGCCAAACCCCGACCGATAATCATTTTCGTATCAGCAATATTCAAACGCCCAACCGGAGCACGAACACTAAATAAAATGTCGCCCTCATTTGCCATTCTTCCTTTAACAGAGCAGAATATTTTAGATATTGGAAAGCGTTTACCGTAGGTTCCAACACCTTGATGAAATGGCAAGCCATCCCCTATGTCATTATAAAATTCTGATTTGGGAGATTGTCCCATGGTGAAATTTACAATTTCCTCTAAATGACTCACTTGCCATCCCTCTGGAATCCCTTTTTCAAACTTGCTGTTTTGATATCCAGGAAAGCGCATCCGCACAAACCATTCGCGGTAGATCTCCTCGGCCATCTGCTCCAAAATGGCGATGCGACGTTTGTTGTTTTCGATAAGCTCATCGTATGCGGAGAGGATGGCGGCGATTTTTTTCTGAGTTGCAATTTGTGGCAAATTTGGTAATTCCAATTTCCGAATGTCACCGACATTTAAATGCCCCACAGTTGCTCCATTGGATAGCATTATCAAATAACTCTTCATCGCTGAACTATTTAACAAATAATTCAAATATTGAGGAACAAGTTCATCACTTATTTGTCTTAATAAAACGGTACGTTGCCCCAAGCATACTTTTTGATTTTGATTGATAATTGCCACATTACCAACAGGTGCTTCTCTAGCCATAATTAAATCATTTTGCTTAGGTATAGCTCGACGCGTCCACAGTGTATATGTTTCATCAGAGACATACTTTACATTATCAACAATAAGCCGACCATTGCCAATATTGGGCGTTCTAATAAGAGGCACTCCTTCACTTTGAGAAGGTGCTGTTTTATGCTCACAATCAATGACGCGAAAATAATTACCTAAAATGTTTTTTTTCTTACTTTTAGTCATCAAGTGTCCAAAAGAGTTTTGATATTTGATGTAATAACTGATTCTAGTCGATTTGCTTCTTCATTCAGTTGTTCAAATTCTTCATTTAGCTTTGAAAGTTCATCAATAAATTCCTCTTCACTCTTCCCATCTTCTTCAATCACTACACCCACATAACGCCCCGGATTCAGCGAATAGTCCTGTTCTGCCACCTCTTGCAGTGTCGCCAGTTTACACAGCCCGGTCACATCTTCATATTTGGCTTCGGGGAAGCGCTCTTGCAGCCAGTGAATATGTTTGAAATAGCTCTCGGCGTTTTTTACGTCTACATGTAACCATTCCAGCGCCGTTTTTAACTCTTTAGTGGCTTTGTCGCTGTTCTGCTTTTTGCCCTCTTTTTTGGCGGCTTCGGCTCTGGCCTTTTCATATTCGCGCACCAGTTTGTCGAGCTGCTTTAGCTTTACATGTAAGGCTTCAAAGAAAGGATCAAACCGCTCTCGCAGCGCCTGCTGCGCTTTGTTAAGCGCGTCAGTTTTAGCAGGTTTGGCGTTTTTGTGGGTGTCGTAATGCTTTTGCAGCGCGCTATATTCGCCCCACTGCGCCAAAAAATCGGCTACGGCAGTTTTGGCCGCATCGCCTTTTAGCACCTGAAGCAGCTGTTCGGCCAGCGGCGTGACCTGCGCTTTGTTCTCGGCGAGCTTTTGCATGCCCTTGTCAAAATAGCTCTCGATCAGCGTAGTGAACTTCTCGCGCTCGCCACGGTGCAGCTGGCTGATGATGGCAATATTGGCAATCTGCTCCTCGCTAAACTCGCGGTGCGCACGGTCGATCTGCGTAAAAATATTGCGCGCGTCAATAAACAAAATGCGTTCATCCGTTTTGGCACGGTCAAAAAACCAGAGCGTCGCAGGCAGCGTGACGGTGTAGAACATGTT
>JBNLFL010000036.1:0-75929 GCA_050305515.1 Sulfurimonadaceae bacterium
GATGAAAAAATGATGGAAAGTTTTAAACATGAAACAGTAGTAAAAATGTAGTGTGAATGCTCTTTACATCCCTAAATATAGGGCTTTTTTTGAACTCACGCTTTTTTGGATCACCACTCTCATTTCATCCTACCCCTTACACGTTCACTGCAACAGATACATCAGTACAGAAGCATGCAATCCGTTGCTTCGAAAGCCCTCAAATACCTGCTGTCGTTCCACGTCCAGTCCAATGACATAGATACCTTTTTTCGATGCTGCCGCGCTGAGCTGGGAAACGCCGTACGCCACAGCGGTCTGCTGCGTTGAAAAAGTACCGTTGGCATTTTGGCGCAGTTGCGAAAAAACGCCCGCTTCCGGCATATAGTAAATGTTTGCCCGATTGCCGGAATCAATCAGCATGTCAAACTCTTTTTGTGTTGATGCGCTGCTGCCGACAACCGCACCCGATGCCGGCCATGAACGAGGAGTTCCGACACCGAAATCGGAACTCTGCGTATAATACATGCCGCCCCCGACACCACCGTAATATGCTGCATGCACATGACCTGATGCGTCGCTTAGGGCTATGGGTGTGTTGCGCGCGGTGCCGCTTTCGATGTTTTCACTCACCCAGATACCACTCTCCTTGCTGGCATGATAGATGCCGCTGCTGCCGTAAGTGTTGACATCGTACATGATATGCGGCTGATCCGCCGCGTCTACATGAATGTCGCAATGCCACGACTCGATTCCCGTCGCCACTTCGTCGCGGATTTCCCATCCAAAAACATCGCGATGGGCATAGTAAAGTGTTGTGACACCCGTTTGCGAATTGTAATGCGTATAGCAGACATGCAGATTGTCATGGCTGTCGACTGCCATGTCGTGCGCAGAAAAAATGCCGCTGTCGATGATGCCCGGCTGATCCTCGGGATCGGGCACATCAAATGAATCAATCCAGCCGCCCTGACAGCCGTTCTCTCCACACAGTTCAATACGGTTTTGCAGTCGGAGCTTCTGACAGTCATAAAAAAGCACATACGGAACATTGTTACTTTTCAGGGCGATCTCGGGTTCGCCAACGCTTTCGCGGACGGTCTCGAAATTCCATTGCGCAGCCTCTTTTCTGGCGTACAGAATGGTTCCGGAGCGGTCAAACACCGCCTGAGGCACATTGTCGCTGCCAACGGCAACTTCGGCAGACAGAAACCGGGGAACATTGCGAGCGGTCATGGTGACATGATTGCTGCCGAATCCGCCTGTCACTTCTATCACACTCGGAAGCGCTCCGCCGTGTATCATTGCCAGTGTACTGGAATAGACCAGTGAAAGATTGCCTGTGGAGGTCCACTTGACGCTCTCCGTAGCGGCCTGATTGCCGTCATCGTACCAGAGCTTGGCTATCTGATTACCATCCCAAAAACCAGCCGTCACGGTTCCATTGGAAGTAATATAAACCGCAGGCTGATAGGCATAGGCATGATTCGTACCGATGTTGACTCTATTCCAATCAGAGTTCATGTCATCAATCGCGGTATATGCTACATAAGTCTGATCGATACCGCCCGGATCATCCACATAGTAGCAAAGCGCTTTTTTACCGGAACCTTCATTCATATAAGCGTCGAAAGCAAGCTTTTTAACCGTGGCTCCGTCTTGAAGCGACACGGCACTGACCGGAGATGACCAGATCCCCTGAACATTCCTTCTGTAATAAATCGTAGTGGCATCGGTATTGGTATGCACGGTGTGAAACGTTCCGTTTTCATCGATGTCGGCAGAAAGGTTTCTGGCATTACTCAAAAAAAGTCCGATCTGCGGTTGCGACGGGACTTCAAGATTGGCCTGCCAAACGTCGCTGCCGTTTTGAAAGTACACACCTGCACTGCCGGAAGCAAACACCACAATGGCGGGTGCGGCAGCTGTTTCGGACTCGGCCACCCGATAACTTTTCCAGCTTCCGGATGCATTCGTAGCATATTTGTAACGCTTGTTGACGTCATCATAATAGGCCACATGCAGCGTATCGTTCGCCCCTGCCACTGCGGTAGCAAAACAGCCCACAAGATCGGAGGCATCAACCGTTTCATGCGTCCATTCCTGTGTCCAGAAATGGTATTCGAGATGGTAAAGATGGTCTCCCCCGTAAAAAATATGAATGTTTCCATCAGATGTCGAAACGGCATAATGCTCGCCCGCATCCGTAGAAAGCGCTTCGCCTTTAGCGATTTCCGAAAACTGCCATCCCAGCATGTCGGTTGCGGCGAGTGCGGCAACCATTACAATCCAGAGTATGCGCTTCATTTGTCTACCTCCTCTTCATTGTTTCAATCATGCTATTGAAACATACCCCTGTGAGAAGAATGTGAGGTTGGTTTGCGCAGTCGAAACGCCACCTTGTTTATGAGCAATTTTTTTTCTTGCGCTAAGATAATTTCCAGAAAGGTGGAAATGTAATGAAACCGATGTATCTATTTTTCCTGACATTGACCTCTTTAGCTGCAGCAGAGGGGAGTGTTCAGAGCTGGCGTCTTTTTGACGAAAATACTCAAAAGCGCACGTTTTATCCGCGAGCGCAGGTGCGTTCAGATGCCGCTGAACGGCTTGCAGGCCTGAACTACCTTAACACCATGCGAACCGCAGCGGGGATGATTCCCTTCACCGCCGACAGCCTGCTCGATACCGCATCGCAAAACCATATCAACTATCTGATCTATCACGACCTCTTTGGCCACTATGAGGATCAGACAAACTACCCCTACCTGTTTACGGGGACATCTCCCGGTGACCGTATGACGGCTGCGGGTTACAGCTGGACATCCTACGGCGAAAATCTCTCTGCCGGGGATGCTGATATTTATGAAGCTATTGACGGGTTAATGAGTGCCATTTACCACCGTTTCGGTTTTTTGACTTTTCTCAATGATGACATCGGAATCGGTTCCGGAGTTGATGGAGGCTATCCTTACGGATCGGCTTTCGGTTTTGATATGGGCAATAATGGAAGCTGGAGCACAACACAAACCCTGAACCCTCTCTACGCGGCATGGCCGGCTGCAAATTACAAAAATGCCCAGACTTCGTTTAACAACTACGAATCGCCCGATCCGACTCCCGAATGCCCTTCCGGGGGTATTACCGGCAATCCGGTCAGCCTTGGGTTCAACAGTTCCAAAACGGGCACGATTACCATGTCAACGTTCAAGCTCTTCAATCCTGACGGCTCAGAAATCACAAATACAAAAATTTTAACTTATGAAACTGATCCAAATAACACGCCCAACGATGGCAATCCATCCAATGATTACGGAGTCGATTCAACAGAATTTGTCCTGTTCCCCATGACGTCACTGAGTCTGGACACGAAGTACCGTGCCGAATTTAACTACACCGAATCGGGAACACCCAAAACGCTTTCATGGTATTTCAATACCCGAAGGTTTAATGAAAAACGCTACGAAGTGAGTCACGGCAACACCTACGACGTTATCAGCGGACAAAGCTACATCATCCACCTCAAACCTCAAGACTGTAATGTCCCGTTAAGCGCTTACGGCTGGAATAACGGTTCAGCGGTAATTGAACGTCTGGATCTCGATCTCTTCCGAATCAGCATCACCAGCGATACGACGTTCACGTTTAATTCCGGAAACTTTGTCTTCACCTTACATGTAGCGCCGACAGATAACGCCATAGCCCCTTCAAACCAGAGCACCGGGGCTATGGTTCCAGTTATTTTCTACCTGCTAAATTAAAGTTCTTCGAGCTTGCGTTTGAGCCGTTCCACCACGCGCATGAAACGCTCCACCTCCAGACGGTAGGTCACCAGTTTGGAGCGTGCGGCAGCCAGTGAGGCTTCGGTAAAAATGCCGCCTACGCCGACAGCACTCTGCACAACGTCAAGCGCCTGCGCAAACGGGGCCGTCTCTTCGGGAGCAATATTGGGGTCATCCATAAAACGGATGCTGTCGGAGAAGGCATCGGAAAAGTTCCAGTGTTCAAACAGCTTTGCCCCCACTTCGGCGGAGGTCATATCGGTAAAAAGTTTTTCCGTTTTTCTGATACTCGCACCATTTTCAATTTCGGCCTTGAAATGAGGGGCAAAATCGCTTCCGGAAACCTCTATAGCAATAACGACTTTGCCCATTTCCATTAAAAACGAGAGTGGAACGAGCACTTTGCAGCGCTCGATATCGACTCCCATGTACCACTGAAACATCAACGCGCTTTGCAGTTCGCAGATCTGTTTAAACTTTTCATTGCTGATCCCGTAGGGATTCATGTCAATGGGAAGGCTTTCGCTTGCGGCACTCGAGAGCACAAAACCGCGCAGCGGATTGAGACCAAAGAGCGGCACCGCCTGCGATACCGAAACAATGCGGCGACTGAAACTGTACAGCGGTGCGTTCATGCGTGCGAGCAGATCGGCGGTCATAACCGGGTCGGATTCGACTATTTTGATAAGAGATTTGACATCCGGTTCGCCTCCCGCATAAAGTGCCTGAATTTTCTGAACCGATTCCGGCAGCGGCGGCAGGGTCTGAACCCGATTGACGATAGACTCAAAACCCATGTGTGCCCCCTGAAGGAAAAATTAAATGAAAGAGAGAATCTCCGTTTCAATTGCGGTTTTGTCAATGACGCTGCCATGAATGACCGGTTTGTCAAAAAGCGACTCAATCATCGGCGGAATGGCGATATTGGCACGCGAAGCGATGCTTTTAAGGGCATCGATGTCGGCCATCGCCTCCTCACCGCTGAGCGCATTGGCAATCGTCGGCGAAAATTTCGTCCACTCCGCAGTCGAGTAAACAATACTTTTGACCGTTTCATTCGCACAGCTCTCATGCGCCTTGAAACAGGTCGCCGTATGCGGGTCCATCAGATAACCGTTTTCAAACGTATTCTTGATGTAGGTCTTGCCCTCATCGCCTTCACAGAAATCGGCTACGAAAATGCTCTGAAGCAGCTCGTGCTCTTCCGAACTCAGCTCGTAAAAGCGTTCGGTATCAAGCTGTTTGAGCAGTTCTTTGGTACGCTCCGGGCCGAAAAGATCGTACAGCACCCGCTCCACGTTTGACGAAATCAGAATGTCCATGGCAGGCGACGTTGTTGTAATGAGCTCACGACTTCTGATGTCATACGTTCCGTAAGAGATGAGCTGCGTCAGCACATCGTTTTCATTCGAAGAGATGATGATCTTTTTAACCGGCAGTCCCATTTTCATGGCGTAGTAACCGCCGAGCGCGTTGCCGAAGTTACCGCTGGGAACGTTGAGATAGACCTTTTCGCCCATTGCGATCTCACCCTGACGCACGAGTTCGAGATAGCTGTGAATATGATAGATGATCTGGAAAATGATGCGCCCGAAGTTCACAGAGTTGGCGGCTGAGAGCGCAATGTTCTTTTCCTGTAACTTTGCCTTGAACGTCGGCGAAGCGAGCAGGCTTTTAAGCGCACTCTGCGCATCGTCAAAGTTGCCGTCGATGCCGATGACTTTGAGGTTGGCACCGTCTTCGGTTACCATCTGCAGGCGCTGCACGTCCGACGTACCGCTGCCGGGGTACATGCACGCCACTTTAATATTGGGCTTGTTCTTGAAGGTCTCAAGCGCCGCGGGTCCCGTGTCGCCGCTGGTCGCGGCGAGAATCAGGTAGTTTTCATTGCGCGCTTTGGCGAGATGGGAGAGAATATGCCCGAAAGGCTGGAGTGCCATGTCTTTAAACGCACGGGTCGGGCCGTGCCACAGTTCGCTCACGAAAAGATTCTCCCGCACCTTGACCACCGGAACCGGATTGGCGGGATCATCAAAATGATCGTAAAGGGCAAGCGCTTCGTCAATCACCTCTGGCTCGATGTCAACACCAAGCGTCAGCAGCAGGTCACGCGCAAGCGCCTTGTAATGGGAATTGAGATGTTTTGAGAGGAACGTTTCGCCCAGACGTGGCAGACCACTCGGAACATAAAGACCGCCAAAAGATGCGATGGGACTTAAAATGGCCTGTGAAAAGCTTACATGTAAAGGATGGTTGCCGTCGTTACCGCGGGTTTCGATGAATTGCATGCGTCTACTTTAAAAATTTTTTGAGATTATACCTAATGGGAGTGTATGTAAAAATTAGTAGCGGTAATCTTCTTCATTCTCTCTATATATTTCAACAAAAAAAATCTCAATATAATTATGTTTCAAAATCATACATAATTAGAAATAAACATAAATATATATAAATTATATAAGTCTGTAAGTAACTTTATGTTTCACTTGAGTATGAGCCATTAATATTAAGGAGTTGGTCATGAAATCAAAACACTGCACAATCCTTGTGTTAAGTAGCTGTTTTCTTAGTTCATTTGCGGTAGCTGATATTGTCAATATCTCTGAAATCAGTGTAGCTTCAGGTGAAGCTTATCAAGGTTACTTCGGTGAGACTCTAGCGTCAGACGGCGACACACTTGTTGTCGGGCAGCCCGGTCTTCAAAATGCCATCGTTTATGAATATGATGCAAGTTCCGAAAGCTATGTCAAAAAATCCACGTTGGTTCCGTCAGATCAAAATGAGACCCACTGGTTTGGCGCAAGCATCGCTGTCAAAGACCGTGTCATCGTCGTAGGCGATCCGGGCCATGACGGTGACAAAGCCTATAATAGCTGGAATAACGGAAAAGCCTATATTTTCTACAGACCCGTCACCGGGATATGGCAACCCGTACAACATGAGGACGGAAATATCTCCGTATCCGGGTTGGAGCGATACTCCGGATTCGGAACCAGCGTAGCCATTGACGGCAATCTCATTGTCGTCAGCAAAGTCTATGACGATGGCGAGACGCCCTCAGCGTACGGCGAAGTTTATATCTACAGGAAATCGACACCCGATGGTGTCAAATGGAGCAGTAGCAACACCATACCCAGTATGACACTGCCCGAACCCATAAGCGGCGATACCCGTTTTGGTTTCAGCATGGCATTGGAGGGCACGACGCTTGTTGTAGGCGCTCCCTTTGCCGGAACTTATGGAGAAGCATATATTTATGAAAATGCTGACTCAATCGTCTGGGACGGCAACGACGCGAACATTACCCTTACTCCTACAGGAGCATTTAACGGTTTTGGAGCAAAAGTAGCTCTTGATGGCGATACGATAGCCATCAGCTCTTATGTCGGTCGTAGAGAAAACTACACCAGTAGTCCTGTTACTGTCTTTGTCAAACCGCAAACCGGATGGCAGGACAAAACCGAAGATGCAAACTTGACTGACACCAATTCAGCCACCAATGACGGTTTCGGAATGGGTCTGGATGTTTTCGGTGATATCGTTGCTGTGGGCTCCCCTTATGACGACGTGGATGGCGACAGAATGGGTTCAACATATCTGTATCATAAACCCGAAACCGGTTGGCAATCTATGAACGAGAGCGCCAAGCTCACCGCATCAGATAGAGATGATAGCAATGATTATGGCATGGCAGTTGCCCTCGAGAACAACCGCGTCATGGTCGGAGCACCGCAATACGACCGTACCGACCCTTACACATCTTATGTCGGCAAGGTATACCAATACGATTATGCGCTGCAATACCCTGCACAAGGCGTGTCTCCGGCACTCATTATGTACCTGCTCGACTGATTACATGTAAAGGAAGAAAGATGAAACCTCTATTGACAATAATTCCAATACTTCTCTCACTTAATCTGCTTCATGCAGAGACTTATACCGTTACCAGCCCTCTGGGAGATAACAGTATGGGTACACTGCGCTGGTGCGCAGAGGGAGCCTATGACGGCGACATCGTCGTCTTTGCCGACGACGTCCACTACATTGACCTCGGAAGCCTCCCCGTTTTTATCACCAATGCCATCACCATCGACGGGCCCGGACGCGACAACCTGACCGTCACCGGTGCTTCAAGTTCGGGCAATGGACTCTTCATAGTCAATGAAGATACCTCGGCCATGGTCACCATGAAAGACTTCTCCATCAACGAGTACGGTGACACCAACACCTCAAACGCCATCAAAGCAACAACGCCGCTCACCATCGAAAACCTTATAATCACCAATTCCAACGGCAGTCCGGGAAGAGCGATCCGTACCAGCAGCGACCTGGTCATTGCCAACTCCACGCTCTCATACGGCCTGATCGACAGTGAGGGTGGTGGCGCGGTCTATATGCACAATTCCAGCACCCCGTTTTCATTACAGATTTCCAACTCTGAAATTGCGCATAACCAGGTCGTCGACTATACAGGTTCTGCACATCATGGTGCCGGCATCTATGTCAACGGGGAAGCTGACATCAATATCACCGGAAGCTTTATCCATCATAACAGCACACTTTCACCTGGAGCCGGTGCAGGCTATGGTGGAGCGATGTACATTTCCGCTTCTATGACTTCCCTTGACATAACCGACACCAATATCACCTTCAACAGTGCGCAAAATGGAGGCGGGGTCTATCTGTTCGGTTGCGAAGGCCAGGCAGTCATGAGCAACTGCATCATCGAAGGCAATGAGGCGTCCGGGGAAGGCGGCGGGATTTACAGCACCTATGCCACCAAACTTACCCTCAGCGATAGCAACGTCAGCGGCAACAGCGCAGGGAACGACGGCGGCGGTATCTATGCCACTGGAGATGAGCTTGACCAGCTCTTTATCAAACTTTCCCGTATAGAGGAGAACAACGCTTCTGGTGGGGGAGGTGTCTATGCCAAAAATGGTATGCAGGTGAAACTCGAAGAGAGTGTATTGAGCCACAACATGGTTACCGGTGCCGGTGGAGGTGCCTCTTTCTCAAATAACAGCCTCTATATCAATCAATCGCTTTTCCATGACAACAGTGCCCTGTATGCCGGGGGCATGGTGCTTGGAGGGAGCACCCAGGGAGCCACGATCATCAATACGACTGTTTCAAACAACGACGCCACCGCTTACGGCGGCGGTATCTTGGCCAACTACGCTACGACATCCACTTCCTGGGTCGACATCAAATTCTGCACCGTCACCGCGAATGTGGCCGATGCTGATAATGGCGGCTTTACCGGTCTTGGCGGCGGCATCGCAGTCGGTGATGGAAGCCAATCCGCAGATTTCGTCTACCTGTCGCAGTCTATCGTCGCAGGCAACATGCTCGGCGATGGAAGCGACAACGATCTGTACGGCGTTGCAATCAGTAATAAAGGCTATAACCTCATAGGTGTCGATAACGGGAATGGTTTTGCAGACGGCATCAACAACGATATTGTCGGCACTACATCACAACCCATCGATGCAAGGCTGACTCCCCTCGTGAACAATGGCGGTCCAACATTTACCCATGCACTCTTGCAAGACAGTCCTGCCAACAATGCCGCGGGAAGCCAAGGGCTGGGTTATCCTTCAGTAGACCAACGTGGCGAACCGCGTCCTTGTCCGGTGGGTAACCATTATGATATTGGAGCTTATGAAGCGTGTTATGCCAATACTAATGTTTCTCCGGCACTCATTATGTACCTGCTCAACTGATTTTCATAGCGTCTCTGCCACTTTGATGGCAGATGTCGTTACCATTTTTCCCTATAATGCTCCAAAAAAAGGAGCTTTCTATGGAAATTTTCAAAACCGTTTTTCTCTTAACCACTTTAACCCTTTTAATGATCTTTGTCGGCGGTATGCTCGGCGGTCAGCAGGGAATGATTATTGCCTTCGTTGTCGCACTGGGCATGAATTTTTACAGTTATTACAATTCGGACTCGATGGTTCTTTCACGCTACAATGCGGTTGAAGTCGGGCCCAATCAGGCGCACGGGCTTTTCGAAATTGTCGAACGTATCGCGGAGCGTGCCGGTACGCCGATGCCGCGCGTTTACATCATTCCCGACGGCACGCCCAACGCTTTTGCCACCGGGCGCAGTCCCGAACACGCTGCCGTTGCCATCACCGAGGGGCTGCTCAATCTGCTAAGTCCGCAGGAGGTTGAAGCGGTCATGGCGCATGAGATGAGCCACGTCAGGCATTACGACATCCTCATCGGCACCATCGCTGCGACGATGGCAGGCGCCATTGCCCTGCTGGCGCAGTTTGGCATGTTTTTCAACAACTCCAACAACCGTCCCAACCCCATTGTGATGATTGTACTGATGATTCTCATGCCCATCGCCGCGAGCATTATCCAGATGGCGGTGAGCCGCAACCGCGAGTATATGGCCGATGAAGGCTCCGCCTACCTAACCGGACACCCCGAATGGCTCCAGAGTGCGCTTGCAAAACTTGACGGCTACGCTCGCAGAGGCACCCTGCACAACGCCTCGCCCCAGACGGCACACATGTTCATTGTCAACCCGTTCAGCGGTCATGAAGTGAATTTTCAATCGCTCTTTCGCACCCATCCGAGTACGAAAGACCGTATTGCACGACTTGAAGCGCTCAAACGTTCCCTTTAATTGCTTCCGTTATCAAGCAGGTAGGGAACGATGATGGGTGTAATGTTCGTACCGGTATTATCAACCAGCCGGTAGGTATCCGTTCGATAATTGATAACCGAACATACCGCACGGTTCGCCTGTTCCGGCGTGAACTCCGTCATACAGGAGTCCGGCGTATAGTTCATATAGTTGTGGATGGGATCGTCGCTCCCGCATGTAGTTGTCTGAATACATTCATAGTGTTCACTCTCCTCCGCAGGTGTATCCAGAAGAAGGTCACCGACACTGTATCCGTTTTGGCATGCACTGTACCCTTCAAACGTATGGAAAAGCCCTAAATAATGTCCCATTTCATGCACCAGCGTCCGGCCCTGATCATACGGTGTATATGCGTTATCGCGTCCGCCCACTGCTGAATGTAGAAGTACGATACCGTCAAGTATTCCCACACTGTCCTGAGGAAAATAGGCGTATCCCAACAAACCTGATGCTGATGTAGTATAGATATTGATATACTTTGAGACATCCTCAGCCAAGGCGGGTTTGTACTCGCCTTCATTGTCATCGGTAAACCATGCGTCATTTTCGGTGCGGGTAATGCCCTTGAGTTCAAACTGGATTCGGGTGTTATAGCCCGACGCGCCCATCGTTCCGGCTTTGGCGGCATAGTCCTCATTGAGCGCCTGCATCTGCTGATACACCGCATCATCGGTAATATTTCCCGTGCCGTCTGTTTTGTGAATGATATGAAACCACACCGGCATGATCAGTGTCACGCCTTCAGGCCAGTATTCATTTGAAATGTTGGTAAGTGTCGTCGTACAGTCCGCAACGGTTCTGGCCATCGCCGGATCTATTTTACTGAAATCGGGAGCTACCGCTCCACAATGTTTTCCTACTCCGTGGGATACTGCTTCGAGTGAAGGTACAAAACAGACTGCCGCAACAAGCAACGCGTGAATAAAAGAAGAACTTTTCATATTTAGCTCCTAAAAAATTCTCTCATCATACTTGAGAAAAAAATAAAATATACTGAATATCTAAAAAATATCAGTTTTTAATCTGTTGCTGTTGAATTGCGTGGTGCGGAGAACTCCAGGATGGGCTATGTCAGCCCTAGAGTTCTTCGGATACTTCCAGATTATCATGCATCCATGCCAGATAGGCAGGATCGGCATGGGTGATATCAAGGGCAATAATTTCGGGAATCTCGTAGGAGTGAAGCGTTTTGATGCGGTGACGCAGCGCTTCAAAAAGTGAAGGGGTACTTTTGATAATCAGCTGGTATTCCGAGGACTCATGCATCGCTCCCTCGTACATGTAAAACGAGGTCATCGAGGGAAGTAGATTCACACAGGCGGCCAGCCGCTCGCTTATAAGCTTTCGGGCAATGGTAACGCCCTCTTCGCGACTTTCAACCGTACACAGGACAAGAAGCGCTTCGGGTTTCATGTTTTTACTTTTTAATAACCGTGCCGATGCCTTCGGAAGTGAAGACTTCAAGCAGAATCGAGTGTTCGATGCGCCCGTCAATGATGTGCGCCTTTTCCACTCCGCCGTGTATCGCCTCAAGACAGGCATCGACTTTTGGAATCATGCCGCCGCTAATGGTGCCGTCGGCTTTCATCGCCTCGATCTGGGCTTCGGTCAGCGTGGAGAGGAAATTTTTTTCCTTGTCCATAACACCGGGCGTGTCAGTCATGAAGATGATTTTTCGCGCCCCGATACTCGCGGCTATTTTGCTTGCCGCAAGGTCGGCATTGATGTTGTAGCCGATCTTCGAATCATCCGCGTCCCCAGCAATGGGGGCAATAACCGGAATGAACTTCTCCGCAATCAGATTCAGCGCCACGGAGGGGTCAATCGCGTTGATCTTGCCGACGAGTCCGAATTTGTCATAATCGATCGGTTTGGCTTTGATGAAGCCGGCATCTTTCCCGCTGATTCCGATGGCCTTGGCACCGAAGTGGTTGAGCATTGCGGTGATCTCTTTGTTGATACTGCCGCTGAGAACCATTTCGACGATCTCCATAACCTTGTCGTCGGTAAAACGCAACCCGTCGATAAACTTCGTGCCGATATCGAGCTGTTCGAGCAGTGAGCTGATTTTATTGCCGCCGCCATGAACGACCACCGGCTTGATGCCTACGAGATAAAGCAGCAAAACGTCCTGCGCCACTTTCTCCTTGAGTTCGGGATTGATCTGCGCCGAACCGCCGTATTTGATCACGAAAATCTGGTTGGAAAACTTTTTGATATAGGGCAATGCGTCAAGAAGCGTCTTGACCTGCTGGATTTTAGTCTGCATAAAACCTGCTTTACATGTAAAGGTACGTACGAATTATACGCTATTTGAACACTTTTTTCACTTCATTGACAATTGCACCGGGAACCGTCGAAATGGTCATAAAGTCTCCCATTTTCAGCATCGGGTACATCACGGCGATATAGTATTTGGGATCAAGAAGCTTCACCTCGCCGTTTTCAATCAACGCCGGATACGGCAGCAAAGCGCCGTTTTGCGCCCCGATTTTCGTAACAAACTTTGAAGTTCTCGAAGAGAGGTTTACTCCAATCACGGCGATACTCTTCGAAAGTTCCTGAACAAAGACCACGTTTTTCGATTTGCTTGCTTTTGCGAGCATCTCTGCATGATCGCCGCGTTCGATCATGGCCATATCGCCATAAGAAGGCATGCCGCTCATGAAAACGTATTTTGGAAGCAGATTGTATTTGAGAAGGTCATCGGAGTTTTTCAATTCCTGCGATTCAAAGGCACTCCGCAGCGTATCGAGCGCCGCTTCGGGGATGGCAGACTCGAAATCATCCTGCATGAATGCACGGGCAACATAGAGTGGATTGGTGATGCTGATCTGCTGATTGATGCCATCGACAAGAATGCGAAGCGACGCGGTAAATCCCCGCCCGCTCTGTTTTCCCATTGCTTCGAGCGCGCTACATGTAAAAACGATTGAAACCAGTTTTTTCTTTTTATCCAGTGCCTCGGAAGCCAGAATTTTATAGCCGGTATCCTCAAGCCGTTTAAGAACTTCTTTGGGTTCCATGTAGTTTCCGCGAAGGTAAAGGCTCAGACGGCTGTTCTTGACATCGCCCACTTTGAGCTCCCCTTCATCAAGCGTCGTCTTGTTGTACGAAGGGGGCACGCGGTGCGAAAAAACCGGCTTGGCATTGCGTTTATGTTCAAACTGACGGTGCGGATTTACCGGTGTGTAGGGCTCGCCTTGCGTTGTCTCATACTGGTTGAGCACTTTGGGTGCCACAGGAACCACAGCCGTGACTTCCGGCACTTTCGGAACTTCGATAATGAGCGTATTTGCAGGTTGAGGTTCGTTCTCCGCCACTGTGGCGTAAAGACCAGTCGCCAATGTCGATAGCACTGCGATTTTCAAAAAAACAGATAATCCCATAAATGTTTCCTAATACGTGTTTGATAATGCTGAATAAGTTAATATTATCAGAGAATCTCTATGGAAATCTACTTTTTCTTATAAAATCAATTTAATTCAAAGTATCGGCTACAAGTGGTGACGCTGTATCACATATTTATAATGAGTACGCTATAAAAGTGATTGAAGTACCTTTTCAACTGCCGATGCAGGCATTGGACGATAGTATAAATACCCCTGTGCTTCATAACAGTGATGGCCTATCAGGAACTCGCTTTGTGCCGTAGTTTCAACGCCTTCGGCAATCAGCTTCAGATCAAGGCTTCGCGCCATGGCGATAATGGTTCGGGTCAACACCACGTCATCATGATCGTCCGGAATATCCCGTACAAACGACTGATCGATCTTGATGCGATCTAAAGGCAGGCGTTTAAGATAAGCAAGCGAAGATTGCCCTGTTCCAAAGTCATCGATGGCCAATGCGATTTTCAACGCTTTAAGCTGATGCAGCATGGTAATGGTATATTCAGGATTCTTCATGACCTGGGTTTCGGTTATTTCAAGTTCCAGATGCTCTGCTTTCATTCCGCTTTTTAGCATCAGCTCCTCGATAAATGCAATAAAATCATTGCGATGCAGCTGCAAAAGGGAGAGATTCAGCGAAAGCACTCCCGGACTCAGCCCCGCTTCATACCATTTTGCAAACTGCATTGCCGCACTCAGCATGACCCAGCGGTCGATCTCGACAATCAATCCCGTCTCTTCTGCCATGGGGATGAACAGTGCGGGAGAGACCAGCCCCATTGTCGCATGGTGCCACCGTATCAATGCTTCCATTCCGATGATGCGCTGGTCACGCATATCAACTTTCGGCTGGAAATAGACTTCGAGCTCTTCCCGTTCAATGGCATGGCGCAACTCTGTCTGAAGCCGTACCCGCTGAAAAGCTTTCTCTGTCATGTCGCTTGTATAGAACTGGTAGGTGTTGCGTCCTTCCGCCTTGGCACGGTACATGGCAGCATCGGCATTTTTCAGAAGTTCCTGCGGGGTTACGCCGTTTTGCGGATAGAGTGCTATGCCGATACTGCAGGAGATATAAAACTGATGCGATTCAATTTCCCAGGAGCGCTGAAAGAGTGTCATAATCCTGCTGATAAGATCAGCAACGGCATCGGTCCCACTGATACGGTCAATCAGAAGCGTAAATTCGTCACCTCCCATTCTGGCGATGGTATCGTTACTGCCAAGCAGATGCATGAGATGCAGCGCAACTTCTTTAAGCAGCTTGTCACCGACAAGATGTCCAAAGGAGTCATTAACTTCCTTAAAACGGTCCAGATCAATAAAAAAGAGCGCAATCTTTCCTTTTTCCTGAGAAGCATGTTTGATGGACTGCTCCAGACGGTCAAGGAATAGAACACGGTTCGGCAACTCCGTAAGCGCATCATGCTCAGCCTGATACTGCAACAGCAGGGTTTTTTTGTCAAAAGCCCTGGCCAGTGCTTCGAGCTCATCATCCGTACCGATAGGACTGCATAAAATATTTTTCGAAGCGTCCGAAGCATTTACACGGCGATACAATTCAAGAATCGGCCGGGTAATGCTATTGGCAAGAAAGGTCGCAAGTATCGCGCTAAAAAGAACAAAAATAAGACCAATCACACCCAGACGCAGCAGCGTTTCCTGTACCGGTGCCATAATCGAAGATTCCGGAATCCCCATCTCCATCGTAATACCGAGCTGATTCAGATAAAGCGTTTCACTTGATGGCAGCAGATACGAAATGTATTCGCTCGAACTGTTGTAGCCATAGGAAAAAAGCAACCCGTCCGCTCCGGTCAGTTTAAGGTAAATCAGTTCATCAGGCGGTATCTGCCGTTTTACCATGGCATTCAGGTCAAAAACGACGACAACAGCCCCCTGGGTCGTTTCATAATAGCGAATCGGTGCCACCAGAACGATTTCACTGCTATTACTCTGAAGATACAGCGTAACCTGCCCCATGGCCAGGGCCGCGCGCAGTTGGGGCGATGTCTTGTAATCGGGAATGACGTCCCGGGTTTTATAGATAGGATATCCGTCAAAATCGACGACGCTCAGTGAAATAACATCCTTGCCTTCCATAAAATTCTTTACCAACGGCGGCAGATAGGTTTCGCGTCCGATTGAATCAAGAAGGCCGTTGATCATAAATTCATTTTTTGTCAGAAGGATGGAGTTTTCCACCAGATACCGCAACCGCTGTTCAAGCCGCTGCTGCGTTGCGTAGGTCTTATTCTGCAACAGTGTACGCATCTGTGCGCTCATATGCTGATGCACCAGCATGGCAACACTCAGGGTAATAAAAATAATGGCCGCACTGATCAGCACCGAAACCTGAAGTACGACTCTTTTTCTAATGCTTTTGTGCTGTTTCAGATTCATTTCCGCCATACGGTTCTACTCTTTCCCGGAGACACTTCGGCCGTTTTTTCCAAAACGTACCAATACATAATCACTGTTTTCAAGGGCATCGTGATCCGTCGGTGAAAAAGGACGATGATACGTTTTGATAGCCCCATCGTAAGACACTATGGCTTCCAGAGCATTTCTGACCTGATCATGCTGCGTACTCTGCGCCTTTTTTACAGCTTTGGCAAGTATTCCGATCACATCATACGCCTGAAACAGGGCGATGGGCGCCTCCAGCTCCTCGGAGCCGTACGTGCTGCGATAAGACGAAAGCATCTCCCGGGCGCGGGCATTGGTACGTGTTTCAAAAGCGAAAGGCTGAAAAAAGCTAAAATCCGTTTCAGCCAGCGCTTTTTTATTATCCTTAAAAAAATGACTGCCTACGATACCCCAATGTGAAAATACCGGCAGATTTGCTTTGAGCTGAACCAGTGTATTGACAAACACTCCGCCCTCATTTGGGCCAAGAACCATAATAATGGCATCAGCACCTGAACGTAACAGCGTCTGTATCTCTTCTCCCATCGTTTTCTGTCCCCGGTTTAGAAGCAACGACGGCGCATTTACAAAACCTTTATGCTGAAGATACTGTTGCATCTTTTCAAGATTACTGCGTCCCCAGATAGAGTTCTCTACAATGATGGCAGGTTTTTTATGCTGTTTCAGCACCTCTGCCATGATAAAAGGCGCTACAAGATCATCATTGGCGGAAACACGAAAAATAGAATTCGGACTATAACCGTTATCCGTGTTTTGGGAGGCGGCCGCCCAGGGAATGAGATAGGGAATCTCCTGCTTCTGAATTTCTGCCATCTCATCGGCAATAACAGCACTGTGAAGCCCCCCGATAATGGCAATGGTGCGGGGATTTTCCGCCAAATCACGAATATTCTGAATACCACGGGAACCAAGACTGCGATGGTCTCTGGCAATGATTCGAACCGGATGTCCAAGCAAACCTCCGGATGCATTGATTTTTTCAACTGCCAGCTCCACACCGCGTTTGATCATGAGCCCCACAACTTTTCCGTCCATGGAGAGATCAACATCGATACCGATAACCCAGGCATCTTCAGGGGCATATTTTGCATCAAGAAGCTCTTCGGTCCGGGAGATAATATCACTGCCGATAATACCTTCGAATTTTTTGGCGATATGAGCCGTCAATGCAGCGAAGCGTTCCCGTTCATGCGGATCAAGTTCATGAATGCGGACACCGGCGTCCCTGATCTCTTCTAGAAGTGCCATCTCACGTTTTCGGGTCTCCTGACGTTCCCACGGTGTCACCTCTTTGGCAGTTTCAACGAGAATATTCCGGAGCTCAAGCGGCAGTTTTTCAAAACTTTTGGCACTGATTGAGAAGACATACCCCAGATAGGCATGTGAAGAGAGCGTCAGATCCGACTGTACTTCATGAAACCCCATGCTGACAATGGCTACAAGCGGATTCTCTTCTCCGTCAACGACACCATCTTTGAGTGCGGCACGGGTTGCATAAAAATCGATAGGTATCGGGATCGCACCCAGCGAACGAAACTGATCCATAATGATGCGGCTCTTCATGACCCGCATTTTTTTCCCTTTAAAGTCCTCGGGACGCAAAAGTGGCGTATTCGCCGTAAAGTGCTTGAAACCGTTTTCCCAGAATGTGACACCGACAAGTCCGATGTCCCGCAGATCTTCCAGCAGCATTCTGCCCGGTTCACCGTCAAGCACACTGTAAACATCCTCGGATGCGGGAAAATAAAATGGCAGATCGGCAAACTGCATGGATGGCATGGCGACACTCATCTTGGCTGTCGGTGTCAGAATGATGTCCAGCTGACCGCTGCGTGCAAGCTCCACCATCTGGTGGTCATTGCCAAGCTGCTGCGACGGATAAATGGAAATTTTTACACATCCGCCGCTTTTACGCGAAACTTCCGCGGCAAAACGTTCGGATGCTTCGTGCAATGCACTGTCAAGTGGCGTATTATGCCCCATGCGCAGAACAATCGGAGCGGAAAGTTTGTTGGGGACGGCATGATCTTTTTTTTCACAGGAGAACGGAATCAGAACAACAGCCAAAGCGACAAGCAACAGCACGATGCTTCCAAAAAGAAACCCTACGAGCTTCATCCCGTAACCTCCTGCTTTCTCACTTCAAAAATTATCATAGCAGGCTTTCACTGAATGATTCGTTGGGCTTTATAATTACTTTTTTACATAGTTTGTAACAGAATCAATCAGCGAATCGGCAACGTCAAGTTCAAGTTCCAGTAAAGAGAGCGGCAAACCGAAAGCGGCGATTTTCACATAATCCTTGTAAGTCACCAGCAGCGACGTCGCCCCGGAATCTTCCAGAAGTTTTTCAAGTTCGGCAGCCTCAAAAAAGTAATGGTCGGGAAAGTAACGCGTGCCAATCACCTCCGGAAGATAGGGATCAAGCCGCTTCGGCCGCGCTATTGCCGTGACCAGAAGCATTTTTTCTGTGGGATTGACAATTGAGGTGACACGGGTAAATGTGTCATTCTCTTTTACATGTAAGGCATCTTTCCCCTTCCAGTGACGCTCGCGGTAAGGACCCGAGGGCAGACAGAAACGGTTGGGCGTCGCCACATCGATGAGAATATCGAGTTTTGCGATCTGATGTTTGGAGTAGCCATCATCAAGAAAACAGACTTCACATCCCATCTCTTTTGCCAGCATGATGGCCGGTTCGCGTATTTCGCTGACAATGACAACGGCATGCGGCAGTTTATGCGCATAGATCATCGCTTCGTCCCCACTGGTCGCCACATCGCACACAATGCCATGCGCATCACGCACGACATGCAACCCCTCTGATTTTCTTCCATACCCGCGCAAGATCACTGCCGGACGTTCAAAATGTCTGGAAAGTGCCGTGACCAGCGGTGTTTTACCGCTGCCGCCAACGGTCAGGTTTCCAATGCTGATGACCGGAATGTCAAAATTTTTGGGACGGCTGAACGCGAAACGCGCACGCATGAGCGTACAGTAGAGCAGGGAAAACGGCCACAGAAGCAGGGAGAACAGCCGTTGAAACGTATCAGGAGCGTAAAAATAGCGCTCGAACCATGCAACCAATCAGACCCTTGTCTTGCTCACCGCAATGATGGACTCGGCGACATAGGCGATCTCCTTGTCGCTCATGCCGGCAAAATTGGGAATGGAGAGCACCTGCTGAAAGTTGCGCAGCGCCACGGGAAAGTCATTGACACGCAACGAGTATTTGCTTTTATAGTAGCTGAGCAGATGCAGCGGAATATAGTGCAATCCCGTTTCGATACCGCGATCATCAAGTTCCCGGGCAAAAGAGTCGCGGTTTTTATCGACCTTGACAATATAGAGTGATGCGGAGTGATCCGCACAGAGTGTCGGCAGGGTCACATGAGAGATGCCCTCGAGCTTTTTGTTGTACGTCGCGGCAATCTCTTTCTGTTTGGCCACCAGCTGATCCTGCTTTTTCAGTTTTTCCAGAATATAGGCCGCATCAAGCGGGCTGATGGTGTATTTGCTTCCGATATCGACAATATCATAGATATAGCCCAGCGAATCACTGTCCGTAACCATGGCATGGTTGCGAAGCAGCAGTGCACGCTCCATAATGTCCTCATCATCCGTCACCATGACGCCGCCGTTGGAGTAGCTGTATTTGAGATGCGGCGAAAAGCTGAAACAGGTAATGTCCGCTCCGGTAGCACCGATCTTCTTGCCTTTAAAGGTCGCACCCAGTGCATCCGTGGCATCTTCGACGATTTTGACATCATAGATTTTGGCAATGTTATAGAGTCGTTCGAGGTTGGTCGGCTGTCCCGCAATATGACTGACGATAACCGCTTTGAGCTTTTTCGATTTATTATCCGCCAGGTAATTTTCCAGCTTGTCAAGATCAATATTGTATGTGGTGTCATCCACGTCGATAAAGATCGGTTCGGCATCAAAATGGCGTACCACTTCGGGAACCGAAGGAAACGCATTGACGGAGCAGAGGACTTTGTCACCGCGTTTGAGGTCAATAGCCAGCATAGCCAGATGCAATGCCGACGTACCATGCGAGGTTGCCAGCGCGTACTGGGTACCCGTATAACGCTCGAATGCCGCTTCAAGATCCTCGACAATCGTGCGGGCATTCCCTTCAAGCAGCTGCTCGATTCGGTTACGCTCCTCTTTTCCTACGCTCTCTCGGTAAAATGGTACTTGCATGAATGGCTCCTTGATTTAGAGTGTAATATCTCTGGGATAATTGAAATCAAAATTGATCGTACGTGATGTGAGTTTGGCGATAACCGGCATGCGGCGCTTGAACTGGTTACGGTAAATGCGTCCGATGATCATATCGACCATGACGGCATCAAACCCCTCTTCGACCAGTTCATTACGCGAATAGCGCTCTTCAACATAACGGCGCAGCACCGCATCAATCTGCGCATAACTGTAACCGAGCTCCGCTTCGTCGCTCTGTCCGGCCCACAGATCCGCAGAGGGCGGTTTGGAGATGATGACTTCCGGTACTTCCAGATAACGGGCCAGCTCGAATACTTCGGTTTTGTAAAGATCTCCGATGGGGTTGATGGCACTGGCAAGATCACCGAAAAGGGTTCCGTACCCCAGCATCAACTCACTTTTGTTACTGGTTCCAAGTACCAAAGCGTTCTGCTCGGCAGAAATATCAAAAAGCGTGGCCATCCGCATACGTGCCGAAAAATTGCCTTTGCGCAGCGGGCTCATCGCTTCGCTTTCATAAGCACGCAGCAGCGGTTCAATACTGCGGGTAATTGCCGCCATTCCGAACTTCTCGACCAGAGCATCGGCATCATCGAGCGAACTTTGCGATGAATAGTGCGAGGGCATCCTGACGCAGAGCAGTTTGTCGCCGAAGGCGTGATGCGCGAGCACGGCAACCACGGCGGAGTCAATGCCGCCGCTAAGTCCTACCACGACGTGATTCAGACCTGTCTTTGTGACTTCATCATGCAGGAAACGGACTAAAAAATCACTGATTTGAGCATACTTTGACATCGACGCGTTTTCCCTTTCCTTACAGAATCCCAACAGGTTTTAATAATTACTAGCTTAGTCTAATCTTATGCCATTGGATTATATCACAAGAAATTAAAATCATCTCTCCGTTTTATCACAGAATCTCTATCTCTGTGCCTGTGTAAGTCACAAAGTTGACGGATCGTTTCCGTACTGTTTCGATTGCTACGTTGATGCTATTTTTCTGTTCTAAAATCGAAAAAACGCAAAGGTAACAGATGACAGACATTATTTTCCCCTTTCTTGAGCATACCGGTGCCAAACTCAAAAGCTATGCCAAAGGCAGCGCGGAAGTAGAGTTGCATGTCCAGCCGCATCATCTGCAGCATATGGGTTTCATTCATGGCGGTGTCATCTCGACACTGATGGACAATACCGGATGGTATGCCGCAGTTTCAAACCTTGAGCCCGGTTTTACTGCAGTCACGATGGAGATCAAGATCAACTATCTCAAACCGGCATCGGGGCACTACCTCATTGCCACGGCTCAGGTCAAACGTCAGGGCCGAACTACCGCTTTTGTGACGATCGAACTGCATGACGGGGAGAAGCTGGTAGCCTTTGCCACAGGAACCTACGCCATCTTGCAGGAAGCCTGAGCCTTACCCCGATATCATACCGGAGGTCAGTCCTTTCTGATCACGGTTGTCTGCAACCACGACGCCGGCAATATGCAGCGGTACAAATGCCACGACCAGCCATGCAAGCAGTTCATGCAACTCCTTGATGTCATGGGCAAGCTCTTTCCCGAGTCCGATATCGACCGAAAGATAGACAGTGATGCCACTCAGTGCCATAAAGGTCAGAAGCGCATAAACGCCTTTGTATCCGCGATAAACCCACTTCATGTGTGCATTGGGTGATTTTTCATATCCCCAGCCGCTGCGCCACGCCATGGCAAAACGCCACAACAGCAGCACACCCAATGCAAAACCGAAAATTATGTGCCATTCCCACATCGGCGCGCGGATCGCCCTGGCAATAATTTTTGCCTGATCGGCAGTCACCGTTATGTCGAATTCCGCCATTTTGGCAACAATAAGCTCGGAGTTGGTTCTCCAGCTCAGAAACGTTTTACGCAGAAAAAATGTGGCAAGAAGTCCCGTCACGACAATCGCATGAAGCCAGTGCCAGATCCTCAGAGAGATAGAATAAGATCGCATGGTGTCCCCTTTACATGTAATGTTAAAATCAAAAATCAATACAAAAGCGGTTCACTCCACCGTGATGGTCATAACGCAGGGTGTAGCCATGCAATTTGACAATTTTTGAAGTAATATAAAGCCCCAGTCCCAGACCTTTGGCACTATTTTCAAAGGGGCGGTTAAATGCCTGCTCCAGCTCCAGACCCACAAGCGGAGCTCCTTTTGAATTGATACAGAATCGATGCGATTCTATCGCAATTTCCGGTTTGCCTTCGCCATATTTTATCGCATTGTCAAGAAGGTTCTTAATCGCAATGGAAAGCAACTCAAAATCGGCCTCAAGAGAGACATCATCTTCCTGATGAATGCTAATCTGGTTATGCTCGATCATCAGCAGGTCAAGCGCGTTATCAAGAAAATCAACCGCACGGTAACGGCGACGTTTTAATTGTACATCGCTGGCCGTTACCCGTTCCACTTTTGAAAACTCACCGAGAAGATACTCCAAACGAGAAAAAAAACGTTCAAAGCGATCACGCTCCCGCGGTACTTCCAGCAAGGCAGCCGCCAGTTTTCCTTTTGTAATCGGCGTCCTGAGTTCATGCATGATATTGCGTAAAAAGAGTGTCCGCGACTCCTGCAATGTATGGATAGTTCGGATGGCACGGTCAAATTCGTTGGCGACATCGGCAATTTCGTCATGACCTTTCATATGCGTCGATACGTCAACCTCTCCAAGCGCAAAACGGGCAATCTCCTTCTTCAGGGAAACCAGCGGTTGCAGGCGTTTGATCAGATAAAGGAAAAAAAGCAGCACCACAAGATTAACGACACCTGCTACCAATACAATCCTTGAAAGAAGCGCACTGCGTAACGGATAATAAAAAAGCATACGGTGTTCACGATTGATACGATCATCCCGTGCATAAAATCCGTCGTCCGTTTCAAAAACCTTTAAACGGCGAAAATCGGCAAGGGGCCGGTATTTCTCCACATTGACGGAATTCCCGTCAATCACGCTTACCTGCAAATACTCCCTGAGCTGCTCGGATGCCGCTTCAGGAGAGAGCCCTTCCTGACGCGCCATCTCAAGCAGGTGTCTCGCCTGATGAAAGCTTTTAATCGCACCATCGCGAATTTCCTGATGCATGAAATGATACTGCATGACGAACAGGGCGTTGATAATGACGATCAGCAATAAAAAGAAAAGGGTAATGTGCAGACGCAGCGCGTGTTTATTCATTGATAAGCTTATATCCGATGCCGCGCAGTGCTATGAGATGCTTTGGTTTTTTCGGATTTTCCTCGATTTTCTGACGGATGCGCCCGATGATGACGTCAATGCTTTTAAGCGAACTCTCGTAATTGATGGCATCCACATGGGTCAAAATTTCCTCACGGCTGATGGCAAATCCCGAGCGTGTGATGAAATGCGCCAGAATCTCGAATTCTGCGTTGGTCAGATCCACAAGTTTGCCCGCTTTTCGGATTTCGTGCTTTTCCCGGTGCAGTTCAAAAAGAGCCGGAACACTTTCCGTCTGGGGGCTCTTTTTATAGCGGCGCAGTACCGAATGGATGCGCAGCAGCAGTTCGGTCGTGTCGTAAGGCTTGGGCATGTAATCGTCCGCGCCCATACTGAAACAGGCCGTTTTGTCGGTAATATCCGAACGTGCGGAAGAGATGATGATCGGTATGTCGCTGAAAGTTCGTACCTCCCGGCACACTTCGAGTCCGTCCATACCCGGCAGCGAGAGATCGAGGATGAGCAGATCGAAGGTCTCGAACTTCAAGGCACTAAGCCCCAGTTCCGGTGTCTCATAATTGGTAACAGCGATACTGTGGCGTTTGAGATATTCGCCTATCAGTTCCGCCATTTCGGCGTCATCTTCAATCATCATCACACGAATCATTGTTTCGTCTTCCTTTTAATATCCAAGATTCAAACGTCGTTTTTGACCTGCTTGCGGCATGGACTCAAGAGTTTTTTTGAGTTCCAGACGCTGTTCGGGCGTCAGCACATCGACAATCTGCTGCAGGTGTGACGCCTGCATGGCATCACGCGCCTCGCTGCGGGTTTTGGTAGCGGCCATGAATGCAGCAGTGTCAAAACCTTTTTCGCTGATGGCATTCGAGATCAAAGCGCCCTTGTTGCCGCGATTGCCGCGCTGTGACATCATCTGCTCCCGGAATGCGCTCTGAAGCGCGTCAAGCTTCTGCTGCTGCACCTCGGTGAGATCCATCTGTTCAAGTGCTCTTGAGAGCGGCTGAGGGTGCATGTTGCCAGGCATACTGCGCATTTTCTGCATACCGCCGTTACTGTTCATGGGGCATGAGGGGTTCTTACCGCAGGCAAAAAGCGTCGTTCCTGAAAGCATCAGCGCCGCTAGCGTGAGGGGGATAAAGGGTTTCATAATAAGCTCCTGTGTTTGGGCATCACCAAAAACCCCAAGCGTTCTCAGCTTTGGCGTACGCTTTATCATCAAGGCAGTTTTTTAAAGACCTAGCCGTAGCTAAGTCAAAAAAAACTAACGCAGAAGATGAAGTGTACACCAAAGCCCTTTGGGAGGGACTAAAAAAGCGATCCGCTTCCAAACTTTTTGTCGCCGTAGCTTTGGCTACGCCTCTAAAAAGATTTGAAACCGTCTCATCTTTTTTAGCTCCCTCTGAGAATCGCTTCGGGTTTTTGGTGATGCCCTTAGTTCAGGTGTTATCTTACATGGCTGCGAAAAACATCGGGTATCGTTTTCCAAACGGTTGGCAACAGTGAGTTTAACAGATTTTCTGCGATGCAATCCTCTCGAGTTCATTACATGTAAAGCCTGCTTCAAGACGCGCTGAAGCGTTGAGATGGCGTTTGCGCGCGAAGGTTCCTTCATAATAGTGCTCAATAATATCGAAGTAGCTCGACTTGTCGGCACCTTCACGTTCACAGGCATACGCGAACCAGCGGTCTCCCTTGTGAACGTGATCGATCTCCTCTCGAAGGATTACATGTAACGCATCGACTATTTTACCAATCAGCGGATCGTCTGCAATCGGTTCGAGTTTTTGAAGAATCTGCGGCGTGGCGTCAAGCCCGCCCGCTTCGAGATAACGCGGTACCACCGCCATGCGGTGCAGCAACGAATGCGCGGTGCGCTGCGATGCTTCGAAAAGTCCGTCATGCACTTCCAGCGCACCGTAATAACTCCCGAGCTCCTGTAAAAGGGCTTCAAGCATCCTGAAATGGCGCACCTCATCCGCAGCGACGGAGAGCCACGCTTCATAAAATTCGCGGGGGAGCCCCCGAAAGCGGTAAGCCGCATCAAGCGCAAGATCAATCGCGCTGTATTCAATGTGGGCTATCGCATGGAGCATCGCGATTTTTCCTTCGCTGCTTCTGAGGTTTTTTCGCCGAGGCACCACTTTCGGATCGACGACACGGCACCATGATACATACGAAGGTGCCTCAAAATACTTGGGCGCAGATGGCGGGCACTCCTGTGTATTCAACGAAGGAAAACGTTCATAAAAAGCTTCGAAAGCGGCAAGCTTTTCATCCGGTCGTTCGCACTCTAAAACGGTTTCAAGGGAAAGGTAAAAGTTCATGCGGATATTCTCCCCTATTTTTGCTTACGGCAATGCTATAATGATGGCAGATACGCCTTGAAAAGGAGCGTCAATGGCAACGGTTTTCATTATATTGCTGCTCATCATCCTTCTCTCAAAACAGCTTGAAAACGTTGCAAAAATACCCTCTATTCTTACGATTTTGATTCTGGCTTATCTGCTGAGTCAATTTTATCCCGGTCTTATCAATGTAACGCCCGAGGCTTTTGACGAACTGCTCTATCTCATGCTGCCCGTCATCCTGATGCCCGATATTCTCAACCTCTCGCTCGAAGAGCTCAAACGCCATTACAAGGCCATACTCTATCTTGCGGTCATTGCGGTGGCAGCGAACATTGCCATTGCCACGGTTCTGGCTCCGCTGGGATGGCTGGGACACACCATCAACCCCTTTGTCTATATTGCCATGTTCACCATTTTGATGGCTACGGACGCCATAACGGTCAGCAGTACCATGACCCATTTCGTACTGCCCGAAAAGCTGAAAATCTATGCGGAAACCGAAAGTATCTTCAATGACGTCACGGCACTGGTGCTCTTTTTTTTCATCGCCTATCCCATGATCAGCGGCGGCTCGCTTGCGACGCTTTCGCTTTCCACGCTGCTTCCCAAAATTTTGCTGCTCTCTGTTGCCATCGGTCTCATCATCTCCTATATGGCCTATTGGCTTCTCAAGCTGATTAAAGATCCGATTGAGCAGTTTATAATCATCTACCTGATGGTGGTCACATCGTTTTCACTGGCAGAACATTTTCATATTGCCGGAATTCTCGCCATTGTGGCAACGGTCATTGGTTTCAAGTACTTCATAGGACGCGAACCTCCTGAATTCGATACCCCCATTGCGGATGACAATCTCTATGAACGCATCCGGATGCTGCTTAAAAAAGTCCCGGCCCTGACACGGCGGGAACTGCGCGAATACCGCAAGGAAGCATCGTTTATCGGCGTGTTTGCCAATGCCGTCATTTTCATTGTTCTGGCACATCTTTTCAATCTGAACCTGCTCTGGGATTACCGTTACGAGATCACGCTGGTTTTTCTTTTGATCACCCTGCTGCGATGGATAAGTATTGTCATTTTTGTACGGCTGTTTGCCCTGCCCGCCTACTGGAGCGGCGCACTGACATTCTCGGGCATGAAAGGGGCACTCGGCATTATCATGCTCCATGCACTCCCCTCGAGCCTGCCGCATCTGGAGCTGATTGAAGCGGTCGTCATCGGCAACATCATTCTTTCAATGTTTCTCTACACCCCCATGCTGACGCTCCACATTCTGCGTCACCGTGATGCCTATGCCAATGACACCCTGCTCGGCGCTGCTGAAACCACTGCTCCGAACATCACCGGACATATCAGCACCATTTTGCAAAAAGAGGTGAACAGCGGCGCGCTGACCCCGCTCTTTATGGCACCGTTGCTGGAGCAGGAAATGGAGCGTTGCCGCCGTTACAAACAGGATCTTTCCCTGATCCTCATCGATGTAGGCAGCCGAAATCCAAAAATTCTCAAGACATTCGGCATGGTCGTCAGAGAAAAAATCCGTACCACCGATATTTTTGCAACACCCGCGAAAGGCCGCTATCTGATTATTACCCCCAACACCTCGCTCAGCGGTGCCGTCATGCTTTCAGAACATATTGACAGGCGCCTGAAAGAGCGTCTGGACAGAAGTTTTACAGCAAGCTTCTGTGTCACGCTCTTTTCCGAAACGGATGACAAGGAACTGCTTTTTGAAAAACTCGAAGATGCCCTGATGAAAGCCAAACACGACAGAGGGCTTAAGATCGAAAGCGAGTAGCGCAGCTTCAGTCGTTTTGCAAAGGGCGAATGTTACAATTCGCAAAAACAGAGAGCCTGCGTGAAAATTCTGCAACAGCCTATGGGCAATTATCAGACCAACTGCTACATCGTCACCATTGATGGAAAAGAGATCATCATTGACCCCGGAATGGGAGCAACGGAATGGGTGGTATCACACGTTTCCAATCCGGTTGCCATTCTCAATACGCATGGGCATTTTGACCATGTCTGGAGCAATGCCGAACTCCAGCGCCGTTTTAAGATTCCGCTTTATACACCCAAAGATGATGCATTCCTGCTTGATGGCAGTAACTGGATGCCGACATTGCCTCCCTCAACACCTGACGTTCTGGTGGAAGGTGAAAATACACTTCTGGATATCGCAGGCATCGCGGTGCGTTTTCGCCATTTTCCCGGCCACTGTCCGGGATGCTCCACCATCGAGATCGGCGATGCCATGTTCAGCGGCGATTTTATTTTCGATCGTTCCATCGGTCGGGTCGATTTTCCCCATTCCGATCCCGAAGCGATGAAACAAAGCATCCAACGCTTTCTAAAAATCGATTATGACAAAAAAGTCTATCCGGGGCACGGCCGTTCCACAACGATACGGGCCGAGCAGAAAAATCTGCCTTACTGGCTGGGGGTTATTTAAAACCTAGCTTTTTTTTATGGCTTCCTCGGCATTTTCGACCAGAGTAAGATTAAGCACGTGATTGTCGGTAACGACTGTTTTAAACTCCGCTTCGAAGACTTTGATATCCAAAACGGAGCCCGTCACATAAACACTGCGCTTGCGCCCTTCTTTCTGGCGTTCAAATGCTTCAAACGTTACAACATCACCCACACGTACCGGAGCCAGAAACTGGCATGATGCGGAAGCAAGAACGACATTGCGCTCATTGACCGAGGCCATAGCCGCAAAATCGGCGGCGCTGAAAATAAAGCCGCCATGCACCAGTCCGACATCATCGGCACGCATGACTTCCGTCGTCGAGAGTGACACCTTGGCATAACCGCGTTTGAGCTGGTCAATGTCGCCGCTGAGCGACATATCGATCATTTCATGGGTATTGAGCAGAACTACCG
Source organism: Sulfurimonadaceae bacterium (assembly GCA_050305515.1). GTDB lineage: Bacteria > Campylobacterota > Campylobacteria > Campylobacterales > Sulfurimonadaceae > JAFGUB01. The sequence continues at coordinate 28,931 of JBNLFL010000036.1, forward strand.
TGTCATCTTCGGGAACTTCATTCACTCTTTTCTTTTTCTCTTCAGCCACTAGGACTCCTTGGTTAATCGGACATATACCCGCTTGGGAGCGGGATATCCCTCGAGTGTTTTTGTAGTATCGTCCGGATCAAGAAAATCTTCAAGGCTCTGCCCTTCGATCCACTCGGTCTTACGCTGTTCTTCTTTACATGTAATCGATGTTTCCAGCACTTCAAAACGCTCAAATCCGGCACGAAGGCACCAGTTCCTTAATGCGGGAATGGTAGGGATGAAATAGATATTCGGAATTTTCGAGTAGGTGCTCCGCGGCGTCAGACAGACGTCATCGTCTCCGTCAATCATGAAGGTATCGAGATAGACTTCACCACCGTTTTCCACTCCTTTGAGCAGCGATTTGAGCATCGCTACCGGATCGCTCCGGTGATACAGTACTCCAAGGCAGAAGATCGTATCAAACTTCTCTTCATAAAAGGGCAGATGCTCAACTCCGAGCAGCTCGTACACTATAGGGGTTTTGGCAAAATGGTTGATAAAATCAAATTGCGTTTTGTAGAGTGCCGAAGGGTCAAAACCGACCAGTTTTTGCGGGGAATCTTCAAGCATCCGAAAAAGGTAGTAACCGTTATTGCATCCGATATCGGCCACCCGTTTTCCTCGCAGATTGAAATGGGGACGCAGCAGATTGTACTTCATGAAACTCTGCCATTCGGTATCGATAAAAAGCCCGAAAAGATCAAACGGGCCCTTGCGCCACGGCATCATCATGCGTGCTGTGCGTTGCAGCTGATCCGCATCAATGGAATCTTCGCTTCTTAGTGTCACCACATCGCCGGTTGAGAGTTTACATGTAAGCTCCGGAAGTGCTTCAATCGCCTCGCATATCGGGGCGATATTCTTCCATTGCATCCATTTTTCGCGTTCTGCTCTAATTGTGTTCAAGTCCATGGTGCCATTTTAGCGGCTGCTGTGTTAAAATCGCATATGCGTTTAGAGAAAAAAGCCACCATCGTCTCCACCTCCGTTGCCGCGACGCTTGTCGCATTCAAAATGACCGTGGGCGTTTTAAGCGGTTCCATTGCCGTACTGGCGTCAGCCATTGACTCCTTTTTGGACCTTTCGGTTTCCGCATTCAACTACTTTGCCCTGCATAATGCGGAAAAACCTGCCGATGCCCAGTTTAACTTCGGTCGCAGCAAGATCGAGCCGCTGGCCGCTGTCGTGGAAGGAACCATCATTTCGGTTTCAGCCCTCTTTATTCTCTATCAGGCAATCTCCAACATTGTCCACGAAACGACACTCAGTCATATGGATAAATCTATCGGGGTGATGTTCATCTCCATTGCCATTACGGCACTGCTGGTACTCTTTTTGAACTATGTCTCCAAAAAAACCGGAAACATGGTCATACGCGCCGACGCCCTGCACTACAAGACAGACCTCTATTCCAACGCTGCCGTACTGCTTGCACTGTTTCTGGTTTCCTATACCGGAGAACCGCTTATCGATGCACTGCTGGGTATCGGTATCGCCATTTATATGATCATCTCCGCCTATCCCATCATCAAAGACGGTGTTTTAATGCTTCTCGATGCCGCCCTCGATGCCGATGATGTTAAAAAGATCAAGCGTTTTCTCTACAAGGAACAGGGAATCAGCGATTTTCACGATCTGCTTACACGCCAGTCGGGTTCCGATATTTTCATCAGTGTTCATGTCGTATTCAATGTCAGTATTTCACTTTATGATGCCCATGTCATCAGTGACCGCATTGAGCTCGGATTCAAAGAACTTTTTTCTGAAAAGAATGTCAGATCCATTGTTCACATGGATCCCTATGATGACTCTGAAGGTAATGAATTACATTGAACGCATCAATTTTTATTCCGATATAATTATATTAATCATAACTATAAGGAATAGATAAAGATGCTTTTTCTACGTCACACCCTCTTTGCCCTATCCACATGCGCCGCACTTCTTGCCAACCCTAACGCAAGTCAGGACGAAACACTTGCATCCGTAATTGCGACCGGGGAAAAAGCTTCTTCCGAACTCCTCAAAACCCTTGGCGGCCAGCTCAAATCGCATATGAAATCAGGCGGACCGGTGGATGCCGCAAACTTTTGTGCGCAAAGCGCCTATCCCCTCACCGACTCCGTAGCCCAATCTTTCGGGAAAGAGGTACAGATCAAACGCGTCAGCCTCAAATACCGCAATCCTGCCAATGCCCCGCAAGCGGATGAAAAAGTGGTTCTTGAATCTCTGGAAAACTTGCAGAATGAAGGAGTAATACTCCCGCAGGAGCTGGTAAAAAAAGTTGATAACGACACCTACAAATATTTCAAACCGCTGATGATCAATAATGAAGTCTGTCTGAAGTGTCACGGGGTCATTGAAAACGATGCGTTGAAAAAGACAATCGGAGCGCATTATCCTGAGGACAAAGCAATCGGTTACCGCATGGGAGATCTGCGCGGTGCGATTGTCGTAACAATTAAAAAATAGCTATTTGAAATCCGCTTCAGCCATAGCGCTGATGCGGCGCTCAAGTCTCTCAATATGTAAAAGCAGCTCTTCGGATATCTTTTTAAGCTGTCCAAAAAATTCTACCGCGATATCGTGTTCCGGCTCCGAGATCTTTTTTTTCAGATTAAAAAGCTTGGAAAAAAAGGAGCGGTTCATATCTCCAAAATAGATCTTGAATATTTTCAGATAAACTTCATGCAGTTCGCTGTGTTTGCGCTCGATCTCCTTGAAGCACTCCATACCCGGCATAATGCCGATCTTTTGTCCCTCTCCGTAAAACCACTGTCCAAATGCACACTCCGTGGAGTCCATAGGTATGGCTTCCTTCTCGATCGGCAGCCCCTCTGTCAGAGCCCGGGCCCGCTGAACCCATTTAACATGGGCTTTTTTTGCATTGCGTAACTGGGTCAATGTCTCTTCTTTACTCATGCATTACTCCTGACAGTCTTATGAAAATAGTTTTTAATTATACTCCAAGATCTATCACAATTTTATCAACTCTGACGATTATTTGGCATATTCTATCACACGGCTTTCACGGATCACACTCACCTTGATTTCACCGGGATACTGCACTTTCGCCTCGATGTCACGGGCAATTTCACGTGCCAGCAGCGTTGTCTCATCATCATTGATAAGCACCGCATTGACAATAACCCGTACTTCCCTTCCCGCATTAATGGCATAGGCCTGCTTGACACCCTCTTTCTGCGTGGCGATCTCTTCAATTTCGCTAACGCGCTTGAGGAAGCTTTCAAGAACTTCACGGCGTGCTCCGGGACGTGCCGCCGAGAGTGCATCCGCAGCGCAGACGGCACCGCATTCAACACTCTCGATCTCCTGCAGACCGTGGTGCGCATAGACGGCATTGATGACGACAGGGTGTTCGTTGTAATTGCGGCACAGCTCCGCTCCGAGATCGACATGGCTGCCCGGCTTCTCATGCGTCAGTGCTTTTCCAATGTCATGCAGCAGTCCTGCACGACGTGCCAGCAGCGGGTCGCCTCCCATTTCTGCGGCCATGATACCTGCCAGATGTGCCACTTCGAGCGTATGTGCCAGTGCATTCTGGCCGTAACTCGCGCGGTAACGAAGCCGTCCGATCAGCTTGATAAGCTCGGGATGGATATTGGCAAGCCCCAGATCGAAAATGATCTCTTCACCTTCGCGCTGGATGCCTTCATCGAACTCCTCACACACTTTTTCATAAATCTCCTCGATGCGGGCAGGCTGAATGCGCCCGTCTTCGATGAGAAGCTGCAAGGTTCGTGTCGCAATGGCACGGCGATAGAGATTGAAAGAGCTGACAATGATCGTATTGGGCGTCTCATCAATGATGATATCGACACCCATCAGCATCTCGAGCGTTTTGATATTGCGCCCTTCCTTACCGATAATGCGACCTTTGAGCTCATCATCGTCGAGATGCACGAAGTTGACCAGCCTCTCGGATGCAAACTCACCGGCAAAACGCGCCGTAGCCTGTGCCAGAATAAAATTGGCATTGCGTTTGGCTTCCGTCTTGGCTTCTTCTTCCATACGCCGTACCATGTGGGCGATGTCCGCACGTGAGCGTTCCTGCACTTTCTGCATCAGAATCGCTTTGGCCTCATCCCGGGTCATTCCCGCCTGTTTTTCAACGATGCGCGTCACTTCGTCAATGCGCCCGTTATAATCGATCATACACTTTTCCAGCGCTTTTTCGCGCTGTTTAAAGCTGATACGTTCCCCTTCTATCTTTTTACGCTCATCCGTAAGATATTCACGCTCTCTCTTCTGATACTGCTTGAATTCGACTTCCGATTTTGCCAGCGCATGTTCACGGTCCTGAAAACTTTTTCGTGCGGCTTCGGACGCTTCGTCAAAGCGTTTTTTGGCTTCGAATTCGATCTCTTTAGAGCGGATATTACTGCGTTGGAGTACCATTTCCGCTTCGCTTTCAATTGCTTTGGCTTTCGCTTTGGCCTGCTCGACATAGATGTCGAAATGGGAATTACTGAGGCGTTTGGAGATATAAAAGCCTATGGCCCCGCTAACGATGGCAACGCCGCCGCCTAAAAGCAGTATCTCTCCTATAAGCATCTCGTTTAACATTTTTTGTTCCTCTTGCACCGTAGCAACGGTGAGGAGTTACTAACAGATCCGCCGAAACATCATAATGGTCACAAATATTCTTAGAGGTTATACACAACTCCGGTTGTACAAATATGATAATGGGTTGTTTTTTGAGTCTGGCAAAAAAACGGTCATACATCCCTTTGCCAAAACCGATTCGACGTGCTCTGCCATCAACTCCGACAGCCGGCACTATAGCTACATCAATATTTTTTATAGTTTTTAAAGAGTTCCCCGGTTCATAAATGCCAAACGCTTTACGTGTCAAGGGAAGTCTGTATGCTACCATCTTGAAACTTTCACCTTCCATAAAAGGCAAAACGACCTCGAAACGTGCCCGGAGGCGATGCAACAGCTTGGTAATATCTGCTTCAAACGGCAGCGGCCAGTACATTAAAATCCGCCTTACTTCAAGCCCGTTGAGAATTCGTTCGAGACGTTGCTGCAACAGTGCATCTTTATAAAATTTATTATGGGTACTGGATTGGCGTATCCTGGTAAGGCACTCTTGACGGAACCGGGCTTTTGTCAGGGACATATCATCGCTTTTTTACTATAATCCCGTAATTTTACCCAAAGGCTGAGTATGTTTATCAAAATTTTCGCAGCGCTTGCCATGCTGCTGTTGCTCTCCGCGTGCAGCGAAAGCAAAAAAAATGTCGTCGAAGAGGCCAATGCCATGGTTGCCAGCAACACTTACGAACTCCGCGATACCAACAATACGCTTTACAGTGTCACGAAATCCGGTAATGATTTCCATCTTAAGGGCTATGAAAACAAACTGGTCATTTATGACATCTTTGCCACATGGTGTCCCCCATGCAAAGCGATAGCCCCGCATCTGAATGCCCTTCAGGAAGAGTTTAAAGATGATCTTCTCGTTCTGGGTGTCACAATTGAAGAGGACAAAACCAATGCCGATCTCATCGCCTATGCCGATGAGCACAATGCCCACTATCCGCTTATCAATTCAGCTGCCAACCGCAGTTTTACCAACGCCGTAGCTTCGGCAATCGATGTCGGGTCCGGTTTCCCCATCCCCCTCATGGTCATGTACCGCAACGGACGTTATGTCACCCACTATGCGGGTGCAGTACCGCCTGAAATGATCCGGGCCGATATCCGACGCATTCTGGGAAAATAGATGCTGAGCTGGCTAAGTAAAACGGTCGGAGCCATTCAGGCTGTCGCTCCGAAAAAACAGACCACCCTGACCAAAGATGAACTTGAAGAGGTACTGCTTGAGGCCGATGTCGAGTATGATCTGGTCGAGATCATCCTGCGCGAACTTCACGGTAATAAAATTCGACGCGATCAGGTTCGTTCCAAACTCCTCGTGACGCTTACATGGGCTGCTTACGAGACACCGCAGCATCAGGCTCCTTTTGTCGAGCTGATCGTCGGTGTCAACGGTGCCGGCAAAACCACTACCATTTCAAAACTGGCGCGCCGCGTGCAAAATGAGAACAAGAGTGTGCTTCTGGGTGCCTCGGACACCTTCCGTGCAGCGGCTATTGAACAACTGACCCTCTGGGCGCAACGACTCAATATTCCCATCGTCTCGTCCCGGCAGGGGCATGATCCTTCGGCAGTCGCCTATGACGCCATTGAATCTGCCAAGGCAAAACGCATCGATCATGTCATCATCGATACGGCAGGACGCCTCCATACACAGAAAAATCTTGCGAGCGAACTGCAAAAGATCGTGCGCATCTGCGGCAAAGCGCACGAAGGGGCACCGCACCGAAAAATGCTGATCATCGACGGCACACAGGGAAATTCCGCCATTGCACAGGCGCGTGCCTTCAATGAGATGATCGACATCGACGGCATTATCATCACCAAACTCGACGGTACGGCCAAGGGCGGTTCCATCTTTTCTATTGCCTATGCCCTGCGCCTTCCCATTCTTTTCATCGGGGTAGGAGAACAGCCCGATGATCTGATTCCCTTTGACAAATACGCTTTTGTCGACGGCTTTCTCGATGCCATCTTTGCGGATGAAACCCGTGACGCGAACACGCCGACTTTTGCTTCCAAAAGTTCCCATGCCGATCAGGTGGCGTCAGCGTCTGTCGATGAAAAAGAAACTTTACATGTAACACCGGAAGAGACAGAAGCAGAAGATGATAAAGAGGTATTCGAAGGTCCCACGCTTGAGCAGATCAGCCGTCTGCACGCTCTTGAAGGTGAGGACCGCAAGTATCTGATCGCATGCCTTGCAGCCGATAATCTCGACATGCTCTCCCGCCATTTCGTACGTGACCGCAACACATGGGACGACCATAAACTGCTCATCAATGAAGAAGTGCTCTGCTGGGAAGTTCGTAAACGTGACGGGACGCTCCTGCACAGTTACCCGCTGGAAAGATGACATGGTGTCATATTCCAGTGCCATACATGTAAAGCACGCTATACTCCTCCATGGCTAAGAAAAAATCCCTCTTCGAGTGTCAGCACTGCGGTTTTACCACGCCCAAATGGATGGGCAAATGTACCAACTGCGGGGCATGGGACTCCTTTCTTGAACTGAACGAACAGCAGCAGGAGGTCATCAAACTGACTTCCGCTGCTACGACCAGCAGTGCGAAAGCACAAAGCATCACCGAGATCACCGAAACCGAAGTCGAGCGTTTCAGCAGCAACGACATTGAACTCGATATGGTTCTCGGCGGCGGTGTTGTTCCGGGTTCTCTGACACTCATCGGCGGAAGTCCCGGTGTCGGAAAGTCCACATTGCTTCTTAAAGTCGGGGCCAATATTGCCCGTTCCGGAAAAAACGTCCTCTATGTCACCGGAGAAGAGAGCGAAGGACAGGTCAAACTCCGGGCCAACCGTCTGGATGCCAATGAGCCGCAGCTTTACCTGCTGAGCGAAATCCGTCTCGAACAGGTACTTCTTGAACTGCAAAGCCGCAGTTATGAATTCATCATCATCGATTCCATCCAGACGCTTTACTCCGAGACCATCGCATCGGCGCCCGGTTCCGTAACACAGGTACGCCAGATCACATTTGATCTGATGCGCATTGCCAAAGACCGGAAAATTGCCATTTTCATTATCGGCCATATTACCAAAGAGGGCTCCATTGCGGGACCGCGCGTTCTGGAACACATGGTGGATACCGTACTCTATTTTGAAGGCGACAGTTCACAGGAACTGCGCATACTGAGAGGGTTCAAAAACCGTTTCGGGCCTACAAGTGAAATCGGTGTGTTTGAGATGCAAAGCGGTGGTCTGGTCTCTGCCAAAAACATCTCTTCGCGTTTTTTCAACCGGAATAAAAGCCAAAGCGGCTCGGCACTGACGGTTATCATGGAGGGATCGCGCCCGCTGATTCTTGAAGTACAGGCACTTGTGAGCGACTCCCATGCGCCCAATCCGAAACGTCAGGCCACCGGATTCGACAATAACCGTCTTAACATGCTTCTGGCCCTGCTTGAACGTAAGCTTGAGATCCCGCTCAACAGCTATGACGTCTTTATCAACATCGCCGGAGGCATCAAAATTACGGAGACGTCAGCAGATCTCGCCATTCTTGCGGCCATCATCAGCAGCTTTCGCAACCGTAGTATTTCAAAAGAGACGGTCTTTATCGGCGAGGTCTCGCTGGTGGGAGATATCCGGGAAGTTTACGGGCTCGATGTTCGCCTTAAAGAGGCGCACCTGCAACAAATCACCAAGGCACTCGTTGCCAAAAAACCGAGTGAAGCCCAGAAACTTAAATGTTACGAGATTGATGAAGTCAGCAAGCTTCTCGAATGGTTTTAACAAAACTTTACGCCGAGAAAATGTATAATCAACACTAGTATTTCCACATAAGAGAAGATCCATGAAGCACTGTAGCATTGACGCCGTCTATCACGGAGAAGAGCGTTACTCGAAACTCTCTCTTTCCTACGGCAACGAAGAAGAGCGTCAGGATATTGAAAACGCTATTGCCGAAGCCACCAAAGGTTTCAAACTGGAACCCCAGATCTATACCAGTGAAATTTCTCATGGACGCCACGTCATCGTTATTGAGTTTCATGACGACTACGACCGTGAAGCAGGTGCTATTTTTGACAAAATGCTCGAGATGCTCGACATTGAGTGCTGCGAATAGCCATGAACACCTTTGCCGAAGGCAATGAACTTTTTCAGCGCACCTATTTCAAAAAACACGAAGAAGAACTTCTCAATCTGGTCGAAAACGGGCAGAATCCCAAAGCACTTTTCATAGGCTGTTCCGACTCCCGTGTCATACCCGACCTGATGATTCAGACCAAACCGGGTGATCTTTTTGTTGTACGCAATGTCGGTAATTTTGTTGCACCCTACAAACCGGATGAAGATTATCATGCGACTGCTTCTGCGATTGAATATGCAGTCATCATTCTGAATGTATCGGAGATCATCATTTGCGGACATACGCACTGCGGAGCCATTGAATCTCTTTACAAGCCGCTTGACGGCAATCAGCATGTCCACATCAAAAAATGGCTGGAGCTGGGAGAACGTGCCAAAAGTCTTGCGGTACTCAGTCATGGCAAAGACGCCGACCACGAGCTTCTGCTTCGGATCACTGAAAAATTTTCAATTATCACCCAGATCGACAATCTGCTTACCTACCCTTATGTCAGGGAACGCGTCGAGAACGGCGAACTGCATATCCACGGCTGGTATTACAATATCGAAAACGGCAATATCGACTACTACGATCCTGAAAGCTATCTTTTCAAGCCGCTAAGCGAACTGCGCTAGAACCACTCCAGATCATCACTCTCTGACAGTACATCCTGCTGCGGTTGGAAAAGCCGCGTCAGAAATTCCAGATTACTTATCAAACTTTTTGAATCTTCTATAACAACACCCTCAGCCAGCGAAGAACGCCAGTGAGCAAGTTCATCCGCAAGAATCACGATATACTCCTGAATCATGTGACGCTGCTCATCCTGAAGCAGGTTAACATCACATGCCGCAATGGTCTGTGAACTCAGTAAAAAAGTATCTGAAAGCTTTAGGAAGTGGACATCATTGGAGAGGAGTCGTGCGTATCGATCAAACACCTGGGAGAGTTTCTCGATAATGCTTTGACTGATCCCTTCACCCGCATCAAAACTCTCCAGCAGCATTCCTTCAAAATCCTGCAAATCATCAAGATCTTCCTGATCAAAATGGACTGCCAGAGATGTCACGACATCGTCCGGCATCACGTTTATACGTGGTTCAAACGTGCTTCTATGACAGTGAACATCTAAATTATGCCGGGTTATTTCATCTACAATGTAACTGATGTTGCTACTGAATGCATCGTTAATAGCATCAAAAAGTGGATCGAACTGATGATCCCTGATCAATTCACGCAGAAATTCCCTGCGCAGCGATTCATACAGTTTGGCCATATCACTGTAAGAGACTTTGTCAAAATGAAAAAAAATCATAAAGACTGCCATTATGGGATATTCCCGTTCACTCCGGTAATCCAGAATTGTTTCACAACTGCATTCAAACATCCGAGTCGCAAAATGAGCTTTAAAAAATCCGGGATGGATATGAAACTTCTGAAGCAGTGACTGCATCGTTTCAGACGCAAGCCAGCGTGTCATTATCTCCTCTTTATGTTCGCGTACCGTTTTAATGTAGTATGTTGTCAATGCCATGTTTACCAGCCGATATACAAAAAGAGTGCCGAAAGGAAGTAGTTGGCAATGAAAATGGCAACAGCCGAATAGACCACAGCCATAATGGTCGATTCACCCACGCCGCGCGCGCCTCCGCTCGTATGATAGCCAACATAACTGCCGATAGAACTGACAATGAAACCAAATACACCTGCTTTGATAATTCCGCTGCCGATGTCCGAAAACGTACCCAGACGCAAAATAGTTTCCTGATACGAGATCGGGTTAATTCCAAGCACACTGCTAGAAACCGTATAGGCACTGCTGATAGCGATGAAATCAAACCAGAGTACCAACAGCGGAAGGGAAATGGTCGTGGCAATAATTCGCGGTACAATCAGGTAACTTTTAGAATCAACGCCCAGAATATCGATCGCATCGATCTGTTCCGTCACCCGCATGGTGCCCAGCTCTGCCGCCATGGCGGAGATGGAGCGCGAAATCAGCATCAAGGAGGCGAAAACCGGTCCAAGCTCTTTGGTGATCGAGACAAAAATGGTATATCCCATGAATGTTTCGACGCCGAACTCATGAAATCCGTTGTAAAGCTGAATCGCTTCGACCATTCCCGTAAAGAGTGCGGTCAGCGTCACAACGCCCGTCGAACCGAATCCGATCGTTTCGATCTGGATCAGCAGCAGCTGCATACGCCGATAAAAATAGGGCAAACGGATCCAGATCATCCCCTGAAAAAGCAGAAACGTTCCGAATCGCTCTATCATTCGATAGAGTTTTAAAAACGGCGATCCGACATTTGCGAGAAGCGATTCGATCATCTTGTTTCCACCCCTTGTTTGGACACTATTGTAGCCAAAGGGCGGCATTAACTCTCTGAATTGCAGGCTGACTTTATATTTTTCTTGCTATACTTTAGCCCATATTACAACACCTTCAAGGAGCTGTCCATGGCAGAAGAAGCGACAGAGCAAGAGACAAACGAAGAACAAAAAGGGAAAAAGTCGAGTTCTCTGGTTCTGATTATCATCATTGTGGTGCTAATTCTCGTCATTCTCGTAGGTGCTGTTGCCGCCATCTTGATGATGGGAGGCGAAGATGAAGAAGCAGCGCAGCAGAACACTCCGGCTCCAAAAGAACGCAAAATAACTTCAAGTACGAGCGAACAGATGCCTGAAGGATCAACGCGCAGAAATGCCGCACTTTCAGAAATCGGGCCCATGTTCCCGCTTGATACCTTCACCGTGAATCTCCTCTCCGAGAGCGGACGGCGCTATCTAAAAGTCCAGATGAATCTTGAACTCAGTGGCGAAGAACTTGGCGTCGAACTCGACACCAAAAAAGCGGTCATCCGCGATATCATCATTCGCCTGCTCTCCTCCAAATCGCTTGAAGAAATTTCTACCTCCAAAGGGAAGGAAAAACTCAAAGACCAGATTGTCGACCAGCTCAACATGCGTCTTAAAGACGGCAGCATCAACAACGTTTTCTTTACTGAATTTGTTGTGCAATGATCGGTATTGATCTGGTAAAGATCCGCCGTATCGAAGCGTTCATGGAGCGCTTTGGCGACAGAGCCCTTGTACGTTTTTTAAACAATGACGAAATTGCACTTGTCAAGAGGGCATCTACCGCGGCAGGTTTCTGGGCTGCCAAGGAAGCCTGTTCCAAGGCACTCGGATGCGGCATCAGTTCCGAATGCGGTTTTATGGACATCCGCATCAGCAAAGACAGCCGGGGAAAACCGTTACTATCGCTGAGTGATACCGTCAGAGAGCGCTTCAATGTCCGTTCGCTCTCGCTTTCCATTACCCATGACGGTGACTATGCCATTGCCGTCGTGGCACTCGAACTCAATCCAGCACAATAATCTGGTTGCGACCGCTCTCTTTTGCTCTATAGAGTGCCCGGTCCGCGTCATCAATCATTCTTTCAAAACTCTTGTTATGGTCCGTACTCATCCCAATGGAGACACTGACTCCGAAAGTGATATTGCCGTAAACGGTTTTACGCTGCAGAATTTTCTGGCGCAGTTTTTCCAGGAAATTGAAGGCAGCTTCGCCTTCGGTGCCATGCAGCACCAAAATAAACTCTTCTCCGCCGTAACGTGCCAGAATATCACTTTCACGAATTGATTCATCTAACACCTGAGCCACACTTTTAAGTGCCATATCCCCTGCCGTATGGCCATAACGGTCATTCACCTTCTTAAAATGATCGACATCAATCATTGCCAGTGTCAGGGGCTGACCGGAACGTTTTGCCTGAGTGAAAGCCTTTGGACCCACTTCATCGAAATAACGACGATTGCCAAGTCCGGTCAAAAAGTCGACTGAAGCTGAATTGATCGCTTTTTTCACCAGATCGCTCATCTGAATGTTCTTGATTATGCGCATGACCAGCTCTTCCTGTTTAACAGGCTTGTAAAGAAAATCATTTGCTCCGCTTTTGAGCATATCAATTGTCGTATGATCGTCCTTATTGGAAGAAACACCGATAATGACCAGATCGTCGTAGCCGTGCTCACGGATTTCACGAATCATCACATCTCCGTTCATACCCGGCATATTATAATCGGTCACCATCAGCGTAATATCCGGCTGTTCTTCAAGAATCTGCAACGCTTCAAGCGGATGTGTCGCTATAAAGATGCGCATTTGAAAGCGTTTTAATATCATCTCCATCTGATTACGCGCTGTCGACGAATCATCAACGATCAGAATACTCCGATGCCGGTTGGTATGGAAAAATTCAACCAGCTGCACAATATATCCCAAACTCCAGCTTGAATCTTTACGGACGTAATCGACAATATTGAACTGTAGAAGTTCTTGACGGTCGAAGGCTTTGCTTTTAGCCGTATACACTACGATCGGAATATGATACGATGATACCAGTGCCACAATATCGGTGTCACTGCGGTCCAGCAGTGAAAGATCTACAATCGCCAGAAAAAAGCGTTCCGATTCTTCTTTCAGACGCTTCTGCGTCGCATGATAGGTCATTAGCAACTCAACGTCACAGCTTAAATGCATCGAGACTTTTTCAAGAAGATAATTGGAAATGAGCGGATCGTCTTCAATCAGAAGCAGTTTTGACTTCACGCCGTTCATCCTCCCCCTACAAAATCAAGCAGTTCGACAGTGTCGTCCCCATCAAGCCGATGGACGTTCCACTGATCCTGCTTGACAATGTTCATATTGACAGCCGCAGCCATTACCTTACCTTCAAGTCCCAGCTGTACGATCAATCCTTCCAGTGTCGTATCATCATTACATGTAATGTTTTCTCCGTTGACTTTTAGCGTCACTTCTTACTCCTCATATAGATGTCAAGCATCTTCGCCGCAGCACCGTTTTTGCTCTCTATTGCGAAATCGAACGGGGTATAACCGCCTTCATTTTTCACAAAAGGATCGGCACCGACTTTCAGCAAAAACTCCAAAATGGGAACATTACCGTTAAAAGCAGCCTGATGCAGTGGCGTAATGGTATCATCGTTGGCTAAATTCAGATCGGCACCGCTGAGCACAACAAATTTTACTAAGTCAAGATTTTTCTTTTTTACCGCCAGAATCAGTGGCGTATTGCCATGATTGTCCTGCGCATCAATATCGGCACCGGCATCAAGAAGTATTTTTGCCATTACAAGATCACGTTTTTTAATGGCGATATGAAGCGGTGTCAATCCGGCTTTGGTGCGCACATCGACATCGCTTCCTTCAGAGAGCAGCTTTTTCGTACCGTTGATATCTTCATAATAGACACTTTCGTGCAGCGGCATTCTTCCGTCAACCGAATCGGCATTCAGGAGCCATGGAAGGAGAAACAAAATCAGTATTTTCATATCAATATCTTACCATTTTACATTCACAGATCCCGTGGCAGCGATTTTCAGTCACTATTGACCACGTATCCGTATCATTTTAAAACGTTCTCCGAGAAGCTCCGGAAGAATCAGCGGTTTGACCTTGTCAAGCTCCTGAAGATAGCTCTTTTCATCGACATGGGCGCGCAGCATTTCGAGCAGCTCCAGAATCCCCATATCAATCAGTGCGCTCATCTGCGGACGAAATGCCACCATCACAGCACCCGCAGCTTCAAACGCCTCTTTGACATGGCGGAAGGTCACGTCGTAGGTGATGTCACTTTTGGCAAAAAGCGCCTGAGTATCCAGTCCCTCTTCAAAGAAGGGATGTACCTGATGTCTGGCATAGATACGCAGCGAGAAGTCACTGCGCGCTTCCATCTCACCGTAATCAAAACTCATAAATTCAAAGCGTTCCGCCGCGGCACACATGGAAGCCGCGAACGCTTCATAGCCGACGGCAATTTCACCCCGGTCCTTTTGAAAGTGCGCCGCTTTTTCACGGACCCGGGCATCATCAACGTCAAAATGAACCGCATGCCCTTCGACACGCGCGGTTTTGCCCTTGTAAAAAAGCTCGCAGGGAAAAGCATCGAAAATCTCGTTGGCAATGAAGAATGCTTCCTTTACATGTAAAGCATCCAGCGATGACCGATGCGACAGACGGATCGCATCTCCGAATGCCTCGTGAAAATAGCGGCGCTGCTGCTCCTGCAAAGCTTCAAAACGTTCGATAATCACAAACGAGAGCGTTTCAAGCAGCTGCGGTCTGAGCGTGTAGATGAATTCAATGATATCCGCCAGCAGATACCCGTGATGTGCCCCGATTTCGCATACCGTGGCGTCCGGTGTCAAAAAGCCTTCGTCAACCAGCGCAATGATATGTTTGCCTATTGTGCCCCCGAAAAACTTCGAACTGCTCACCGACGTATAAAAATCACCCGCTTTCCCGATCTCGCGGTAGGTCGCATAATAGCCCCCGCTGCCGTAGAGCCACTCTGTCATATACGCGCTAAACGTCACTGCTGAGCTTTTCGTAGAGATTCAGCAGTTCAAGCTGCTGATCAAAATAGTAGCTTTTGATATTGAGCTTTTCGATCTCGACGGAGTTTTGCATGTTCTGCACGTCGTACTCGGTCTTGTAGCCGCTCTCGAAAAGTATTTTGGTATCATGAAGCAGCGTCTCGTAGAGTTCCTGATTCTCGCGTGCGAGCGTGATCTTTTTATCATAATTGTCAAGATTCTGCCGCACCTGCTCAAAGAGTGCCGTCAATTCACGCTTGCTGTCTTCAAGCGCTATCTGCGACTTCAGATAGGTTACACGGGCACTCTCGATATCGCGGAAGGTATTAAGATCAAGCGGCATCGAAGCCCGCAGGCCGTAACTGAGGTAATGCGTCTCTCCGGAGTAGCCCGCACCGGTGTTACCGAACTGGATCTGCTCGCTGCGCTCCCACTTGTACGATCCCGTCGCACTGATGGTGGGAAAATATTTTGCCATCGTGACATTCTTCTGGTAGTAGTCGCGCTCTATCGTCTGTTCGGCAAGCTTGAGATCGATATTGCGTTGCATAAACGTCGCTTCATCCACAAGGGAAAGATGCGGGATCGGCGCGGTGTTATAGTCGGTATCACTGATACTTTTAAAACTGGATATCAGCTGTTCTCTGGCAGTTTCAAGATCATAAAGCGCCTGCACGACGACATTTTTTTCGATAATGGCATTGTTGAGGAAACCCGAATCGAGCTGCCCGTTAATATACTGCTCGCGCTTCTGCTCGAGATTGATCCGCGAGTTGTCAATCTGAAATTTCTGGCGTTCGATCTGAACATCCGTCTTCTTGATCTGGATCAGCAAAGCGACCGCCTGCTTGATAAGCGCGCGCTTTTGCTGATCAATCGTGAGGTTCTGCGCATCAAACGCCGCAGAGGCGTATTTGATGCCGTAGTAGATACCGCCGAATTTGAAAATCGGCTGATCGATTGAGATGACCGCATTCATGGAAGTCTGGTCATTATCATAGGGTTCACTGTGGTTGTAGGTGTAACTCAGATTCAGAGGCGACACCCATGAATCGCGCAGCATCAGACTCTCTGCTTCGCTCTGGCGATACTGCAGTTCAAACGTGCGCTGTTTCAGTCCCGAGAGATAGCTCTCAAGCGTTACATTGGACTCTTCCGCACCTGCTGCGCTAGAGAGCAGCAACAGCGCGAGACAGGCGGATAAAACCTTCATCAATCTCTCCTTTGGTGATTGTCAGTGGCGGCAGGAAGCGCAGGGTGTTACGCCCGGCTTTGAGTACCAAAACACCTGACTCGCGGGCCGCACTGATGACTTTGGCAAGGGTATCGGCATCTTTGGCACGCAGACCGCGCATCATGCCAAAACCGACATGCGCCGTAAAAAGCGCTCCATTGGCTTCAAAAAAGCCCTGCAACGCGTTTTCAAAATAGAGCATCGCCGCATCGAGTGCCCCGCTCTCTTTATAGGCACTGAGTGTTGCAACGACAGTTTTGGCGGCTGTTGCGGAGAGGTAGTTGCCTCCGAATGTCGAACCGTGATCGCCGGCCTTCATCGTCGATTTGAGCGATGTCATCACCACGCCGATAGGAACACCGCCGCCAAGACCTTTTGCCAGCGTGATGATGTCGGGTTCAATATCATACAGATTTGACGCAAGGAACTCTCCCGTACGGTAGACACCGGTTTGAACCTCATCAACAATAAGCAGAACATCACGTGCCTTGAGCATGGCCGCGAGAGAACGCACTTTTTCGCGATCAAGCGGCTGTACCCCGCCCTCGCCCTGAATCAGCTCGATCATCACGGCAACGGTATGATCGTCAATGAGTCCCTCAATGGCATCAATGTCAGGCGCATAGACAAAGCCGTCCGGAAAAGGTCCGAAATAGTTGTGCATCGACTCCTGACCCGTCGCCTTGACCGTCGTAATCGTACGTCCGTGAAACGAGTGGTTAAGCGTAATGATTTTGTAGCGTTTGGGTTTGCCTTCAACCTCGCCGTATTTGCGTGCGATCTTGATGGCACCTTCATTCGCTTCGGCACCGCTGTTGCCGAAAAAGCACTGCATGTCAAACCCGCTCTCTTTGACAATCGCTTCCGCCGCTTCCGCCTGCGGCGCAATCAGATAGAGGTTGGAAATGTGCGTGATGCGCTGCAACTGTTCGCACAACGCATCGGAAAGCGCATTTTTTCCATGCCCCAGACTCACCACGCCGATGCCGGAAGTGAAGTCAATGTAATCCCGGCCCTCGCTGTCGTGCAGTACGGCGTTTTCGCCTGACACAAAAGAGACTTCCTGACGTGCATACGTCGGCAATACAAATTCATCATATTTATTTTTCAACATACTTCCACCTTTATTTTATTTTCCTGATAGGAGGCGCACTCCCCTTCATAACTGAGACGCGACGTACTCAGCGCATTGACACCCGGTGTCCCCGAATAAACCATAACGCAGTCGGTTCGAATGTTTTCATCCAGTTTCACATCAAGTTCCACGCTGCCGTTTTTACTCACCAGACGCAGCCGCTGCCCTTCGAAATAGCCCATGGCAGGATTGATATGGACATGTTGTTCTCTGAAAAACTGCGAGTTGAGACTGCGCGGACTCTTACATGTAAGAAAAAACAGATCGTTTTCCAGATCGAAATCGGCATCCACATCATCGAGAAATTCGAACATGCCGTCGTCCGTGTCGAATCCCTCTTTGTAGGGCAGTGCATCACGTCCTTTTACATGTAAGGTGTGCGATTCGAAATGCTCCAGGCACTGTTCCTCATCGGGAATGGCGATTTTAAAATGCTCGCACAGCCTTTGCGCCAGATCGTATTCGCTGATGCCAATTGTTCCCTGACGCTGCTGCGGCATCCGTAGCAGGTCATTATGACCATAAGAAGAGCGGATATCCGACTTCTCAAGAAAGCTCTTTGCGGGTATGACTAGATCGGCACGCGCACTGCTTTCGTTTTCATAAAGCCCGAAATAGACGACATGCGCCACACTGAGCATCTGATGTACGACCCGGTTCGTATCGGGAAGCTGGGAGAGCGGGTTCATTCCCTGAATAAAGAGCAGATCGAAATCGGTGAAGTCGATATTGCCGACCGGAACCCGTTTGGCCTGTGTCTGAAAGGGTGAGGTGATATCCAGCGACGAATCGCCCAGAAAGTTTACCCCGCACCCGCTCGTGCCGAAATACCCCATCAACACGCCGAATCCGTCAATGGCACGCATGATCTCCGCGCCGTTACGGTATTTCTGAATACCGGTTCCGACGAGGATCATCGTTTTTTTCCCGCGTAAGAGTTCCAGCAGGGCACCGATCTGCCCGAGCGTCACATCGATTTTTTCAAGAATCGCCTTAATGCGCACCGTCTGCGTCAGTTCGTAAAAATCTTCAAAACCCCTGCCATACTCCTGTAAAAATGCACGCGCTTCCAATCCTTCAATCATCGCAAAACGACTCAGCAACAGTGCCAGATAGAGGTCACCGTGCGGTTTGATCTGAATATGCAGATCCGCCTGACGCGCGGCTTTTGTCCGGATCGGGTCAATGACGATCAGCGTCTTGCCTTTGAGCAACGGCAGATAGTGCGAATTGCTTACATGTACGTTACGGCCCCAGAGTATGACGACGTCGCTTTTTTTTAGCTCCGAAATATCCACCAGACGGTTTTTTCCCCGTCCCGCTTCAATACCTGCCGCTCCGGCACCGTCACAGAGGCTGCCCCGTGTCAGACGCGCTCCATGGGATGCGAAAAAATGATCGGTCGCTTCCTGCATCAACCCGAAGTTTCCCCGTCCCCGCAGATGCAGCGTTTGGTCTGCCGGGGTCTCTTCAAGCAGACCGCTCAGACGTTTGATCGCTTCATCCATAGTGATGGGAACGCCTTTCCAGCGCGGCACTGCAATACGCTCATGCTGGTCATAATGATTCAGATGCGGACAGAGAAATCCCTGTGTCAGGGGATGTTCACGATCTCCTTTGAGCCCTCCGTCCGTTGCAATGACACGGCATGCGTCAAAGCAGTCGAGCGGACACGCCGTTTTATTCATCGCGCAATTCCACCTTAAGCAGGGATGAAAACTGTTTAGGCGCATCAATGACAATCTGCGCTTTATAACTGCTTAGATGCTGCTCATCCGCAATGTTCCAGACACGGTTAAAACGGTAATCGCTCTTCTCACCGTTGATATAGAGCACCTTCTGATCAAGGGCTTCACGGTCTTCGCGGCTAAGATAGAATGTCAGAAGCCCTTTCGAGACATCGGCCACTTTTGCCAGTGCCGTTCCCGGCACGACAACCTGTCCGGGCTTGACCAGAAGCGCATACAGCACAAAGCCCTCGGCATAGAGGTGTTTATCACGGATCGAACGCTCCAGTTGGGCCTGACGCAGCTGCAGATCGTTGATCTGTGTTTGCAAAGATGCCATCTCTTTATCGGTTGAAATCAAAGCATTTTGTGATGTGACCAGATTGTAAAACTCATTGTCTTTTTCGACTGAAGATTTGATTTTCATATCCTTGATCTTGTCGTAATTCTCTTTTTTCCGCTCCAGCACCGTTTCATAGTTGCTCTTGAGCGATGCGTCGAGTTCCATGGTTACATGTAAGAGTTCGATCTTCTTTTTGACTTTCTCAAGTTCTACGGCATCGAGTTCGTCATCAATCACGATATAGGGCTTTTTGCCCAGGATTTCACCCTCGCGTTTCTCATCGGCAAACAGCACCAGACCCGAAACATTCGAAGCAATGGTACGGATCTCGTAGGGTTCGACTTTGGCGTAGTACTCGGTCGCACACAGCAGCGTCGTACTCATAGCGAGCAAGAGCAAAAAACGGTTCATGATATCTCCTTAAAGGTGGGTATTTTACTGCTTGAGAGCTTTAGCTTCACTTGCAGGTATTTCATCGTTTTCAGGTTTTATTTTGTTTATTAATGCATAGAGCGTCGGCAGATAGAGCAGATTCATTATCGTACCCCAGATTAGCCCGAATCCGAGTGAGACTGCCAGCGGCTGCATGATCTTCGCCTGCCCCGTTGCAAAGAAAATCAGTGTCGAGAGCCCCAAAAATGTCGTAAGCGACGTAATGATGATGGGACGCAGCCTCAGTTTGGCCCGGTAGTAAAAATCGCGGGTATTGTGGGTTCCATGAAGGAAGTCAAGCATGATGATCCCGTCGTTGATGACAACACCCGCCAGCCCCAGCATACCGATGATGGAAGTCATGGAAAGGTTCATACCGACGATCAGATGCCCCATCAGCGCGCCGAAAATCGAAAACGGAATCACCGAGAGGATCATCAGGGCATACTTGATTTTCGGAAAGATCAGCAGCAGCAAAATCAGCATCAGAAACAGCGCAATGCCCACGGAACGGATCATATCCGATTTGAGCTGCTGGTTTTTTTCATCCTCGCCCTTGAGCTTGATGCCGATACCGCGGTTTTTGATCTCCTCGATGGTCGGCCGCAGCTGTTCAAGCACTTCAATTGCCGTGGTCTGCGATTTATCGACATTGGCACTGACTGTTTTGACAATTTCGCCGTTATCTTTTTCAATGTATTCATAATCCTGGGTTTTGACAAATTCGGCAACTTCATTTAGTGCGATGAACTGACCCGAAGGAAGCGGCACATCAAAATCGATCAGCTTGCTCAGGTGATCCTTCTCGGCAAATTCGGTCGTAATCTCAACAACACCGTTTTCATCAAAACTTACGGCTTTGCGTTTTCCCAGAAAATAACCGCTGAGAATCGATGCGACATACCCTTCGCTAAGGCCGAGCTGCTCGCCATAAGGCGTAATTTTGATCTTGTACTCGATCTTCCCTTTGCGAACATTGTCAACGATATCCTGCGTTCCCTTGATACGGCTGAGTGCTGCCTTGAGATCTTCAAGTGCTTTTTGGGTTTTGGCATCGTCATTACCGATAAGATTGATGGAAATATCGGTCTTTACAAGACCGACACGCCGCTCCATAACGGCAAACTCCACAAACGGATACTGCTCCTGAAGCGGTTTGAGCTTCTGCCGAAGCATCTTCACGATCTCATACGAATAGTAGGTGCGAATCTTTTCCGGATCATTAAACTCGAAAGAGAGATCCAGAATGGGGTTGATGTACTTGTTGACAAAATTGGTATCAACCATATCATGCAGCTCGATCGTCAGATAAAAAAGGTTGTCACCGCGTTCGTTGGCGCTTGAAAGATTTTTACGCTGTCCGCTGACATGCGAAACGCTCTTGATCTTGTATTCATCTCTATATTTGAGTACTTCACGTTCAACGGCACTTCCAATCTTGAAAGTCTCTTCAAGCGGCGTGTTGATGCCGAGTTTTCCCGAGACATAGATCTTGTCGCCGTCAAAGTTTGGAAAAAACTGAAAACGCATCTGATTCACCGTCACCACTGTCGCAATGGGAACAAAAATAAAGAAAAAAAGCAGCGTGAGCTTTTTATGATGCAGCAGACGGTGGAGTACCCACTCGTATTTTGTGTTAAGCCAGCTCCAGTCGCGTGAAGGAGTTCCCTTTTTCAGCATCGTTTTGGCATGCAATGGCAGAAAGAAAAAGCTCTCGAGTAGGGAACCCAACAGTACCATAATGACCACGACGGGAATCAGCTTGATAAAACGTCCCAGTTCGTCTCCCATCATAAAGAGCGGTAAAAAAGCGACCACCGTCGTCATCGTGGCCAGAGTCACCGGCAGCATCATTTCCCGTACCCCGCGTTTTGCCGCTTCATCGGGAGCAAGCCCCTCATCGATATGGCGCTGGATGTTCTCCGACACGACAACGGCATCATCCACCGCTATCCCGATAACCAACAGTGCGCCGATCAGCGAAACGATATTGAGCGAATAACCTGCATAATAGACAAAAAGCAGACCGATGATAAAAGCAAATGGAATTCCCAGCGTCACCACAATAGCCGTATTGCGGTTGATCAGATAATACATGGAGAGAAAAATCAGCACCAGCCCCAGCATCAGATTCGAAATGATGATGTTCAAACGGACCTTGATCGGTTTGGAGGAGTCATGAAAGACATCCGTGCTAATGCGCGGATGGGAGGCGTCATACGCTTCAAGTTTTTCGCGAACAATTTTTGAGAGGGCAATAGAGTTCCCCGTCTCCGCCTTGTTGACGGCCAGTGTGAGCGAGGGCTTGGCATTAAACGATCCCAGCGTCGTGTCCTGCGGATGATAGATGTTGACACGCGCAATCTCACCGAGCCTTAGATATTTACCACTGATATGTAGCAGGGTTGACTCCCACTCTTTTGTACTTGCCTTACCGTTCACCGTCGAGACGAACACAAACGATTTCGGATCATCAATATCACCGATAGGAAAAATATAGGAGAGATTTTTAATGGCGGACATAACGTCGGAAGGGTTCAGTCCATACGCCCGCAATGCCTCTTCGTCGATACTGAGTTCGATTTTTTTGTCCGAATCTCCGTAAATATCAATTTCGGTGATATCGGGAATGCGCAACAGATAACGGCGCAGATCCTTGGCTTCTTCGAGCAGCGCATCAAACCCCATCTGGTCCGAACCGATTGAGACCTTCAAGAGATCCCGGACTCTATCCATCCGTTTGGCCACCGGTTCGTTCATATCCGCAGGAAGGTTTTGCCTGACATTGGCGATGGCATCCTTGACTTTATTCAGAACATGATCGGGATCGGCATGGTCATCGAGTGTGAGTACTATCGAGAACTGCCCCGGAGTAATGATGCTCTCTATTTCCTGAATACCGCTCACCGAACTGATATCATCTTCAATATCCCGCACCGCCATCTTGTCAAGGTTGTTGGCGCTCGATCCGGCATACGAACCGCTAATCAGAATTTTTTCCAGAACCACATCAGGAAACAGCTCTTTGGGAATCTTGATGTAAGCGTAAATGCCACTTAAGATCAAAAAAAGAAGCAGTACATGATTCAGATGCTCATTTTTGAGAAAAAACTCTATCAGTCGCTGCATAATACTCCTTGAAATACGCCATCGTATCCGGCTCTACAAAACGTTGGGTATCGTTTTTTAAACGCTTGGCAACACTCCGTTAAAAGAAGCGTATTCTAGTACATTTTTTGATAATTCATGACTTTTTCGCTATGATGGATTACTTTATTTTCTGGAGTGACACGATGTCTCTGCTTGACCACGTCGATGCTGCTACGAGCCTTGCCAAAAACAACGAACTACAGTTGCTGGTTTTCAAGGTCAGTGACGCATCCGATGCTCCCTACTACGCTATTAATGTCTTCAAAACCCGTGAAGTCGTTGAAGCTTCCAGGCACCATCTCACCCTGCTCCCTTCCGTTCATCCGCTGCTTGAAGGAACCATCATTCTACGCGGCATGCAGATTCCGGTACTGAATCTGCCACAGTGGCTTGGCGTCGATCTGGATAAAGAGCAGATCAAACATTCTGATATTCTCATCTGCGACTTTAACGGTATCATTATCGGTCTGCGTATTATGGTTGCGCACCGTGTTGTAAAAAAAGGCTGGGGGGAAATGCATGCACCGGAGAGCTACCGCGTCGGAGAAGACAATCTCGTCATCAATGACACGCGTCTCGATGACGGCAGTCTCTGTCTGGTTCTGGACTATGAAAAACTGCTTGCCGATGTCATACCTCAGGCCATGGTCAACACGGAACTCTCCCCGGGTAATCTTTCCGATCTTGTTATTCCCGACAGACTCCGCAAAGGCACTGTCCTGATCGCCGAAGACTCGAAAACGGCACAAAATCATCTGAGAAAAATCTTTGAAAACTCCCGACTCAAATATAAAATTTTCAATAACGGAAAACTTCTCATCGACTATGTCAAACAAATGGGTGATCCCGAATCCATTCCTGCTATCATCACGGATATTGAAATGCCGGAGATGTCTGGATTTACCGTTATTCAGGAACTGCGCAAAGGTGCAATGACGCGAAATATTCCTGTAATCGTCAACAGTTCAATGACCGGCGACAACAACAAGCGCGAAGCACAGAACTTAGGAGCTGACGGCTTTATTGACAAAACAAAAAGCCAGGATATCATTCCGCTCATTATCAGCGTAATGAACGAATAAGATCAGACGATATAGATATCGACTCCGATCTTTTCGGCAAGACTTTTACCTTCATACGTCAGCGCAAGATCCCGATCCTCTGTCACATAAACCAGATTGGAACGGATCATATCATCAACCAGTGCTTTGAATTCGCTGTTGGGACGACGGATCAGCTCATTGAGTGACGCGGCATTGATGGCACCGGCCTTTGCAATCGAATAAAATATCTTTAATGCGTACTGACGATTGAATACCGTATTGTAACGTTCAAGTATGGACTCGATTTTAATGGCGCGCAAAATATCGCTCTCATCCAGATCATATTGCGAGAGGTTGAACTCTGCATCGAGTTCCTTAATAATAAGACGATCCACATCATCACTTTTGATACGTTCAAATCCGCGTGTTTGTGTTCTGCCGGCATGGACACTGTCCAGACGCGCACGAAGTTCCTGATGGTAACTCATAAGGGTTCCTTTATGCTTTGGTATGCGTATTAAGCAAGCCCTATTCCACTTCAGAAATCGTAACGAATCTGCATTCGCAACAGCTGCATGCGCCCTGCTTCGCCCGATTCAAGTTCACGAATGCCATCGCCGTATTCCAGACCGATCCGGCCGTTTTTAACAATTTCAAAAATCAGGTTTGCCTGCCACGCCTCTGCCAGACGGTTCAGTGTATCGCTCGTAATCAGTGCTGTATGGTTATCAATTTCAGTATGGGTATAAACAAGATTGCTTTGCAGTTTCGGTGTCCACCAGTGCTCTAGTGCCGCATGAATACCGGTTATCGTATTAAGATGGATTTTTCCTTCGGTATCGACAACACCGTCACTGCAGGCTTTAAGCGTAAAATAACGTCCAATTCCGTTGCCGTACTGTACTCCCAGATAAAGATTGTCCAGTGCGTAGAGATGCCACTGCAGTGATGCATTAAGACCATATCCCCAGATGCCGTCACTGTTTTGCAATCGCGTTCCGTCAGAAAGCAGTGCCTGATCCTGTGTCACATAGCGGGCCATCCCCGTGATACCCAGTTTTCCATAGCTGCCAAACCAGCGCAGGCGCATAAGAAAATCGGGAAAACGGTCATCAGAAGGCTGAATACGGCGTCCGTGGGGATCATCCAGCAGCGTTTCGGGCTGTTCAAGCGAGAGATCGCCAAACACTCCGGGAAGCATCTCAAGGCTGTAGCCGATTAGCGGCTGTCTTGCATAAGTGAGATTGATCGGCTTGACAAGCGTTTCGGGAGCGATATAGGTACTAAAGAGTGAGTTGGCCTGACCCGCCGTCCATCCTGCTACCGAGACATAAAAGTAACGCAGTGCCAGACCATGGGCATTGGAGTTGATTTCACTCCCTTTTTCACCGTAAAAATAGATCTCCGCTACAGTACGTATCAGGCCCAGTTCCGAAGGAGTCTGGGTTTTGAGCCAAAGCCTGCTGTCGCGCAGCTCGGCTCCAAGCTGTCCCTCTTCCCCTTCATGCGTCAAAGGTATGCCCTGAGGTGTAAAACTTCCTTCGGGCCATCCCTCCGTGATATCAAACTGGAGACGTCCGCCGACTTTTATCCGTGTTGTTTCTACACTGATAAATCCCTTTTCCTGTTCCAGTTTTGCAAGACGTTCTTCAATACTTGCCTGAGCAAAAAGGAGCCAGGGCAAAAGCATTGCAATGACGGTTCGCATCATTCCGTTCCCTGAATCGTCACATCCACACAAAGCGAACGATGGCATTTCATACAGAGCTTTCGGGTTTCCGTCATAAGAGGATCAAGCTGTTCAAACGCATACGTATCTGCCACCGTTCGCATCTTTTTTCCCTGTTCTCCAAGTTCTATGGCATAGGTTTCAAATGTATTTCGATCCTCATCGCATGCACTCAGGTTCTCATCATTAACAAGCTGCCGCATTTTCAATGACATACGTTCTATCTGCTGTGACAGACTCAGCAGCATGACACGCCGTTCATCGTCACGTTCGATTTCACTTTTATTTTGCAGATACAGGGCATTGTCAAGTTCATGCATGATACGGCGAATCTGGTCGCTGCGAAGCTGATGTTCACGAACCTGAGTAATCAGAAGAGCATCTTCCGGGAAAGGAGAACAGCCAAAAAGAAAAAAAAGAAGAAGGAAAGAGAAAGATTTGATGCGAACTCCTCTGCATGGGTCACGTAACGCATATCGCGTTACATGTAACTGCATCAGGCGAAGATAGAGAGCAACACCCCGGCAGCGACTGCAGAACCGATAACACCTGAAACGTTTGGTCCCATAGCGTGCATCAGCAGCATATTGGTAGGATCATATTCCATACCGACTTTATTCGAAACGCGTGCTGCCATCGGAACGGCCGATACCCCCGCAGAACCGATAAGCGGGTTGATTTTGTTTTTACTGAACATGTTCATGATTTTTGCCATGAGCACACCCGCAGCGGTTCCCACTGAAAATGCAATAAGCCCCAGCACGATAATTGCCATGGTCTCGGGAACAAGAAACTGATCCGAAGCCAATTTGGAACCGACACCCAGACCTAACAAAATGGTGACAATGTTGATCATCGCATTTTGCATCGTATCGTTAAGACGCTCTACCACACCGGACTCTTTGAGGAAGTTACCGAACATGAATGCACCGATAAGCGGTGTGGAGTCGGGAAGCACCAGAATGGAGAGCGAAAGTACCATAACCGGGAATACCAGTTTTTCAAGACGGGATACCGGGCGCATCGTACTCATTTTGATCTTCCGCTCTGCAGGCGTGGTCAACGCTTTCATGATCGGAGGCTGAATAATGGGTACAAGTGCCATATAGGAGTACGATGCCACCGCAATCGCTCCTAAAAGTTCGGGAGCAAGATTGGTTGCAATGTAAATGGATGTCGGACCATCCGCACCCCCGATGATACTGATGGCTGAGGCCTGTTTGAGCGTAAAGTCGACAATGGAAGTATATTCAGAAAGCATGACGGCACCGACAAGGGTTCCGAAAATTCCAAACTGAGCCGCACCGCCCAAAAGTGCCGTTTTAGGGTTGGCAAGCAGTGGACCGAAGTCGGTCATGGCACCGACACCCATGAAAATAAGAATCGGGAAAAGTCCGTTGGAGATCCCCATGTGATAGACAATCCCCAAAAAGCCATCCGGCCCGGCAATGCCTGCTACCGGAATATTGGCCAGCAATCCACCGAATCCTATAGGAAGGAGAAGAAGCGGCTCGAAGCCTCTGGCAATAGCCAGATAAAAGAGAACAAAAGTGACCAGAATCATGATGACGCGGCCCCACGACTTATTGAAATCACTCATCTCTTCCCCATGCAGCCCTTTTTCATTCGGGTCAGGATACAAAATGGCATAGACACCGGTACGCTTGAGAAAGTTGCCGATCATCTCGCTCATGGGTTTGGGATGATAGACATATTCAGACGCTTCTGCTTTCACCTCAGTTTGATGTGCATCCATCGCATACGAGAGCGTTCCGCCAAGAAGCGCTATGGCTAAAAAAAGTTTAACGAAGAGCTGCTTCATTGATTAACCCAGAACCGCTACAACTTGACCTTCGACAACCTTGTCGTTGGCGTTGACATTAATAGTCTTGACAACACCGTCATGAGGTGCCACGATATCGATTTCCATTTTCATGGATTCCAGAATCAGAATCTTGTCACCCATTTTGAGGGTATCGCCCGGATTGGCAACAATTTTCCATACACTCCCGGGAAGCGGTGACTTGATTGCCTCATCATTTCCTGATGGCGTTGCTGGTGCGGCACTCTCTGCAACCGGTGTCACCTGAATGTCGGCATTGCCTTCTGCGACCTGAACGCTGAACTTCTCACCATTAACGACGACTGTATAACTTCCGCTTGCCATATTGACTCCTTCATTTTGCACTTTGGGCATATCTGATATTTTTCTTACATTCACTTCTGCTTCACCTTTAAGGAAGGTGATTCCCTTATCCTGACACGCGGCTGCGATGAAGATATTCTCTTCCGTGGTTTCAATACCCTCTTCTTCAAGACGCTTGGTCCAATGGGTCAGTGATTTGCTCTCATCCGCATCTGCGAGATCGATGGCATTGACGGTGGTTGGCTCGAGGTTCATCTGTTCGCTGGCCAATCTGACAATCTCGGGATCCGGAGCCACAGGAGTCTTACCGAAGTACCCCAATACCATGCGTCCGTAACCGGGAGCAAATTTTTTCCATGGTCCGAAAAGCACGTTGTTAAGTGCCTGCTGGAAATAGAACTGGGAAACCGGCGTGACGGAAGTACCGTAACCGCCCTTTTCAACCACTTCGCGCATCGCAAGGATGGCATCGTTAAATTTTTCCATCATGTTGTTGTCACGCAGCATCTGAGTGTTGGCTGTCAGCGCACCGCCAGGCATGGGTGAAAACTGGATGAGCGGTTCGACCATCGTCGCTTCAGGCGGCAGGAAATAGTCTTTGAGGCATTCTTTGAGCGTGCTTTCGTATTTAAGCACTTTTTCAAAATCAAGACCGAAATCGAAGTTTTTGCCTTTGATGGCATGCATCATAACAAGAATATCTGGCTGGCTGGTACCGCCCGATACCGGATTGGCTGCCGCATCAATGCCGTCAGCTCCCGCATCAAGCGCCGCAAGGTTCTGTGCAACGGAAATACCCGCAGTTTCCTGCGTGTGAAGACGAACATGCGTGCCTTCCGGAAGCAGACGTTTGGCCATTTTGATAGTGTCATAGATTTTCTGAGGATTCGCGGTCCCGGTAGCATCTTTAAAACATACGGAGTGGTACGGAATTTCCGCGTCAAGAATCTGGCGCAGGATCTTTTCATAAAACTCCACCGTGTGCGCGCCTTCACATCCGGGAGGCAGGTCCATAATGGTAACAACCACTTCGTGACGCAAGCCGTGATTGACAATGCTGCGGCCGCTGTCGATCAGATTGTTAACATCATTAAGTGCATCGAAGTTACGTATCGTTGTCGTGCCGTGTTTTTTGAACATCTTGGCATGCAAATCGACAAGTTCACGACTTCCCGTTTCAAGCATGACGGTGTTGACACCGCGTGCAAGTGTTTGCAGATTGGCTTCAGGCCCGACGATTTTACGGAATGTGTCCATGTTGTCAAACGCATTCTCATTCAGGTAAAAAAACGGCACCTGAAAGCGGGCGCCGCCTCCAAACTCATAGTGCGTAATTCCTGCTTCTTTTGCCGCTTCGACTGCCGGGAGGAAATCATTAAGAAGAACACGTCCGCCGAATACGGACTGAAATCCGTCACGGAAGGTTGTATCCATCAGGTCAATAAATTTTTTAGCCATGTCTGTCCTTAACCATTCACTTTTTGATGGTGCATAATTGCCGCTGTGATTGCAGCCACTTTTTTCTGGCGCGATGCATCACCACGCGAAGCCTGAGGGGTACTGATTGGAGCGATGATACGCTCCGGAAAAAATTTCTGAATAATATACTGTTGAAGATTCATGGCAAGTATCATGGTAATGAGGAATGTGAGTACGGTACCCATCCCCAAAAACATAAACTTGACACCTTCCCAAACGAGGTTTACTTCTTCCATAAACTGCCTTTGTTTCAAACGTAATGGGGTGTATGATATAACAAAGATGATTAAAACAATTTTTACCCGGCCCCACTCCATGAAATTTTTCAGGATGCTGTTACGCTTTAGTCGCTCTTTGGGTTTGCTCTGATAAAATTCGCCCTACAAAATCTAAAACCTAATGGAGACATCATCATGGATCTTAGCAAAATTGGATACGGTGAAAATCCCGACAAAGTCAAAGCGGTCATTGAAATCCCGTACGGATCGAACATTAAATATGAAATCGAAAAAGAGAGCGGTGCCGTTGTCGTTGACCGTGTCATGCATTCGGCCATGTACTATCCTGCCAACTACGGTTTTGTCAATCAGACCCTTTCGCAAGACGGAGATCCTGCTGACGTTCTCGTTCTGACTGAGTATCCGATGCAAGCGGGTTCAGTGGTCAACTGCCGTCTTATCGGTGTTCTGATCATGGAAGACGAAAGCGGTATCGATGAAAAACTTCTGGCAGTACCAACGTCAAAAATCGACCCTACCTATGAAGAGATTCAGGATATCAGCGATCTTCCGAAACACACATTGGCAAAGATCAAAAACTTCTTCGAAACCTACAAAATGCTTGAGCCGAACAAATGGGTCAAAGTCAAAAACTTCGAAAACAAAGAAGCAGCTGCAAAGATCCTGCAAGATGCTATCGCAAACTACGGAAACTAATCGGTTATGATTCCCGGAATGTATGAGCACGAACTGATTGCCTACAGTATTCTTGGGCTCATCATGAACTTTCTGTTCTCGATGTTTTTCGGTCTCTATCTGAGTAAAAATATCGGAATCGAAGAGATGATGCTTTCCAAAGGAGCAAAAGAGCAACCCTGGTGGATGCCCTTAACACTGGGCGTTCCTTTTTTAAAAATGCTCATAACACTCTACCGCGTCGCTATTTTGCAGATCTATTTTCTCAATCAGGGACGTTCTCACAAAGAGTACTGGGTTTATCTCACCAGCGAATAACACCTCAGATCGACAACATCTTCATGCAATTGCGAAGCACCGGATCAGCCCAGATTCCTTTTTGCGAATTTCGGGCGTCACGCTCAAGACGACGATAATCATACGCTACAAAATCATCATCGAACTGCTGCGGAACAATCGCCAGACCTTCACGAAGCAGCAGTGACGCATAGCTCCTTTTTCCCGAAACCCTGATCTGGCAATAATCACCGAACTCCGAAATCATATACTGCTGCTGCGTATGGAACAGACGTTGTGCAAAATGCTTCTGAAGCGGATTGCGAAGGTAAAAATCCACCAGAGCGTTATGGCAGATCTCATCGCTACGGCTTTGATGCATCAGCATTTCAAGTGTGGCAATGCCGTACGGTTGACAGTAACGTTCACGGTTGTCAAAACTTACATGTAAGAGTGCATTGCTCTTTACATGTAAGATCAGAGCAGGTTCAGCGCCGATAAGCAGGACATTTACAAGAGCAAGAAATAGAAAACGCATACCGATATCATATACAAAAAATGGGAAGCATGGGGGAAAAGGGGAAATGCCAAAAAGGCGGAAGGGTTACTTCCAGCCTTTTTTGACAATATCTGCAGAGTTGGCGTACGGATACTTCTCTACAAGTTCTTTGACAGAGAGTTTCTGATCACCGGAGCGCATAAAGTGCGCCAGTGTCACAGAAGCCCAATAGTCATCAGCATATTCGGTACCTTCAAGCTGAACCGGTACACCGCGTTTGTTGACCGTGTGACATGCGGCACAGGTAACCGGACCGGTATATTCACCATCAGGGCTGTACTGCAATGCCTGCTCATGCGTGGTAATGTCAACAGTACGGTCCGGTCCGTCGTAACGGGTAGTATAGAGACCGTGCGGAGACTCATGACAGGTCTGGCATGCGAGGTCGCCGTGTGCTTTGGAGTAGCGGTAGAGCGAATGTTTCGCAGGCTGATCGATCGGGAAGTACTGTCCGCCTTCGCTCTCTACAAACGGTGCAAGGTGACAGTCGGCACAGTGTGGCTCGGAAGCCGCAAGCCACCAGTCGTCACCACCGGACGCCGCTGAATACGGTACGGCACCTCCTTCAGGATGGTTCCATGGTTTCAGATCCAGTCCGTCTTTGGCAACGTTTTTAACCAGAATACCGGACTCATGTTCGGTATAGTATTTAAGAACTTCATTCTCACCATGGGTGGTTGGATCGGCAATCGCTTTGAATCGCTTCATATCGCCCTGTGCCACGGCTTCAACAATCTCTTTAAGCGATTTATTGCGAATCGTTGTCCCTTCATGGGTCTGCACGGTTTTAAGGTTATCAATCGCCTGCATTTTCTGCGCCACTTTGGTGTGACAGTTCGTACAGTAGAGGCCACGCATTTTGGAGATGCTTTCACCATCTTCGTCTTTGAGCGATACTTCATTGAGCTGGAATTTACCGTATTCGTTCAGGAAGAACGGCGGTTTTGCATCGGGATTGGTGTGCGCATCGCGGCGGACATAACAACCGCCACCGCTTGTACGGACATCACGGTCAGAGAAACGGCCTTCACCATAACGGTCAGAGACACGGTAGGGGTTGGTGTCGTCATTCATGTTCGCATTCTGGAAGTGCGTCGGGTGACACGCCTGACAGCTCTGCGAACGTCCTGCAGCATCCGGCATCGGAACCATGGAAAGGTGGAACCCGTGAATGGCTTCGGAAAGCGGTTTTGCTTTGACGGTTTTATAACCTGTTGCACCCGGACGCGGTTCCTGGAGGTTACCCGATACGTTATCCCCGTGACAGTCGGCACAGTTGATTTCACCTGTCTGCCCCAAACGGTTGGATGATGCTTTATCGTTATAGTGCTTCAGGAATTCGGTTTTGTGATGTGCATCGTGGAGCGAGAGAATATTGATGGATGCTTCACTCAGACGCGCCATATATTCACTCTCATCCGGATAGCTTTTCCAGTAGGCATACTCTTTGTCGGAGAATGTCAAGCCCTCTTCACGAGCCATTTGTGCCGCTTTGCCCTGACGGGAGTGACAGGCATAACAGTTGGGGATGTCAACGGGGTTGGTACCGAAATACTCTACAATTTTCCCTTGCTGATCAAGAATCGCACGACCGTTCTGATCATGCAGCTGAACGGTAGAGCGCTGGAACGGCTGGAAATCACGTTCGGTAATAGAGCGGATTGTACCTTTTCGCGTCGAGTCATTAAACGCTGTCAGCGGCAGACCGAGTGCATCCCAGATATGGGATGCGGTCAAAACCAGCGGAATGTCCGTTACCGCAGGAACAAGCGTATCGGTGAAAACAACGTTGCTGCCGTCTTTACCGGAGTATTCCAGGTAACCACCGGCCATATGTTTACCGGTAGGGCCGGAATCGATAGGCACCTTGATGTCTTTTCCGACAAGAAGACGGTCTTTCTTCGTTGCATTGGCTGGTTTGGTTCCTTCAAGATCCTGATAGATAAAGAGGTGCTTCCAGACATAGTTGGCTACGTTGTCACCCGGATCGTCCATGCGGCCATTACCATCGACGTCTTTGGCGACACTCCAGTACTTCATCTTGTTCCCTTCACTGTACGAGTTGTCTTTCGTGTAGTAATAGAGTTTGACATTATCTTCCGGAGTCAAAAGTTTTGGCAAAGCCCCGTTCATACCTGAACGAATGGATTGAGCCTGAATCGAGTTATAGGGCGGGATCACACAACAGTAACTCATTTCAAAACCGACACAGTGCATTCCGAGTTCATAGTTTATGAATGTGTTATATTGATTTTTTGGATTGTAGGCTTTCACCTCATTTCCATTAATCTCCTGTTTGGTCATCTCTAACAGGTTCAGGTTGAACGGCGGGTTCTTGTCATACTCTTGAACCGAAGCCGAAACCATTGTTACAGCCGAAACCGCATACAACGTTGCTGCCATAGCTGCGATATTTCGAAGCTTTTGTAACATCATGCACTCCTTATCTCATAGAATAGCCGTCATTCTGACATTACTTTTTTTAATCATTGTTTAAACTCTTTAAATTTTTCAATATTATTTATATTTATATTGCTGCTAATCAAAGAAGTGTGATTAATAGAGGAAAAATGAGCTATTTCAGGCTTAATTTGATGAATTTATTTTAAAAATCAGATCTGATGATTATGATACTTCCGACGCAATTTGCGCTACAATAAAAGGAGTGGAAAATAAAATGACTCTCAGTCTTGAGAATGGGGATTTGTTATGAGTGATGAAAAATTCAAGATCATACTGACTCTACTCGGCGGAGTCATTTTTGCCATGATTTTCATACTCATAGCACTGGTAATGCCTGTTAAAAAATCATCGTCGACTTTTGATGAATTTGCAACGCCAAAATCAAAACTGGAACATATTTCAAAAGAGGCGCGGGAGCGCTAATACTCCTCTTCGCCCTCTTCGCTAATGACAAATGTCGTCTCTTCGAGCTTCTTACCCGCTTCCCTGACACACACACGCCACTCTCCGGGCTCACGTCCGTAATAGTAGCGGAAATCATAGAGGGAACCGTGATGGGCACTAAGGATGATAGTGCGTTCACGGTGATCTTCATCAAGGCTCGGTGCTTTCCATTCAAAAGTGATATTGCGGTCATACGAAACACGTTCGGTAAAGTAGGTGCATTGTATCCGTTTACTTCCTTCACCGCTCACTTCGCAGATCAGATTTTTTGCCGGTACTTCTTCAGCCACAGCCAAAGCGCACATGATCACAAAATAAAACACTTTTAATTTCATAAGATGCTCCAAAGGGAATTATTATAACCTATTTCTTCAGTATAATTACTCAAAAAAAATGGTTGATTTTATGAGTGCAATTCCTTTTAAAAAATGGCTTCGCGAACTGGGTTGGAGTTTGCTGATCCTTGTCGTGGCCATGAACCTGCTTAGCTATTTCAGAAATCCGCTCGAAGCCGGTGCCCCATTGCCGCAGCTACAGCTGCATACACTCGATGGGGCGAGCATCAATCTTGAAGAGATAAAACGCCCGGTTCTGCTTCACTTCTGGGCCACCTGGTGTCCGACATGCCGCCTTGAAGCTTCCAATATCGAGCAGCTTAGCCGTCATTATCAGGTCATTACAATAGCCGTCAAATCCGGGAGCGATGCCGAATTGCGTAGCTATCTTGAAAAAAACGATCTTCATTTTCCTACTGTCAATGATACCGACGGAACACTCTCAAGCCGTTTTCAGGTCGCGGCTTTTCCTACGACATTCATCTACGATGCTGAGGGAAGGTTACATTTTGGCGAAGTGGGATACACCTCTGTCGCAGGACTTTTTGCACGTATGTGGTGGGTCGATTAATCGCCCCAGAGCGTCGCTATGACTTCGCGTGAACCGCCACGGTCACGATGTTCGGCCAGATAGATACCCTGCCAGGTTCCAAGACCCGGCTTTCCCGAAAGTACCGGAATCAGAAGTGATGCACCCAAAATGGCACTTTTTATATGTGCCGGCATGTCATCACGTCCTTCATAGGTATGAGCGTAATAGTGCTTATCATCGGCAAGATCGGAAAAAAAAGATTCCATATCGCTGCGTACCGTGGGATCCGCATTCTCATTGATACATAAGGACGCACTCGTATGCCGGATAAAAAGCTGTAGCATTCCGCTGCGATATTCACTCAGTTGCGGCAGTTGCGCAACAATCTCGTCAGTGATCAGATGAAAGCCGCGAGAGCGTGCTTTGAGACGAATACAGTACTGATGCATTTTCATGCATCAAACCTTACATGTAAGAATGACGCGATACGTTCGAAATGCGATTCAATATGCTCAAAGCTGTGTGAACCTCCTGCTTCGACGACCATCTCGGCACCGGAGAGCTTTTCATACGCTTCTTTCCAGTCAAGCAGTTCATCGCCCTTCTGGAGCAGCACGAGCAATTCATCACCCTGCTGCCATCTGCCCGCATCATACAGCTCCAGCATTCGAAGGTGCTGTTCCTGCCACTCGAAACGGCTGTGGTCGTAGTAGTGCGTCATCAAACCGAGTGCTTCTTCCAAACGGCGATAGGGATAAACCGCAGGATTAATCAAAACCGCACGCAGTCCAAAACGGCGGGCAAGATAATGCGCGTAATAACCGCCCAATGAAGAGCCGACAAGTTTGATGTCGGAGAGTTGTGCGTCACTGCATTGGCGCAACATCGTAATCAGATCCACAAGCGTCTGTATGGCCAGATCGGGACTGTAATGCAGTGAGGGCACCAAAACCGGTTCATCGCAGCCGAGTGCTTTGAAGTGTTGCGGCTTGCTGCCGAAAGCACTGCTCGCAAATCCGTGAATATACAGAATCATGACAATGCCTGTTTTTCAAGCTCTTTATAGGCTAAAAAGCGGATCCAGTCATTAAATTTCATCCCGGAAGCAAAGCACGCTTGACCAAAGCGTTCGAGTTCTTCCGTTGTGAGCATCAATTCCACTTCCACAAGCGTATCGTCCTTAATCGTTTCGATGCTACGAAACGCTTTCGTTGTCACTCTTCGATCCATATCAGAAGATCCATCGGATTTTTTCCCGCCTCTTCCGCAAGTGTTTTGAATTTGCTCTGGGGATCCGCCTGAATTCCAATGCCATCAAGCCGCTCTATAACCGTATTCAAATCCAGTCCGCGAATCTCACACACCTGAGCCAGACTTTTTTTGCCCAATCCACTTCCCTCTTTTAACGGAGGCTTCGTCCCTTTTTTATCTTCAGAGAGCAGGATATCGAAAAGCTTCTGGGGCGTCATCCCATGCTTTTGCGCTACATTTTTCAGCGTCGCATTGGCGTCAAACACAATACCGGAACGTTGCAGGCGCCCTTTTGCCGCCTCCCGGTCGATTTGCATCTTTCCCATGAAAGCAGCCATCGTATCAAGCTCTGCATGCCCGTAGGGAGGAGAGCCCAATCCTTTTTCCCAATCCTCACTGACATAATCGCCCAGATCAATAATCCATCCAAAAGGCGGCCACTGCATCAATGCACCGCTTGCAACCGTCAATGCGATTATCAGAGAAATCAGCAACTCCCGCGTCATGGCAAGCGCCTGCGTCGTTTTTGATTTCATATACGATATAAAAGGACGCCAGTTAAAATAAAGGTGCACTCCGGCAACAACAAGCATCAGCAACGTTGTGACGGTATGAAGATGATCCCACTGCTCTTTATCGAAACCCGCAAAACTCCAGCCGCCCCAGTAAGCGATACGACCCGGAGGAGCGATGTACAGCACCAGCCCGCTCACCGCGGAAATCAGAAACATCCATGCAAGACTCAGCGATACACTCTTTTTCATGATCCACCTTCTTCCCTCTGAAAAAACTTCTTTATAGCGAGGTTTATACAGCGATTATACCCTAAATCATTTCACTTCTTCAGATGACGCACACAGGATTTGAACATAAAAAATGTTACCTTTCATTTGTTTTGTGATACCCGTTGTTTCAATAAACCGAATAGACTTTTACCACTCTTCAAAGCCATGAAACATACGGCTTTGAAGCATCAATTTCACCTCTAACGGCAAAGGAATATTCATGAGGAAAAGTCTGATAAAAGAGGTCGCGACATCACTGACCGCACTGGTCTTTCTTGTTGTAGGTATCACGGGTGTGCTCATGTTTTTCCATCTTTTCGAGAGTTATACCAAAGAGATGCATGAAATACTGGGATTGCTGTTTGTTGCTGCGGCACTGTTACATGTATATTTCAACTGGAGTGCCATGCAGCGCTATTTTCCGAAAAAAACATTTTTGCTCTTTGCGACACTCATAACACTCGTAAGCGCAGGTTTTATTGCTACGGCATCTAAAGGCGAGAATCCGAAACGTGCCATCATCGATGCCGTATTGAAGGCTCCACTGGAAACAAGTGCCAAAATTTTCGGTACGGACAGAAATCAGATTGAAAAACTACTGGAAGCACAGGGAATGACTTTTGAAAACACCCACTCCCTGCTTGAGATTGCAGAGAAGAACCGCAAATCCCCTTTTGAGATTATTGCCGGTATTACAAAAAAGCAATAGCGGACTCCTTACGTTTTGAACTTCTCAAGCTTCTGATCGAGTCCTTTGGCAGCATCCATAAGCTCGTCTGTCAAATGACGGATTTTTTCAAGGCTGGCTTCATTCTCTTTCGAGATTGTTGACATGGTATGAATGTCATCACTGACAGCATCGACACTCCGGGAAACCACATTATTTTTCTCGACAATATTGGATGAAAGAAGTGCTGTCTGCTGCATCTTCTGCGAACTGAATTCTATTTTGGCCTGTACGGTTGAGGAGTTTTTAAGAATCGTTTCCACATTGCCGGAATTGCCGCTCATCTCGGTGCTGATGTCTGAAATAGACTGCACGATGACATTGACGGTTGCAGAAATTTCGGAAAGGGATTTCTGTGTCCGTTCCGCCAGCTTGCGCACCTCATCGGCAACAACGGCAAAACCGCGTCCGTGTTCACCGGCGCGCGCGGCTTCGATCGCCGCATTAAGAGCCAGCAGGTTTGTCTGGTCGGCAATGTCGGAAATGACTTCGAGAATCTGTTTCGTCTGCTGCACATCGCTGACGAGCGTTTGCAGTTTTGACGAGAGTTCCAGCTCGTCCTCGGCATCTTCCTGAAGCGAGGCAACCAGATCGTTAAGATCTTTAACCGCCGTCATCAATTCGCGATTCGCTTCTGCCATCTCCTCTTCAGAACTTTTCGATAGCACTATCGTAGTCTGGATGTTCTCTTTCACCGCACGGTTATTTTCCACCGTACGATTGACAATGTTGTTTTGCCGACTGATGCCGTCGCTGACGCTGCGAAGGAGTTCGAGCAGCGCCGTCGTACTTCGCCGGTTGCGTGCCGATGACTGTTTTGCATCATCGACAATCGCGTGAATTTTACCGATGAAGCGGTTGATAAAATCTGCTACGACACCTATCTCGTCATTTGATACAACATTCACGCGTTGCGTCAGATCTCCGTCTCCTTCGGCGATACGTTCAATCTTCGCTTCAAACTCCTGCATCGGTTTACCGACGGCAAAACGCAGAATAATCATCAATGCGAAAATAATGACGATATCAATGAATGCCATAATCAGAATCTGCATTATCATTCCGCTTTTCGCATCCTGTATGGCACGTTTAACCGATTCAAGAGGTTTGGCAATAATGACCTCTCCTATCTGCTTTCCTTCAAAATCCTTGATCGGTTGTATGTAATTAAAATAGTGTTCGCTTTGAAAGACGTCAGATACATGTTCAACAGACTTGAAATCATTCAAAAGTTGCATATCCGAAACTTCTTCTTTTTGTGACAAAACTCCCAAACCTACAGAAGGTGCCTGGCTCAGACCGTCCGCAATGGCAAGCTGTGAACGATCCATCAGGAAGAGAATGCTGGCACCCATCTCTTTTTTAGCGGCTTTCACGATGGAGTTGAAGCCCTGAATAAACTCTACCGATCCGAGATATTCATCACCGTCCATAACAGGGGCAATACCGCGCAGTACCATTCCCGCTTTGCCAATCTCTACAGCCACCAGCGGCTTTTTATTTGCTTTTACCTGTTTGATGGTTTCGCGGAAAGAGCTCAGATCATCACCAAACTTCTCTTTGTTCCAGTGACGCAAAAAACTTTTGACATCTGCCGTATGAATATGAATCTTGACATTGTTATAGGCAGTATTATCTTTCAAATTCTGAACCAATGTGTCAATAATTGCAATGGCACTTTCACGATCGTTATGGCGCAGGGCATCACGTACAGCACTATTGGAAGCTATTGTAATCGCATTGGTCAGACCGACACTCTCCTTTGATGAAAGCTGATTATTCAGATACACAGAAAGTGACTGATGCATATCAGCATAAATATTCTGCTCAATATTTTTGAGAGAAACCCATGAGGTACTGAGTACCAGTAGCAATCCCACCACAATCGCCACCATCAGCGGAATGTGGATTTTTTTTCCTATCGTCATATTCTTAAACATGATCTGTCCTTAGTTACATGTAAGATGTTAACATCTCAAAGGGCCCGAAACCTTGTGTTATGATTTCACAACTAACGCCTTCTGTTTAATAAGTGATTATAACATAGAAAAGATCTGCATTCAGGCATCTTGCTCCGTGATTTCTTTAGGAAGAATAATCTCAAAACAGGCACCACCGTCAACGTTACTGGCATTTAAACGTCCCTGCATATGCTTTTCGACAATCGTTTTTGACATGTAAAGTCCCAGTCCCGTACCGTTTTTCTCTCCCTTGGTAGTGAAGTAGGGTTCAAAAATGCGTTTCATGACCGTCTCCTCAATACCGCCGGCATTGTCGCATATAGCAATAACCGCGTTCTGCGCATCATGGCGAAGCCGTACCAGCAAATGGGGAGCGGTAGTTGCAGACTCGGTAAACGCATCTTTGGCGTTATTGAAAATATTGAGCAGTACCTGCATCATCTCGCGTTCAAAAAGGAGCATTTCCGTATCGTTTTCGATATCAAGTTCAATCCTGATATTGCTGTTTTCAAGACTCGTGGCAATAATTTCAAGGGTGCGTTTCAAAAGCGTTCCGAGCGAGACCGGTGCCCGCTTTTTCTCGGGTTTGAAAAAGTTTCGGAAGTCATCAATCGTACCGGAAAGGTGCTTGATCTGATTTTCAATGCTCTGCATGGCCGAACGCACCTTTTCATCATCACTGATCCCCAGATCCATATAGGTCGTCACATTGCTGACCGTAATGCCGATAACGGTAAGCGGCTGGCGCCACTGGTGTGCGATCATGCCGATCATCTCTCCCATGGCAGCAAGGCGTGACTGCGCAATCATAAGTTCATCTTTACGGCGCAGTTCACTAACGGCCTCTTCGACTTCATGGTGCAGTGTCCGGTTCAGCTCATCGACACGCGCTTTGGCTTCAATCATCGCTTCTTCGCTCTTTTTACGATCCGTGATATCACTGAAAACTGCCAGATAATTGTGCACCCGCCCGATAATGTCTTCTACGGCAACTATCGAAAGCAACTGGATCTGTAGCGTTCCACCACTTCTGTGACGCCGTATTTCGCCATTCCATCTTCCGGTAGATTTAAGAGAGTTTTCAATCTGCTGATACGTATCGCTTCCCGTCTCTTTCAAAAAACCCTCACGAAACGATGTAAAAAGCAGTGCATCGCTTTGACATTCACACATCTGCAGATAGGCATCATTGAGTTCAATAATCTGCATCCCGGAGTCAAGAATGATAATCCCCTCCTGCGCATGAGTGAAAACTTTTGAGAGCAGATCGAGACGCCGTGACGTAGTAACCTGCTCCGTAATCTCGGCAAAGCTGACAATGACATGCGTCATGGTGCCATCAGCACCGAAAAGCGG
Source organism: Sulfurimonadaceae bacterium (assembly GCA_050305515.1). Taxonomy (GTDB): domain Bacteria; phylum Campylobacterota; class Campylobacteria; order Campylobacterales; family Sulfurimonadaceae; genus JAFGUB01. Next base: position 70,101 of record JBNLFL010000036.1, read on the forward strand.
TTCGGCATTGATACTGATCCATATTTCTTCTTCGAGGTGCTGCAAACCCATAACGACATTGCGCACTTTTTCGCCATAGCGCAGTGCTCTCATGACTGGATGCTCGGAAGAGGGGAATACCGACCCGTCCTCCCGAACCGTCTTCCACTGCGGATCGATGCTTTGTCTCTGTTCAATTGCATCTCTGGGAAGTTTCAAAATTTTGCTCGCAGCGGGATTGCTTGCAATAATTGCACCGCTGCTGTCATGCATGACAACACCGATGGGGAGTGATTCAAAAAGGGTTCGATACTGCGTCTCGCTTGAGCGCAACTCCTGATTCAGTCGCTTCAGCTCAAGCTCATTTTCCTTGAGTTGCGTGACATCCTGCAACGTTCCGCGAACCCGGAGCAAACGGCCGTTCTCATCAAAGGTCGATGCACTCCGTATGACAGCGAAATGTACCGGTGCGTTGCCATTTTCAAGACGGTATTCCCCTTCACCCTCACGTTTGGAAAATTGCTCCTGCAAAAGCCTGCGTCCATCGCCGACGCAGCAGGAAAGAAGTTTTGAAAGTTCCGGCGTCTCCTGAGTCTTGTCGTATGAAAGAATCCGGTACACCTGATCCGACCAGAGCATTTCTCCCGATACGGCATCATAGGAAAAACTTCCGATTTTTGCGAGGCTCTGCGCAAACGCCAGCCGCTCCTGCATCTGATTGGATGCGGCAATCAATTCATAGCGCGTACTGTAATGTTGCAGCAGATAGTAGAGGTTGTAATCGAGCAATCCCGTGAACTGATGCATGGAACGCATCAGTTCGGCATCGCCGAACGCCATGATTTTATTGCTGACCGTCCTTTTAAAATCACTGCATATCAGATAGACATCTTCGACACGCATTTCATGGTTTTCAAAACGTTCCACCATGGTATTCATTACGGGGCAATCCCCGGCAACTGCTTCGCCCTGTACAATTTTTACAAAATGCTCTATCACCTTTTTTGCAATATTTTCATGAAAATATTCTAATGTCATATTGCATTTTTCAAGAAGATTCTGCGTACGTACCAGGGCACTCCACTCTGCAGAAAGCACAGCCGAATACTCGGAAAAAAAGTCCTGAAGCACTTTGGAAAACGCGGTATCTACATTAAAATCACTCAGAGTCACCGGCATCACTCCTTTCTGAGAGGTTATGGGCAACAGGTTCGGGTCTGCCCAGATAATATCCTTGCGAAAAGTCGATATTAAAACGTTTTACTGCGTCGAAGACGGCTTCGGAATGGACATATTCGGCAATCAGTTTGGCACCTATGGAGTGCGCAAACTGCTCGATGGCCCCTACGATTTTCTGCGATTTGACATCATGGTCGAGATTTTTAATGAACGAACCGTCAATTTTGATGAAATCGGCCTGAATCTCCATTAGTCTGGAAAAATTGGAACTTTCCGATCCGAAGTCGTCAATGGCAATCTGAAATCCCCGTTTCTTGAGTTGCATAATCTGTTGGTGAAAGTGTGTGTAACTCTCCGAACTGATATTTTCAAGCACTTCCAAAACGACCTGTTCCGGAGCAATATCGTAACGCTCAAGCATCTTTTCAAGATACTCCTGAAGGGTGCCGTCTGCCAAATCATAGCTGGTGATATTGATCGAAAAAACACTCTGGTGTCCCTGAAAATAGCGAAAACATTCCCGTATCATGATCCGTGTCATGCGGGGCATATAGCCGCTTTGCTTTGCCGCGTCAAGAAATGCCGCCGGAGTATGAATGATCTCCCCTTCGCGGTAACGTATCAGGCACTCGTACTTGCGGATACGCCCTGTCGCATTCTCCACGATCGGTTGAAAATAGGGAATAAAAAGCCCCCTTTCAATGCCATGTCGGATACGGTCGATCCAGAAGATATTCTCCTGCTGGCGTTTTTGAAACGGCGAATCGGGAGTATAGACCATCATACGGTTTTTTCCGGACTGGCGGACTTCTTCAATCGCTGTCAGCGCACGCGAAATCATCTGGCTTCCTCTGCCGAAATCGATACCGATAGAAAATGTCAGATGCATATCTATAAGATGATTTTCCTCTATTGGCGTATCAAAAACAAAACGCGTCAATCCTGAGGCAAAAGCAAGCACCTGATCGGTTTCCGGATCTTCAAAAACACAGGCGAACTCGTTCCCGCCAAGCCGGTAAAAGCGTATGGACTGCTCCTGTGCCATTTCCAGTCTGCGGGCCACTTCGATCAAAACCTGATTGCCGGTCTCAATACCGTAAACATCATTGATCGATCCAAAATTGTCAATGTCAAGTAAAACCAGTGCCTTGGCGTTATCGCTGTTGAGCGTCTCTTCAAGCGCGCTGCGATTATAAAGCCCGGTAAGCGGGTCTTTCAGATACTGATGACGCAGTGCCTTCTCTTTTTCTTCCAGTGCCGCTTCAAGAGAGAGCCGGTAATTTTCGAGTTCGCGACGTTCGAGAATCTTCTGGACGTTTTTCTGCAAAACGCTCAGAAGATTCCGGTTATCAACCGGTTTCATCAAAAAACTCTCTACCCCGATGGCGATCAATTCGATCAGGTCTTTGGTCTCACTGTACGCAGAAGTGATAATAATGAGTTGATCCCGGTTTCGCTCTTTAATACGGCGACAGAGTTCGATACCGTTCATCCGCGGCATGGCGATATCGCTGACTACAATATCGAACGTTCCGGAGAGGTATGTGTCCCATCCGGCCTGACCGTCTTTCGCAAGGACAACATCGCCAAAAAAAAGGCCAAGATACTTATCCATCTGAGTCCGTATCTCCGGTTCATCCTCAACATAGAGCACGCGAATGCTCCGGGCGGATTTCTGCAATGCTTTAATATCTTCCATCATGTGTCACTTCATTCAAAAAACTGATATTAAGAGCAGTGTATCATTTCTACACTGTAAGCACCAAATATTGCTACACACTTACGTATAAATCCGCAAGCAGAGATCCGAAAACTACCAGTTGGAATAAAATTTATCTATAATGGCACAAAATTAATACCCAAGGACAGCACATGCCCTCTTTCGAAAGCCTGTTTGAAGACGAAGACGACATTTTTTCCGGAACTCCGAAATCGAAATACTGGGATTTTGCCCGCCATCTGAGCGATGATAATGCAGAGGAGATGTTTGACACTATCGTCGCACGCTTTGCCGCCATGGAAGAGATGCTTCTTGAGCAGATCCACGAAGATGATATCAACCGCGTCATCACAAGCTATATCGCTTCCAATTCCGAAAAGATCGAGATGCGCAAAAAAAGCCTCTACATGGAGTTTGCGGGCGAACTGGTCATGACGCTCGACTCCTGAGCCGCATCCGTTTCCCATGCACGAGCTCCCCTATCTGCGCCACTACAGTGAAGCGGCGCGTGCGCAGGTGTTGCGCCTGATCGCCGATGAAAAACTCGAAGCCTATCTGAGCAGCAAATACCCGACACCCCATACGTTTACGACAGACCGCACCCTCTTTGAGTATGTCATCGCCCTTAAGAACTCCCACATGAAAAAATCGCCGCCGCTTGCCAAAGCGCTTTATGATGGTAAAATAAGCGTCATTGACAATGCCCTGGGAACCCACCGTTTTATCTCCCGGGTTCAGGGCGGCAAGCTTAAAGCCAAAAACGAGATCCGCATCGCCGCGCTCTTCAAACAGACGCCCGAAGCGTTTCTGCGCATGATCGTCGTGCATGAACTGGCCCATTTTCGGGAAAAAGAGCACAATAAAGCCTTTTATCAGCTCTGCACGCACATGGAGCCGGACTACCATCAGCTTGAGTTCGACCTGCGGCTCTATCTCACCCATATTGCCAACTCGGGCAAAATCACCGCATGGTGCGGCAATGAAGTATAATGACGCGATTTTTTTGAGGAGAATCCATGCCTGACAAATCGAATCTGACCAATCTGATTGCCCTCTTTCTTGTAGGGGCAGGCCTTCTGATTGACGATGCGCGCATCGCGCAGCCGCTGCTCTACACCGGGCTGTTCGCCTTTTCCGGCGCCATCACCAATGTACTGGCCATCCACATGCTCTTTGAGAAAGTGCCGCTTCTCTACGGTTCGGGCGTCATCACCAACCGCTTCGAAGCCATCAAAAGTGCTTTACATGTAATGATGATGGAGCAGTTTTTTACACAAGCGCAGATCGAAGATTTTTTTGCAGCCGAAGAGCGGAAGATCGACCTCGAACCGCTGATTGAACAGACCGACTTTTCTCCGGCGTTCGACGCGCTTTCCAAAACCGTTATGGAGAGCTCTTTTGGCGGCATGCTGGGCATGTTCGGCGGCGAAAGAGCGCTTGAAGGGCTGCGCGAACCTTTCAGCAACAAACTCAAAAGTGCCGTCATCGGCATTGTCCGCAGCGACGCCTTCAATGCACAGCTTCATGCTACGCTCTCGGATTCAAGTTTTAGCGACGACCTCCAGAAGCGTATTTCAGAACTGATCGCCCAGCGGCTCGACACCCTGACACCGCAAATGGTCAAAGAGCTGATTGAACGGCTCATCAAAGAGCATCTGGGATGGCTGGTCGTCTGGGGCGGCGTCTTTGGCGGGGTTATCGGGCTTATAAGTGCTGTGGTGATGTTTTAAGAGCGTTTTTCAGATGCCATAAACCGCTTCGTTTTGCTCGTCGCCTGCGCTTCGAGCGGGTCGTCGGGCCAGTAGTGCTTTTTGTATTTTCCCCGCAGCTCTTTTTTAACTTCATGGTACGCCCCGCTCCAGAAGCTCTCAAGATCGTGGGTCACCTGCATCGGTCTGTGCGCCGGGGAGAGCAGGTGCAGCAGCAGCGGATGGCGTCCTTCAAGCACGGCGGGCGTTTTGGCAAGGCCGAACATCTCCTGCAGCCGCACCGCCAGAACCGCCTGAGCGGGGTTACTGTAATCGATGGCAATCTTCGATCCGCTCGGCACGCTCTGGGTTTTGGGCGCAAGGCGTTCGAGCTCCTGCTCGCGCTCCCATCCCAGAAGGGTTTTCAAAATCGTCTCCAGCGGCAGTTTCTGCAACGCGCGCAGCTCGTTGATGCCTTCCAAATAGGGCCCTAACCACGCTTCAAGCGTATCGAGCAATGCTGCTTCGCTCCACTCGGGCATGTCCCCGCCGTGTGCGTTTAAAAACCGTACCCGCTGCAGCAGCGAGAGGCTCTTCTCATCCCACGCCAGTACGTCAAGCCCCTCCATGCGGATGCCCTCGCACAGTGCATGCATGATCGCCTCGGAATCGCTTTTGGCAACACTCTGCTCCCGCAGCAGCAGTGCGCCGAACCTTTCGCATTCGCGTGATTCGACCCGTTTGCTTTGCGAATTGTAGTTACATGTAAGTGTCGTCACGATCTGATCGGCAAACGTCTCACGAATCGCTTCGAGCGAAAGCGGTGCTGCAAGCGTCATACGCCCGGAACTCCCCGAGAGCTGCGCTACGGCAAGATATTCGTGTTTGACAAGCGGATCGCCGGTTGCGAGCATCGCCCCTTTGCCGTTGGCAAGAAGGTAGCTGCCGCCACCCCCGCTGCGCCGCTGCGCGATGCGGTCGGGGTAGCACAGCGAGAGCAGCACTCCATCACTTTCTCCCACCTGACTTCGTTTCAGCCGCGCTTCCAGACGCGACGCACTCTGCAATATCCGCGCCGTCGCGTCGCTTTTCGCCCCCTTCTCAAGTGCGTCAAGACGCGCGGAAAGATCGGCGAGCGCACTCATAAAATCTCCCTCGTGCAGCAGCGCTGCGATGCGCACGGCCTTGCGGGTATCTTTGGCGCGCAGCAGCATGTGGGCAAGCCGCGGATGCACGCCGAACTCCAGCGCCGTTTTGCCATGG
>JBNLFL010000037.1:0-15627 GCA_050305515.1 Sulfurimonadaceae bacterium
AAGCACAACTTTCGTCTTAAACTCTGCCGAATACTGCTTCCTCTTTCTGCTCATAATCTTCACTCCTAAATGCTCTGTAGATTGTAACATTTAGGAAGATGCCCCTTTAAATCGCTGTCCTGATTTTTGGTGGCAGTATAAATTTTATGTACTATGTTCTCTGTACATTCATCTTACATGTATCAATGAAGTCTTTTTACTGGGTATCTGCCTGTGACTGGGTCGATGGCATCATCATATTGTTATTGATATTTTTTTCGTATGCCCTGATTTATGAAATAAACTACCGCATACGCCAGGAAAAGTTTGACAAAAGTGCGGTGGATGATGCAATAGAAGATTTACGCAAACACAAAGAAAATTCTGAAATAAGTTCTCCCTCTAAGAAAACACCTTAAAGCCGCAATAGGCTATCATACCGTTTTATAAGGAGCCCTAATGAAACTTCTCTTTTTATTACTCACAATGTTTCTCTTTGAAAACCTCGTCTTTGCGGCATTGCCCAAACGTCACGTTGCCACCGTCATTGAGAAAATCGATGCGGCGGGGTACACTTACATGCAGGTAAAAGAAGGTGGAAACACTTACTGGGTAGCGGTTACGGCAACCCCTGTTTCCATAGGTCAAAACGTCACGTTCGATGAGCAGATGTGGATGCAGAATTTCCCGAGCAAAGCGCTCAACCGGACGTTTGAGAAGATTCTTTTTGCTTCCGTCACGCAGGCTCCGGCTGCACATTCGGTGATGGTCAAACCCCAAAACGCGCCCAAAGAGATCATTCCGAAAATCGAGGGCGGCTACAGCGTTGAGGAGGTCTTTGCCAACCGTACAAGCCTAAAAGACAAAGAGATTACCGTACGCGCCAAGGTGACCAAGACGTCATCCCAGATCCTCAAACGCAACTGGGTGCATCTCGAAGACGGAACCGGCGGTGCGGGAAGTGACGACCTTGTCTTTACATGTAGCGAACCACTTGCCATCAAAACCGGGGACATCGTCGTTGCCAAAGGGCGCGTTGTTGTCGACAAGGATTTCGGTTTCGGATATTTTTACCCCGTCATCATTGAAGAGAGCAGCTTTAGCATCGAAAAATAAGCGTTATGAGTCGCTGCTGCATTTGTGTCTGATTTGCAGGTTCTGATACTTGTCAATCAGCTTTCTTCGCCGTTTTTCCCACGCATCTTCGGGATCTTCTAGATTCCACTCCTGCATCTGCTTGCGCTCCGCTTCTGTGAGCTTGATGTTATAGGTCTTGCTCATGTACAGATAGATCCGCGCGATGTCTCCGCGAATTTCCGGGCGCACAAGAACCTGATGTTTTGTCGTGTCCACTTCAAAAGGCACGCTGCCGTAGTGACCGCTTTTTGGCGTTTCGGTGCCAAAGTCCCATCCCGCTCTTGCGCTGCCCAATGTGTCGATGACAGGCACAAGGTTCATCATGTCAGCCTGCATGATGCGAAACTCCCTTGAAGTTTTGCGGCAGCATCTTCTGCCTTTAAAAGGAGTCCCCTCAGAACTGACGCACGCTTTGTCACCCTCGGCCCAGCATGTCAGGTCGCTTCCGAAACGTTCGGGACTCATGACGGCTTCCCATACGATGCGCTCTGGCGCATTTTCGCTTTCCGAAGGTGCATAGCCACAACGGCTTGTGTCAATCTCATCCATTTTTTTGTGGTTGTAGCTGCATCCGGAAAAAAATCCTTCGGGATGATATTTATACACATATTGCATGCGTTTTTTCGCCTGGGCGAAACTTTCCAAATCATGCGAATACAGCAGCGTCACCAGCGCAACGGACAAAAGAGCGATGATACGTGTCTTCATGGATATCCTTTCATGAACGCAAACGGAATTGTATTGCGCTTTACTCCATACGTGTGGTAATTTCAGAGTCCGTAACTCTGAAGCACCCCTTCGAGTTTGGCTATTTCCAGCGGTTTGGCCAGATAACCGTCAAAACCGGATGCAAGAAAACTCTCTTTATCGCCCTCCATGGCATTGGCAGTCAATGCGATCACCGGCGTCGTTATGCCGTTTTCACGTATCTTGTGCAGTGCGTCGACACCGCTCATCTCAGGCATGTTAATATCCATCAGAATCAGATCAAAAGGCGCCTGTAATACCGCATCAACCGCTTCGATGCCGTTATTGGCAATAATTGACGTCACACCGAAAGTCAAGAGCATCTCTTCGACAAGCATCTGATTGAATTTATTGTCCTCCGCAATAAGAACACGCATCGGATCAACCTCTGCTTCCGCCGGCACATTCGGCGATGGCGCCGATGTCTCGTCTGTCTCGGTCTCAGCGCTGCAAAAGGACATAGGCAGATCGAAATAGAAGTGGCTTCCTTTGCCCTCTTCACTCTTTACATGTAAGCTTCCGCCCATCATTTTGACAAGTCTCGTACTGATAGAGAGTCCCAGTCCCGTACCGCCGAAATGGCGTGTCGTCGAACCGTCAGCCTGCGAGAATGCATCAAAAATGGATTCAAGCTTGTCAGAGGGAATACCGATACCGGTGTCAATGACTCCAAACTGAACCCGCACGGACTCCTGTGTGCGCTGTAATTGCTCTACATGTAAAGCGATTTTTCCTTCCTGATACGTAAACTTCACGGCATTGCCGAGCAGATTCGAGACAATCTGCTTCAAACGCAGCAGATCGGTCTCAAGACACTCGGGCAACGATGCATCTACTATCAGATCGAACGTGATTTTTTTATCTTCTATGGCCGGGGTGAAGAGTGCTGCAAGATTCGTCATTTCGGTTTTAAGGTTGACGGGCGTACGATCAATCTCGACATAACCGCTTTCAAGCCTGGAAAAATCGAGTATGTCGTTGATGATACCCAGAAGCTGATGCGTGCTCGAATCGATAATCTCAAGATAGCGCTTGGGTTTATCCTGCAATTCGCATTTTTTCATCAGCGTGGCAAACCCCAGAATCGCATTCATCGGCGTCCGGATCTCATGGCTCATATTGGCAAGGAACTCGCCTTTCATTCTGGCTGCAGCCTGCGCATCGATTTTGGCATACTCAAGTTCGGTAATATCGCCCAGTGTCACAACAACGACATGGGAATAGCGGGTCTTGACCGTCTGCGCCGTTACCGCAAAAATACGTTCATTCCCGCTGCGATCACGCATCATGGCTTTATGCATCATATCCGGATGGTTCAAAACGTATTGACTCCATGCGACTCCGTCCATACGAGCCTGTAAATATCCTTCTGCGGAAATAAAGAGTTCTGCAATGGATTCATGCGCCTGCTTGAATGCGTCAAGGTCGGAAAAATCAAAACGCTCGAAAAATTTCTGATTTAAAAACTGCAAAACGCCGTCACGGTCGTTCATGAGAACGATACTGTCGATATGGTTCAATATATCATCAAGTTGGCGGCTGGCATCTTCAATAGCCCTCTGGGAGCTTCTGAGCTGCTCGACCAGATCGCTGTTTTCATATTTTCTCCGGATGCCCTCTTCGATAATTCTCGAATATTTCAGCGAGGAAAAGATCAGAAAAAGCAAGAACAGCAGCACCATGCCGCTGAAGTGGTACGCAAAAGGGTTGCTGCTCAGCGTAAAGTGATACATAAGCGGTGCCAGAATGATAACGGCATAGGCAATATAAATCTCGCGACGAGAGCTCAGGGAGATCGCCGCACCCGCTACAAGACCGGCATAGACAAAACTCAAAAATGCCTGATGGTCCGAGGAGTCGGGAATGAAAAAGAAAAATGTTGCGCCACCCCAAAACAGTGCGGACAACATAGTACCGCCGAAAAAGAGTCTGTAGTAGTGTTTGCTATCAGGCGCGCTCTTACCGCGATAGGAGTGTAAAAAGGCGTAACGCAGGAGTACGATGGCGATATTGAGCAGAACCCAGAGATAAAAAACCGTCTCCGAAACGGCATCCAGCATCGCGAAAGCGACAAATCCGGTAAGAAACGTCACCGCGATCAGCGATGTCATCAGCTGTGTAAAAAGATACTCAACCTGATCTGCAAAAACTTTTTGACGCAGTGCCATCAGGTTCTCCTCTTTATAACTGTTAGTCTCTCCGGGAGTTTGAGGTAAGAGACTGCCTAGGAATCTATTGTTACGATATCCGTTTTGATCAGATTAAAGAGCAGAGATTTATTGTCACGGCGCTGCTGATGCAGAAAACTGTGCTGCGGCAGGCTTTTAAGATCCGAGGTATTGAAATAATCCGCGTTTGAACAGCGACCTACGAACAGGAAAGTAAAAAGAAGCTTGAGTTTTGGATCTTCAAAAATCTCATGCGGCTGGGAAAGAAATGTAAATCCGTAGTTTTTGAGGTTGAGCAGTCCGAGCATGTAAAGCAGAAAATCCTCAAAACGGGTATAAAACGCATTGAGCATCGCGATTTCATGGAAAAAATAGTAGTAGTTTCCAAGCAGTTCCGGTTTCTGGATCGTATGGGTCAAACGGCTTTTGATATCACGTTTGGTCGCAAAATAGTTGGGGTTGACCGCCATATAGATATGCTGACGTGCCGCAATCATTTTGTCAAGCTCGGCATCAAAAGCGTCACTCTCCTCAAAACGGATATAGTTGAAGTTGTTCTCTTTGTAGCGTGATTCGATCGCATCGACATCGGGATCGGAAAAGTCAAGATAGAGTGTGGGGATGTCGTTAGCAATGACATAGTTGCGAATCTTGCTTGCCAGATGGGTTTTCCCCGATCCTTCTTCACCGAGAATTAATGTGTTTTGGTGCAGATAACGCTCTTCAAGTTTGAGCCGCGCAATGGAGTTTTGATAGTGTCCTAGAATACGTGTCATGTAGAAAATCCGTAATTTGAAGTTTTGAAGTGGCTGTAAGTATAGCAAAAAATAGCCGAGGATACCCGCTCACGCCTCTCCTTCGGGCTTATCTCACCCTTTCCGCGTTTCAAGTTAACCATATCTTCCATTATTCTTAATAATAATCATTAGATCAAATAACAAACTTAACACTAATGTAACACTTCAAAACTAGAATCACATACAACAAAATCCCCCTCTCGGAGCCTCAATGAATAAAAAAGTCTTTCCCATCCTCTCATGTATTGCCATTCCCCTGCTCTCAAGTGCGTATGCCGACAGTAACAATCTCGGAAAAATTTCCGTAACCGCCACCAAGACGGCACGCGCCCTCTCGGAAGTACCTGCCAGTATCAGCATTATTACCGAGTCGGATATCAACAATTCCGTTGCAACGAGTGCCGATGAACTGCTCAAGGAAGTGTCGGGAGTGGACTTCAAACACCCCCTTGGTTTTATGGCGACAGGAACATCCAATAAAATCACACTGCGCGGCTTCGGAGGCAGCACCGAAGGAAGAACACTCCTGCTGGTGGACGGCGTTCCGATGAACGACTCCTATTTCAGCGGTGTCGAATGGAACCAGATCGCCGTAGATGACATCAAACAGATTGAAGTGGTCAAGGGTGCAGGTTCGGCGCTTTACGGCTCCAACGCCCTCGGCGGCGTCATCAACATCATTACCAAAAAACCGAAAGGATTCAAGAGCACTGTCGATCTGAGTTACGGCAGCATGAATACGAAAATCGGTTCCGCATCCACCAGCGGCACCGTCGGCGCATTCGGTTATTATCTTTCGGGCCGCTGGCTCAAAAGCGACGGCTATCAGGCTGATATCGGCAGCAATATCAAGCCCAATACCATCAAACGCGCCACCGAGCGCGAAAATGCAACGGTAAAATTCAATTACAACATAGACGACTCCTCCTCCGTCGGTGCATCCTACCTCTATTTCCACAACCAGTCTTCCGGCGTTCTTGAGGTTGTCGGCGGCTACAACCCCTATGAGCAGCAGATGCAAACCCTTCAGGCGAACTATTCGAAAATTTTTGAGAACAGCTCCGAGCTTCAGATAACGCTCTACAGCAAAATCAGCGAGACCTCTTACGATTCACTCGAAAGCTCCAAAACTGCCATTAAATACCAGAATTCCGCCACAATCAACGAAACGGGCGGTACGCTGCAATACACCTATATCATCAACGATATGCATACACTGACATCCGGTATCGACTTTCAGTTTGGCTATGCCAAAAGCGAAGACGACTACGTCAGCGGTCCGTTTAATACGGTCGAAGGAAATCAGGACTATCAGGCTCTCTTTTTGCAAGACGAGATCTTTCTGGGTTCCGACTGGGTCATCAATATCGGAGGCCGTTTCGACCGCTATGAAAACCACTCCGGAAAAGGGCACGACGAAACCCAGACCCCGACCTTCGATACCACATACGACAGCCGGACCTTTACGGCTTTCAGCCCCAAAATCGGCGTTTTGTATCACATCAGCGATATGACGTCACTCAAAGGCTCCATCGGGAAAGCGTTTCGCGCACCTACCGTGTATGACCTCTACCGTACATGGATTTCCGGTTCCTATACCTACGCTTCCAACCCTGACCTTGACCCGGAAAACGTTCTCTCCTATGAAATCGGACTCGAACAGAAGATCGGTCAGGGACTCCTGAGCGTCACGGCTTACCGCAGCGATGCCGAAGACTTTATCTACTCCATTACACCCGACCCGGCGGTTTCTACCTATAAAGAAAAAACCAATGTCGGTAAGGTGCAGATTCACGGCGTCGAAGTCGAGCTGGGTTATCCGCTAAGCGAGAGTGTCGATTTCAATGCCAACTACACCTTCAACGAATCGGTTATCAAAGAGTTCGATCCCGATCCGACGCTTGAAGAGAAATTTCTTACTGATGTTCCAAAAAACAAGGCTTCGGCAAGCATTTCCTACAAAAACCCGTCGCTTTTCAACCTGAAAACCTCCGTGCGCTATGTCGGAGACCGCTACAGCGACGACAAAAATACCGAATCCAAAGTGTATGACGCCTACACGCTGGTCGATCTGAAACTCTCCCGCACCATCAATAAATATGCCACGCTTGAAGTGAGCGTCGATGACCTTTTCGACAAGACCTATGAAGAGTACTATGTCTCTCCGGGCCGTGTGATTCTCGGCACGCTTAAAATGAGTTTCTAACCATGCGCGGCATCATCTCACTACTTTTTCTGATGCTCTCGGTCTGCGTGTCTGCTTCTTCCATCTGGGTGGAGAGTGCCTCGCGCGGGAAAGAGGGACTGTTTATCAAAAGCGGTACTTTTCCCAAAGGACGCGCCGCGCCTGTATCTGCCGGAGCCGAAGCGTACGCCATGGATATGGAGTATCACGTCCAGACTCTCGACATTAACGACTCTACAATCGTTTTTGAACCGGAACAGACCGGCAAATACTACATCTATGTCATCGACCGTCAGGTCAAAAACGGCACCTTACATGTAAGCCTCTCGAAAACACGCACCTACAGTCATACGGCCGATCTCGGCAGCACACTGGCCAAAGAGATCCGCGGCAAGAGCGAATCGCATCTGGGTTTGAAACCGGCTCCGGGAATTCCCTTTGAAATCATCATGCACAAGCCGGAGAAGCATCACCATATCAACTGCTGCCTCTACTCCGGCGATACCGCGCGCTTCGAGATCTATTATGAAGGCCTTCTGCAAAAGAAAATTCCTTTACATGTAACGACCCAATACGGCTGGAGCAGGCGTGCCGAAGCTGATGAGAACGGCATGATCGCCTTTGAAATTCCCCGCGACCACTATGAAGATACGACCGTTGACAAACGTTTTCGGGAAAAAATGCTTCTCGAAGCGACCTATGATGTCGAGACCAACGGCACATACGAGGGGATGCCCTACACAACAATCCGTTACAGCATGAGCATGCCGCTGACCTTCTACACGGCGCCGCTGGAGTATGCTTCGAAGCTTCCTGCCTTCCTGACCGTCATCGGCGTCATGCTGGTCTTTTCACTCGGTGCCTACTATGTCAGACGGCGCAGACGGCGTGACCACAAAGAGATCTGGTTTGAAGAGCAATAGATGCGCGGAGTGAAACATAAAATCAACACCATGAACTTCAAACGGTTCCGCTTCTGGTTCCAGATTGTCGCATTTGCGCTGCTGGTTTACGGCGGCGTTATCGGTTTCGATCTGGGAGACAAGCTGCCTACGTTTGCCTGTGTTTATAACTCCGATACCACCGGAGGCAAATGCTACCTCGGCATGCTGCAGCATGACCTGCGCCATCCTTTGGAATCGTTCCTCGGTTTTGCGGGCATCGCTTTTTTGATCTCGCTGGGTGTCTTTATTGCCTGGCTCATTTTGCTGAACAAGTCGTGGTGCGGTTTCATGTGCCCGCTGGGAACCATGCAAGACTGGATCACAGCCCTGCGCACGAAACTGAAAATCCGCTACACGGAGTACTCCTGGGCCAACCGCAAAAAGATTCAGGTCATCAAATACGTGCTGCTGGTGCTGCTGCTCATTATTCCCGTGATGATCAGCAACTCCGTTTTCGGACTGCCGAAGCTTCCCAATGCCATGTCCATGCCCTTTTGCGACATCTGCCCGGGACGCATGCTCATTCCCGCATTCACCGGAGACTTCAACCAGTTCTATATTGACTTCTCCTCCACTTCCGACATCGTCATGAGTGCTTTGGGGATGATTGTTGTGGGACTCTTTCTGGTGGGCGCTTTTATCAAAAAACGCTTTTTTTGCTACTTTTGCCCCATGAGCGCCCTGCACTACCTCTTTTCGAAACAGTCGCTTTTCAAACTCTATAAAGACGGCTCGAAATGCACGAAATGCGGAGACTGCTATACCGCGTGCGATATGGACATTCTTGAAATCGCCGACGACGTGAGCAGCAAAAATCTGGTCACGGAAGACTGCACGCTCTGTCTCAAATGTGTTGCGGCCTGTCCCGAAGAGGGGTGTCTTGAGGCCAATTTTGCCGGAGTCGGCATTTTTGAATCTACCAAAGAGGGGTTTATCCTCCGCATGGCAATGGAGCAGCAAAAGGAGCCGCATGAACGCTAAAATGCCTAACGAAATCGAATCGCCCGCAGAGCGCCAGAACCGCCACAAGGCGATGGAAGCCGTCAAAGTGCTCAATGCGCTGCGCGAAGATTACAAAGCGCCGCTTGAAAGCATGCACTATTTTTACGACCTTTTTGAGCGCGTTTACTGCCATAACGAAGCCCTGCATGAGACAAAGACCAAAATCGGCACGATGTGCATCCAGATTCCTTCCGAAATTATTTATGCGCTTGATGGTGTTCCCATCCGCCTCTGCAACGGGTTTTACACCGATGACGAAATCGGCAGCGACTACCTGCCGCAAAAAGCGTGCCCGCTGGTCAAAGCGACCGTCGGCCACTTTGTTGCCGGCAACTTCAGCGACAGGCCCGACATTATCTTCTCGCCTACGACATGCGACCAGAAGACCAAAGCCGGAAGCATTATCGAACAGTTCGGCCACCATGTGATAGACGTGGGGTATCCCCGAACCAAAGAGAGCGAAGAGAGCCGCGAATACTGGCGCCACAGCGTCAAGGAGTTTGCGGTCGCACTCTCGCGTTTTCAGGACAAAAAGCTGACCAAAAGCGCCCTCAAGGCGGCCATTTTAAAAATCGGCCGCGCCCAGGCGCTCTATCACCGTCTTAATGCCTTGCGGAAAAACAGCGCCGTTCCCATCTCGGGACTCGATATGTTTCTTCTGACCAACGCCTTTTTCTTTGATGCCATCGACCATTGGATCGAGGCAACCGAAGCGGTGCTGCACGAGGTACAGACGCGGGCAGAGAGCGGTTTACATGTAGGCGGAAAAATCAGTCCGCGCATCGTCTATACGGGTTCGCCCCCGGTGTTTCCAAATTACAAGATACCGCAGCTCATCGAGGAGTCCGATGCAATCATCGTCGCGGACGAGACCTGCAGTTCCAACCGGATGTTCAACGACATGGTTGCCGTCGATGAATGGAACATCTACGACATGCTCGATGCACTCTCTGACAACTATCTCAAAGCGTGCACCTGCCCGATCTTCAGCAAAAATGACGACCGTCTGCGCAGGATCATTCAGCTGGTGCGCGAGTATCAGGCCGATGGCGTCGTCTATCAGGCATTTGCGGGCTGTACGGTTTACGAGATGGAACAGCGCAGCGTTTTAGAGGCGATGGAGCGCGAAGGTATTCCCGTTTTATATCTTGAGAGCGACTACAGCCCGTCTCAGGGCGGACAGCTCAGCACCCGCATTGAAGCGTTTATCGAATCATTAAAGACCCGACGGAGAAAAAGAAAGTGAACTATTTTGCAGGAATCGACATTGGCTCCACTGCCATCAAGATTACGATTGCCGACGAGGACAGAAATCTGGTCGGCTACAAGATCAGCGCCAGCGGCAGCATGTTTTACAAATACGCGCAGGAGACGCTTGATGCGCTGCTGAGCGAACTGGGAATTGAAAAAAATGACGTCGTTTACACCGTGGCAACGGGGTATGGCAGAAAGCTCTACAAAGAGGCTGACGAGAACATCAGCGAAATCACGGCCAACGCCATCGGCGCGATAGCCGCGGCTAAGGAGTTCGGCGAGATCAAGACCATCATCAACATCGGCGGGCAGGACAGCAAGTCCATTTCACTCGACAGTGATGGCAACGTCGTCAATTTTGCCATGAACGACCGCTGCGCGGCGGGAACCGGAAAATTTCTCGACGTCGTGGCGCTCAAACTCGAAATCGGCGTGGATGAACTGGGCGATTACCATTTCCGCTCCGGCGGTACACCGCTCTCGGTGAGCAGCACCTGCGCCGTTTTTGCCGAATCGGAGATCATCGGCCTGCTGGGCAACAACCACAGCGTTGAAGATATCGTCTGCGGGGTGCACTACTCCATTGCCAAGCGCATCGTCAAATTGGTCAAGCGTGTCGGCGTTAAAGGCGGCATCTATTTCGACGGCGGTCCGGCGATGAACAGCGGACTGGTTAACGCCATTGAAAACGAGATCGGGCAGCGCATTTTCATTCCCGAGCATCCGCAGGTAACAACCTCCTACGGCGCTGCCCTGATGGGTGTGGAGTCATACCGCTATGAACGTGCTTCCAGCTGAATCGGTACGGCATGTTTGAAAAAAGCCTCAGATTTTTTATTGATAATTACAAAATAAACTACGCCCTTTTCTTTCTGCTTATGGCACTGGGCACCTACGCCTATACGCAGATTCCAAAGGAGGTCTCGCCCACGATCGAACCTGAAAGCATCAATGTCGGCGGCTCCTACTCCGGAGCCTCGCCCGATCTGCTCAACAAGATCGCCGTACAGGAAATAGAAGACCGCTGCCGCAACATCGACGGCATCGACGCCATCTCCTCGGTGATCTCTCCGGGCCGTTTTTACATCTCTCTGGAGTTTGACAAGCGCGCCGATAAAAACCGCATCACCGATGACATCAAAGATGCCATAGCACTCGCTGCGGTGAACCTGCCTTCCGATATGGACGAACCCACCATCCGCGGGCCCGGACACACCAGAGCCATTATGCAGCTCTCCATACTTTCGTCGCAAATGCCGCGTGCGCAGCTGATTGAACTGGCGCAAAAGCTCAAAAGCCGCCTGCTGAATGTCAAGGATGTCTCCGATGTCACGATTTTCGGCGATTCGGACCTCTTTTACGAAGTGCTCATCGATGAAAAGAAAGTGCACACCTACGGCCTCGCCATGAGTGACGTCATCAAGACCTTTTCGCAGCTCTCCAACATCTTTCCCCTCGGCGAGATTGACAACAGCAAGGCCCGTTACTACATCTCGACAGGCAATGGAAAAAAGTATGCCGATGCGCTTGAAGCGACCATTCTCAGCATCAACGACCGCCAGATTTTGCTGAAAAACATCGCCACCATTACCAAACGCTATGAGGACTCCGCAACGCTGGCAAGCATGAACGGCGACAACGCCATTACTCTCTCCATTTCGCAAAACCCCAAAGGTGACGCCATCGACATTGCCGAGCGCATCAAAACGCTCGCGGCCGAACTCAGCAGCGAGAAGATTACCTACGACATTCGTATGGATCAGTCCACGCTGGTCAAGGAGAGCCTCAACATCATCATCTCCAATATTCTGCTGGGAATCATGCTGATTACGCTGATGACCATGATGCTCATTAACCTGCGCATTGCTTTTGTTATCGCTCTGGGGATTCCCACATCGTTTGTCATGGGGGCGATCTATTTCTATTTTACCGGCAACAGCATCAACGTCAACTCCCTTATCGGCGTGCTTATCGCCATCGGTATCATTGTTGATGACGCCATCGTGGTAAGCGAGAACATCCAGCAGTACATCGAAAAAGGGTTTTCCATCAAAGAGGCGGCGGTACTGGGCACCAAGGAGATGGCGCTGCCGGTCACCATCGCTTCGCTCACCACCCTCTTTTCGTTCATTCCCCTGCTGATGCTCAGCGGAACGCTCGGCGAGATTATCCGGCTCATTCCCATTGCCTTTAGCGCGCTGATTGTGGCATCGCTGATCGAATCGTTCGTCTTTTTACCCATTCATGCCGCCCACATTCTGAGCCCCCACTCAAAAACCCTCTCATGGGAAAGAATGAACGGCTACTATCTGCGCATCATGCAATGGCTGCTGAAACATCAAAAGTCCTTTTTGCTGCTCTTTTTCATTCTGGTCCCTTCGCTCATCTATCTGGGCGTGACGAAATCGAAGTTTCACATGTTTGAAAAATTTGATGCTTCGAGCATCAATATTACCTTCAAGGCTTCGCCGGACGCATCGCTTGAAGATTCTTTACATGTAATACAGAGTATTGAGCGCGACATCATTAAAGAGAAAGCGCGCTTCTTTGCCGCCTATGTCAGCTCCACAGCCGGATACCGCCGCACCGCGACAGGACTTTCCGAGCTCTTCCCGAACGTCGGCTATATCTCTCTCGAACTCGAAGACAAGGCGCCCTCAAATGTTCTCGACCGCTACATCACGCCGCTGCTGAGTCCCTACGAGAGCAGCAAGCAGCGCACCCGTAGCGACTCTTCCCAAAGCATCTCCGCCGATCTGCGCCGCTGGCTTAAAGAGCAGGATTATCAAAAACGTTTTGGCCTTGAAGAGATCAACGTCGTCGAAAAAGGGATGAAAAACACCAAAGCGGACATCATGATTGGCGTTGTCAGCGACGATTACCAAAAGGCCATCCGTGCCGTCAGGGAGATTGAACGCGGTTTCTCAGCCGCGGAGGGAATCAAATATTTCGGCAACAACATCCGTTTCGGGCCCAAAGAGATCAAGCTGCATATCAACAGCTACGGCGAGTCGCTGGGTATTACCGAAGAGTCCATCGGTGCCTATATTTCCAATCTCTACCTCTCCAAAAAGATCGGGACCATCTTTGATGAACATGAGCTTGTCGATGTCAAGGTAAAATCCGTCAACTATCAAAACGATCTGGAACATTTCAAAAATCTTGAGATTCCCGTTAACGGCGGCATGCTCATTCCCCTGCACGAAGTGTGCGACTTCGAGATGATTGAATCTCTGGAAAAACTCATCAAGGATGACGGAGAGACAACCTTTTACTGTTATGCCAACATTGAACCGTCAAAAACGACGACAAGCGAGATTCTGGAGCAGATGGCACCTGTTTTCAAACGGTTGAAAGCAGAGGGAATCAAGCTCAAGTTCAAAGGCGAACGCGAACAGAAGCAGACGCTTGAGACCGAAATGCTGCTCGCCTCCCTGCTGGCGCTCGTGCTCATTTTCATTGCCATGCTCTACCTGTTTAACTCGGTCCGTGAAACGCTTGTCGTGATGTCGGTCATTCCCTTTTCGCTTCTGGGCGTCTATGCGGGGCACAGCGTAATGGGGCTTGGCATCTCCCTTCCCTCGCTCATCGGGGCGCTCGGACTTGCCGGGGTCATCGTCAATGACGGCATCATCATGATGGCAACACTTAAAAGCACCACGCACCATGACGCCATAGCACAGCGCGCCGCCAAACGGCTGCGGCCCATTGTCCTTACCTCAGTCACGACCATCATCGGACTCTCATCACTCATTTTTTTCTCTTCGGGACAGGCGGTAACCTTCCAGCCGCTGGCCGTCTCTCTGGGATTCGGACTCTTCTGGGGAACGCTGCTGAACCTCTTTTATCTGCCTGTTTTTTTCGGGTTTTTGAAAGAACGCCATGTTCATCTGATGTAAAGCTAAGGTATGTCCCAAAAGGGATGCACCGCAAGGGAATATGACTCAAAAGCAAATTATAGGAAGACGAAATTATTCAAAGATACTTGATGAAAGTCTTGTTACATGTAAATTAGGTATTGGTATCACCATAGACACCTTTTCCTTTCACTTCATCCCAGCTTCGCCCAATAGACGGGTCTTTGTGAAAAGTGTCAATTCTCGATTGTAGCTCTTCTTGTTGTTCAGCACTAAGTTCAGTATTGGGAGTGAAAGCGAAATCGTGTATATCGTTATCAACAAGAAATCGTAGTGCTTTCATGATTTCGTCTTTGGAGCTGTTAAAAAACTTCTCAATTTTTGGCTCTTCAATCGACAAATTGATCATACATATCTCCGATTTCCATTTTTATAATTGTAACACATTGCTAAGGGCATGAAAGCTAGAGCAAAATATTTCATTTTCCCAAGAAACTGACTTAAGATTCAAGTTTTACATGTAAGAACAGAAATCAGCCCGCCACCTTTTCCCTATTCTTGCCTCGTCCCCTTTACCATTTACTTTTTTACTTTACGCTTTGGAGTACTTAAAAGTAGCCTCGTTACCTTTTATCCGTGCTTGCGCTTGTTATGCCTTTGCTTAAGGAGCAAAATTTTTTTCATTAGGTAGTGCTCTATTTATGATACTTTGACGTATAAGATCCTTCAAAAGCTCTGCAGATACGTCAACAGATTGTGCGAGGTCACCTTTAACTTTTGACCCGTGAACGGCGGATGATCTTGAGTTATAAAGTTTTTTTACTAGTTCAAATTTTTGCTTCCTCGCATCAGTATCATCGGGATGAAGAAAACGCGCAATATAAAGGCTTATTCGAAATCGAATTTCTGTGCTTGCTCCGAACATTCCCTCTATACCTGCCAAAAGTACTGCCATCTTTATTCTTGGCATCGAGTGCCACTGGTAAGAGGCTAAACAATGAACAGCAGTTTGAAATTTGTCGCTATCTAGGAGTAAACTAGCCTCGTTAAAATGCGTTGCAATCCAAGTTACATCGTCTTCATTTAGTTTATGCGGAGATGCTTGAGTTAAGCCTTGAAAGTGTAAGTTTGTAGCTCGAAGATTTGTCTGATCGGATATTGAGCTTGCCTCTGTATCGGACTGAAGATTAAAACTTATTTCTGTATTGAAGATTGCACTAAGAAGAAGCGCATCCCAAGAAGAGTTCCACGCATGAACTGCTAATTCTTTAGGAGTAGATGCAATTATTTCAAATTGAGCGGTGATGCGCGGTATAAACGCAGCCACAACTGCTATGTCGTCAGGGCTAGAACAAGTGGCTACTGCCGTATTAAAATCAAGATGTGACGTGTTTGCAGGCAACAGTTTTACGTTTTCAGTAAGCGAAATATCTGTTGGAACCTCAATACCACTGAGGAATATATAAGTCTTATTTCCCGTTCCCACAATCTGCATAGTTTTCCTTAGGCATAACGTTTAAAATGACCAATCAAAAAACCGCCCGCGGGTTTTTGATT
>JBNLFL010000038.1:0-103023 GCA_050305515.1 Sulfurimonadaceae bacterium
CTGATTCTCGCCAACAAGCTCTACAACCGCGCCGGTGCGGTACTGCTTTTCATACTGCTGGGACTTTTTGTCCAGAATGCGCTTTCTACGCTGTAGTAGTTAGGCCTACTTAAGAGGATTTATAACGTTTTAACGCACCAATATGAGACTCGTGTACGGGGCTTATATTGATGGTACCGTGGCTTGTTCAGCAGGCCATTTTCGGCACTTTTAGTCTATAGCAGACGGTATGTTCTTTCCATATTATTTCAGAATCTCTTTCACTTTTGAAAAGACCGCGTCTTCGGATACGACCTCACCGTTACGGATATCTTCTTCCGATTGCGAGAGCAGTTTCAGCAGGGCGATAGCATTTCGCATCTCTTCATAGCTTTTCGGGTCCTGTACTACTGCCCGCGCTTCCCCGTTTTGTGTGATGATCATTGGACGGTGCGTTTCGTTGATCTGCTTCAAAACATCTGCGGCTTTGGATTTTAGGTAAGTGACTGGTTTGATGTCGGTTGAAATATTCATTGTGAATCCTCCGGTCCTAAAACAATACCGCATTCGGACTGATATAGTAAATGTATGGGTCTAACGTTTAAAATGAGCAATCAAAAAGCCGCTCGCGGGTTCTTGATTGGCTCCTCTGAGACTGTGAAACAACTCCGCCAAATCGTCGAAACATTTCCCGTATCGCTCCATCGCTTCTGGCACCTTTACATGTAAACCCTTACCACAAGCACTTTTGACATTGCTCTGATGGCCGCGGCATCGTTTATACTGATGCTGATTCTCGCCAAGAAGCTCTACAACCGCGCCGGTGCGGTACTGCTTTTCATACTGCTGGGACTTTTTGTCCAGAATGCGCTTTCTACGCTGTAGTAGGTAGACCTACTTAAGAGGATTTATAACGATTGAGTTCATCAATAGGTTTTACCTGCTCGATGCAATGACTTGTTATGCAGTTTGATTCATAATAATATATATTCATGTTTTAATAATCATCTTCCATGAAATCATTTTTTTTCTCCCGCTCAATATCGTTTTTCAAGTAGTGAATATGCTGTTCAATTTTTTGTTTATGTTTAATCAATTTTAGACTGTTCATGTGTTTTACCAGTGACTCGTAATAGTCAACTTCTTTCTGTAATGTTGGTATTCGACTGCCGTTCCAACTTTTCATCATAGGTTCAAGTGATAGTTTTTCAAAAAGTTCGTATGATTGATTTTCCTCTAAAAAATGAGCTATAAGTTTTTCTCTCCTATCGTAGCTAAATTCACAAATCAGCTCAAAAATATAAATTATTCGTACTGCATCGTCAGAGTTTTCTTCAATATATTTTTTCAACAACATATCGGCTTTTTCTTCTATATCTTTTTGATTGTTGTGGTGTAGAAAAAAGCCTTTTAGTATTTCACCCTTTCTCCATATCTTACTCGCTTGTTCAGAAGTAAAAATAGCCTCTATAAATCTAAGGAAAATGCTTTCATAATCTGGTCTATTCCAGATTGATGTGAAATCACCGTGAATGTCATGAGAATTCACATGTCCTTCTTTACTCAAGATTTCATGAATGTACTTTTCGATGAAAGAGTCATCTAAGCTTAATAATTTACTCAAACCCGCACAATTGTGATCAAAAGTATTTTTTTGATTTACACATAGCAAATATGCTTTTCCCAATAACTCAGTATTGCTTTTAAAATACTCTTCTAAATTTTTAAATATATCAGAAAAAGAATTGAAAATAATTTCAAAACCAAATGTGAAATGTTTATTTTCACTCATAGCGCGTTGAGTCAAAATATCTACAACTTGCAAAAGCATATTTGGCTGAACTGAATTATATTTTTCTAAATAGTCTAAATGATATGGTAACGCTTGCACAATCGAAACTTTATAAAGTTCTAGCAGTTGTTCCGCATCATGTATTGTGATCTGTTCTTCCGGCAAAACTACAAAAAAGTTAAATACCCAGCTCTCTTTATTTAAGTACTCGTAACGATTTAACAGACTAAATGCCTCTTCTTTTCCAAGTACCTCAATCAAATCTAGTATATTTAGACTTAGCGCAAAGGGATTGCCCATTTTGAGATATTTTTCCAAGATTTCAATATACAATACGCGATCTTTCTTGGCCAGTATATGGAATAAATCACTTAAATTACTTCTTAGCTTATATAGTTCTCTGGAGTTGTCTGGAAAAAATGAATGGCACGCTTCAAGTAGCTGTTCCCATTCCTTCAGTTTGTACGTTTGTACAAACTCGGTCAATCGATTTTTTCTGATAAGCCGTATTTCATCCCAATCGGTTTGTTCCTCTTTTGGATTTTCCAAAGAAATCTCTACATCATCAAGCATGAGTGTTTTTTCGATTGCAGAGATGAGATGTTGAAAAGTATTTTTTATCTCTAAATCATAGTTGATGCCACGTCTGTCAAATTCACTGCAAAGGTCTTGGACGATTTTGCAATGTTCGTATATGGCTGCGTCAAAATAAGTTTGTATAAAATCGAAGATATTATTGGCGTCCCATTTTTCAATTTCAGAAATACCATATCTGTAACCTAGACCTTCTGGGTATTTTTGTATTAAAGTTTCGATGTCGTTTTTATATTTTTCATAACCATACAAGGAAGTGATTTTTTCAAAAATGCTTTTTCTTAAGAATTGAAGTTCATCCGTTTCTGGTAGCTTGTAGAAAGTCATGACAATAGACCTGCCTTTTTGTCTATGGTCATCAAATTCAGTTCTGAGTAACTTGCTTGAAATCCGTAAAAACAGTTTTGTTATTAGCTCATTTTCACCATTATCACAACGTTCCCAAAGGGTATCCACTAAGAGCTGCTCTTTTACATAATTGTTTCGCCAACTACCATGTTGATAGCCAAAACTGTCTGCAAGCACAGTTATGACTTCAGATAGCTTCGATGGTTTTTTTTCAAAATAGCCAATAATCAATTCGATTGCAAATCTCATATTCTCCGAGTAATCATGCCTGAAAACAGCGAGCCGATTTAAAAGTTCGTCAACGGTCTTTGTGTTGATCTTTTGCCAGAAGTCCAATGAATCACAATCAATATTTTCTGCTTCAATGCTGTCGATCTTGCTCACAAAATAAGCTAGAATGTCTGTTTGCTTCAAAAACCAAAATACATTCATAACAGCGAATAAGTCTGTTTCATTTTCTTCTAATCGAACCCACAACCTATTCACTGGTTCACGAAGTACGTTTATGATGTGCTGTGAGTCAAAAGTATTTAACAGAGGGTTCAATATATCTACAAACCTTCCTTTATAACTAGGAAAAAAGTGTTCTAAAAAAGTATCTACTTTAATTTTTTGATCTACGAAAACTATTTTGTAGAATAGATATGTCGATAAAATTTGATCAGATACTTTGACGACATCATTCTCATATAGGTCAACAATTTCCAGAACATTCAATTTTTCTACACTCTTCCACAAGTTAGTAATTGAAACTCCAAAGGCCTTTTCCAGCAAATTCACCTGTTGAGTATTGGCTTTATCTACAACTCTAAAAAATGCAATAATGGCAATACACAATAGTAAATCAGATTGTTCGAAAGCATCAATATCCTCTTTTACTCTTGAAAAATATTCATTGTAAAGAGTTGTTACATCATATATAGCATCGAGTCTGTTTTTTTCTTTAGCAATTGAAGCCGCCATAAGGGCTAAACGTGGATTTCCTTGTGATATGTCTGCAATTCTTTCGAGGTAAGCAGTGTTGGTGATGCCGTATTCGTGTTTAACAATATCTTGAATTGATTCATCTGGTAGCCGTTTTAATT
Source organism: Sulfurimonadaceae bacterium (assembly GCA_050305515.1). Lineage (GTDB taxonomy): Bacteria > Campylobacterota > Campylobacteria > Campylobacterales > Sulfurimonadaceae > JAFGUB01. The sequence goes on from JBNLFL010000038.1 coordinate 3,799, forward strand.
CAATTTCGGTATGACTAATGTTACTTGGAATTTTAGAGACAATTTTTTCTTTTGCGTAATCCCTCACGGAAGCAACTATTTTTAGACTACCATTTTTGATTTTCTCCCCAAAATACTCCTGAAAATACTCTAAAGCGGCATGTACCCTATTGATGTCATCAATTAAAACAAGATAATATTCAGACTCGTCATCAAAATATGCTTTCATATCGTCAAAGATATTTACGCCTCTGTTCAAGATAGCCTTGAAAACAAAACCATGTTCTCCTGAATATTGTAGACAAGATTCAAGTGCAAATTTTGTTTTTCCAACACCTGATGATCCTGTAACTAAAACAATTGCATTAGAATTTAGACACTCTTTAAATTCCTCAACTTCAGTTTCTCTTTTTTGTAATGTAGTATTCAAAGAAGTGGAATATTTATTTGCGTCATATGTATTTATAAAATCGTCGTAATTTAAAATCTGACCACTGTCTATAGAAATATTTAAAAATTCTTTTGCAATTGTTGGGTAGGTATTAGTCAACTCTTGTGCAATCAATGAATTTCCAAAAAAAGTGCAACCAGTATCTCTTGCTTTGCAGTAATCAGAAAGTATTTTAATTTCCTCTGGGTTGAGGTCTGAATTGCAAGCCAAAATGATTTTTTCAATTTGATTTACAGGTATTCCTGTTTTCTCTTCGTCAAAACATTTTTCCAAGTCTTTCAAAAATTTTTCAGTAATTTTTGTTTTTTGTGTTGTGTACTCCATAAACACATAGTAGCCATTTCCTAATATTGCGTAACTATCTGGGGTACCTTTAGTTGGCTTATCCTCTCCAGTTTTTGTACCATTTGAATGAACCTTATAGGAAAACTTTTTAAATAAAAGGTTATCCATGAGCTTATGAAACTTAGTAGCATCTATTTCTTGTAATTTTTTTTCAACTTGATTTATTTTTGACATAAATTAGCTTCTCGCTTATTTAATTTGATGAGTATGCATAACGTTTAAAATGAGCAATAAAAAAAGCCGCCCGCGGGTTTTTGATTGGTCTCCTCTGATTTGCCAACTCAGTCATGTTTATTCTTTGGTATTGATAAGAATGATGGCTTCTCTTTATGGTGATATCTATTTTCAATTGAGTTTTGAATAAAATCTTCTTCGCGTGCGACAAACTTGTAACGTTTGATAGAATCAGGAATATTTCTATCATGGGGCCAATACTCTTGGTTTATCGATAAAGCAAAAAGGCCGATGTCCTCTTCACTTAGTGACCAACATATTTTTGAGATAGAAGTTCGAATTTTTGATAATTTTTTTAATGTCTCATCATGTGATAGATTTTTTTTTGATTCTAGTCGATCAATCGCCAATAAAACTCGACGAATCCTGTCCGGATCACAATGAGATTTTTTACTTTCAATGATTTTAGTTTCTTTCACTCCATTTTTGATGATCTCACTTTGAACCAGCTCTTTTAAAGACTTTGCATCTTTTATCATATAGTCAATCCCTGAACGGAAAGAGCCATATTGCCCAATAGCTATGTAAATTGTTCCCAGTATCCATAATGTGACTTTTATACTTCCTTCTTCAAACCGTACATGAATGATAGTTTCTTGACCATAGATAAGATTTGCGTATTTAGAAACAAGTTGTTTGAAGTAGAGTTCTGATTCTTCAATATTGATGTCATCAAACTTCAAGTCGAAATGGAATTCCATACCTGCGATATTTGCCACTATTTTCCTTGACGAGAGTTAACTATTTAATATCCTACATTTTATACAAAACGGCCTGATAGAAGCATATTGTTATCCAACAAAAAAAATCTATAACTATTTTAAAAATCATTGCAATAAGCCATCAAATTTTGATAATAAAAGATGCAAAAGCGCTAAAGCAATAAGCACTTACATGTAAAGAAGTTTTAGTCTATCGATGCAATAAAATGCGTTTGAAAGAGGTTAGTTCGTTATATAGCCGTATTCGAGCAGCTTGTCAAAAATCCGTGAGGTAATGCCGCCTGCGGCTTGTCCGCCGTGTCCGCCGTGTTCTACGAGAACCGTTACCACATATTGCGGATTTTTTACCGGTCCGTAAGTTGCCAGCCAGGCATGCGAACGCTGGTAGTACTCCATCTCATGCTCTTTAAGGCGCTTTTTTGTCTCCTGAGAGATTCCGATAACCTGTGCCGTACCGGTTTTTCCCGCGAGGGTAACCTGCGAGTCGATATAACCCGAAGCCGTGCCCATGGGATGATTGCACACTTCAGCCATTGCATGCTGAATATGTGGCAGGTTATGTTTTTCTCGTGCTGTAAGTACGGATTTTGACTCGGCCGGTACCGGAGTGTCACCCAACAGACGTGCCACACGGGGTATTGGTAATTTTCCGGTTGCCATCAATGCGGTAAATTGCGTTACCTGAAGCGGGGTGACCAGAAATGACCCCTGCCCAATCGAGGTATTGAGCGTCTCTCCAATGTACCACGGCTGGTTGTAACGTTTGCGTTTCCAGATGCGGCTGGGAACCGTACCTATGAACTCATTGGGAATGTCAATTCCGGTTTTGTCTCCAAGCCCGAATGCTTCGAGCCGTTCGCTCATGGTGGCAATGCCGACTTTCAGGCTCCCTTTGTAGAAATAGTCATCGCAACTTTCGCGAATCGCTTTGTTGATATCGGTTTCGCCATGTCCGGTATGTTTCCAGCAGCGAAAATTACGCTTTCCGAACTCCATCGTACCGGTACAGAAAAACTTGCTCCAGGGTTGCAGTTCGGAAGAGATGAAAATCAGCCCCATACCGGGTTTGATGACCGAACCCGGAGGATAGAGTCCGTTGGTGATCTTGTTGGTAAAGGGGGTGTCGATGTCATTAATAAGATCATGCCACGCCTCCGTAGTGATGCCCGTGGCAAAAGTATTAAGGTCATATTCCGGATAGCTGCCCGCGGCAAGGACCGCTCCGTCTGTTGACATGACGACAACGGCACCGGCAAGTCCTTCGAACAGCTTCGAGATATCTTCCTGCAGGCGCATGTCCAGATTCAGTGTCAACCTGTGGTTTTCATCAGGCGGCGTGTTGCTGATCTCTTCGATCTCCTCGTTATAGGCACTGACTTTAATAAGACGCTCTCCGGGATTTCCCTGAAGATAGCGGTTGTACTGCTTTTCAATACCGCTTTTTCCGACATAGCCAATCAGCTTGAGCAGCGGGTCCTCTTCAACATCTTTTTTACTGGCACGGGAGACATACCCTATCATGTGTGCTGCGATCTTTCCGTAGGGGTAATAGCGCTGCGAAGCCGGAAGAATCTTGATTTTTTCACGCAGATTCAAAAAAGAGAAGACGGGAAGAATCTCTTCATAGGAGATAAAATCCGCAATCGAAATAAAATGGTGGTTGTAATAGGAGTCTTTTTTAAGATAGCGCTTGAGCATGTCATCATAGTCAAGTGAAGGCAGATACGATATTAGCGTCTGCAACTCCTCCTCGAGAATTTTTCTTTCGGAAGGATCGCTCAGGTGCGGCTCCAGTACGATTTTAAATCCGAGCTTGTTGATAGCGATGGGATTGCCGTTACGATCGAAAATATTGCCCCGGATGGGTGTAATCAATTCAGACTTGATGGTGTTGTTGTCCGAGAGCGCATCATAATAGGCGTTGGACTGGACTGAAAGGTAAAAAATACGCACCAGCAGTGCCACCCATATCAGTGAAAAGATCAGAAGGATAATTTTAATTCTCATAGCAGCTGGATCAATAGAAATTCAATAATTATATAGTAAATCATATAGCTTCCGAAAACCGGAATCTCGAAAAGAAAAATTTGCGAAAGCAGCATCATAAGCAGCGTATATCCGACGTACGCGAGTATGACGTAGAACATCCTGAGGCACGATTCGCATACAATGTACTGTTTAAGCAGTGGTATCAGCAACCGGTAAAGCAGTACAAAATAGAGAAAGGTGCTCAGAAAAAGGTAGCCTTTTTCAGCCTCGAAAATAACCAGCATCGCAATGATGACAAAGAGAGAACGCGTATCTTCGCGCTCGTAGGCCTCCATCATCAGAACAAAGAGCAGACCCAGCAGTGGCGGCAGCAGAAGGTAGAGACTGCTCAGACTCTCATAAACAAGAAAGAGCGGCAGGCTCCAAATCGGTATCAGAGTGTTTTGATAAGCGCGATTTCGTTGCATACCGGAAAGTGCTTGCATTTGATACAATCGGCCCAGATCTTGTGCTCGGGGATGGATTCTTTCGGAATCTCGATAAAATCAAGATGTTCAAAAAAGTGTTGCTGATACGTCAGCGTCAAAACCTGCTTGAGGCCGAGTCTTGAAGCCTCTTCAAGCGCATGTTCAACCAGCGAGGTTCCAATACCGTGACCGCGCAGGCGCTCGATGACCACAAGCGAGCGAATCTCGGCAAGCGAAGGGGTATGGATGTGCAGCGCACAAAAACCTGCCAGTGCATCGCCTTCGAATGCAAGCGTATAGGAACGGATATTGGTGGAAAGTTCATCATCACTGCGCATGAGGATCAGGCCGCTGTTGACTTCCGGGCTGACCAGACGCTGCATGGCCGGAATGTCGGCGAGCGTCGCTTTGCGGTAGAGAATATCACTCATGGGTAAGTGCTCCGAAAAGATTTTTGTGGATCTCCTGAACCAGCTTGTCGATCCCCCGGCGTTTGCTGTTGGAGATCAGGATCGCTTCCGGGAATGCTTTCTTCAGTTCGCCGAGCTCCTTCTGGTTCAGTTTGTCGATTTTGGTAAAGACTTTCAGGACGCGCTGATCCGTATCTGTGATCTGGTTTAAAAAATCCTCAACGGAACGGTCTATTTCCAGGTCGGTATGACGGGCATCCACCAGATGAATAAAGAGCCGGATCTGGCGTCGCGCTTCAATAAACTCGGTCAGATTCTTATGCCAGTCGGCTTTAATCGATTTGGCGACTTTCGCATAGCCGAATCCGGGAAGGTCAATGAATTTTGCCTGACTCTTTTCACCGGTATCGCGGTCCATAAACGTAATGTTAAAATAGTTGATAAGCTGCGTTTTTCCGGGCGTTCCCGAAACCTTGGCAAGACTTTTCCGGTTACTCAGAGAATTCAGAAGCGAACTTTTCCCGACGTTGGAGCGGGCCATGAACGCCACTTCATTAAACTGATCGTTAAAAGGAACCAGTGAAACATTCGGTGCGGAAGTCTCAAACGATGAATCGACAATCTCAATCATGCTTCTCCTCCAGTTCAAAAATCATGATGACGGGCTTGTCGGTTTTACCCTGGGCTATTGCAGTTCCTTTTTTAATATTGACAAGGACTTCATTGCCGACAATCTTCTTTTTCTGATCGAGCTGCATCAGTTCGACATCGCCGTAGAAGCGGTATTCCTGCTCATCCGGCTTGAAAACCGCTTTTTGGGCCTTACCGCGGTAGGTGGCATTGGCTTCGGCTGAAATGAAAAAATGGACGTCGCCCTCTGCCGTGTATTGTGTAGGATGGCGCTCGGCATCAATATGAATGGTGACACGCGATGCATTCATTTCGTCACGCCCTTTTGAGATACTGACATGCCCCGAGAAGATAGAAATTCCGGACTTTTCATCGGCTTCAAAATTGTCTGCGACAACTTTTAGCGCTTCAGCTTGCAGCAATACGGAGCCGAAGAGAAACAGAACAACCGCGAGATGTCTCATTGTACTTCCTCAATATATAAGGCCTTGATGTTTTCGGCTTTCATATGCCGCTCCTTGGTCTGAAAATAGAGACGTTCGCCATCAACCCGGCTTTCGTTCATCGTGATTACAAAGGCACCGGGTGTCGTAACGACAGAGTTGTTAAGATCATAATGGGCCTTCTCCGATTCAAACTCGATCCCGCCTTCCTGACGGTAGGTGACATTTCCGGAGAGGTCGATACGGTCTTCACGGTAAAGTCCCCTGTCTGCGTGCATCACTTCCATCTGCGATTTTGTAGCATCGGAAAATGTCACATTGGTCACTTCGTAACGATCTTCAAAGCGCTGTCCCAGAGATCCGGCAAGGACGTTTTCGACACCTTCGGGTTTCATGGAATAGAGCGTAAAGTTGACCAACTCAAGTTGCGCTACCTCCTGTGTCGGCAGCGGTGCCGTTTTGATAGGTTTAAAGAACAGGAAAACGGCAAGCAGCATGGAAAGCAGCAGCACAAAAAACAGGTTGATACTCAGCCGCATTATAGCCACAAAGCCAGAAATTCAGACGTCTGGCCGTTCTCTTCAAGCAGCGTTTCAATCATTTCCCGGACAGCGCCCCGTCCTCCCGATTTTTTCAGGCAGGTTTGCACCAGTGAACGGATGGGCGCAGTCGCATCAGCCGGAGCGAAAGAGCGTCCGACGAACTGCAGCATCTGATAATCGTTCAGGTCATCGCCGATGGCGGCAATCTCATCCGCCTGAAGCTTCTGCTCCGATGCAATGCGGCGCAGAAGCGACGCTTTGTCCTTGACACCCTGAAACAGCAGTTCGATACCGAGCTCTTTTGCGCGGCGCTGCACAATAGCCGATTCACGCCCCGTGATAATGGCGGCCTGATGTCCCATGCGAATCCAGCTGCGAATGGCAAGACCGTCTTTGACATCAAAGGCTTTCGTCTCGTTGCCGTCGTTGCTGTAGATGATACGTCCGTCCGTCAGACAGCCGTCAACATCAAGTACGATCAAACGGATCACAGCACTCCCTTGGTGCTGGGAATACCGGTGCGCTCGTTAGGCGTGACGGCGCGACGCAGCGCGACGGCAAAGGCCTTGAACGCCGCTTCAATGATATGGTGCTTGTTCTTGCCGCGTTGCATGACGATATGTGCTGATATCCCGGCATTTTGTACCAAAGCTTTAAAAAACTCTTCGCTCAACTCCGTATCGAAACGTCCGACCTTGCCTTCAACGTCGATTTCATAATGCAGATAGGGACGGTTGCTCAGATCCATATCGCATGAAACGGCAGCTTCATCCATCACGACAACCGCATTTCCGAAACGCTCGACCTTCTCGATGGGATAGATAGCCGAACGCAAAAGCCGGCCGATCACGATACCCACATCTTCAACACTGTGGTGGTCGTCAATATGGGTATCGCCTCTACATGTAACGTTAAGATCAATCAGGGAGTGCTTGGAAAAACTCTCCAGCATGTGGTCGAAAAACCCCACGCCCGTCTCAATGCTGCTTTTACCGCTTCCGTAAAGCTCAAGCTCTACGGTGATGGCCGTCTCTTTGGTGGTGCGCTCAAGTCGCTTCATCCCTACTCCCTTACAATAAATGCGTGTGAAAGCGTTCCGCTCTCTATAAAATCTCTGGCTTCGGCTTCACTCTGGAATCCTGTGAGATAGACGCGAAATATCCTTCCGCTCTCCTGTTCCATGTCTTTAATGATAGCAGAATACCCCTGTGTCTTGTCATACTTTTCCTGTGTCGCAATGGCCCCTTCAATCCGTGAAAATGCACCGATCTGGATTGCAAAAGAGCCCATAACCTGCTCTTTTGGTCCCTTTTTAAGCGACTCGATCGAAGAGATCTTTTGACTGCCCTGCGATTCGAATCCAAGAATTTCAAGTTTGACCGGCGCCGTTCCCGATGCGATCATGCCAAGTTCCTGCGCGGCTTTTTTCGAAAGGTCGATAATGCGGGTTTCAACAAACGGTCCGCGGTCGTTCACACGGACCACGGCGCTGCGTCCGTTATTTTTGTTCGTAACCCTGACAATCGTATTCATGGGAAGCGTTTTGTGTGCGGCGGTCATCGCGTACATGTTGTAAGTCTCGCCGTTGGATGTCAGTTTACCGTGAAAATCGGGACCGTACCAGCTTGCGCGTCCGTGAAACTCTTCACCCTGATGCACGACGCTGGGGTAGTAGCGTTTGCCATGAACCGTATAGGGGCGCATCGTGGGGTGGGAGTAGTTTTTCTGTTCGGGTTTCTGCTCTGTTACGCTGCCATGGTGCAGATAGCCCTCACGGGTTCTGGTGCTACAGCCTGCAAGCAGCAGTAGCAGTGCAAAAAACGCCAGGGCTTTAGTCATAAACATTCAGACGGTCACCAATACGGATAAATGAATTTTTCAGATTGTTCATCGCCATCAGTTTGTCGACGGAGATCTCAAAACTTTTGGCGATGGAGATGAGGGTGTCACCGGATTGAACGACATAACGCATCTCACTGTCAACCGCCGGTTTGTCAACCGGAATGATGAGGCGCTGTTTCAGCGAGAGATTCGTTTTTTCAAGACGGTTGAAATCCATAATCTTTTTATAGGAGACGCCGTAGCGTTTTCCGATTTTCGAGAGGTTGTCCCCCGCTTTGACCGTATGGATCATGTAGATATTGCGAAGCGGTTCTGGCTTGTAGTCGCGCTTGAAATCCGTCAGTTTGGCATACGGAATGTAGATGGTATAGGTTTTGCCATAAGGGGGAACAAAATCGTAATTAAGGTGACGGTTGTATTTCTCAAGCTCTTTGACCGGCAGTTGCAGCGTCTTGGCAATGCGGCTGAGACGCTCGCCGCTTGCAATCTCGACAGGAACAATGGAAAAAGCGGTAGCGCGGTTGAGCAGAAAATCGTACTCGCGGGTTATCAGATAGTTTTCATCGCTTCCCATGAGCGCCAGCGCCAGGATTTTACGGATGTACAGACGTGTTTCGAGCGGAATATAGCGCTTCTTGCTGTTAAGCAAAACAGAGAGGTCGTCTGTTCCGGCGCGCTCTATGGCGCGGTTGAGCCGTCCTTCACCGCAGTTGTAAGCCATGGCAGCGAGATACCATTTACCAAAACGCTTGTGCAGGTCTCCCAGATAGTCAACCGCTGCCTGGGTCGATTTTACCAGATCGCGGCGTTCATCCACATAATCGTCAATGCGCAGTCCCTGACGCTCTGCCGTTTGCGGCATAAACTGCCAAAGCCCCGCAGCACGCTTGTTGGAAAATGCCCGAGTCGAAAAGTTGGATTCGACCATAGCCAGAAAGAGAAACTCTCCCGGAAGATCGGAACGCGAAAGAATGCTTTTGATCATCGGGATGTAAAGATAGGCTTCGTCCATGGTTTTGAAAAAATGGCGGTTGCGATAGGTCTCTTTGTACGCTTCAATCGTTTGAATCAGAATCTTGTCGTTGAGAAACGAAGGATCAATGTCGAGGCTTTTAAGTACGACACTCTCATGCTGATAGTTGGACTCAAATGTCAAAGCTCCGGTAAGCGGCTGCAATAGAAGGGCAATAAAGAAGAAAAATCGGATCAAAACCAGTCGGCTCCCGTGTTGAAAGTGCCCAATTTTACCTAAAATCTGCTTTAAATTCTAAAAAGTCTTTTGGCATTGGCGGTTGTCAGCGCGGCGATTTGCGCCGCATCGCTTGCAAGAAGCTCCGCCATTTTGTCGGCAACAAGGGTACAGTATGCGGGTTCATTGCGTGCACCCCGATGCGGATGCGGCGTCAGATAGGGGCCGTCAGTTTCGATGAGCAGTTTATCTTCGGGAATCATCGGAAGCACCTCGACAAGCTTTCTGGCATTTTTAAACGTAAGTACGCCGCCGATACCAAAATAAAATCCCGCATCCGCGAGAGAGAGCAGCTGATGATCGGCATTGTAGCAGTGGAGGACGCCGCCGACACTTTGGGCGTCTTCTTCAAGCAGGATACGCTTTGAATCGCTGCTCGCATCACGGATATGTACAATCAGGGGTTTGCCGGCGGCTTTGGCGATACGGATTTGCGCACGGAAAATATCCTGCTGACGCAGTTTTTCTGCCTCTTTCTCTTCGTCAGTGCCTTCAAGACGGTAGTAATCAAGCCCGCACTCTCCGATGGCAACACATTTGTCATGATGGATAAAACGCTCAAAATCGAGCGATTCAAAGGCATCCATGTCATAAGGGTGCACACCGGCGGCAAAGTAGAGATTTTCATGCGATTCGCACAGCGATAGGGCATGTTCAAGTGTCTTCGGATCGGCACCGGGTATTATCCAGGCTTCGACATCCGCTTCGCGTGATCGTGCGAGCACCTGCTGCAAATCTTCGATGTATCGCGGATCATCCAGATGAATGTGTGTGTCAATGATCATGAGGTTCCTTCTTTGAACGGATGACTTTTAAAATGGTTCGCAGCATCAGCACTGTGAAAAAAAGAGACCCGGCAGCTGTCATCATACCGAGACCCATATTGCCCGCCATAAAAGCATTGACGCTCATGATGCCCAGAATAAAGGCAATTACAAGACACACCGGGCGCTCTCAAGAAGGTCTTTGGCAAAGAGTCTGGCCTCTTTGGTGATGCTCTCGCCGCTGATCATGCGGGCAATCTCTTCAATGCGCTCGTGTGTCTCAAGGACTCTAACGCGGCTTTTCTCGTCTTTGCTGACAAGAAAATGCTGCTCTCCCATCGCGGTAAGCTGGGGCTGATGGGAGATGACGAATATCTGGTAGACGCGGCTCAGACGCCGCAGCACCCTTGCCACGCTCATCGACTCTTCACCGCTGAGATTGGCATCGATCTCATCAAGCATCAAAACGCCGCTGCTGCTGTCGATAAATTCTGCCCAAAGCGCCAGAACCGCCAATCGCAAGCGGTTAAACTCTCCTGAACTCAGTGACCCGATTGCGGTTGCATCAAGGGTAAGTTCCAGACGGTCGCTGCCCGATGCGCTTATGGGTGCTGCTGCGAGCGTCAAAGCAGCCGGACGTAGATAGAGCTCCTGCAGATAGCTGTTAATACGCTCCATCATAGGGGTAAGGAGCTTTTTTCTGGACTCCGAGAGCTGGGCGGCAAGGCTGCGGGCTTCTGCCTCAAGCGAAGCGACACGATGCAGCAGTTCATCCTTGGCGACTTCAATACGTTCATAACGCTCAAGCTCCCGACGCTTCTCTTCGACATACTCCAGTGCCGCTTCAATCGATCCGTAGCGGCGCTTGAGTTCCGAGAGCGCTTCAATGCGGTCCAGAACCGATTCGATGTCAACATCGTCAAGCTCTTCAAGACGCAGGGCCCCTTCGTCGAAATGGCTGCGCAGTTCATTCATGGCATCGTCGAAAAAACCGCTCTCCACACACAGAAGTTCCAGAGCCGCCGTGACATCGTTTTCAAAAGAGAATATCTGCTGCGCCTCTTGAATGGACGCTTCGATCTTGTCGCGTTTGGAGAGCGCTTTTTTTATCTCGAGAAGCCGCTCGTCCTCTCCGGTCTCCGGATGGATGGCATCGATTTTATCGATTTCGAAACGGGCGAATTCTTTGAGTTCGACGATACGCCGCTCCTCGTCTTCAAGCGTTTCGAGCTCTTTTTTTGCTTCCCGATACGCATCAAACGTCTCCTGCATCTGCCGGACACGCTTAAGATGCCCCGCATGCCGTTTTTCGACAAAACGGTCGCATAATGAGAGCAGCTTTTCATTTTCAAAGTCGCTGTAGTCACGAAGCGAAAGATGTTTGAGATAGTTGGCACTGATCTCGGAGAGTGTGCGTTTGGAAAGGGTCTGATTGTTGATGAAGTAACGTACCTTCTCTTTTTTGACATGACGCAGCACATTGGGATCTTCATTGAGAATGCCGTGTTCTGCTTCATCGAGCTGCCATGAAACGCTCAGTTCGGAGAGTGACGCCCGTGCTTCTGCGCGTCCCAGCGTTGCCAGTATCGCTTCCATAAGAATCGATTTACCGCTGCCGCTCGGCCCGGTAAAGACAATCAGACCCCGCTCGAACTCGAGTTCAGCCGCTTCAAAACTGAGCAGCTCTTTAAGATAAAAACGTTCCAGCACTATTCACCCCAGCCCAGTTTGCCTTTGAGCACATCGAAGTAATTGAAATCTTCCTGATGTACCAGCTGCGCAGATTCGGAAGCAAGTTTAATCAGTACGGCGTCACCAACTCCGAATTCATAGATATCCTGTCCATCGACGATTGCCAATGCACTCTGCTCGGGTGTCTGCACTTCAATTTCAAAATGTCCCGGCAGTACGACCGGCCGCTGTGTCAAAGAGTGCGGGCTGATGGGCGTCAGAGCAAAGACCTGTGTCAGGGGAAAAAGCACCGGACCGCCGGCCGAGAGGTTGTAGGCGGTTGAGCCCGTCGGTGTCGAGATAATAACCCCGTCACCGAAATAGGTGTTAAAAGACTTTCCGTCAACCCGCGTTTCGAGATGGATCATCTTTGCAATCGAGGGACGGGTGAGCACGATATCATTGAATGCAATGAGGCGGGTCGTGCCGTTTTGTGTGGTGATGGTCGCTTCGAGCATGGCGCGCCGGTCAATGCGGTATTCACCGCGAACCAGTTTGGGAATGAAGGTTTCGAGCTCCGCGATGTCCAGATCGGCCAGAAAGCCGAGTTTTCCGGCATGGACACCCAAAACAGGAAGATCATAGGCAAAGGAACGCCTCACGGCAGAGATCAGGGTGCCATCACCCCCGATCGTGATCAGCATATCGCTGTTTTGGCAGAGAATATCAAACTCCTGCCCGAGAATGTCAATCATACTCGCACTCATATTGTCAATCAGGACTTCGACGCCATGCGATTCAAAAAGCGACTTGACATGATAAAAAGTCGCTTTAAGCTCCGGAGTCGAGGGGCGTAAAATGATGCCGACTTTTTTAATATTAGATAATTTCAATATGATAATCCTGCGATCGTTGTGTGGGGCATTATAACAAAATTTGTACACGCATGCTTACATGTAAGGCATATTAGCAAAGCCCAAGGCAAGAGCCGATATAATCGCGAAAACATTTTTTGAGGACTCCCCAATTGAGAACCCATTATTGTACTGAACTCAGCGAAGCCCATATCGGACAGGACGTCGTCCTCTCCGGCTGGGCGAACAGCTACCGTGACCATGGCGGCATTATCTTTATCGACCTGCGCGACAAGAGCGGTCTGATCCAGCTGGTCAACGACCCCGCCGACAGTGAAAGCGCCCATAAAGTGGCTAACGAAGTGCGTGACGAATTCGTCCTGATCGCCAAGGGAAAAGTGCGCCATCGCGGCGAAGGCCTGGTCAATCCGCGTCTGAAAACCGGAGCGATCGAGGTCATTGTGCATGAACTCATCATCGAAAACCGCAGTGCTCCGGTTCCGTTTGTTATCGGTGATCCCAATGTCGGTGAAGAGACGAAGCTCAAATACCGCTACCTTGACCTGCGCTCCCCTGCTTCGTATGAGACATTCAAAGTCCGTTCCAAAGCTTCCATTGCCACGCGCAATGTCCTTGACAAGCTCGGTTTTCTGGAAGTGGAAACCCCGATTCTCACCAAATCGACGCCTGAAGGCGCGCGTGACTACCTTGTACCCAGCCGTGTTCACAGCGGCGAGTTTTATGCCCTGCCCCAGTCTCCGCAGCTTTTCAAGCAGCTTCTGATGGTTGGCGGCTTTGACCGCTATTTCCAGATTGCCAAATGTTTCCGTGACGAAGACCTGCGTGCCGACCGTCAGCCTGAATTTACCCAGATCGACGTTGAGATGAGTTTCTGTGATCAGGAAGACGTTATCGGGGTCGCTGAAGAACTGATCCAGGGTATCTTCGCCTCTGCCGGTTATGATGTAAAGCCGCCATTCAACCGCATGACCTACGCTACGGCTATGGAAGTGTACGGCTCGGACAAACCGGATATGCGTTACGGACTTGAGATGGTCGATGTGATCGACATCTTTGCACGCTGCGACAACGAAGTATTCACTTCCATCGCGTCAAACCCCAAGATGAACCGCATCAAAGCCCTGCGCGTTCCGGGTGCGGATCTGGTCTTCTCCAAACGCGAAATGAAAAGCTTTGAAGACTATGTTCGTCAGTTCGGTGCCAAAGGTCTGGGCTATTTCCAGATGAAAGAGGACGGCATTAAGGGACCTCTGACAAAATTCTTCAGCGAAGAAGATCTGAATCTGCTCATCGAGCGTACCGGTATGGAAGTGGGCGACGTCGTCTTCTTCGGTGCGGGTGACAAGAAAACGGTCTGGGATTACATGGGACGTTTCCGTATTTTCCTGGCGGAGCATGAGAAAATGAACCTTATCGACAAAGACCGTTTCGAGTTTTTGTGGGTTGTCGACTTCCCGATGTTTGAAATCGAAGACGGTCGCGTCAAAGCGCTGCACCACCCCTTTACCATGCCAAAAGATCTCAATCATGAGCATGTTGAGGATATCGAGTCAATCGCCTATGACATTGTTCTTAACGGTGTCGAACTCGGCGGCGGATCGATCCGTATTCATAAAGAGGCGATCCAGAGTAAAATCTTTGAACTTCTGGGGATTGAAGAGGACGAAGCCCGTGAAAAATTCGGCTTCCTGCTCGATGCGCTCAAATTCGGTGCACCGCCGCACGGTGGATTTGCTATCGGCTTTGACCGTCTTGTGATGCTTCTGACCAAAAAAGAGAGCATCCGCGACGTTATCGCATTCCCGAAAACGCAAAAGGCTTCCTGTATCCTCACTTCAGCACCGAGCGAAGTCGATCCGACGCAGCTGCGCGACCTTCACATCAGACTGCGTGACAAACCGACGGGCAAGTAGCGATTGCTACGCTCGCGCAATAGCTACCATAACTCCAACAAAGTGAGTCATCCATGAAACAGCTTTTTTTGATTATCGGAGCGCCGGGATCAGGTAAAACGACCGATGCCGCGTTGATCGCTTCACACCAGAGCGAACGTATCGCGCACTACTCTACCGGTGATATGCTGCGTGCGGAAGTCTCCAGCGGCAGCGAGCGCGGGAAAATCATTGATTCGTTTATTTCAAAAGGGCTGATTGTCCCTATTGACATTGCGATTGAGACGATTGTGGGCGCCATTAAAAACGCATCAACCGACGTGGTCATTCTCGATGGCTATCCGCGCAGTATCGAGCAGATGGAAGCGCTTGAAAACTACCTGGGTGAAACGTCGGACCTGCGCCTTGAGAGCGTCATTGAAGTCAAGGTAAGCGAAGCGGTCGCCCGTGAACGTGTCCTTGGCCGTGCACGCGGCGCTGATGACAATGATGAGGTTTTCAATAACCGCATGCGTATCTACTCTGAACCTTTGGCGGAGATCCAGTCTTTTTACAAGGCTAAAAATCTTTTACATGTAATCGACGGCGAACGGAGCATCGAAGCCATCGTCGATGAGATGGAAACATTTATTGCATCCAAAATTTAATTCCAAACCATATCAAGGAGTCACCCTATGAACATCATTTTACTTGGAGCACCCGGCGCAGGCAAAGGGACTCAGGCACAGTTTCTGACCAAAGCGTTTAACATTCCGCAGATCTCCACAGGCGACATGCTGCGCGCGGCAATCAAAGAGGGAACGGAACTGGGCAAGCTGGCAAAAGCCGCTATTGATGCCGGGGCGTTGGTCACGGATGAGATCATTATCGGTCTGGTCAAAGAGCGTATTGCTGCCGATGACTGTAAAAACGGTTTTCTGTTCGATGGCTTTCCGCGTACGATTGTTCAGGCGGATGCCGTGAAAGATGCGGGCATCAAAATCGACGCCGTTGTCGAGATTGACGTTGCCGATGAAGAGATCGTCAAACGCATGTCCGGCCGCCGTGCCCACCTCGCATCGGGCAGAACCTATCATGTTGTCTACAATCCGCCAAAAGTCGAAGGCAAAGACGACATCACCGGTGAAGATTTGGTGCAGCGTGACGATGACAAAGAAGAGGTCGTCAAAGACCGCCTCAAAGTGTATCATGAGCAGACGCAGCCCCTTGTTGATTACTACAAGGCAATGGCTGCTGAAGATGCAAGCGTCAAATACGTTCGTGTTGACGGAACGCAGGAGATCTCAAGCGTTCAGGCGACTATCATTTCTCAACTCTCTTAACGACCCCAAGCATTACATGTAACCATTACATGTAATGCCCTTGCCTCTATCTCCCATACTTCTTATCCTGTAAAACATAAACATTTCCTCATACCATGTCGCATTTCATACGCAACCATGTAGATATTACAAAAATATAAATCATTATATTTGTAATAATATAAATACTAAATACAATTTAAATATGATAATATTACCTATTTAAATCCATAAAAAAAGGGCCAATATGCTTTATGGAGCACTGTTTCAAGGGATTGAAGTGCCTCTTGATAAACAAAAGTTTGCTTTGTTGGAATATTTCAATTCGCAACGTCTGGGCAATGGTGACTTTTTAACACTGCTTCCGGAAAGCGCCTGTGATGTTCTGGAGCAGAAACTGACACAGGATGCGACACTCGTGCTGCCGACACTCTCAGCACTTGCCACTACCCTGCCACCCATCATGACACTGCTGGAATCGTTGCTGAAGCGATCCGTAACCATTATTATTGTCGACGTGAATGTCAAGATCGAACCCGGATCGACATCAACCACGGAACTCCTGCATCTATTGAATCTCTGCCATGAACAGCAAAAACAGCGTAGCACCTTAGTGCGCCGCAGTCGATTGAAACAGCGCGGTGTCAAAGTAGGACGAAAAGAAGGTGTGCTTATCAAAAGTATCTTTGATCCGCATCGTGCTAAAATAGAAGAACTCTATACACTCGGGCTTTCAATGAAAAAAATTGTTGAAAACATTCAAATCGGGACACAGCAGTCTCTTTATCACTACATCAAGTCACGGGGCATTGAGCGATGATAACGTCACCACACTTTTATGCGGTCATTATTGGTACCGAAATACTCAATGCGAGACGTCAGGACAAACACTTTGCTTTTGTTCAGGAGGCCCTGATGGCACGCGGACACAAGCTTCACGGCGTCTTTATTGTCAATGACCACCCTGCCCTGCTTCGTAATGTTTTCGAGATGATACGCAATGATCCCGACGCGGTGATGTTCAGCTTTGGAGGTATCGGTTCGACTCCGGATGATTTGACGCGGGAGATAGCTGCGGAGATCTTTACATGTAAAGACGTGACACGCCATAAAGCGTTTGAACGTGACATCATTGAACGCTTTGGGGACGCGGCCTATCCGCACAGGATTCACATGGCAGACCTTCCTGAGCATGCAGAGCTTTTGCAAAATCCGGTGAATAATATGTCAGGTTTCTATCTGGAAGAGCGCTACTTTTTTACGCCGGGATTTCCAAATATGGCGCATCCGATGATTATTGAAGCACTTGAACGCTTTTATCCGAAAAACGAAAAACCCCTGCATCGGAGAACACTTCTGGCAGAAACGAGTGAAAACACCCTGATTGATGTGATGCAGACCCTCCCTGAATCCGTCGAGTTCTCATCTTTGCCCATGTTGATTGAGGGTGTTCCCAGAGTAGAAATATCGGTAGCCCACAGTGACGCAGCTGTTGCGGAAGTGGCACTGAAGCGTTTCAAAGAAAAGCTTGAAAATCTGAAAATTTCCTACACACTCCTGTAAATGCCACTTTTCTGACATTAAATTTTTTAAAAATTCGTATTGATTTATAATTTTTTCTTAAAATAGACGATATAGTTTAAAGAAGTATAAAAAAAGGAGATACAGATGCTGCTCATGCTGCTTACGATGATACTGGTGATTGTTATTGCTCTGTATCTCGTTTATCGTCATAAGAGAGTGCTCTGGAATAAAAAAATCCATCAGCACCACAAAAAGAATTACACGTTTAAAATCTAGTCCGCAATCATGGCATCATATTTAAGTGATGCCTCCAGCTCGTTGACGTGACTCATTGACTCTGATGCTATCAGTGCAATCGCATCGCGATCAAGCCGATATTTTTCAATAAAAGCTTCAATATTGGCGCTTCGCAGCTGCTCAATATCTCTAACGAGATTATAAATTTCTCCCAACTGCCCTTTCCCGTAAAGCAGCGCATCTCGAACAACGTCATCGACATTGAGCTCATTGAGGATCATCTCTTTTGAAACGGAAAAAAGTGTGTCCGAGAGGGACAGAACCGCAACAAAATAGGCTTCACTGCGATACTCCTTGGAAGCATCAGGCGCAACTTTTTCAACCAGTTTCGTCATCAGCTCGGTACGATTTTTAACCATCAGAAGCAGAGGCGAATCCATGCTGGGATTATTGACAATCGATTTGGCATAGATCATCAACAACAGCCATTCCATGAGTTTTTGACGTCCCAGCAGCGTTAAAATATGCTTGATGGAAGTGAGTTTCTGCTTGAAATGGAAAGCTCCCGAATTGATAAACTTTAACAGCTGTATGGTTAATGCATAATTGTGTTCAAATTCCGTAACGATCGTATCGACTTCGGTACTTTCACTCATTAGCATGGAGGTCAGGCGCAGGACACTGACCTGAGATACGTCGAGCGTCGCATGATTCATGATTTTCGGTTTGGCAAAATAAAAGCCCTGAAAACCGTCAAAACCAAGAGCTTTGCACTGTTCAAACTCTTCAGTACTTTCTACATTGGCGGCAATTTTGAAACCTTTGAAACCCTGGAGCTTTGGCAACATCTGCTCTATGAGGTTTAAGCCGGTCCGCGCCACATCGATTTTGACATAATCGAGGATCCCCAAAACATCTTGATAGCGTATGAGATTCTCTTCCGTCAGGGCGATATCGTTAAGCGCCAGACGGTATCCCTGCTGATGGAGCTTTGTTAATCGTTCCAGCACTGCGGCATCAATATTAACCTGCTCCAGCACCGCGATGACAAAATACTCTTTCGGAATTGAAAAAATAAGATCATGCATTAAAAATGAGCGATCCGCCTTGATCAGTGCGCTATGATCCCCAACAATATTTTTAAGTCCGAATTTATTCAGTACTGTCGTCAGGACTGAAGCCGTAGCGTAACGATCGTCGATAAACTCACTATCATGGTTGCGATCAAGATAAAACAGATCATACAGCACCGTTTTTTCCTGACGGTCAAGAATCGGCTGACGGCTTAAAAATGCGTTGGAATCCATATTATTCCCTCACTAAGATAAACATTTGTCGATTGTATCATTATTTTTTCAAATTTTTTATTTCCGGGAAAGAGAAAAGCTCAAATGATATTATATAATACGCTATATAGTATCAGGATCTGCCCGATGAAACCAAAAGATGAAATCACCAGAAGTCTTCTGATTGACCGGAATACCTGGGATGAAGCGATGCGCTATTCCCGTCAGCGCTACAAGATGAGCCTGAGCAAAGTCGTCGAACATCTGCTGCAAGAGTGGCTTGCCAAAGAGAAACGCAAACCGCTTGATAATGAAAATCAGGGTAAGTTTTTTTAATTTGCAAACCGCTAGAGTTCACCGCCAAGCAGTTCGAACATGACCCGTTTGCGCATCTTTCGCGCAAAATCGATTGCCTTGAAGCCTTTATTGTCCTGAGCTTCAATATCGGCGCCTTTTTCCAAAAGGGTTTTTGCCATATCCAGCCGCGAATAGCAGACTGCGGCCATCAAGGGTGTAAAACGGCTTCTGCGGCGCGTTTGGTTTACATCGATACCTGCATCGACAAGCTTGTGAAAGAGTGCCGGATGGTTGTAGGTAATCGTATAATCGAAGATACTCACCCCCTCTTCATCAAAATCATCGGTGTCGGCACCCGATGCGATCAGCAGATCGATAATCGCTTCGTCGCAATGCATTTTAAGTGAGAGTGCCAGCACCGATTCGTCATGTTCATTGGAGGCGTTCACATCGGCACCGTTTTTAATATACTGTTTGACGCCAATAAGGTCGTTTGATTCAAAAAGCTGAATCCATGTATCCACGTTAAAAATCCTTTGCGCAATTCTCGGCAGTATAACATTCCTACTTCAAAAGAAGCTCACCTTAAAAGGCTTTCTTTAGGGTTTAAGCCAGCACTATGTTAAAATTTCAAAAATTTACAAAAGGGAATCCATGGAAGTGATCGAAACCACCGATGCATTTAAAGAAAAAATTGAATCTATCAAAGCGACTGCCGGCTATAAAGACCCGCTGGCATTCGGTATTTGCCGTGTCGACTTTGGACAGCTCAATACCGACAAGGTCCTTCAGGCTACCTACCCCGTCGTCAACTGGAATGAGAATTTCGGCAGCGCAGCACTTTTTATCGAAGCGCTCCGTGAGCAGGGAATTGCTGTTGATTTCAGCGCCAATGAAGTAGTCGCAAATGTCAATCTCGAATTTCTCAAAAGCTGTCTCAATGCATTTACACCCTATGCTGATGAAGCTTATGGCGATGCCCATCGCAACATTCAGGTGGTTTCGGCGCTTTACAACCAAATCAGGGAAAACGGTATGCGCGAAGGCGAATTTCGCGTGGTATTTCTCTTCAACGATGCGCCATGCCAGAGTGTCGAAGCGACGTACCTGAAACTTTATGCGCTTTCACTTGCCAAAGTGCCGCTTCGCAGCATCAATCTTACCGGTGCTTTCGGCGCGCTTCCCAACGTTGCATGGTCATCAGGTACGCCAATTGAACTGGCATGGCTGCGCGAATATGAAATTGAACTCAAATTTTCAGGAGAGTATCCGCATATCGATTTTGTAGATAAATTTCCACGCTTCCTGCAGCACATCATCCCTGCAGACAATACCCGTATCCTTGATACCTCAAAAGTACGTTTCGGAGCACAGCTGCATGCAGGAACCACCGTCATGCCGGGTGCAAGTTACATTAACTTCAACGCCGGAACAACCGGTATCAGCATGGTCGAAGGACGCATTTCAAGCTCAGCCATTGTAGGCGACGGTTCTGATGTCGGCGGAGGTGCCTCGATCCTTGGTGTGCTTAGCGGTACTGATGGCAATCCGATCTCTATCGGCAAGAACTGCCTGCTGGGTGCCAACTCGGTTTGCGGTATTCCACTGGGTGACGGTTGTATTATCGATGCGGGCATTTCGATTCTGGAGGGAACCAAGATTACTATCTATCCTGAACAACTTGAGAAAATCAAGCTTGCAAACCCCGACAAAAGCCTTGAGGGATCTACCTTTAAAGGTAAAACACTCGCCGGCCTTAACGGTCTGCATTTTCGACAGAACTCGCTTACAGGAGAGCTCACTGCGAGCCGTTCCACACGCGAAGTCAAACTCAACGCCGATCTGCACTAATCTGCCGCTCTTACGCAACCTTCAGATTTTCAGGGCTATAATGGATTCCATCAGGAGTCCATTATGAATATTTCATCCAATATCTCTTCCATGCAGGCCAATCAGGTCTTTATGAATAACAGTGCGCAGAATGTCGCAAACAGCAATACGGATGGATTTGTACCCAACAAGACAACGATTACAGAGGGAGCAAACGGAAGCGTCATGGCACAGACTACCAAAGCTTCCAACAATGGAAGCACCGCTTCACAAACCGACTTAAGCAGGGAGATGACGGATCAGATTACCATTGAAAATGTTCAAAAGGCAAACGTCTCAGCCATTAAAACTCAGGATGAGATGATGGGTTCCCTGCTTGATATCAGGGCTTAGCCGTCACAATATTCATGCTTAGCAGCTGAGGTAAAATAGCTGCTTCGCTCTCATAACTCTCCAGTTCACTGCCAAAATCGAGAGTTGAAATAATACTTTTCCCTACGATGAAACGCCCCTCCGCTCCGTTACGAAAGGTTTTCACACCCCATGCATCATGAAAAATCATGATCTGATTCTCATAGACTCCAAGATAAAGCATAATATGTCCCCGCTTGTAGAGCAAGGTTTCGAAAGGAACGGCTTCAGCTATGATGCGCGCTGCTTTCCGCTTTGGATTCAACCCTTCCAATGAGATCACTTTTCCGATTTGGGACTGCTGATAGGAGTTGCGCGGCAGCCAGATTCCAAAAACGGAAAAATAATCACGGAGCAATGAGGAGCAGTCGCGTGTTTCGTAGAGTCCTCCCCATCCGTAAGTTTCCCCGATGAGTCGATTACCTATTAATGCGATGCTATCAGGCTCCAGCGGCAGTGGTTCAAGGGTTCCGCTCTCCAAAGGGAGTGTAACGCGATGGTAGCTGATGCCTCCATGCGGATCGCGCCCGGCTGCCAGAAGATAATACACTTTTGAATCCATGCCGATAAGCGGCAGCATCATACCGATGCGTCCGTCAAACAGGTAGTTTCCTTCACGCTCATGCAGTGGCGTATGTTCCGTTGTGAGCATCACCTGTTTGGCATGCTCCCAAAGCGCAGCATCATGCTGTGGTATCAAAGCGATATCTCTTACATGTAACCATCCCGACGCATAAGCGGTAAATACATAAACCCAGGCTCCATCCTGACTGTAGTGCGATACATAGAGCGGTTCATTCGCGTGCACTGCGCTGTTTTGGTTGTAATCAAAGGGAAAGCCTTCTCCGGCCTCTTTGGGATCACGAAAAAGCGGTGCAATCGTCGGGAAATTTTTCAAATGGGAAAAAGCGACACTTATGGCATATTTTTTTTCGCTGTCAAAAGCTGCAAAACCGGAATTGCTGTTTTGATGTTCGAACCACTGGGTATCCAGCGGCTGAAGATTGGCCCCGTATATGACTCCTTTGGTATAACTGCGATAGGGCCAGAGAATCTCCTCAAGCGTTTTTGGTGCATTTTCATAATGCCATGGCTCAAAAAAGCCGGACTCAACGGAACGATATTCATCCACTGATGTCTCGGTCGGCAGTGTCAGATTTTGCGTATAAGCTTCAAAGTTCTGGGGAAAGTGTTCAAGCTCCTGAAGTGACGAAGGCTGAGGCCTCAGAGCACATCCGGAAAGGAAAAGCACCAGCAGAAAGAGAAGACGTTGTATCACACCTGTTCCTATTCGACCCCGCCAAAACGTCCAACAACCCTTCCGATAATTTCAATCTCTTCGGGATATGCCGACTGCACAGGATAATCTCTGTTATCTGAAATAATATCGATTTTACCATCAATGCGCTTTTGTATCCGTTTAATAAAGAGACCATGTTCCGTATTGATGGTAAAAACACCGCCGCGGCCAATATCGCGTCGGGAACGATTGACAAATACGATGTCGCCGTAACTGAAATGCGGCTCCATCGAATCGCCGGTCACATTGATCGCTTCAATATGACGCAACTCCTGTTCACCTCCGAGAAGTGCGACAAAACTTCCTTCAAGCATCAGCGGTTCGAAGCTCTCGTCGTCATTTTCCGCTCCGCCGCCTGCAGAGGCACTGACTTCACTGAAATAACGCACCATATAGAAACGGTTTGTCGGTTCCACAAGGCTTTCGGGAGCCTGACCGTAAAGCAGCCAGTTGATGGCGATAGAGCGTTTCGCACAGAAGTCGAGCAGTTCATTGAAAGGAATTTTGTTGCGCTTCTTCATGGTTGCAAAATTCATCTGCGAAATTCCCAGAAGGTTGGCGACATCTTTATCAAAGACTTTTTTCCCGGGGAACTCTTCGGAGATGACATCTTTGATCTCTTCGACAATTTCAAAAAACGTTTTCATGACATTTTCTCCTCTTTTTGAAAACCATCATAGTTAATTGCAAAATATATTTCAAATTATATGTCAATTTGCAATATTTTTAGATGAAATTTGCAAAAAAGTTTACGATACACCAATCAATGATTCAAAGGATGGGTTATGGCAAAGGTTATTAAACAGGCAGAATCACTCTTTGAGCGTTTTGAAACAGCGCTTGAGTTGTGGGCAGACAGACTTTTTTAAGTTCTCGTTACAGTTACTTGGCAGATTTAAGCATCATCGTGACGCTGCTTGTCTTCATCAGATTCACGTTCATGAAGTTTTGAAAGATGATAGCCGCGGAAAATATAGACCAGCAGCATGACGAAAAGTATGACTATAATGGTATCGACAATCGGATTCACATAAGCTCCCTGTAGGATTCGAAATTTTGACGGATGGCATCATAGAGTACAATGCCGGTACTGACTGCAAGATTGAGGCTTCGGCCTTCACGGCTCATTGGTATGGTCATGCACTGTGTTTTGTAGCGTTCAAGAAGTGCTTCCGGAATCCCTGCCGTTTCACTGCCGAAAAAGAGGTAATCACCCGATTCAAAACGCATATCAAAATAGGGACGTTTGGTTTTTGTCGTGGCGAAAAAGAAGCGCGATGCATTGGTATGCGTGGCAAAAAACTGCTCAATATCTTCATAAACATGCAGATCCAGCTTATGCCAGTAATCCAGTCCCGCCCTGCGTACAGCTTTTTCCGATATATCAAACCCCAGCGGTTTGATCAGGTGAAGCGTGGAGCCGGTATTAACGCAAAGACGACCGATACTCCCCGTATTATTGGGGATCTGCGGATGTACCAGCACAATGTTGAACACTAGAAAATAACCGTTTTGTTGGCATAGACGAAGATGCGGTCTTCCAGTGCAAGTTTCAGGGCACGGGAGAGTACAATTTTTTCAACATCCCTTCCGGAACGCTGCATGTCTTTCCAGCTGTAGGCATGATCGACAGGAATAATCTCCTGCGCGATAATCGGGCCTTCGTCAAGATTGTTATTAACGAAATGGGCAGTCGCACCAATAATTTTGACCCCCCGTTCGTATGCCTGCTTGTAAGGGTTGGCACCAATGAATGCCGGTAAAAATGAATGGTGAATGTTGATGATTTTATCTTCATGGCAGGCCACAAAATCAGGTGTCAGAATGCGCATGTATTTAGCCAATACAATGTAGTCGATATCGCCTAGACCTGCAAGCGCCTTGAGTATCTCCTGCTCGTGTTCGGGGCGTCCCAGCCCCTCATGGGAAACAGTAATAAAGGGAATGTCGAATTTTCTGACCAGTGGTTCAAGCAGATCATAATTGGAAATGACTGCGAGGATGTTGGCATCAAGCTCACCATCTTCATAACGGATGAGAATGTCACCAAGGGCGTGACTCTCTTTTGTCGCCATAATGACAATATTCTTTTTGGCCGGCGCAATAACCTGAATGGTGGCATCGGCAGGAAGCACATTCTCAAGCTCTTCGTACAATTTCAGTGCATCGATCTCGCCGATGACCTCACTGCGCATGAAAAAACGGTTATTTTCGCGGTCTACAAACTCATTATTGGAAAGGATATTAAGATCATAATTGAAAAAGACGTTCGAGACTTTATACACGAGCCCTTTGGCATCTTTGCAGTCAATTAAAATACGGTATTGGTTGGTCATTGGTATCATTTCTTCATTTTATCCAGTCGGCTGTCAATACTTGAAAGCAGGTATTCCAGAAAATTCAGGGTCAAATCGACTTTGGCTTCGATCTGTTTGTTGTTGGGAGATTGAAAGCCTTCAAAAAGCACGAGCAGGCGCTCCCTGATATTTTCAAGAAAGCGCACTTCATCACCTTCTGAAGCCATAGCGGTTTCAATAGTATCGACCGGTCGGCTTTGAGCCATGTCTGCATGCCCTTTGGGAGTCGGGGATTTTATTTCGGAATCCTGTTCATCCGATGCGGCATCCATCTCCGCAAGTGTCGATAGAATTACATCTTTTAGTTCCATAATTTCAACAGCCATCTTTCAAATTCAATATACTCGACATCATCATCCATACGGATGAAAAACTCTTTCATCTCTTTGTTGACACCAAGAAATTTGCGTCGCATGCCGCTCAGGCGGCGAATGGCAATTTTGGCGTCACTGTTGGAGGGATCCCGGCTGAGAACCTCCTTGTAGATTTCAAGGGCTTCTTCTTTCAGCCCCTGAAGCTCATAGATATTTGCAAGTGTCAGCGTTTGCATTTGGCCGCATAGTTGGCAATAATGGAACCCATTTCACTTGTCGAACAGATCTCTTTGGCATCAAAATCAGCCAGATCTTTGGTGCGGTATCCTTCGGAGAGCGCTTTTTTAATCGCAGTATCAATACGATCGGCTGCTTTCACCTCGCCCAGGGCATAACGCAGCATCATCGACGCACTTGAGATGGTGGCGATGGGATTCGCAATCCCCTGCCCTGCGATGTCCGGTGCGGAGCCGTGGATCGGTTCGTAAACACCGATTTTATTGCCCACGGAAGCTGAAGGAAGCAATCCGATGGAGCCTGAGAGCATACTGGCTTCATCGCTGAGGATGTCACCAAAGATGTTACCGGTCAAAATGACATCAAACTGGCGCGGATCGCGGATGAGCTGCATGGCCGCATTGTCAACGTACATATGCGAAAGGGCAACTTCCGGATATTCTTTGGCGACCTCTTCGACCACTTCACGCCAGAGCTGACTGACATCAAGGACATTGGCTTTATCGACGGAACAGACACGCTTGTCACGCTCCATGGCAATCTTGAATGCGACATGGGCAATGCGTTCGATTTCGGGACGGGTATAGACCATTGTATTGTAGGCTTTGTCGCCTTCGCGCCCTTTGGGCTCACCGAAATAGATTCCGCCGATCAGCTCGCGTACTACCATCAGGTCAACCCCTTTAACAACGGACGGTTTGAGCGAGCTGGCATTGACAAGTTCGTCATAGACGACGGCAGGACGAAGGTTCGCAAATACGCCAAGGGCTTTCCGGAAACGAAGCAGTCCGCTTTCAGGACGTTTTTCACGTGGAAGCGTGTCCCACTGCTGCCCGCCTATGGCACCAAAAAGAACCGCATCACTGCGGAATGCACCATCTATCGTCTCCTGTGGCAGGGGGTCGCCGGTAATGTCATAGGCACATCCGCCCATAAGAAGCTCTTCATAGCTGAAGTCGAAATTTTCATCTGCCGCGACAGCGTCGAGAACTTTGACGGCTTCATCAACAATTTCAGGCCCGATTCCATCACCTTTGATCAGAGCGATACTGTACTTTTTCATGCGTTTCCTTGTGCGGCAATTTCATCTTTGGCGTAGTTCATAAGGCCACCGGCAGCGAGCAGTTCCTGCATAAATTCGGGTATCGGAGTAAACTGATAGCTTTTCCCCGTACTCAGATTTTCGATCGTTCCGGCTTCCATATTGATGGCGACGCGTTCCCCTTCTTTGATCTCAAGACTCTGGGGAAGTTCAAAAATCGGCAGACCCATATTAAAAGCGTTTCTGTAAAAAATACGTGCAAAAGTGGGGGCGATTACAGCGGCAACGCCTGCAGCCTTGAGTGCGATAGGGGCATGTTCGCGTGAAGATCCGCAGCCGAAGTTTTCATCAGCCACGATGATATCACCCGGTTGCATTTTTGAGACGAAAGTCGGATCGGCATCTTCCATCACATGCTTGGCAAGCTCTTTGGGATCCGATGTATTGAGATATCTGGCGGCAATGATAAGATCGGTATCGATATCTTTGCCGAAATTCCAGACGTTTCCTTCAATTTTCTGCATATAAACAATCCTGAAACCCGGATCGCTCCGGGATGAATTTTCGTGATTATATCCAATCCATGATGGCAGGTGGCTAAAAGGAGAATGGGAAGACGTTGATATTATGAAGTATCAACGTTGCTTATCGAATCTTATCGTTTGAGTCCATTGGTAGTCTGAAGCATTTCATCACTCGTCGTAATGACCTTGGAGTTGGCGTCATAAGCGCGTTGTCCCGTGATAAGATCGGTCAGTTCAACGACCAGCTGAACGTTACTGAGTTCAACGAATCCCTGACGCAGTACACCAAGGCCATCAACGCCGGGAGTCCCGTCCACAGGCTGTCCTGAGCTGTCTGTTTCAATGAAGAGGTTATCTCCCATGGCATGCAAACCGGATGGATTGATAAAGTTTGTTGTCAGGATCTGACCGATTTGTGTCGCCTGAGCCTGACCCGGCTGCGTGACCGTCACAATACCGTCGGTACCGATACTGATATTGGTCGCATCTTCAGGAATGACGATTTCGGGAATTAGCTTATAGCCGTCGGAATTGACCATCGTGCCGTTTTCATCACGTTTGAAAGCACCGTTGCGCGAGTAGACTTCAGTACCGTCGGGAAGTTCCATTTTGAAAAATCCGCGACCGGTAATGGCGATGTCAAGGTCATTGTCGGTCTGCTTGAGACTGCCTTCGGAAAAGATCTTGTTAATCGCCGTAGAGCGCACACCCAATCCGACTTCAATACCAGTAGGCGATTTCGTCGTATCACTGGTGGAAGTACCGGCATACTCCATCACCCGATACATCAGATCGGCAAATTCAGCACGCGATTTTTTGAACCCTATGGTATTGACGTTGGCAATATTGTTCGCCGTCGTATCGATCTGGGTCTGCATTCCGAGCATCCCGGTAGAACTGGTGTAGAGTGACTGCATCATGGATTATCCTTTACTCGCTATTTTTTGGATGGCATCACTGTTCATGTCGTTCATCTGCGCATCCATCGCTTTTTGGTACATACCGACAAGGCGGTTGGCTTCAATCATGGCCACCATTTCATTGATGGGATTGACATTGCTCTTTTCAACAAAGCCCTGCAAAACGACACCGCTGGTCTCGTTTACATGTAACGACTCCATCGAATCGGGACGATAAAGGTTTGCACCCTCTTTTTGCAGTTTCTGTGCATCTTCCGGAATCACGACCATCAGTTTGGCACTTTGTACCAACTGTGCCGATCCCGGAATGCTGATGTAAAACTGCCCGTTTTTATCCGCTTCCACGACAGCATCTTCGTTATTGAATGAAATGGTGTTCTGTGACTGAAAGTAGTCACTGGAAAGGACTTCATACCCCTCTTTTGTCACCAGAGTCCCTTCATCATTCAATGTGAAGGAGCCATCTTTCGTCAATTTGACGCCATCAGGTGTTTTCACGGCAAAAAAAGCATTGGCATCGGATAGCGCAAAGTCGAAGGTGTTATCGGTTTTGGCAAGATTACCAAGGGAAAAGTCTGTGTAGCGATCCGTTATCTGCGGAACACGGTTCATGGAACGGTTATAAAACTGTGCGCCTTCAATGGTCTGGTTATCAAGCGGCAATTCATCGCGCTTTTGCTTGTACAGACGCAAAAAATCGCCGACAATCACATTTTCTTTTTTGTAACCGCTTGTATTGGTGTTGGCAAGATTGTTTGCAATGGCATCGAGACGGTTAAACTGTGTTACCATCCCTCCGGCTGCCGAGTAATATCCACTTTGCATAAGCCTTCCTTGTCCGGATCGTAGTATTTGCGTCACTTCAGCAATCGGCGTTCCACTTTTTCTCAGCTTGATACTGCGAATTTAATACAGTGGAGTGTTACACCATGGAAGCCGGTAGGAGAGAATGATATATAAAGGTTATATTTATAAAATTTTGGGTATAATCCACCTCTTAATCTATACCACAGTAGAAACCCATCCCCTATGAAGCGGAGCACTTCTTTCGTATGACTGTCAAAGACCTTAATAAACATTTAGAAAAACTATTCGGTGAGCATAAATCCGAGAACTGCATTACCTATGAATCGGTATTACTGAATTTCGACAAGCAGCCGACACAGGCGCAAGCCAAAAGCATTATGAAACTTGCCGAAAAATACGGACGTTGTCTGTATACGGCTTCCGAACATGCAAAACTGCTTAACCTTCAGGAAGCCGAAGCCAAACGCGTCGCACAGCAGAAACTGCTTGACGAGAGTGACGCCGAAGATTTCGACATTCTTAAGAAACATGAACTGATGGAGTGGTCCCGCTCAGACTCTCCGGTTCGAATGTACCTGCGTGAAATGGGGCAGATTCCGCTTCTGACAAAAGAGGAAGAGATCGAGATTTCCAAGAAAATCGAGCTGGGCGAAGGAATCATTATCGATGCGATCTGTTCCGTACCCTATCTGATTGACTTCATCCTCGATTACAAAGATCCGCTGATCAACCGCGAACGACGTGTCAAAGAGCTTTTCAAAAGTTTTGAAGATGAAAAAGATGATGACAGCGATGATGACAGCGACAGTGATGACGACGAAAACGAAGAGGGAGAAAAAGTCCTCAGCGGCAAGGACAAGAAGCGGGTCGATAAAGTCGTCACCAGCTTCAAAGCTCTTGAAAAAGCGAAAAAAGAGTGGATGAAGGTCGTTGAAAAAGCTGATCCTGCCTATTTCGAAGAGAGCGAACCAACGGAAGATCAGGTCTTCTACTTCATGACGCTGACCTTCAAAAAACTCGCACTTCGTGAAAAACTGCTTGATCTCGGACCTACTTCCAAGCTTATCAATGAGCTGGTTCGCTCTATGGAAACGGCGCTCAAGAGCGATGAAGGGTTCGACAAAGAGCTCAAACGTCTTGAGTACAAACTTCCGCTTTTCAATGATACCCTTCGAAAAAACCATGCGGATATCATCAAGCACATCACCAACCTCTCGAAAGAGCAGATTGCGCTCAAAGTGCCTGAAGCCACTATGGTCAGTACCTACATGGAGATCAAGAAGCTGATTCAAACCAAGGAAGCCTCCAAAGACAGCTTCGACATGGAACCTGAAAAACTCCACGATATTCTCGAGCAGATCAAACGCGGTAAAAGCATTTCCGAAGTGGCAAAAACACGTATGGCAAAATCCAACCTGCGTCTGGTTGTCTCTATTGCCAAACGCTATACCAACCGCGGGCTTCCGTTTCTTGACCTCATTCAGGAAGGCAACATCGGCCTGATGAAAGCTGTTGATAAATTTGAATATCAGAAGGGATACAAATTTTCAACCTACGCCACCTGGTGGATTCGTCAGGCCATCAGCCGCGCGATTGCCGATCAGGCACGTACAATCCGTATCCCGATCCATATGATCGAAACAATCAACCGCATCAACAAAATCATGCGCAAATACCTTCAGGAACACGGACGTGAGCCGAGCGTCGATATTATTGCCGAAGAGGTGGGGCTCTCTGCAGAGAAGGTTAAAAACGTTATCAAGATCACTAAAGAGCCGATCTCTCTCGAAGCGCCGATCGGTAATGAGGAAGATGGCCGTTTCGGTGACTTCATTGAAGACAAAACTTCACTCTCGCCTTCAGATGCCATATTGAAAGATGACCTGAAAATCCAGATCGAATCGGTACTTGAGCAGCTCAACGAGCGCGAGAAAGCCGTTATCAAGATGCGTTTTGGAATCATGGATGACGAGAGCGACCGTACGCTTGAAGAGATCGGTAAAGAGCTCAGTGTCACCAGAGAACGTGTCCGCCAGATTGAAAGCAGCGCCATCAAAAAACTCAAACATCCCAAAGTCGGGCGCAAACTTAAAAACTACATCGAGGAATAATGACCTTCGAGCAGCAGTGGATCGAGTACGACTACAACCCTTTTATCCTTTTCAACTCCAGCGCCAAAGTACTCTCGCTTAACAGCGAGGCGCAGTTTCTGCTCGGCAGCGTCGAAGCAAAAGCCCTGTATGAACTTGCGGTAACGTACGCCAGCAGCTCCTTCGGTTTCAATACCACTTTTCTGGATCTCGAATATGGACGCTACAAGTTTTTCGGAATCACCGTCGGCTACGAAGACGAAGAGAGTATCGGCATCCGCCTTTATCAGATGCCCTCTTTCAAGTTCTCAAAGCCGAAAGAGCACGGAGATATGGTCAACGTCTATACGATCATCGATCTGTGCATCAGTTCCAACTCAATAGGAAACAGCATTGTTTTCAAAAAAGAGTTTGACCCGACGCTTCCGGAAATTCGTCTCCAGACCGATGCTTTCATCAAGATGATCAACAAGATCATTCTGGCGATGAGCGACAATAAAGAGATTATGTTCAAAATCTATTTTCGCGTCGGTGAACATATTCGTTTTGAGGGGGTAAAGTATGCTCTCTTCTCACTCGAAATCACAGCTGAGCGCATGCATCAGCGGGCCAGTAGCGAGATTCAGGCGCTTGCGGATGAGAACCATCTCTTTATTGAATTCAAGGAAGACCGCGTCACCGTCAATATACCAATCGTTACCGACTGAAGATCTTTTTCCCTGTAATGAATGCGCTGAAAATTCCGGCGCCCAAACCTAAAAGGTATGGTGTCAGGGAGAGTAGCGCGTTGTTCTGAAGCGCGATAAATCCAAAAACCAGCAACACATACGGCACCATACGATAAAGCGACACCATCGCCGGAGCCCCGGTTTTGAGTCCGTTGGTTCTGTTGGCTTTCAGACGGGCTTTCTCTTCCCTGATAACCTCTTTGATATCCCGTTCTGTATCATCGGGGATATCTTCGCTGTACAGATCATAGGGGTCGTCAATCTTTTCAATAACATCGCGATCCATCGCGCCTTCAAAAGATTCGACCCGCTTGTCGACCAGCCGCTTGTAGCTGTACATGGAACCCATCAGCACCAGAAAACTGCTGATCCATCCGATTTCAAAATTAAGAAACGTCTCCGTCGAATCCAGCAGTAGCAAGAGTATGGCTGATTGTATCAGAAGCAGCGTTTTAATACTTCTCATCCTCATCTTCATCGTCAAGATATTTCTGATGATTGTAGCGCGGGTCTTTGGCCAGTTCTTCAAACTCTTTATACTGTTTTGAATAGGCCTTGTAAACATTCAAAAAAGCAGCAGCCAATCCTATAAAGACACCTACCCAAAGCAGCCATCCGATGCCGGTAAGATGCTTCAGGCCCAGACCGATGGCCACACCGATCAGCACGGCCACCACCATGGAAATTCCCAGAGAAAGCGTTTCGGCCCCTTCAATAATGGGCTTGAGGCGCGGTTTTTGTTCTTCAGCCATGAATACGTCCAAACACACGTTCGCTTGCCGCAATGGTCTCTTCAATCATGGCGTCGGTCGTTGCGGTGGAGATGAAACCGGTCTCAAACTGCGAACAGGCAAAATAGAACCCTTCGTTGATCATTTCGCGGTGAAATGCGGCAAAAAGCGGCAGATCACTTTTTGCCGCATCATCGAAATTCCTGACGGGTTTGTCATTGAAGAAAAACCCGAACATGGAACCGCGGACATCGACCTGCAAAGGAATGCCGTGTTTTTCAGCCGCGGCTTTCATGCCTTCAACAAGGCGTCTGCCGCGCGCTTCAAGCGTCTTGAGTACCGGAGCGTTGGCTTTGAGTTTGCGCAGGGCCGCAAGGCCTGCCGCCATAGCAACCGGATTGCCGCTGAGCGTTCCGGCCTGATAGACCGGACCTTCAGGAGAGAGCTGTGCCATCACCTCGCGTTTGCCGCCAAACGCGCCTACCGGCATACCGCCGCCGATCACCTTACCCAGTGTAATCAGATCCGGTGTGGTGCCGGTAATGCTCTCGGCCCCGTAAAGTGACGCGCGAAAACCGCTCATCACTTCATCAAAAATCAGCAGTGCCCCATGCGTATCGCAGAGTTCGCGCAGTGCGGCAAGAAACTCTTTGTCGGCAGGAACCAGACCCATGTTTCCGGCAATCGGCTCGATGATGATACAGGCGATGTTGCTACTCTGCTCAAAACACTTTTTGACACTCTCGATATCGTTATATTTTGCCAGCAGCGTATGTTTGGTAAAATCGGCAGGGACACCGGGAGAACTCGGGTTTCCAAAGGTGGCCGCACCGGAGCCCGCCTGAACCAGCAGCGAATCGCTGTGACCGTGGTAGCACCCTTCGAATTTGACGATATCGTCGCGTCCGGTATAGCCGCGGGCCAGACGGATGGCGCTCATTACCGCTTCAGTCCCGCTGCTGACGAAACGTACTTTGTCAACCGAATCGAAAATACCTGCGACCTCTTTGGCAAGTTCCGTTTCGGCAAGCGTCGGGGCACCGAAACTCAGACCGTGCCTGACAGCCTCGATAACAGCGGCTTCGATGCTTTCATCGCGGTGTCCGAAGATCAGCGGTCCCCAGCTCTGAACGTAGTCGACGTAGCGATTGCCGTCAATGTCCACCAGATAGCCGCCTTCGCCCTGAGCGATGAAAAGCGGTGTCGATCCGACGCTCTTAAATGCGCGAACCGGGGAGTTGACGCCGCCGGGAATCAACTTCTGCGCCGCTTCGAATGCTTCCAAAGATGCCTGTGTACTCATAAGTGATCATTCCTCATTTTTGATGCCATTATAGCGAATGTGCATTAATTGCCTTTGGTTATAATGTCGCTTTACATGTAAAGGGGACCATGAATCGCTCGACTGCCGCTTTTTTGATCGCCCTGCTCTTTCATCTGCTTCTGATTGCCCTGTTCTGGATTTTAGGCACGTTGACACCGGAATTGAAGAAGCCGAAAAAAGAGGAACAGCGCATCAAGGTCTCCCTCAAAGAACAGCCAAAAGCAGCCAAAGAGTCTTTTGAGAATGCCCAAAAAAAAGAGACACCCGAAGCGCCGCCGCTGCCAAAAGGCAAACAGCTCGATCAACTGGTTGAAAAGCCTTTTGTCTCACCAAAGGAAAAACCGGAACCTCCAAAGCCTATCAACCCGCCCAGGCCTCAGCCGGCAGAACCAACCCCTCCGAAAACGGAACCGATTCCTTCGAAAAAGCCCTTTATTCCCGTAAATGAGGCACCGGAGCCGAAAAAGGAACCGCTGCGGCCCAAAGCCCCTGTTACCGAAACAGCCGAAACCAATGTCACGCAGAATCCGCCAAAAGAACATAATAAACTCTACAGTTTTCTATCTCAGGAGGTTCCAACCGAACAAAAGAGCGATGATGCCGCGCCGGTCAGCAACAAGCGCGAAAGCCGCATCAATCAGGATATCAAGGAGCTCTACGGTGACGAGTTTGGAGAACTGAGCGAAGGGGAACAGAAATACATTCTCGACAATCAGGAGATTATGCGCCGTATCACCCAGCAGGTACTCAATCGTGTCGGCAGCGTGAACATTCCCGACAACATGCGTATCAACCGCCACAACGTCGTCGAATTCTATCTCTATCCCAACGGCGATATTTCAGATATCAGGTTTATCGAGCGCAGCGGATTCTACATTCTTGACGACACCACCAAAGAGACTATTGAGTATGCCTACAGCCGCTACCCCAGACCCGAGCAGAAAACACTCATACGTTACCGTGTGGGGTATTACCTCAGAGGTTACTGATTAAGAAGGGTTTTAAAGCTCTTGATGGTAAACAACCGCAGTGTCTCGCCTTTAAGTGCTTTTAATTCTGAAGAAAAACCGGCCCTGGAGATCAGCACAAACGTATCGGCTTTCAAGCCAACAGCCTCGCATTGCTGCTGCAGCCGGTTCAGCTCGCTTTTTTTCATTTTACTGTTGCCAAAACGGCACAGCCCTGCAACCATAGCGCCTGAACGCCTGACGCCGAGTTGATCGATCTGCACCTGAAGATTCCAGAAGCTGCCCCCGCGCACTACCGGATCTTCAGTAAACGCAGAGGCGATCAGCGCCGTGGAGAGGTCTTCAAAGACCCGCTCGACAAACATTTCGGAGCGATTGGTATAGCGCTCCCGAAACTCCCGGTAATCACCCTCCTGAATTCCCCTGAAGATAGGAGAGACGAAGGCGAACCAGAAACGCATCCACGGTGAGACAAAGCGCAGACGATCAGAAAGCAAATCGGCATCCTGACCCTCCAGCTCGAACGAGGGCTGACGGTAGAGCATATCGTTATTGCATAGATATCGGATAGCGGGATTTGCCATACTCTCCGATATTTCACTCCGGCGCAGCACCGAGTGGATCCGACCGTCTCCCAGAGCCGCCGCACTGAGAAGTTTGTGATAAACGGGATCGCTGAGCGTGATTTCGGCGATACGCCCATGCAGCGCGGCATAACGCTCCAGAATTTCGGATTCAATCAGCTGCTCCAGCGGTTTTGACGTATCAAAAGAGAGATCCAGACCTCCAAAATGGGCAAAGCCGACCATGGCGTCTTCCATGGAAAGCTGCGGGTGCGCACCGCAGAAAGCGCGGAACTGTTTGAGTGTGGTTGCTACGTGAGTATCGATGACGCTGCCTTTAAAAGAGTTGGCACAGTATACAGCAAATCAGCGCAGGTTGCCTGCTAGCGATCCTCTTCATACTGGGCCAGGAATTCGTCGATGAGAAAGTTCAGCGACTCCATCATATCGCTGTAAGGTGCCTGCGATTCGATAAGGTCGTTGGCATAGTAGGTAAACGCAAAGGTCTGGATCGCTTTGCCCCGCTGCACATCACTCTGTTCACCGACACCGATCTGCGTGTTGATGACATCGCTGTCGTTTACATGTAAGGATTCGATTTTCACAAAAAACGTACTGGAGTCGCGTTCGCCGAATACAAATCCTTTCTCACGCAGCCGCTTGAGAACGTGCGTACGGATGGCCTCCTCTCTGGCTGCATCGATAAACTCGCTCTGATTGACGACATACAGACGCAGTTGTGTCAGATTTTCAAGGTTAAACGGCAATCCCGCAAACAGCAGGTGCGTTGCCATCAGCAACCCCAGCAGCGCTTTCATTCTTCACCCTTCTTCAAAAAGCTCTCTTTGACCTCACCGAGCGTTTGGAGGTATTCATCTTTCTTGACATAGGCAATCGATTCGTAGATATGGGTCTCGGTATGGGGATTGATAAAAAAGACCGTCGGGATACGCGGCGTGTCATACGCCTCGGGGTAATGGGCCTTGTCCAGATTCCTATCGACGATGACCGGTACGAAATCGCTTTTCACCTGTGCCGCAACGGCGCTGTTCTCAAGCGTCTTGTGCTCCAGCTTGCGGCACCACGGGCAATAATCTGCTACCACGACCAGCATAATAAGCTTGTTCTCTTTTTTTGCCTGCTCCAGTGCGGGCTTGTAGTCACGCAAATAGCCGTTCGCCGCGGCAAAATCATCGATTTTCGCGCCCCAGAGCGTCAGGACGGAAATTATTAGCACCACTATCGTCTTCATCATCAACCTTTTTTTGAAAAAATTATATCATGGAAGCAAAAAACGCAGAGCCATGCAAGAGCGGGTACTCTTACATGTAAAGGAGCGTGAAAGCTTTAATTGCCGGTTTTGAGTTTTTCCCAATACTGTTCGTAGAGCTCGAGACTCTCTCCGACATCGATCTGAAACTCGCTGTTGGCAAGATCGGCCTCGGTCGGATAGATGATGCGGTTGGTGCGCACCTCTTCATCCAGAAGTTTCACCGCGGCCAGATTCGGCGTCGGATAGCCGATCTCTTCACTGATGACCTTGGCGACATCGGGACGCATCAGGTAGTTGATGAACTGATGAGCGGCATCGATATGTTTGGCGTTTTTTGGAATGACCAGAGAGTCCACCCAGACCAGAATTCCCTCTTTGGGATAGACATAGCGCAGTTCGGGCATCTCTTCGTTGGCCATATAGTTTTCGCCGTTGAAGTTCATGCCGACTACGACCTCCTCGTTCATATAGACCTGCTTGGGAGATTCGGAGTTGAAGACCTTGACGTTTGGCATGAGAAGTTTGAGTTTTTCATAGGCGGCCGTAATCTCTTTTTCGTTCGTGGAGTTGGCGGAGTAGCCTAGAGTTTTGAGCGCCATGCCGAAGACTTCGCGCAAGTCATCCGTGAGCAGCAGCTTGCCGGCATACTCTTTATTCCAGAGATCATCCCATTTGTCAACACTTCCTTCGCCCAAAATTTTGGCGTTGTAGCTGATGCCCGTACTGCCCCAGAGGTAAGGAACCGAGTAGTCGTTTTTCGGATCATACGGCTTGCCCAGAAGTTTGGGATCGAGATTGGCATAATTGTTCAGTTTCGACTTGTCGAGTTTGGCGAGCAGCCCCTCTTTGGACATTTTGTTGACAAAATAGGTCGAAGGTACGAGCAGATCGTAATTTTCCGCACCCGCCGTCTTGATTTTGGCATACATTGCTTCGTTACTGTCATACGTTGAGTATTTGACATCGATACCCGTCTCTTTTTCAAAGCCCTCGATCACCGATTCGGGCATATACTCGCTCCAGTTGAATACGACCAGTTCCTTGTCGGCGCCGAACAGGCTCAGTGCAAGCGCGGCGCAAAGCAGCAGTTTTTTCACTTCTTCTCCTTCAGTAATAGTTGGGAAAATAGTACTATAAAAATGGTAAGTACAAACATGATGGTACACAGCGCGTTGATCTCAGGCTTCACCCCCAGCCTGACCATGGAGTAGATTTTCAGCGGCAATATCTCATACCCCGGTCCCGTCACGAAAAAACTGATGATGACATCATCTAGCGAGAGCGTGAAACTGAGTAAAAATCCGGCAATAACCGCAGGCAGAATCGCGGGAAAAACAACCCGGTAAAATGTCGTAAACTCATCGGCTCCCAGATCTTTTGCCGCTTCGATGATGCTTGGGTCAAACGAGGAGAGCCGACTCAGTACGGTCACGATGACAAACGGAAGACTCAGCGTAATATGTGCAATCAGAAGCGTCCAGAAACCGCTCGGCAGGGAAAACGCGCTAAAGAGCATCAGAAGCGAAATACCCATGACGACCTCGGGGGAGACGATCAGAACGTAAATAAGCGCGCGCAAAAAGCTCTTGCCGTAAAAGTGGTAGCGATAGAGCGCTACCCCACAAAGCGTACCAATCAAGGTGGCAAGCAACGAAGAGCTCAGGGTAATGCTCAGCGAATGCAGCGCCGCTTCGATGAGGGCATCATTGGCAAGGAGTTTTTCATACCACGAGAGGGTAAAACCCTTCCATGAGGTGGCATATTTGGAAGCGTTGAACGAATAGAGGATCAAAACGCCTATGGGCAGATAGAGAAGAAAATAGATAACAAAAGCGTAGAGTGACTTGATCGATCTCACAGCGCGTCACTCCCTTCGACATGACGTTTGGAACGGGTGTAGAGTGCAATCATCACCAGCATGGCCAGAATCAGCAGCATGGAGGCGGCCGAACCGAAAGGCCAGTCGCGGAAGGTAAGAAACTGGTTACGGATAAAGCTGCCGATAATCAGGTCTTTGGCTCCGCCAAGCAGGTCGGGAATGTAAAACATGCCCAGTGCCGGAAGGAACACCAGCATCGATCCGGCAATGATTCCCGGCATGGAGAGCGGAACGGTAATGCGCAGCAGGCGGCTCCAGAACCCTGCTCCCAGATCCGACGCCGCTTCGATAAGCCGCACGTCGATCTTCTCGATCGAAGCGTACAGCGGCAGTATCATGAACGGCAGCAGCGTGTAGACCATGCCGATAAAAACGGCTACCTCGGTGTACATCAGCTGCAGCGGAGCGTCAATAATGCCCAGCGCGAGCAGCATGCTGTTAAGAAGCCCCTTGGTTTTAATAATGGCAATCACCGCATAGGTGCGCACCAGCGAACTCGTCCAGAAAGGAATAATGACCAGAATCAGCAGCAGCGGCTGCCATGGCTTCGGAGCACGCGCAAGAATGGCTGCAAACGGATAGGCGATAAACAGACATAACAGGGTGGTAATGAACGCGAGCCGGAATGAGCCCAGAAAAATATCGAAATAGATCGGATCGGCAAGACGCAGATAGTTCTCAAGGGTGAACTCAAACGCGATAAATTCGCTGCTCCCCTTGCTTAAAAACGAAGCCCCGCCGACCAGCAGCTGCGGCGCGAAAGCGAAAAGCAGAATCCAGAGTGCGAGCAGTACAATGGAGAAACGCGCAAAACGGCTCAGCGGCTCGTTACGCATCGAGCAGAACCTCCCAGCCGTCAACCCAGTAGACATAAAGCGTCTCACCCGCCCTGTATTCAAGCGCATCGCTGTCTTCGTTGTAAAATTCGCTTGCCAGAATGCGGTGCCCGTCGCGTTCGCGTAAAATCAGATCGATCGTCGTACCCTTGTAGATGATCTCTTCGAGAACGGTTTCGAAATAGTTGGCCGATTTGACATCCTCAAGGCGCCGTTCAACGCGCAGGTCTTCGGGACGTATCATAATGGTAAGCGCGTCAGAGAGCCGACGTGACGTTTTAAGCCGGAACGTGTGGCTCAGATGCTCCACAAATGCCTCACCCTCACCTTGAGAAAGCAGCTTACATGTAAAGGTGTTGGCCTCCCCGATAAATCGGGCGACAAAAAGCGTTTTTGGCTCTTCATAGATCTCTTTGGGCGAGCCGATCTGCTCGATGCGTCCCTGATTCATGACGGCGATGCGATCGGACATGGAGAGCGCCTCTTCCTGATCGTGCGTGACAAACAAAAAGGTAATGCCAAGACGGCGCTGGAGCTGTTTGAGCTCGATCTGCATCGCTTTGCGAAGCTTGTAATCAAGCGCACTGAGCGATTCATCAAGAAGCAAAATCTTCGGACGGTTCACCACGGCGCGCGCAATGGCAACGCGCTGCTGCTGCCCGCCGCTGAGCTGTGAGGGCTTTTTAGCGGCGTGCTCAGAAAGCTGCACCATCTCAAGCATCTCATGCACCCGCACGGCAACCTCCTCTTTGGGAAGTTTTTGCATTTTGAGCCCAAACGCGATATTCTCAAAAACGCTCATGTGGGGAAAAAGGGCGTAGCTTTGGAAAACCGTATTGCTGCCACGACGGTTGGCGGGAAGTGCGCTAATGTCATGACCCTGCATCGTTATGATGCCTGCATCCGGCATCTCGAAACCGCCGATCAGACGCAGGATTGTCGTTTTTCCGCAGCCCGAAGGGCCCAGAAGTGTCAGAAATTCACCATCGTAAATATCGAGATCAATACCGGAGAGGACCTCCTGACGCTTGAATGCCTTGCTGATGTTTCTGAGTTCAAGCAGTACCTGCGCCATGGCACCTCGATGATGGTTTTTGACACTATAGCAATTCTTTGAACAAAAAACTCTTTGGTGATGCGGAAGATATCAACCGCATGACATCACAGAGGAATCATTCGCACATCGGATCGCTGCCGCGCAGCTGCGGAGACCATGAGAGCCACGCTTCATCGGGTTCGTCATAGAGCTTGAACACCTGCATCGTTTCCGCCGGAGCGCCGTAGTCATCGGGAGTCGTTAACACGATGCCTCCCGACATCATCGTCTCGAGTGTTTCGGTCTTTACTTTGAGTCCGCCGAGTCCAAGCTCCATACCCAGTGCCGAGGCATTGTAAAAGCGGGAGTTGCTGCGTACAAGATGGGCGTAACAGGGCTGAATATAGAGTGAGAACTCCACCTGCGTCGCATTGTCGCTGAGGCGGAACTGCTCCACGTCACCGATGGGTATCTGACGATAATAGAGCGGCGAACCAACTTTGAGCGAACTTTTGCGATCCGCAGAGACGACAATGCGCAAGCCCTCGCGCAACTCATTTTCGTAGGTCAGAATATCGCTGAGGCGATAGAGGCTCCCCTCTTTTTCCGAATGCCCCGGCGTTACATGTAATGCCGCGCCGCCAAGCAGCGCTGAAGGATTTTCAACCCCTTCGAGTCCGATCTTGAAGTCGGAGAGCGCCACGCGGGTATCTTCACGCATCAGAGCGCGAAACTGTCGTTCAATGTTCAGCACAGCATGAATCGTGCTGCCCTCAAGCGTCATGGCCCCCACTTCGCCGACCGGAATCTCTTTGTAGTAAATGCGGCTTCCGGTTTTCAAATGCATCGCGCGATCCAGCAGGAGGGTGTAGCCGACATAGCGTTCGAGCGCGCTGTCGCGGTCGGCATAGAGAAGGGATGCGTCATTTTGCGCCGCCTGGGCGTCATCAAAGGCGACCGCGCCCCGTATCATCGATTCGACCGACTCCACTTTCAATGACATTTTCGGAAAGTCGACATTAACATCCACGCCGCCGGCATGGTAAAAGCGGGTTTTGGGATTGATCTTTGCGGCAAAGCGCTGCTCGACATAGAGGGTCACATCAACAGAATCATCGGCATCGTTGTAAGCAAGATCCATCACCTCTCCGGCCCGGAAACCGTGATAGTAGAGCGGTGCGCCTGTTTTAAGCGCTTTGGCATCATTTGAGGTCAACGTGATTTTGCGTCCGCCCTCTTCAAAGTAGCGCGCTTTCATGGCTGCGGCAATGTCTGCGTAAAGATCAAAGTCACTCCGTGAAACGGAAGCATTCAAATCGGGTGTTTCAAAGGCAATGCCGCCCTGAAGCATTGACTGGAGCGAACCCGCCTTGATAAACGCCTTGCCCAGAGAAATATCCGCGATAACCGCATTGCGAATGTAAAAAAGCGATGTGTCGTTAAGCAGGGGTGCATACTCCGGTGCAATGACAATATGGAGCACAACCCCTTTTTTGTCTTTGTCCAGCGCAATGGAATCGACATAGCCCGCTTCAAGGTCTTCATAATAGATCCCGCTGCCCGAGCGGAGCGAACCAACTTCATCGGCATGCAGCGTCAGGGCCATACCCTTGCTTTTCGGCGGTGATTCATGCAGCGCGAAGTGGCTGTCATCGTTGACATCGCCGTCACATACAAAACTGATGTAGGGCCCTTTGGCAATGGCATCGAGCCCGGAGATCCCCTTGAGTGAAAATTCGGGCTCCACAATCCAGAAATAGCCCCGTTTCGCAATGAGATGATAGAACATCTTTTTCAGGCGGATCTGAAATCGGGTCGTGTCGCTGTCCGGATCGTAAAGAACCTTCTCGATACGTCCCGCCTGAACCCCTCTGTAATAGACGCTGCTGAGCTCGGGGTCGATATTGTAGGCCCGTGTCGCCTGCAGGGTGATGAGGTGCGAATCGTATTCAATAGAAGCCTCATCGGGGTAGAGTTCGAAACTTTGTCCGGGAAGCGCACGGCATCCTCCGCCATCATCACGGCACTCGGGCGTATCAAATGTAATGCCCCCGGCGACAAACGAAGCAAGCGAATCGATTTTCAGTTTGATCCCCGCCATTGTCGCCTTGAAATCGATGCTCTCGATGCCCCAGAAACGGCTGTTTGATTTGATGAGGTTTTTATAGGCATCATCAATATGAACGATGTACTCGACGCCGTCATCAAGCAAATTTCGCTCTATGACCCGTCCGACAATGAATTTTTTATAGACGACGGGCGTATCGATGGCAAAGGCCCCGTTATGATCTTTCAGCGTAATCTTGAGCCCCGGATAGAGATGATCGACCGGCTTGTGGTCGGCTGCAATGAAGTGGTATTTTTCGGGCAGCTTGAAGAGTTCATCGAAGCTCTTTTTTGCCGGATAGATTTCGATGTAAAGACCGCCGACAATGGTCTCCAGCCCTGAAATTTCAGTCAGTGTCACTTTGGGTTTGACTTTCCAGAACTCGTTGCCTTCACGTGCCACGGCACCGATGGCGTCGGAAGGAACGGAGACGGTCACGTCCACCTTGCCGATATCGTCCCGGCTCAGACGGATATCCGTGACATGACCGACGACGATACCTTTGTATTTGAGCAGGGTTTTGCGTTCAAGAAGACCGCTGCCGTCATTGAAGGTAATGACAATCTCCTGTCCGCGGTCGCTGTAGAACTTGTAAAGCATCCATCCCGCAAGTGCCAGGGCCAAAAGAGGAATGACCCAGATCACATAACTTGCCGTACGACGCTTTTTTATCGGTTCATTCATCGTCTCTCCTTGAATCGAACATCAGTCTGGGATCAAACGCTTCTGTGGCCATCATGGTCAAAATCACGCTCAGCGCAAAAGCGAATGCCGCCCCACCCGCTTTGACCGTTGCCAGATTCTGAAACTGTACCATAGCAATCATTATCGCAACAACAAAGATGTCCAGAAGCGACCATTTGCCGATGAGCTGAATAAAACGGTAGAGCCGGATGCCCGGCAGCGCCATAAATACGGCCCTGAAATGCACAATCAGCAGCAGCACCAGCAGCGCGGCGATCTTGAAGATCGGTATGACAATACTGGCTAGAAAGATGATGACGCCAATACTTGCCTCTCCATGAAGGACAAAATAGATGACCCCCTCCATAATGGTATTGCTTTCATCGATGCCCACCTTGGTGATGATCATCATCGGCAGCAGGTTGGCGGGAATCAGGAAGAGTATGGCCGAGAGCGTATAGCTCCAGGTTCGAAGCAGGCTGTAGGGTTTGCGCTGAAAAACAGGCGTACCGCACTGTTTACATGTAACGTCGCCAATATCGTTGAGCCACTCACAGTTGAGGCAGAGCTTTTTATGGCTTGAAATGTCAGTCTGATAATGCATGACCGTGCCAGATATCATCAGGATTGAACCAGATGATCGTGATGTAAAAACAGATCAGGAAATAGAGGAAGATGAAAAACCCCGCATCGATGCTCAGATCTCCCATGG
The DNA here is from genome assembly GCA_050305515.1 of Sulfurimonadaceae bacterium. Classification (GTDB taxonomy): domain Bacteria; phylum Campylobacterota; class Campylobacteria; order Campylobacterales; family Sulfurimonadaceae; genus JAFGUB01. The sequence continues at coordinate 47,622 of JBNLFL010000038.1, forward strand.
TCTGGAGTTTGATGACGGAAACCAGAATGCTGATGAGATAGACCTCGGCCATGCCCCAGTGCCGGGCCTGCATGTAGATATGATATACCCCGTTCATGCAAAAAAGCCGTTTGCCAAAATGCAGCGGTACGAGCAGCAGAAGCAGCAGAACCATCATGGAGAGCGGAACCAGAAGTCCGGTCGCAAGCACCAGCATCGCAATAAAGGCGTTGCCGTCGTCATAAAACTGCCAGATGGTTCCAAAAAGGGTTGTCGAAACGGTCTGATCCGCCATTTCAAGGGTCAGAACCGGCAGAAAAAGTGCGGGTACGAAGGCGACAAGGGTGGTAATAGCCATAATGATGATATGGTGAAAACTCTCACCCGGCGCATAGATACGCGCGCCGCAGCGCGGGCAGTAGTAGTTGTGGTCGATATCCTCTTTATCGTACTCAAGAAGAATCCCGCACTCCTTGCAGGCACTCTGATAACGCGGATGATTACTTTGCATGAGTGAGTGTAGCATCATTTTGGTTAGCATCACCCTTGAACGGATCGGCATAATCCTTGATGTAAATGAGGTTGATGCCCTGCCCCGTCTCTTCCACATCCACGTCGATCCGCAGCGTTTTGCTCAGGCTCAGTTGCAGCACCACGGAGAAGATGTTGTCGTTTTTCAGCACGACGCGCAGATCGCGGCTCAACCGGGTTCCCACTTCAAATCCGACACCGCCGTCTTTTTTGCTCAGCAGGTTAAGCGTATCGATCCGAAGGCCCGTCGTATCGCCGATAAGCTCTTTCATACCGGTGCCCAGAATCATATTGGCGGCATTGATGCGGTTGGAACTGCTCTCATCGCTCTCAAAGCTTTCATTGGCGGCGGTGCCGAAGAGAATATAGCTCATGATATCCGTCTGGCTCATCGACGGATTGGAGGTGAAAAGAAATACCGGAGCGTTAAGCGTATGAGTGGCGTAAATGTCGATCTCCTTGGCATCGACTTCGTAAAAAAGGTGCAGGTTCAGATAGGGGTTGATGCGCGCTCCGCCTGCAAAATAGACGTCGCTCGGTTCAATGGCAAACTCCGAGCCCGAAGCATAGACCCACCCTTCCTGTGCCTGCACCCATCCCAGAAGTTCGAGGCTTCCGAGCGGCTCTTTCCAGAGCGTCACGTCCGTGATAAAAAACAGGTCCGCCTGCGATGTCTTGTACTGCAGCGGCGCATCCGAAACAATGCGCACATTCAGGCTCAGCGGTGTCGATTGAGGCGCTTTGACCTCCTGTATGACGATGATGTCGTCATCCTCGACATGATGCGATCCCATCGGTTTGTAGCGGATCTGCGCTTTTTTGATATGCACCTCACCCTCAAGCGCCGTCGCATTGTTCTCATGGTGAAGTGTGAGATCCAGCGCGGCGTTAAGGTCTCCCTCTTCGGCGTTATAATGAAAATCATCACTTTGAATGCGCAGATCCAGCGCTTTTTCGCCCATGTCATAGTCGCCGCTGACACGTATGGCATCATTGACCCAGAGTGTTTCGACTGTAACGCTGCCGTTCTCATCAAAGCGCAGCATACCCGGACGGGTGGCAAACACATCATGCGAATCCACATTGAAACGGTAGCTATTCAGACGCAGCTTTTGTGCTTCGTAATCGAACGCGAGTGCCGCATTCGTACCGTAAAAAATGCTTTCGCGGTCACGCTGAACCAGATACCACTCGATTGCCGTATCGGTGCTGATATGAAGCTGTTGATCCAGACGCAGCGTCGCATTGAGATCGACTCCCGCATCATAAAAGGTGTCGATTGGATAAGCAATGGGAACAATGGAGTCTGCGAGGGTATAGAGCGAGGGAATGTGGCTGTGCAGCTGCAACAGCGTGGCATTGGCATCGTACGTTCCGTTAACGTCAAAGTTTGCCGATGCTACCGATCCCCATCCGCCGATCTGCTCCGCTTTTTGGAAGAGCGTTACATGTAAGAGTTCCGAAGTGAGGTAGAGCATGGATTGCTCCGTGGCGTATGAGGCGACCCAGTGAAGCGTGTCGATCTTCCGCAGAGGCAGCGACTTCCAGAATTCACTCGCACCGTCCGTCGTAATGTTTCCTTCGCTCAAAAGACGCCCTTCAGAGGCTTCGATACTGCCTCCGAGCTGCGTATGCACCGTAGAGGCTTCGAAATTCCCCCGGAGCTTTTGGGAGGGAACATCAAGCGTAGCATCGACACGTGCGGAGACCGGGTCCCGTCGCAGGTACGGCGGAAGGTTCGGAACAAAACCGGGATCAAGCCCAAAGAGCAGCGCACTGACCTCAAAACGCGAAAAATCGTCACTCTCAAGTCTCATCTTAAGATTCGGAGCCTCCAGCGCCAGCGTCAGTGCGGACGTATTGGCATCGAGTGTCGCACTAAACACATCAAACCAGAGCGGTTGCCGGCTTTTTAGCATACGTACACCAATCGCGTCATGCACAGCCCCGTCAAAACCGACGCGCACGTCATGTTCGAGCCGTGCTTCAAGCATCGGATGCTCCAGCAGATGCCCTGTCTGCAGGCTCAGATATTTCTCATCATAGCGCCACTTCAGGTTTAAAACAACGGAGCGCAACGTCGTATTGCTCTCGCGGTTGTGCAGCGTCGCAAGGTGCGTTTGCAGATCGATCCCCTCAGTGTCGGCACGCGTGATGTGCAGGGGAAGCGACGAAGGCAGCGACGCGACATGGGGTTCGAGCGCAGCGGCCCACTTGGGATCATACGTCACAAGCGCATCGCCCATGAGGCTGTTACGGCTGATGCTGCCGTTAAGATCGGCATGATCGTTGCCGTAATCGATTCCGGCCTGTACGGTTTTGGCATCGAGAGTGCCATCAAAACGGATCGTCTCGGCAGAGAGCTTCAGCCTCATTTCCGGATCCGTGCCAACACGCAGCGCGGCATTTCGAAGCGTGTTTACATGTAAGACATTACCGGCATAACGCAATGCCGTCGCGTCAAGTGACAGGTTCAGATCGACGCCGCTGCGAATCTGAACATTACGGAGCATCAGTTTTTCCAAAAGTACCGAAGGCATGGGAGGCAGCGCCGTTTCTTCCTTGGCAGACTCCGATGAAGGCAGATCCCGCAGATCGATAGCGGCATCTTCAATCTTCAGCAGATTGAGCTGCAAATGCCCCTGAAGCAGCCTAATCAGGGAGTAGCGGAGGGTTATTTTTCGGGCAGAAAAAAGGTTCTCATAGCTAATATTATTAAATATTACTCCATTAGCCAGCGTCCCTTCAAGGGTATCAAACTTCAGCGGCGTTCGGGTTTTAAGATACTCCGATGCCAGTGGCAGCGCACGGGGATGATGCAGTGCCAGCAGCACGATTCCAAAGAGTGCCAGCAGGGTCATTACAAGATAAAAGATGCCAAGATAGAGTCGTCGGAGTATCAAAAGAGTTCTCCAATATGAAAATGGATGGCATACTGACTCGGATCCTTGGCATCGCAGCCGATGTCGATGGCAAAAGGACCAACAGGCGTTGCATAGCGCAAGCCGGTACCAACAGCCACATAAGGGCGGTTCTGATCCGGCAGATAATCCTGTCCGATGAGGGTGGTATCATTAAAAAGAACGCCGCGCAGCGGGCCATAAAGCGGAAAGCGGTATTCGGCCGTCCCCTCAAAGAGTGACTGAAATCCTATCGGATCGCCGTCGCTGTTGGTGGGACCGAGCATACGGTACGCATAGGCGCGGTTGGAGTTCATTCCCCCGGCGTAAAAGCGGTACGATGAAGGCAGATCCCCCTGATAGAGCCGAATCGACCCCAATTGTGCCTTGAGGGCAAAGACATGACTTCCGCGTGAAAAGAGCCTTCCGCCGCCGACAAGCGCTTTCATGTAGGTCGAATCGCTCAGAGCCGACTCAAGAGAGCCCTGAAGGTTACTGAAAAGATAGTAGCCGCGCGTCGGTTCGAGCAGTTTGTTCCGGATGTCATACTTCCAGTTGAAAAAGAGTGATGTCACCGTCAGCTCGCTTTCGGGGAAAAGCGTTTCGTCGCTGCTCGCATAGGTCAGCGCGTGATCGAGCAGTAGGCCCTCTTTAAACGCATGGGGCTGGTCATACTGCTGCAGATAGGGTGTGAGGTAGTTGCTGCGCTCCTGATACCCTTCAAACTTTTCATTTTTATACCCCAGGGTTACGCCGAGGAGATTATGGTCGGGAAGCGGCATCGTGAAGGTGCTTTTGATCTCCTCTTTTATCTGCGAGTAGCGCCCGTCAAGACTGAGGGTCTTCAGGTTTTCCCAAAGATTGCGGTGAATAATGCCGGCCTGAAGCACAACGCCTTCGTCGCTGCTCATTCCGATACCGGCGCGAAAGCGTACCGGTTCTTCACGAGCACTTACATGTAAGGTTATGGGAACACTGCTGCCGTTATGATCCCCCTCCTCTATGACGGCTTTGGCGACACCGCTTTGGGCGTAGAGCATGTCATAACTCTGACGGATTTTCTCGCTTGAATAACGGTCCCCCTCTTTAAAGCGTAAAAACGAGCGCGAAAGCCATGGCGCGATTCCGGGAGTCTCACCCGTTTCGATTTTCCCGAAACGGCACGCCGCTTTGGGGTCGAGTTCATACAGCAGGTAGGCCCGGTTCTCTTCATTGTCGATCCACGCTTTCGCATGAAGCTCGGCGTTGCAATACCCCCGGTCGCTCGCAAACGTCATCAGCCGCTGTTTGTCTTCAACAAAGGTCTGTGCATCAAACCGCTCCGACACCTCAAGTTCGAGTTGCTCCTGAAGCGGCCAGGGAGAAAGCAGCGTCACATCGGCCACCTCAACCGCCGGACCTTCATCGACGACAAAGGTCAGCATCGTTTCATCCGTCGCTACGCGTACACGGGTGTGATAGAACCCGCGGCTTTTGTAATAGGCCTCCAAAGCGCGGGCATAGGCATCGGAGCGAAACGGATCAAGCGCGGGCGCCTCCTTCCAGAACTGGTAAAAATAGGGAAGCCCAAACCCCAAAGCATCATAAAGCTCACGGCTTTCAAGCGTGTCATTACCGCGAAAATCAAAAGGGACCGCTTCGGCCCGCAGTAACAGTGACGTGAGAACCAGCAGCGCAAGCGCGTATCTCAAAGCATGCCTTGTTTTTTAAATATGATTATACAGAGCATAAACCTACAATTGGTTTTTTCCCTGTGTATTTTAAAGTCTGCTTAAATTGGTCCTTCTTATCGCAATCATTCATCAACTAGCAATTTTGGTTTCGTTCGGCTTTTTGGGCGGATGTGGTACACTTTTGTTTTTTGCAGTGATCAGAAACGGAGTAAACATGTTGTCATCAGCTATATCGGTAGTGATTCCTTTTTACAATACGCCGCTTGAATATTTCAGAGAGTGTGTGGATTCCGTTAAAGCGTTACATCCCAAAGAGATTATTTTGGTTGATGATTGCTCTGATAATATGGACTTGGTAAATTTTGCCACTGCTTGCGGCTGCATTTATTTAAAAACACCATATCAATCCGGACATGACGGGTTACCGTTCAATGCGGGTGTACAGTATGCATCGGGAGACTATGTTTGTCGTGTCGATTCGGATGACCGCTTGCTGGCATTTCCGCAGCAGATGGATACGGATATCTTTTTTGCCAGAAATGAGCGTGTAAAAATAGATGAGAGCTTGAAAATAGAGCATTTGATTTTGGCCCCGCGAGCGTTATGCAATGGCATGATCGCAAAACGAGAGGTGTTACTGAAGTACCCCTATCCTCATGATCATTATGTATTTGGCGATGTACTTTTCGCGCTTAGGATGATGCACAATAGACACTCCTGGAGTGTCAACGAATCTGTAAACTATTTTTATCGCAAACGGGAAGATTCTATTCAAACGTCTCACTCCCCCTTGCACCATAGGTTCCGCTTGATTGAAACCGTAGCACGATTTTGTTCTTTGGAAAAGATGACACCCGAACAGGCTGAATATTATTTACAGCTGGCCTGGATGAATTTCAAATATGGGCATAAAAGTCTGCACTTTTATGAACGGGTTAACACTCTTTAATTCCCATAATAATCATATTCTTGATCGTAATTATAGAAAGTGCTTTCTCTGCGTTGGAGAGTCTCTACCTCTTTTTCTTCCATCAATTTTATAATATTGTCACGATCATTCGGGCCGAAGTTTTTCAAATCAATGAGTTGGAGTTTTTCATTGAAATAAGGGCGCGATGCTGTAGTGTTCGTAATAGCAAAAAACCGCTCTGCTTCTTCTTGTAGAGCTTGAGGGAGCAAGCTCGAAAATGATTCATTGTTATCCATACGGATAAAGCCGATAAATCTTTTATTTTCAACATATTCATTGGGGTAGTTAACCTGAACACTGGCGTATGCGGTATATCCATCCGTCAATTGATACTGATAGCGTACAAGGTCAACTTCTTCAGTAGTATCGGAGAAATCCACAGCGTAAAGCTCTTCATAACGTCGTTTGAAAAATGGAGTTAACGATTCTTCAGATGGATAATTTTCCTCTTTCGTTGCAAATACGGAGTTTGCCAATGTGCTGAATGATGTTTGCTGTGTCAGTGAATACCCATAATCAAGATTATAGAGATATTCAAAATCATCCCCGATAGTTGAAGTTGCGTATGCAAGTAAATAATTTGAATATTGATTGTTAGTAGCTGTGTAAAATTGGCTAATAGATGCTCTTTGTCTATAAGACGAAAGGCTAGACAGAACGCTTTGCCCATTATGAAAGAATAGTGAATCTAAATAGTCATATGAATCAAGTGGAGAAATATCTACTGTGTTCATGTCCATAAGATCATCATAAGCTATACTCAAATTTGGTGTTAACGTTGTATTGATGTCTACAATATAATACATGGACGCATTACTTAAAATCAGGCCGAAATTCGTTAGATCTTTGTCATTTTTCGTAAAAGAGTAAGTACGATATGTGATATTGTAATCAGTAGCAGGTTCACTTGAAACTGAATTGCTGGTAACACTTATAATCTCATCTGAAGGTAGTTCCAGACTGTTTCTTGGAAGAAATGAAGGATTCGTTTGAACAAAGTTTTCTTGCGGGTAGAGTTCATCAGGCATTCCGGTGACGGTTATGTCTACATAACTTTGATTCACTCCGCAGGAGAGTTGTTCATTTTGATATTGCGGAAAGAAACCAAGATTAGCTCTGTAGACGTAAGCATTGACAAGATCCATAAAACGGTTTTCTTGAAAACGGTATGTTTCAACAGGATAGTGCATGTTGATTCTGGCATCAATAGCGAAAAGATTTTTATCTCCTCCGTCGGTAGAAAAATAAATTTCACCCAACTCAATTTTGTCATTATGATTGATATCGAATGTTTCAAGCCCAAATTGGAATATTTCCGCTTTATCAAAATAACCGTCGCTATCTAGATCAAACGTATTATCAATATAGAAATTTGGAATTGTTCGTAAATGAGGGGCGGTTGCATTAAAATTTACAGGTAATGCGGAAGCATAGTATAGGCATGGGTGATCTCTAGCCACAAGTTTAAAGAACATATCCTCACTAAGTACGGTATTGTCGTTCGCGACTACCGCAAAGTTAATATGGCTTTTAGTTGTGGCATGGCTTACCGTTCCGTTGTCATCGGCAATGTAATCATGCGTAATGTTCATGTCATCATCATAAATAACCACATGATTACCCGGCAGTGTATCGATAACAAGATTTTTTGGTGTGAGTGTTGTTCCAATAGTCGCTGAAGTGTAGACACTTTTATACAGGTTTGAGACCTTACATGTAAGGTTGTGCTCTGCATTATCCTGCGGCGTGTAGTCGTAGGTTTGCGATGACGCAACACCTGTTCCGTCGAGCAGCCATTCGTACGATAACGTGTAAGGCAATTCATGATACGCCGTAACGTTAAATGTTACGGGGCCAGCCTTCTGCGTATTTTCCAACGCTTTGGTTATAACGGGTTTGGGGTAGTAAACGTGTGTGGCACGGCTGACGGTAGTCGTTTTATAACTACTGGATACATTGCATGTAAGAATAATGTCCTCATCCTGCTCAAAATGTTGGGTAAAGTTTGTGTCGGTTGAAACTACGTTATTGTTAATTAGCCATTCATAAGTAAGGTTTTCATCATACATATCGTCTGCAACAACATAAAACTCATATGTACCGTATAAAAGTTCTGGAGGGAGTTGACTTAAATCAATAATTTCAGGAGCGGCATAATCTACACTAAAGGTTGCAACTTTAGTTACAACACTGTATTGATTAGATACCTTGCAAGCAATTGAAGTATCACCAATTTGATTAAATGTATGGGTATAAGCTTCGTCTTCTGAAACTAATACATCATTAACATACCATTGATAATGTAATGGGTCATTATACGGGTTTATAGCATCAACAAAAAATGTTTTACTATCTTGAAATGCGATATTGGAATTTAAGATGTTGTGATCTTCTATAACAATGGGTTTAGGGACAATGTGAATGAAGCCAACACTACCATTTTCAGTGAAACCATCAGAGACTGATCCTATAAGAGAGTGCCCGCCCTGCAACTCGAAATTGTAAGTGAATGTCTCTTCTTCAGAGACAAGCACGTTGTCAATAAACCACTTATAGTGCAAAGGCCGTCCGTACGGATTATTGTTCTGAATGTAATACGTTTTATTTGTTCCAATATAGACAGTTTCATTCGAAATATTTGTAGCAGTTATTGTAATAGGTGATGGATAAACACTTATCTTTGCTTCCTTGCTGACGCTTTTGTAACGGTTTGATACGATGCAAGTAAGATTATAATCACCAAGTTGGCTAAAGATATATGACAAATTTACATCTTCAGAAACTAGAGTATTATTGATAAACCATTGATAATGAAGTAGATCTCCATAGGGGTCGCTAACTTGGAAATAGTATGAATTATTTTCCCCCATATAGCTTACACGGGGGTAGAGATTATTTGCTCCACTTATCAATACATACGGTTCGATAGAGAGAACATGACTGTTCCTGACAGTCTCATATCCATCGTCGGCATTGAGATATAGTGTACGTATTCCACTTGAGAATGAAATACTCTTTGAGTCGTTGTAAGGACTATTAGACTTAAATGATCCCCATGTTTTCACTGAGTGACCGTTTTTATCAGGTGCAGTAGTTATTGTGAGGTTGTAATCCGTATCGTAAAGTGTATCGTTTAAATCAAATATTTCGCCATATTTATCGGTAAGAGTTACCAATAAAATTTCCGGAGGATAATTGGGAATATAAAGTTCGGTTTGGGACATGACACTGTTATGGTTATCTTGAACTTTAATACCAAAAACATTGCTACCAACCATAGTGGCATTGATGTCAAAACGCCAGAAATGATATTCGTTGTTCTGTTCCAGATGATTATAATCCAGATGAAAGGCATCTTGGGTGACGTTAATATCGAGAAGCGGATTGTCATCGAGTGCAATGACATTGAGTGTTTCGAAGAGTGCCTCCGCTTCTTTTGTGAAATAATGATAGATTAAAGGTGGTGTATCAAGATATGTAAGGCTTATCTCATTTTGATTTGCACCAATGGTAGCTTGCGTATTTTTGTAATGCAGCTGATACTCCGTATTTGGTTCAACAAACATGGTGGCATCACCCGAAGCATCCAAATAGGCATAGCTGTAAAATGAGTAATCGTCTGTATGAATCCATATATAACCGTCTTGCAAGGAGTATGAGCCGTTTGTGTCGGCGTGTACATGTAAGGCTCTGGTGTAGGGGTTGGTAAATGCAAGTGTCGCTTCATAGTCGCACCCGGACTTTTGAGAAGTTTTTGGTGTAAATGGCTGAATGGCACCCGGAACGTAACGGGTTTTGGCACTGAAGCTGTATTCTAATACATTACCATATCCTTCAAAACTTTCGCCGTTTCCAAGCAGCGCGCGTAGATGTGCCGGTCCGTAAGCATCAATCTGCATCTCATCAAGCGGTTTACTTTCACCCCCTTCTTCAATACTCGCTTCTACACAGACGGTAAAACGAGATGAAAGGTCGATTGTTCGTGCGACCATCAGGGAACGTCTTGACTGCGGTGTCGTTTCATAGCTGTGTTTCCAGTGCCCTTCAAAGGCATAAACCGGTTGTTCCGGAAGATTGCCAAAAGTTTCAACCGGGGTTGTTGTCAGTTCGATAGTTTGGTTGTTTTCATCCAGCAAGGTGTAATTGATCTGCTTGCCATCATAGAATCCGTACGTTTGATTGCTGTCGTATTGAATGCCTTCAGTTCGCGGATCGCGTTGTGTGTCAAAAATGGCAGTGATGCTGTGATAATCATATTTTAGCGAGGTGCGAGGAATCTCGATGCGAAAATAGGATTCGCTTGTTTCTGCGTTTTTAATGCCGCTGTTCGCCTCAAAACCCTGAGGCGTTTGAATAAGTTCAAAAATCAGCGGCGAAGTGTCGCTGGATTTTGGAAGTTGCAGGGTGGTTCGGTACTGCGGAATAAATGTTTCAATATCAATATTCTGGCTACCCGCTGCAAGGTCATGGGTAATAGGCGCAAACCCGTTTTGTTCAAAGCGAATGGCATACAGAACATCTGACTTTATATCGGAGAGCGTGTAATGCTTTTGAAAGGTTGACATATAAAGTGGATGTGCAAACTCCACGTCATCGACGTACCCATTGCCATCTGCATCTTTTGCCAGAGTTACGATTGTTTCTCCTTCAGGGAGTAGACCGTAAACACTAATAGCGCTTCGTTTTAACGGTTTTATTGATGTCTCACTGCTATTGAAACACGCTGACAACAAGAAGGCAATTATGGTTATAAAAGAGTAGTTCAGTAGAGTACGCATTGAAATTTGTTCCTGTATATGATAAATATGATGCAAATTTACAGATATTTAGATTTTCTTTTGCTGAATACCGTTAATATTTCATTTAAAAAATTGTATTGGGAAGTAAAATGTTAAATATGACGAAACAGTTAGTACTACTTGGTGTGTTGCTCACAGGAATCTTTAGCGGATGTTCCACCTCTTCATCCGACAATGCGCAAAGCAGTTCATCTTCTTACGAATCTTCCGCCGGGAGTGTGCAGAGCAGCAGCAGCCTCCCACTACAGAGCTCGTCCTCACTCTCTGCTGGCAGTGTTGCATCATCTTTAGATAATGCTTCATCAAGTACATTCTCTCAAAGCAGCAGTTCCGTAACATACAGCGTATCTTCCTCCCATGCGTTTTCAAGCGTTGCCCCTGTTGCAAGCAGCTCGTCACAAGCCCCCGTGATTCGCAGCACTCCCGATAACCCCTTTGCCAAAAACTACACCGATGCCATTCCCGCCGATGCCACAAAGCTCGATTACGACGAACGCCGTTTCGGAGTTATTACCGGAGTGATCTATGCAGCTGATGAAACAACACCGCTTGAAGGGGTACGTGTCATCATCAAAGATCATAGCGAATACGGCTCGGTGCTCTCAGACGCTGAAGGACGTTACCAGATTGCCACAGAAGCCAGCGGTATTCAGGTACTTGACTTTGACAAATCGGGTTACACTCCCCTGCAGCGCCGTGTGACTACCCGGTGGAACCAGATAGCCACGGCCCCTAAAATCACCATGCTTGCGGTTGATGATAAAAGCACAACAATCACTCTGGCAAGCGCTGCCGTACAGACCCATACCGCTTCCACCATTGACGATGAACGCGGCGAACGCGCCGTTACCATCGTGTTTGACAATGTGCACAAAGCCACGGTCATCAACAAAGACGGCAGCAGTTACACGCTTGAGACCATGAATGTCAGAGCCACCGAATTTACCACCCCGCAAAGCATGCCCGCCACGCTGCCACCGACTTCGGCCTTTACCTACTGTATTGACGTCACGGTAGATGGGGTGGACAAAGACGCCATGGTGCACTTTGACACCAACGTCAGTTTCTTTGTTGACAACTTTTTGGGCGCTCCTGTAGGCACCGTTGTTCCCGTAGGCTATTATGACCGTACCCAAGCACTCTGGGTTGCCATGCCTAACGGTATCGTCGTCACACTGCTTGATGGCAACGGCGACGGAACGGTTGACGGTGTTGATGCCGACGATGACGGCGTAGCCGATGATATCAACGGCAACGGAAGCACATACGATGAAGCCGCCGGACTGGGTGATAAAACCCGCTTTAGTGCAGATAGTACGTTTACAATGTTTTATAGTGATCACTTCACGAGTATTGATGCAAACTATGGTTGGAGGGAACCGCCTTTTATTTCACCACCTCTGATTGATGGAGACAACCTCCCACTTAATGAAAATAATCCTATAAAAAATGATTGTTATAAGTCTTATGTAGCGCCTTCAGATAGAAGTTTTCATGAAGATATTACTATTCCGGGAACTTCTTATACTCTTTGGTACAACAGTAAAAATACAAAAGGGTATCATCTACAAAAAAATATTTCATTAAAAAATTGGATTGGTTCGTTAGGCACGATGGTAGCGTTTGATATCGCGGGTCAAGAACATACAAAAATTTTTCAGCCACAAACCGGAGAAAAAGAAGCTACTTTTTTTGGAATCGCAAAGATTATTTGGGGAATGTAAGCAATAGTCCTCAAAACGCTCAAATTTTGGTAAATCGACAGGATATTCAATACATTACCTATATATGTAACCCCCGCAAAACGTGCTCGATAATAACTCAGCTTGGGACCTATAGTATTGATTTATTTGGTCGAGATATGCAGAGCATAGAAAATTCAGAGCTTTTTACACCTAAAAGCCATATGTCAAATTCATACTTAACCGCTAATGCGTATGCCAGAAACTACACATTTCCGGGGATAGATCAAGACAATATTGCAAATGGTTGGAATTTCGATGGCATTCATGAAACTATCAATTCGCTCGAATTAAACAAGAAAAATCGTTATCGTGTTTCTTTTATGGGATATGGGCTAATGCCTGATTTTATTGATAATTCCGGACAAAAATATTATGTTCGGGACATGTTGGTAGATGATTTTGGAAACAAGTATAGAAAACGCACAAATTACATTAGCCTTCAAAAAGCCAAAGAGTCTGTTGAAACCTTTTATTTGGGTAGTGGTAAACAGCCATATTCAGAAACCAACACGACATTTGCCAATTTTAGACTTAGCAGCAATTTTGATTTTACTCTTGACAACTTTGGAAATCTCATCATTGTAGACGATCATAAAATATTTAAAGCGTATCATGATGGTCAGATCCTGTTACTTTGCGGTGGCGAAGCAGGAGATGCGGAGGGAACTTATAATGAAGCACGTTTTCATGGTCTGAAAAGGCCTGTAGTAGATCAGAGAGGTAATATTTATGTAATTGACAGCGGTAATCACAAAATTAAAAAAATCGATACGACAGGTGAAGTATCAACAATAATAGGTCAAAAAAGTGACGCTATTCATAGTGGAGATGAAGGGCCGGCTAGTGAAGCGACAATGGCAGCCCCTACACATCTTGCAATAGATAGAAACGATAATCTTTATATTGGATTTGGTAGAGATCTAGCCGGGATCAATAAAGATATTCAAGAACGAATACGAGTTATTGATGCAGATGGGATTATTCATGCAGTGGCTGGTGAAATCGGTACAGTGTATCTCCGTGAAGGAAGTATTGATGCTTCGTATGCAGCACTTAATTATCTTCAAGAAGATTTGAAATTACTGATTGGTCCGGATGACGCTCTTTTTGTAGGGCCTTATCGAATAGAAAAGGTTGATTCCAAGCCCTTGTTTGATCAAGCTTCCCAAACCTATCGCGTGCAGGAAGACAATGTGCTAAAAGTATTCGATACCGCCTTTAAGCACCTGCAAACTCTTGATACCGATACCAACACCACCCTCTACACCTTTAGCTATAACGACGCAAACCAACTCATCGCCATCACTGACCGCTACGGTGAAACGACCCAAATTCGCTACACAGGCGGTATTGCTACAAGCATCATTGCCCCTAACGGTGATGAGACTACTTTACATATAGATGAAAACCGCAATCTGAGTGGCGTCACCTTTCCAGACGGCACCACTCAAAGCTTTGAATATAATGCCAATGACCTGATGACCGCCATGATCGAACCCAAAGGAAACCGCTTTGAACATGAGTATGACGAGCATGGCAGAGTCGTAAACTTTAAAGATGAACAAGGCGGTGTGTGGAACTATAACTATTTAAGAGATCCTGATGAACAATCGAGGATGATTAAGAAAACAGGTGCCGAAGGAAGTGAACGCTCTCAGACATTTATTAACAGGGATATGTCTACAGTTATCTATGAAGTTGATGAGACAGGAAATGAACGTCATATTACACAAAGTGCCACGACCACAACTGAAAAGCTATGTAACATTCAAATGGTTAGTGTCCCCTACGGTGATGAAGGGACAAGCACTACAATCAGCTATTTAAATGCACCGTTATGCTTCAATAATACTCGAGATTATTATCCTTACTCTTACCCTTTTGAACAGATATTGCAAAATAGAAAACGTGACTATATTGATGAAAATGCGACACTCCCGCAGAGCATTTCTTACACTACGACACGGCAGGCATCAATCTACATTTTTAAGTATTATTATAAGCTCGCAGGTGTTCTTTCCCTCACCACCACCCAAAAGATTGACTACACCACCAACACCCTAACGCAAAAAAGCCCCGCAGGAAGAGAACAGAGCGTCACTTTTAACCCCTTAGACATGCAACCCACAAAAATAGAAGCCGAAGGCCTCTACCCCATAACATTACGCTATGACAGTGAAGGACGTCTTCTGTCCACTAAACAAGAGAGCAGAGAAACTCTCTACAGCTACAACGCCAAAGGCGATCTGGAAACAAGCATCGACGCCAGAGGGATTCCGACTTATTACACGTATGACGCCATGCACCGCATGATAAGCATCAAAAGCGAAGGCATAGAAACCATCTTTGCATACGATGACAACGGCAACCTCATAAGCCTTAGCACCCCCAATGCCGCAACGTTTCAAACCGGGCACAACGCCAACGACGCCCCCACCACCCAAACCTCGCCCTTAGGCCACACCACCACCTACACCTATGATAAAGAGCGCCGCTTAAGCACCATTACCAAACCTTCAGGTAAAAGCATTGCCTACACCTACAAAGGCAAACGCATCGAGAGCATTACAGGAGATGCGCACACCACTGACTTTAGCTATGGTTGCGGTAGTAGATTAGAAGGCGTCAGTAGAGATGATGGTGAAGGGGTAAGCTATGCTTATGAACCTACCTATAACCGTATGACCAGCCAAAGCTACCAAGGCCTGCTCGATTCCAATGTGAGCTTTGAATATGCACCGTATGAAATACCATCATACAGCTACTATGATATATACAATCATTCCGAACAGGCTAATGCCCTCATCTACCATCTGCCCGTAAGCATCACTTACGCAAAACAAACCCAAAGCTTAGAGTACGACAAAGACGGCCTACTCACTAAAGCAGGCGAAACAACCCTAACAAGAGACACATTAGGCCGCATCACCAAACAAAGCGACACCAAAGGCTTTAGCACAACCTACACTTACAACGGCTACGGCGAAGCGGATGATACAATCACCATTCATAACACCAACACCCTCTTTACCCAAAAGATTCTCAAACGTGATGAGGGCGGAAGAATCCTTAGCACATTTGAACAACTAAAAGGCCATAGCCTCCCCACCATCACCGCTTACATGTATGATCGTAACGGCAGACTCATAGAGGTACAACAAGACGCCACCATCACCGAACGCTACACCTACGATAACAACGGTAACCGCCTAAGCGAAGAAGTCAACACCACCATAGGCACCTACAACCAAGAAGACCAACTCAAAAGCTATGGCACTACAGAGTATGAATACAATAGTGATGGCTACTTACATGTAAAAAGAACAGCTACAGGAACCACCACATATGAGTACGGTATCTTTGGAGAACTCAAAAGCGTAGCACTTGAAGATGGTACCCTCATAACCTACCAACACAATATCAACCACCAAAGAGTAGCCAAATACATCAACGGAACACTCAAAGAGAAATACCTCTGGTTAAACCTAACAACACTCTTAGCCACTTATGACAAAGATGATAAGCTCATAACCCGTTACATGTACACCAGTGACAGAGTTCCCGAAACAATGACAACAGAGAACAATGAGACGTACCACTTGCTTTATAATCATCAAGGGTCTCTTAGAGCGGTAGTTGATAGTGAAGGGAAAATCATCAAAGAGCTGCAATACGACAGTTTTGGTAACATTACCCTTGACACGAACAGTGCCTTACATGTAAACTTTGGGTTTGCGGGTGGGCTTTACGACAAAGATACCAAACTCACACGGTTTGGCTATAGAGACTATGATGCTCAAACAGGGAAGTGGACGGCTAAAGACCCGATTGGGTTTGATGGTGGGGATACTAATCTTTATGGGTATGTGCTTGGGGATCCGGTTGATTTTGTGGATCCGAGTGGTGAGTCATTTCAAGTAATTGTAGCTATAACTGTAGGTGGTGGCGGTTTAATTTCATATGTATACAAAACAGTGAAAATAATAAACAATGCAAGTATAGCTTTGGAGGTTGAAGAATCTTGCAGACAAACACTCAGCCAGCTATATTTTTCACTCGATCAAGCTGAAAAAACTTGTAGCCCTGATGCAGATAACGTGGCGAATCAAATACGACAGACAATTGCGAACGTAAATATTGAATGCTATAAACTTGTTACGAAATACGGAGGCAACTATTGGATTCGGTAAGATGGAAGAAAAAATATAATATATTCTTATTGTTGTTTATTTTTTTATTTATCTTTCTTTGGATGCCATTTTTTGTTAGTGCGGTTTATCCAAAAGAATATTGTCTAAACAATTATTGTTTAAAACGTCCTGACAATTATATGTTTACACGTTTTCTCAATGATGTAGAGCATCAATCGTCATTTTGTTTTTATACATTAAGCTGTAAAAGTCAATACAAAATAGATGGTTATTTAAATACACTTATATTTAACAACATATCTGGTAGTCAGTTTTCATTCGGTATTGGGAAAGAGGACAAAAGAGTCATTGAAACAGAAAAAATATATATTAAAAGTACATCCAAGTGTAAATATTCAGAAATTTTGATTGAAGAAGATGGTTTAAATAGAGTTCAAGGATATTTTATTGTGGATGATTATGTATTCCATTTATTTTCAGATAAACCTGAATTATTATCTAATGCAATTACTGATTTGTGCAGTGAATAGAGAAAAGGAAAAGGGGTCTGGGGGAAAGGTGCCTGGTGATACCTATAACTAAAATGATTACATGTAATCCAAAGGACACACTATTTCAGCCCTGCCAGATTATGAAATATTTGCCTTACATGTAAACCTTAAAAATGATTCTGGACTCCGCCGCTGGTGCTACGCACATCAGCTCTGGTTTCGAGGCTACAAACAACAAGCAGTTGTTGTTTGCTTTACGCCTCTCACCTACGCAGGCAAAAGCCAAACTCTTGAATACGATGCCGATGGCCTGCTCGTTAAGGCAGGAGAAACAACCCTAACCCGAGATACCCAAGGCCGCATCACCGCCACCAGCGATACCCAAGGCTTTAAAACCAGCTTTGCGTATAACGGCTACGCAGAGCAAGAGGAGCAGATTATCACCCACAACACCACCGAACTCTTCAGACAAAAAATCCTCAAACGTGATGAGGGCGGAAGAATCCTAAGCAAACTCGAAGACCTTAAAGATCAAAGCCCCGTTGTTAGCACCTACACTTACGATAGAAATGGCCGCCTTACCCAAGCACAAATCAACGGTACTACCACCGAACGCTACACCTATGATAACAACGGTAACCGCCTAAGCGAAGAAATCAACACCACCATAGGCACCTACAACCAAGAAGACCAACTCAAAAGCTACGGTACTACAGAGTATGAATATAACACAGACGGCTACCTCAAAACCAAAACCACCCCCACAGGAACCACTACATACGAGTACGGTATTTTTGGAGAACTCAAAAGCGTAGCACTTGAAGATGGTACACTTATTGAGTATCGGCACAATGTCAATAACCAAAGAGTAGCGAAACTGATTAATGGTGAGGTGGTAGAGAAGTATCTGTGGTTAAACCTTACCACACTACTTGCTACTTACGATAAAGACGATAATCTCATCAACCGTTACATGTATACTGATGATAGGGTTCCTGACACCATGAGAGCAGAGAACAATGAGACGTATCACTTGCTTTATAATCATCAAGGGAGTCTAAGAGCCGTAGTAGATACAAACGGCACCATCGTTAAAGAGGTACAATACGACGCCTTTGGAAATATTACCCTTGACACGAACAGTGCTTTACATGTAAGCTTTGGGTTTGCAGGTGGATTGTATGATGAAGATACCAAACTCACACGGTTTGGTTATCGAGACTATGATGCCCAGACAGGGAAGTGGATGGCTAAAGACCCTATAGGTTTCCAAGGTGGGGATACTAATCTTTATGGGTATGTGCTTGGGGATCCGGTTAATTTTGTGGATCCTTGGGGACTATTTCAGTTTGGCAAACGACCTTTAAGTGGGATGTCCAATACGTATTCGTTGGGTAGTATGAATATCGGTTTATTACATGAACATGGTTTTTTTGATAATGGAGCAAATGTCGGATTTTTTCCTACAGGTATCGGAGGAGATAGTCCAGTAAATCTTGATGCTTATACAATGTTTGGACCACACTACGATGATAATATAATGTTACAAGCACTAATAAACTTGCTAAGTAGTGGGCGTTGGCTTGCTGATGGTCAATTATGTAGTGGAAATCAAACTGCTGGTAGGACTAAATCAGGTAAGACAACATCAGATAGTTGTGATTATGATTTGCTTCCACGTAATTGTCAGGATTTTGCAGATGCCCTAAGAGCAGAATATAAAAGATTAGGTGGTAAGACATGGTAAATGCTATCAGGTTGATAATAATTGTAAACATTATTCCGTATATTTATGTACCTATACAAATAGGTACACATATGCTAAAAGAATATTCAATTATTTTTCAAATAATAAATCAGATTTTTTCATTTGGATTACCAATACTTTTTTTGGCGATTGCTGTACTAAATGGCATTTATTTGTCACAAATAATTAAGTTGAAATGGCTTGTTGTATTAGTAGGAATAATTATTAATATTATTTTATATTTCTTTATTTTATATATATTCTCAATGTATGATTACAGTTTTATGTAGTTTCTTTGTGAAAAGCTTCTTAATGATACCTATAACTAAAATGCTTACATGTAACCCAAAGGAGCCACCATTTCAGCCTTGCCAAATGTTGAAAACCTTGCCTTACATGTAAAACCAAAAACTGATTGTGGACTCCGCCGCTGGTGCTACGCACATCAGCTCTGGTCCCGAGGCTACAAACAACAAGCAGTTGTTGTTTGCTTTACGCCTCTCACTTCTGGTTAAACCTGACAACACTCTTAGCCACTTATGATAAAGACGATAAGCTCATAACACGATATGAATATACAGACAACAGAGTCCCCAACACCATGGAGCATAACAACCAAACGTACCATCTGCTCTATAACCACTAAGGTGAAAAGCGTTAAGAAAAAGCCAATTGCTTGGCTTTTTTAGCTTTGAAACCAAAGGCGATGTGCAAAGCACCGCCGACGGAGACATACTACAGATGCAAACGGCACGCTTGTTAAAGAAGTACAATATGATAGTTTCGGTACCATCACACTAGATACCAATCCAGAGTTACATGTAAGCTTTGGGTTTGCGGGTGGACTCTACGACGAAGATACCAAACTCACACGGTTTGGCTATAGAGACTATGATGCTCAAACAGGGAAGTGGACGGCTAAAGACCCGATTGGGTTTGATGGTGGGGATACGAATCTTTATGGGTATGTGCTTGGGGATCCGGTTGATTTTGTGGATCCGAGAGGATTAGATGTGCATTGTGGCATTGATCTGCCTGATCCATTGGACGGGATGCCGTATAAAGATCAATATAAGGATTTAAAAGATTTGTTAAATCCTAAGTTGCTGGATACCAAACTAGATGTTCAAATTTCACCAACTATTTCTTCTGATCAACAAGGCAATATGTATCCAGGTGTTGGAATAACAATACCACTAAAATAAATTCTTTAAAGAAGAGGAAAAATAATGAATCAGGTTATATATTTACTTCTATTCTGTCAGATTTTATTTGGCCAGAATGCTTCATTTTTATCAACAAATCAAAGAAATTGTAAAGTCTATGTTGAACGCGCTGAAAAAAATATGTTTTTATATTGGGATGGAACTTGTAAAAATGGAAAAGCAGATGGAAAAGGAATACTACAATGGTATTCTCTAGACGATATTAATCAAACTGAGACAATGAAAAATTCTTTAGATTGTGGTTATTTTTTTGGTGCTTTGCATGAAGGAAAACTTGCCGAAGGTACATATATAGTTACTAATTCTTTTGAGGTACGTGTAGGATTGTTTAATCAAGAACCCTCTATTGATTTTAATGGTGTACTTTATGAGCAAACAAAAAATACATTATCAATTAACAAGTCAAATAAAAATCATAAAATTGAAGGTGAGGCATTTCTTGCATATTTTTCAGATAACTTGTATGAACACGGTATGTATAAAAATGGTGAAAGAGAGAGCGTTTTAGTCTCATATTTCGTTGAAACTGATAAAAATGATGTCTGTACTATTGTAACTGGAATCAGAAAACAAAAAACACTTCAATACCAAAACTATTATGATGGTATGTGCCATATGCGGGCTGATTTGCAAGATTACAAAGTTTATGTTCATCAAGGTAATGCATGGGTATGGAAAAATGACAAATTATACTTAACTAAAAAAGATAATAATATTCAGGTTGGTACGTATAAAAATAATATGCTTGAAGGTGAAGGGATATCTATTTATCCTGACAGAATTTTTCAAGGTATTTTTAAAAATGGAAAGCTTTTTAGGGGAGTTAAAATTGAGAATATTGACCCAAAAAATGGACAATATGGAGTTATTAGCAAAGCTTTAGATTGAAAATTAAAATCGGTTCTAGAGATCAATTGTGAAAATTGTATTAATTCTTTTACTCTCACTCATACTTCATGCGTTAGATCATAATGAATGCATGAAAAAACTAAAAGAGCTTGAAGCACTTCAGCCTGAGAAGAAAACGGCACTTGAAGGTATAACTGAGCTTATTGTGCGAACAGCTGTGCTCGTCAAGACAGGTAATACACAATCGTTGTCACCAGAGAAACAAGATCGTCGAATCAAAGAAAGAATAAGAGTATTAAAATTGGAACTAAGGCAATGTAAATAAATATTACACCCGTGAAAGTGAATCTCCACTTTTTCGGTTGCCTCTCGAAACAAGACTTTACTTTTTACGGAAAAGGGATCTGGTGATACCTATAACTAAAATGTTTACATGTAATCCTAAAAAGGTGGTAATAAATATAAAATTCACCCTTTACATGTAACCCAAAGGACACACTATTTCAGCCTTGCCAAATCTTGAAATATTTGCCTTATACCCCAAGAGCACTTCCTTCGGGGCGCATGTAACGCCTGAAGATGATTGTGAACTCCGTCGCTGGTGCTTTGCACATCAGCTATGGTTCCGAGGCTACAAACAACAAGCAGTTGTTGTTTGCTTTACGCCTTTCACCTACCATCTGCTCTATAACCACCAAGGGAGTCTAAGAGCCGTAGTAGATACAAACAGCACTCTTGTTAAAGAAGTACAATATGATAGTTTCGGTACCATCACACGAGATACCAATCCAGCCTTACATGTAAGCTTTGGGTTTGCGGGTGGATTGTACGACGAAGATACCAAACTCACACGGTTTGGGTATAGAGACTATGATGCATTGGAATATGCAGGATTGGGACTTGCTGGATATGCTTTATGGTGTTAGCAGATAAATATTTGGGTGAAGCACCTAAAAATCCTGATATACAAGATCTTCTTGATGATGCTCGTGAAACTGGAAAGGATGTTTTTCCAGTAGGAATAACAACACCTGCTTTAGGTGCTGGAACAAGTGCCGGTCAAGCAGTTGGAGTAGTAGCAGATGCTGCGATGGAGATAGCAAAATAAAACCAACATATCGCTGTGCCTTTTTGATTGCAAGTATGCTTCAAGTTTTTGTAGCTACATTTTGGTTTTTTACACATAAAGTAAATAACTTTCATAATGCAGGTATAAAAGAATGGCTAGTAATAGTTTTATTATTGATAATTATGAATTTACTTTTTTCATATTACTGGTCAAAAAAAGTACTTTTTTTCATAGATGAACAAGGAGTTCGGTATAAAAAAATTACAAAGTTTATTACTATAAACTGGGAAGAAGTGTCTCAAATTCAAATTTATAAATTCTTGTTGATTCCCTATTTTCAATTAATGCTTAAAAATGGAAATAGACATAATTTATATATATTTTGTATTACTAAGCAAGATAAACAATATATTGAAGAAATGATAAGAAACTTTAACGCTGACTAAAATTTATTTACTTTTCTGAGGACTGATAGCAAAAGATTAGTGATGATTCTCGTATCTGACGTTCTCGTCGGATATGCATACAAAAAGATGATAAATATAAGCCAAGACAAAGACAAGAGACAAGGGGTCTGATAATACCTATAACTAAAACGCTTACATGTAACCCAAAGGAGCCACCATTTCAGCCTTGCCAAATCTTGAAATATTAGCCTTACAAGTAAAGCCTGAATCGGGAGATTGCTGCAACAAGCACACACTGATTACAAAACCTAATAAAATTAGGCCGGATCTTCAGTTCTATTTCTCTATAATCGAAAATCCACCAAGATTCACCATTCAAAGGTAATTGATTATGACATCCCTGATGATACGCGGAACACTCGCTGCCGTGACACTTTTCTTCCTCGGCTGCGGTGATACCCCGACGCAACAGCCTGCGACACAGGTGGCGCCTTCACTTCCGGTAGAGACCATTACGCTCGCCAAAGCCCCCTACCCGGTCTGGCTGCAATACACCGGGAAAACCCGGGCGAGCAACACACAAGAGGTTCGTGCCCGCGTCGAAGGCCGCCTTGAAGCGGTCACTTTTAAAGACGGCGATATCGTCAAAGCAGGCGAAAAACTCTTTCTCATCGAACAGGAGCAGTACCGCTCCGCGCTCGATGCCGCCATAGCGACCAAAGCGCGTGACGAAGCCTCCCTCGAACTGGCCAGAGCCGATGTCGCCCGTTATACGCCGCTGGTTGAAGAGGGACTCGCCCCTCGTGCCACGCTAGAGCAGTATCAGGCGCAGGCCAATGGGCTCACCGCGCAGATTGCCGCCGATCAGGCGGCCATCGACAAAGCCAGACTGCAGCTGAGCTACACTACGGTAACGGCACCTGTCGCGGGACGTGTCAGCCGCCGTATGGTCGATACCGGGAACCTTGTCGGGCACGGCGAAGCAACGCTGCTGACCACCATCATGCAGATTGATCCGCTTTATGCCTATTTCTCTCCGACTCTCTCCGATGTCGAACTGATGCAGAAATACCGCTCCAAAGAGGTGCTTGATACCTATATTGAAGTGCGCAGCACCAACGAAGCGGTGATCGCCTCGAAGCGCCTTGACGGTACTATTGACTTTTCGGACAATACCGTCGATGACATGACGTCAACGCTGAGTATGCGCGCCACCATTAAAAACCCCGACTACACGGTCTATCCGGGTACTTTTGTCTATGTCAACGTCTTTGTGACCGATCAGATGCCGATCGTTCTCGTACCGCCGCGCAGCATCTTTGAAGACCAGCTTGGAAAATACGTCTATGTCAATAACGCGGGCAAAGCCAAACGCGTCAACATCAAAACCGGCTACGCCTCGCGTTACTACACTCTGGTTGAAGAGGGACTCGAAGGCGGTGAAGCCCTGATTATCACCGGTCTGATGAAACTGCGCCCCGATCTGGCCATTTCAGTCACGGATGCCACGGCCGAAAAAGGGATCGATGCCATCCTTAAAGCCAACCACCTGATTCCGGGAAAAGAGTAACGCGTTATGTTCTCCGTTACCTTTATCAAGCGCCCCATTTTTGCGATGGTCATCGCGCTCATTACCGTTATTGCCGGTCTGGTCTCCATGGTGGTGCTTCCGATCCAGGAGTTCCCCGAAGTCACGCCGCCGACCGTAAAAGTAAGCGCCTCTTACACCGGTGCCAATGCACAGGCGGTGGAAGAGTCCGTCACCCGTCCGCTTGAAGACAAGCTCAACGGCGTTCAGGGGATGATCTACATGGAGTCCGCCTCCACCGCGACTGGACAGTCGAGTATTACCGTCTATTTTGAACCGGGTTATGATCTCGACATTGCAGCCGTTGACGTTCAGAACAAGGTCTCGATGGCCACACCCTCCCTGCCTGCCGAGGTGAAACAGCAGGGCGTTATTGTCGACAAGCAGTCCCCGAGTATTGTCTGCATGGTCACCATCAACGGCGATGAACGCTACGACGACGCCTTTTTGAGCAACTTTATCAACATCAATGTCCTCGACGAACTCAAGCGCATTCCGGGTGTGGGCAAGGCCGAAAACATGGGAGAGAAAAAATACGCCATGCGTATCTGGCTCGACCCCGACAGGATGAAATCGCTCTCCATCACGCCTGCCGATGTCATCAACGCGCTCAAATTGCAGAACAAACAGGCTTCCGTGGGTAAAATTGGTGCCGCCCCGACCTACACGGACCAGCAGATCGAGTACGTCCTCACCGCACAGGGACAACTGCGCGAAGCCAAAGAGTTTGAAGAGGTCGTCCTCAAATACCGTGATGACGGTTCGCTGGTCTATCTGCGCGACGTCGCACGTATTGAACTGGGTGCCGAAAAGTACGACTGGAACGCCATTTTGAACCAGAAACCGACCGGACTGGTGGGCATTTACCAGCTTCCCGGCTCCAACTCGCTTGACATTCGCGCCGAGGTTGAAAACGTCATGAAGCGCGTCGAGAGCCGTTTCCCCGAAGGGATCACCTACGCCGTTCCCTACGATACCACCAAGTATGTCTCGGTGGCCATTGACAACGTTATCGATACCCTCATCGAAGCGCTGATTCTGGTCATTATCGTCATCTATATTTTCCTGCAGTCGTGGCGTCCGACGGTCATTGCTGCCGTGGCCATTCCCGTCTCACTGGTGGGAGCCTTTGCCGCGATGCAGATGGCTGATGGCTTCTCCATCAACTTCCTGACGCTCTTCGGGCTGATTCTCGCCATCGGGATTGTCGTCGATGACGCCATTCTGGTCGTCGAAAACGTCGAGACCAAGATGAAGGAGCATCCGGACCTGACCATACCGCAGGTGGTCAAAGAAGCAATGATCGAGCTTATCAGCCCCATTATAGGCACCACGCTCGTACTGGTGGCGGTGTTCGTTCCGGTCTCCCTGATGCCGGGCATTACCGGGTCGCTCTATCAGCAGTTCGCGCTGACCATCTCGTTTGCCGTCATCATCTCCTCCGTCAATGCCCTCACCCTCTCTCCGGCCATCAGCGCCATCATTATCAGACGCCGCGGCGCCGATGCGAAAGTGTTCATAGGTTTTGAACTTTTCGAGCGCTTTTTCTCGGCACTTACCGCGCGCTACAGTGCGCTCGTCACCTGGATGATCAAAATGCGTTACGGCGTACTCGTGCTTTTCTTTGCACTGATGGGCGTGGTGTATTACCTGTTCACACATGTACCGACTGGCTTTGTTCCCTCCGAAGACAAGGGCGTCCTGATGGTCTCGGTAAATCTCAAACCGGGCAGCTCCATCGAGCGTACCGTCGAGGTGCGCAAACAGGTCGAAGCGATGGTTGCAGCGATTCCGGGGGTCAGGGATGTCATTGCCATTGACGGTTACAACATCGTCACAGGAACGCTTGACGGCAGTGCCGGCGCCATATTTGTCACGCTGACCCCGTGGGAAGAACGCCAGAGTCCCGAACTGGGCATCAACGCCATCATCAAAACCATCTTCATGAAGAGCGCGACCCTCTCCGATGCCTCCGTGGCGGCGTTCAATCTTCCCGGTATTCCGGGACTTGGCAGTGTTGGCGGATTTGACTTTCGGGTGCAGGACTACCTTGCAGGCGACCTCAACCAGTTCAAGGGGTATGTCGATGAACTCATCCGTGCCGCCAATGCCGATGCACGCATCGACCGTGCTTTCACTACCTACAATGCGAACTATCCGATGTACGACATTGAGGTTGACCGCAAAAAAGCCAGCGCGCTGGGAGTCGATATGTCAGAACTTTTCGGAACCATGCAGGCCTATCTGGGTGCCGTTTATGTCAACGACTTCACCAAATTCGGAAAAGTCTTCCGCGTTTTCGTTCAGGCGGACAAGGAGTACCGCAGCGATAAAGCGGACATCAACAAGCTTTTTGTCAAGAACATCAAAGGCGACATGGTGCCCATGGGATCACTCGTGAGTGTCAAAGAGATCATCGGGCCGCAGAACATCCCGCACTACAACCTCTACCGCTCCATCCAGATCAACGGTGCTCCGGCCCTGGGGCACAGCTCGGGTGAAGCAATGGCAGCCATGGAAGAGCTTGCACAAAAAATTCTGCCGCAGGGCTACGGCTACAGCTGGTCGGGCATGAGTTTTCAGGAAAAACTCGCCGGCAACGCGCAAGTCTATGTCTTCACCTTTGTCACCATCGTCGTCTTTCTGGTACTGGCCGCACTTTATGAGAGCTGGATTCTGCCGCTGATGATCCTGCTCTCCGTCCCCATCGTCATGATTGGGGCGCTCGGAGCGCTTGCCGCCGTGGGAATGCCGCTTAACATCTACGCCCAGATCGGGTTGGTGCTGCTCATTGCGCTCGCTTCGAAAAATGCCATTTTGATCATCGAATTCGCCAAGGAGCTGCGCGAGAAGGGACATGGCATCGTCGATGCCGCCATCACGGCGGGCACCATGCGCTTTCGCGCCATCATGATGACAATTCTCTCGTTTATCTTCGGTGTCTTGCCACTGGCCTTTGCCACGGGTGCGGGAGCCATGACGCAGATTTCCATCGGTATCGGGCTGCTCGGCGGCATGGTGATGGCGACGTTTGTCTCCACCCTGCTCGTCCCGGTGCTCTACGTCCTGCTTGAGACCATGCGTGAAACGGTTGTGAGTGTCGAAGAGGAAGTTGCCACAAGGGAGTCCCTATGAAAACCTTACATGTAAGCCTTGCCGCACTGCTTTTGGGCAGCGCTCTCCATGCCGCACCGGGTGTGGACGAACTTATTGAAATGGCACTCGTACGCAGTCCCGATGTCAATGTCAGCAGACTTGACTTTGACGCCGCTTCCCAACGCGTTAAAACGGCCAAATCCTACTACCTCCCCTCCCTCGATGCCGGGGCAGCCGCAGGATATGGCGGCTACAAAATCAAAGGCGGCGATTTTGAAAACGACACCATCCTGAGTGGAACGCTTCGTGCCACGCAGCTCATTTACGACTTCGGGCGTACCGATAGTGCCATAGACGCTGCAACCTTTGACGCCAATGCATCGCTCTCGACGCTCAATCAGGTCGTCTCCAACAAGATTTTTGAAGTGAAGCAGGCCTACTACACGCTGGTACGCACCCGGAGCCTGAGCGCCGTTTACAAAGAGAACGTCGAACTGAGCGAAAGGCAGCTCTACCGCGCGCAGCGTTACTTCGAAGCGGGCATCCGCACCCGGATCGACGTCAGCGATGCCAGAGTCAAACTCATCGATGCAGAGCTCAAACTTCAAAACAACGGATACGATCTGAAACTTGACAGGGCCAACCTTGAAAAGAGCATTGGCATCCGCAGCGGCGAGACGCTGGATGAACCCTATTACGCACCGCTTGCGCTCCCTTATGTTTATAAAACGCTTTCCGAACCCAAATACACGCTCAGCGCAGCCGAAACCTTCGCCCTCTCGCACCGTTACGAGTTGCAGGCCTACAGGGAACAGGTGGAAAAGGCGCGGGCCAACGTACGCAGCGTTACGGCTGATTACTATCCGGCGCTCTACGCCAACGGCGACTATCAGATTCAAAACGTTAATGACAAGGCGCTGCTTCAGAGCGAACAGCAGTGGAGCACGACACTCGGTCTGAACTGGAACCTTTTTGCCGGAGGACGTACCGATGCCCAAAGTGAAGAGGCTCGCATCGCCCTGATGCGCGCACAAGCACTGCTTGAGAGCGCGGAACTCTCCATAAAACAGGAGATCGATCAGGCCTACATCGGCCTCTATCGCAGCAAAGATGCCGTGAAGCTCAATGAGAGCCTTGCCGTAGCCGCCGCAGAGAAGCACCTGCAGGCACAGAAACGCTACGAAAACGGACTCTCGGACTTCATCGAGCTTCAGGAAGCGCGCCAGAACTACATCGACGCGCTTGCTTCGCTGGTACGCGCCTACTACGATTATTACATTGCCAAAGCCCAGCTTGAGAGAGCTATGGGCGCATAACCGCTGCGAATCTCAGCAGCGTGTTACCGTAACATCCACTTCCATTCTTGAACCCGGAACGCCTGTAAATATTCCCGCTATCGGAGGCACGGACTCCGCCAGTCTCGAAACTGCTACGGGGATATGATCGCTTCCTACAATCGAACCGCTTGTAGGGTCAAAACCTTTCCAGCCCGCACCGGGCAGATAGACTTCGGCCCATGCGTGGGTTGATCCGACGAAATCACGCATCATCGGTGCGTAGAGGTAACCGCTTGCAAATCGTGACGCCAGACCGAGATAGCGCGCGCAGGTCATGAACAGAAGTGCGAAGTCACGACATGACCCGCTGCCCAGAGAAAGCGTCTGTCGGACCGATTGCACCCCCGGTTCTTCACGAATCTGATAGCGCAGGGTATCGTGAATAAACGTATTGAGTCTTTGGAGGAGCACATAGGTCTGTATGGCTTCACCCTGCGTCCAGAAGCCTTCAATCCACGGCGAGAGAAGCGTGCAGGTCTCCGGTGTCGGCAAAATACGGTACGTCTGCAATACCGTGTCGTCTTCAGCTAGATAGCCAAACGGATACCAGAGCGCATAGGCGTCCATCTCGAAGTTGAGCGGCATTTCGTTATATTGCTGTATGATCACGTCACTTTCGATCAACAGCTCCGAAGCGGGCCGGGAAAATGTGGCTACGGCAACCGAATTGCCCTCTACGTCACGGTGCCAGAGCCAGCGGGCATCGGGCGTGATCCGCAGCGCGAAAGATTCGATCCGCACTTCGTGATCTTCTCTCGGGCGCAGCAGCAGCTGATGGGGACCGAGCGTCACTTCGGCGTTATAGCTGTAACGGGTTTTGTGGAGAATACGAAATCGCTGCATGGGTTACCTTTGTGATGCTGCATTATAGCTGATGCCCGACAACGCGCTATGCATGCTTATGCTATGCTTACATGTAAGGAGTTTATCATGCGCTATCTTCTCACCCTCGTGCTCTTTTTGAGCACTCTTTACGGAAACGAAGCCGAAGCCATCATCAGGAAACTTGATGAAAACCTTCGCGGAGAGAACGTCTATATGAAAATGAGCATGACCGTCACGACACGGCTGCATGAGCGTACGGTCGCTATGGAGTCCTGGTCGCGGGGAAGCAAGAAAAGCTTCGTGCGCATCATCTACCCGCCGATGGAGCGCGGCATCACGTTTTTGAGTCTTGACGGACAGATGTGGCAGTATGTGCCAAAGATCGAACGCACCATCAAGATTCCGCCCTCCATGATGCTGCAAAACTGGATGGGCAGCGACATCACCAACGACGACATGGTGCGCCAAAGCTCCCTGATTGACGACTACAACGCCACACTCCTTTCCAAAGAAGGCAGCATCGCTACCATCGAGCTGATTCCCAAACCCGATGCCGCCGTCGTATGGGGAAAGATCGTTGCCCGCGTCGATACGACCCATTACACGGGTATTGAGGACCGTTTCTATGATGAAACGGGCCAGTTGATCCGAACGTTTCATTATGAAAACGTGAAGCAGTTCGGGCACTATTACCTGCCCACACTCTGGCGTGTCCAGCCCGAAGAGCACCCTCAAAACCGCACGACGATCACCCTTGAAGACGTCACGTACGACCAGAGCATCAGCGACGACTATTTCACCAAAAGCGCGCTGCGACGTTTTTCGAAATAACGTCAACTTTTTACTGCCGCAACCTTCAAAATGTGTGCTAGAATCGCGCCGAAATTTTAACGTGCCGGAGCACAAACCCATGGACGAACACCCTTCCAAAAGCCACCTGAAAACATTCGTTGCCAGCCTGAAACGCATTGACAAATCCGTAGAGAGTCAAATCGATATGAGCCTGATGAAAATTCTTGATCTGCTGCGTTACCTCTTTATCGCGGTCATGATCCTTTATGTTGCGGTCTGCATTATGAGCCTGTCGCACAAAATATTCTCATTTACGCTGGATCAGGGTGCGCTCGATTTTCCTTCAATCAAGATCATTCTGACCGACGGCCTTTTTACCCTGATTGTTATTGCGATCGTTAAAACCTTTTTCATACGCAACGGGCTTGACTACGCCATCACCCTGCTGGAGATCGGTTTTGTCGTTATTATCAGAAAGCTGATCCTGCTTGAAACCATTCCCGAAGAAGCGGAACTGATGATTGTACTGGGCATCACTTCCGCTGTCTTTTTCCTTCTGATTATTTTCGTCAATAGCATGAAAAACCGCTGGAAGCGGGAATCCCGGCAGGCCTCATGGCAGGAGGTTCCAAAAGAGGAGCTCTAGCGTTGGCTGGTGAAGCTCACCGGAACACCTTCTAAAACACTTCGTCGTATCGTGAATATGTTATTCTTACATGTAAGGAGCATTTCATGCGTTTTCTTTTCGCTCTTGCATGGCGCAATATCCGCTATTACAAAGGGCGTTCCGTCACT
This sequence comes from Sulfurimonadaceae bacterium, assembly GCA_050305515.1. Classification (GTDB taxonomy): domain Bacteria; phylum Campylobacterota; class Campylobacteria; order Campylobacterales; family Sulfurimonadaceae; genus JAFGUB01. The sequence continues at coordinate 78,592 of JBNLFL010000038.1, forward strand.
ACCTTTTTACTCACCTTTTTCTCCGCTCTGCTCTTCATTGTCTATGTCGCATTCATGGACGGTTCGCACGAGAGCATGCTGCGCAGCTCTCTGAACATCTACACGGGTGCGATGCAGCTGCAGGGAAAGCTCTACAGAGACGAAGGGGGTTATGACAATCTCATTACCGATGCTTCCGGAGCGCTTGCGCTTGTAGAACAAACCAAAGGCGTTAGCGCCGCTTCGGCACGTCTGGAAACCTTCGGCATTGCCGCCACGCAGCTGCATTCAAGCGCCATGATGCTTACCGGTATCGACTTTAAAGCGGAAGCGCGTGTCTCGGAACTGAAGCATGCGCTGCTTCAGGGCGATTATGAAAGCAAAGGCCTCTGCATTTACATGGGCAGCGCCCTTGCAGAGCGTTTACATGTAAAGCTCCATGACGAGATCAGCTTCATAGGCAGCGCGGTGGACCGCTCTTTTGTTGCCGAACTCTTTGAGGTATGCGGTCTTTTTAGAACCGGCATGTATGACTTTGATCTGCAAAGCGCCTTCATGAACCGCACCGCTTTTGACACCGTTTTTCACTCCGAAAACATGGCAAGCGTGATCGCCATCAGTGTCGATGACCTCTCCCGCGTTCCTAAAATCGCTTCGGATCTTCGCAGCAGAGTGCCCGAAACGCTGCGTCTCTACACGTGGGACGAACTGCTTCGCGCACTGCTTGAGCTTCTGAAGGTGGATTCCATTTTCGGCTACGTGTCGATGGGGCTCTTTTTTCTGGTTATCTTCTTTGTCATCATGATCTACGGCTTCATTAACGCAGGCAGCCGTATCAGGGAGTTTGGCACCCTGCAGAGCATCGGCATGCAGGCAAGAGAGATCGACATGCTGCTGCTTTTTGAAATGCTACTTATTACGCTGATTGCACTCCTGATCGCCACGCCGCTTGGCGCCTTTGTCGCATGGTATTTTGAGCTGCATCCCATCATCGTCGAAGGCATTGCGGAGAGCTACAAGGAGTACGGCATCGTCTCCGATGCCATCCCTACCCGCTATGACCTTTTCACTGTGTTTTGGAACAGCGGCGTCATTTTGCTGCTCAATCTTGCCAGCATCATCTACCCTATCCGCTATGTCCGCGGTTTTACTCCCACTGAAGCGATGCGCCATGTTTAGACTCGTTTTTAAAATGGCGCTCAAAAGTGCATTCATCCGGAAAAAGCGCTCTTTGCTGGTTATGGCGATGATTGCCGCGAGCATGAGCACCATGATTGCCATCGAGGGGCTCTATGACGGCATGAGCGAAAATATGATTGACAGCGTCCTTCGTACGGGAGGCGGCGAAGTGAGCCTTTATGCGCAACAATACCGGCTCACGCAGGAGGTCCGCTACAACATTCCGGATGCCGCTTCCATCACGAAGTCCATCGCGGCACTGCCGGGTGTGCGAGAGGCTACGTGGCGTTTGTGCGCCGAGGGGCTTGCCCAGACGGCCTCCAAATCTCAGGGTGCCCAGATGCGAGGCGTCGCTATGGCCGCGGAAAATGCGTTTGGAGCCCTTGATGATTTTCTGATTGCAGGTGATGGCAACCTCACGTCGCACACCACGGTCGTCGGAAGCGCGCTGGCCAAAAAGCTCAAACTCGGCGTCGGTTCCAAAGTGATTTTCAGTACCGTTGACAGCCATAACGAAATGCAGTCGGTGGCACTTCGGGTGCGGGGCATCGTGCGTACCTCCAACATCGCCATCGATGAACGCGCCCTCTATGTCACCCGTGAACGCGCGGCAGCCGTCGCGGCACTCGCACCCGAAGACGCTACGGAAATCGCCTTGAGAACGTCACATGCGCACACCCTTCAAAAAGAGCTGTTCACGCGTTTTGGGAAACTCGATATCAAACGTTTTGACGAGCTCAATCCCCAGCTGACGCAGATGCAGGAGATGACCCGGGTGTTTAATGCCATCTTCTTTGTCATTGTCATGGTCGTGGTATTCATTGGGATTCTCGGCGTCATGTATGTCTCCGTCATAGAACGGCTGCGCGAATTCGGCATGCTGCGCTGCATCGGCTACCGGTTTTCCCAAATGGCATTGCAGGTTGGCATGGAAGCGCTGCTGCTGGGGCTTGGCGGTTTTCTCATGGGGAGTGCTGCGGCTTTTGGAATGCTCTATTACTTACATGTAAAGGGGCTTGATCTAAGCTATTTCGCGGAAGGTCTGGAGTCTTTCGGCATGCAGAGCACCATTTACGCCTCGATGGAGAGTTTTTATTTTACCTCCACGTTTGCAGCGGTCATGCTCGCGGCACTCCTGAGTGTCGTATTGCCCCTTGCCAAAATCGCACGCCTGAATCCGGTTGACGTACTCAAGGAGTAATTCAAGGCATTTCCTCCTCGCCTGAGGCGAGCATCGCTTCCATTTTTATTTTAGGAACAGGCTTTGAGTAGAGGTAACCCTGTTGCAGCGTACAGTCAAAATGTTCCAGAATCTTCTGCTGCGCCACGGTTTCAACGCCTTCGGCAATTACTTCCAGTTGCAGTGCTCTGGCCAATGCGATGATCGCTTCTATAATCGCCGTATCATCCGGATTGTCGTTAAGGTGACTGACGAACGATTTGTCGATTTTGAGTTTGCTTAACGGAAACATGCGCAGGTAATTCAAAGAGGAATAACCGGTCCCAAAGTCGTCAATGGCAAGTTTGAATCCCATTTCTTTGAGATACTTCAGCTGTTTTGCAACGCTTTGTGCATTCTCCATGATAAAAGTTTCCGTCAACTCCAGTTCAATCTGCCTTGGCTCCACATCATATTTTTTTAGCAGTGCTTCAATATTTCTGATAAATTCCATATTTTGAAATTCTACACCGGAGATATTTACTGCTATGTAGCCCTGAAAATCAAATCGTTCCACCCATTCGCGCAGCGTCTGTATCGATTGTGTTAAAACGATTTTGCTGATCTCTTCTATCAACCCTTTTTTTTCCGCAAAAGGAATAAAAGCGTCCGGCGCCACATAGCCGTGATGCGGATGTTTCCAGCGTACCAGCGCCTCCATACCGACGATCGTTGACGTGCGAACATCAATCTGGGGCTGAAAAAAGATTTCGAACTCCTGACGCCGGATAGCTTCATGCAGCTCTTTTTCCAGCGTCATCTTTTTTATGATCTCCGATGTCAATTCCTGCCTGTAGTATTCAACGCGGTTTTTTCCCGACTCTTTGGCCCTGTTGAGTGCGGCATCGGCATTGCGAATGAGCATTTCCGTCTCCGTTGCATCGTCGGGGTACATGGCCACGCCAAGACTCAGATTGATCTGAAAATGGTAATCATCGACTTCCAGCGTATTTCTGAAAGCATCATAAACCGCAGCGATGAACGCATCGAGCCTTCCAGGCGCTTTCAGGGTCTCTATGACGGTGACAAACTCATCCCCGCCGACTTTTGCCAGAATTTCGGAAGGGAGTACAATCGTGGAAAGAAGATGGGCTATTTTCTTGATCAGTCTATCGCCGATGCTGTGCCCGTAACTGTCATTAATGTTTTTGAAATCATCAATATCCATATAGATAACGGCATATTTCAAATGGCCCTCTTTCGCCTTTTCCAGAATCCGCTTCATCTCCTGAAGCAGCATCAGACGATTGGGAAGCGCAGTCAGGACATCATAGTGTGCGAGATAATGCAGCCGTTCTTCGGACTCCTTTATTTTGCTGATATCGGAAAAAACTGCAACATATTGCTGCGTTATTCCCTGTTCATTCTTTATGCCGTTGATGCTCATCCATTCAGGTATGACATGACCGTCCTTTTTGCGGTTCCATATCTCTCCCTGCCAGTATCCGTCATGTTCCAGGGCGGACCACAGTGCCCGGTAGAATGCCCTGTCGTGATAACCGGATTTGAGCAGATCGATTTTTTGATTTATGACTTCATCCTGCGAAAATCCGGTAATGGCGGAAAAAGCGGGATTGACCATCAGGACAACCCCTTTCGTATCGGTAACTACGATTCCCTCTCTTGTCGATTCAAAAATTGTTCCCCACATCATCAGCTTTTCATTTCGCAGAACAATTTTTTCCTGCATCTGCGTCATGGCATCAGAGAGAATTCTGAATTCACCGTCAAATTTATACTCGGCAACAGAGACCTTTTTCTCACCGGCGATTCTGTTGGAGAAATCTACCAGACGCTCAATAGATCCGGAGAGCCTGTTTCCTACGAATAAGGCGATAAGTGTCGAGACTATGACCTCAAAAAGCACCAGCAGGAGTGTTCGAACCCTATTCTCATCCAGCGTATATTCAAGATCTTCAGTATCAAACAAGAGGGTTATTTTGCCTACGGCAACATCATCGATACTCAGCTCTTTTTGAAGAACACGGGGATTTTTTACGTCCACAACTGAAGCCAGAAGCGCCGTCTTGCTCTCCTGAATCATTTCATGGCTTGCACCGGAAAGGTAAATATCGTTGATATCGCTCATATACGAAGCGACGAGACCCTTAATCGCACCGAGCTGACGATTCACCATATCGAGTGATGCCACATCCAGTGTCGAAATTGGTATGACGGCGAGTTGCGATCCCAACAACAGGGAAGCCGTCATTTTCTCTTCCGCCAACTCCCGGGTAGTCGTGTTCAGGGCATAAAAATTGAGTCCTACAATCATAATGACAAAAAACATTTCGACCGCGACGAACGAAATGATAAAACGATATTTGTACGGCAGCATCACGGATTACGCCCCATAGCGCCAACAAGTTTCCGGATTACGTCATATTCGCTGTCGGAAGTCTCCACAAGCCCGTCAAGACTCAGGGTACGCAGTATCTCCGTCGGCAACTGCAGGAGAGCCGTTTTGAGCCGTTCCTGAAGTGTCGTATCCAAACGCGGATGCACGCAGACGGGATGCGCAGGATACCCTTTCGTTTTATAAAGGATATGTAACGTTTTTCTGATGCCAGGATCCATTTGAAAAAAAGTCCGTTCCACACCGCCGCCGTAGATTCCGATGTTGCGGGAGACCCCTTTATAAACAGAGTCGTGCGACGTGACATAGCTGCTGTTTTCGGATGTAAATGCAATACCGTAATGGTGCTGCAACTCATACTTTAACAGTACCGAAGCACCAAAAGCGTTGGCAGAGGGAAAGAGAAACGTACGTACGCCCAGTTCATCGGTTTTACCGATGTGATCGCGCTTTGAAACCAGAATTCCCACAATCTTCTTTCTGGCCCGGACCAGCGGCAGGTAGCCCCCGGTACTATGGGAGTGAACATAATCGAGCGGACTGGCATAGGCGATGTCATACAAACCGCCATAGAGTTTGTCCTTAAATTCCGGAATTGATTTTTCAGTTTTCAAGACGATAGAACACCCGCATGCTTTACCGAGGTAGTTAACGACCGGCGTCCATTTTTTAATGATAACAGCGGGATTTTGCTGCGGAATGACACCGAAAATTAGTGTTCTTCCCGTTCCTTCGGAAGCAGCCAGCGGCAGGACAATAATGCATAATGCAAGAAAGGTGTGCAATGTTGCAAACATATCAAAGATTATAACGCATAAATTTCACGCAATTGTCACGACAAACAGAAAAACAACCATTGCCGAGACAACGACATCCGGCCACGCGCTCCTCCATTTATATTGCAACATGACGTTATAATGTAACTTATTCACGCAATATCACTAAAAAACATGTATGTATTTTCAGATTCTGGACACTGCATCCTTTCTTGACTAAAATGGATTACATGTAATGGTTTCACTTTTTCAGGCGTGACAATTGAGTGAACATTACACTATAAAATCATAATACGATTCATTTTCTGAAACGAATCGTATTATCATGCAAGGCTTGGATTTGTTCAATACGCATATAAGCACCCTTGTCGTCTCGTCCGAAAAAAACGATTTTGACAGAAGTTTGCTCTCTTTTTTACAGCAGATTGAATACATCGGTCTGTCTGACGGATTGGAATATGCCATTTTACATAAACCGTCCATCATATTTTTTGACAACATTCCCGCCGAAGAGATTTTGAAATTCCGGCACAAAAACTACCAGACCCGATTTATTGTCTACTACTCCAGCGATACCTGCGATCAAGAGAAACTTCTGCCATGCCACATCACCAAAATACTTCTTAAAACCTGTACGGCAGAGTCCCTGTCTCAGGCATTCATGGAAGCCAAAACCGAACTTGAGAATTTACAGGAGACGTTTTTGCTGCAACTTGGCAATAACTATGCCTGGCAAAGATCCCGGCGTATTTTGTACGATACCCATTTCAGTCAGGTCGAATTATCCAAAAACGAGAGCCTTCTGCTGGAAATTTTTGTAGAAAATGCCAATCATACACTCTCATGCGAACACATTCTCAACCATTTCGATACGCTTAATGCCTCCATTAGCGTGCGAACCCTTAGAAATCTCGTAACATCGCTCCGTAAAAAAGTCTCCAAAGAGCTCATCCAGAATATTTATGGTGACGGTTACCGTTTTATCATCCAGCCTTCGAAAAACCACCTCACGCTTGAAAATTTCAACAGACTTGCCAATATTCTTGCCTCAGAAGAGAACCGCAATGAAATGCAGCAAAAATTTTGCGATGAACTGCTGATGCTTTACAATACGGACCGGTCATTCACCATGTATATCGATTTTGAAAACGGATGCATCAAAGTTCCCTGCGAAGCATCCGTTGCGAAATATCCCGGAGCGTATAAAAAAGGGATTGACATTCCCCTTATCAAGGAGCAATTCGATGCTTTTGATATCATTACAAGCGTCAGCGACCCGGTCATACTCGGCGAAAATTTCCTGAAAAAAGCCGAGCGAAGCGATCCGGAAACCTGGAGCCACATGCTCATGCCACGTTCCGCACTCATTTACTACTTTATGGTGAACGATGTCATGTGGATGGCAGGATTGCACCAATGCAGCTACGAACGGCGATGGAGCCAGGAGGAGGTAATTTTCCTCAAACACGCCGTTCACAATCTCAGAAACCGCATGATTGCATTGATGCAATGATATTTTTATGCTTTACATGTAAGAAAATCTAATACTTAGCTCCCGTCTCGGTAACAGCACTCTCAAGCCCATTAACAACGTTTCAAAACAGGATCGTGTCAGGAAAAGGCGTGACAATTGAATGAAACTCTTTCGTTACCATGTTTCGCATCAAAACGATATCCACCTCAAAGGAGGATGATCCATTCTATGAACCCTTTCAATGCCAAATTTTCACCGGAGTTTCCGTGTTTATTGCATGAAACCGGCGGTTCGATCATGCTTAGCACCTATTTGATTGCAGAGTCAACAAATGATGATGCCTTCAGCCTAACATGAAATTGATTGTAATAAGTTTACTTATGGTCTTATCACTCTTTGCAAAAGAGTCATGCATCACAAACTTTCAAAAACAGATCTGCGGTGACTTTACACTCCTTGGCAGCGTCATCATCAATTCACCCCTTTCCAAACAAGCACTCAAAGAAAAACTCAACAAACCCATCAAACAGATAGCGTTTTTAGAAAATTCCAACCTCTATTTGGTAGATGCAAATGATTCGCTGGAGTACGCCAAAGCGTTAGCAGAAAAAGCGTATGTCATCTACGCGCAACCCAATATATCTCAAACAAAAAATCTGAATGTTCAACCATCCCAAAACATCACGCAACACTACAACCTCGAAGAAACGTGGAAAAGCTCACAAGGAGAAGGTGTCACCATCGCCATCATCGATGACGGCTTTAATATGGATCATGAAGATTTAAAAGGGGTGAATGTTCTCTTCTCTTACGATGCAGACAATAAAAACCTGGATGCCTCTGAAAAACTAAACATCGACACACACGGCACACAGGTCGCGGGCATTATCTTTGCCCGGCACAACGGATTTGGCATTGACGGTATCGCCCCAAAAGCAGATCTGATAACCATCAGACAAACGACCAATATCACCTCCGATACGATTGTTGCTTTCACGGTCGCTCAAAAAGCAAAAGCTCATATCATCAACTGCAGCTGGAACTCGCCTCTGCTTCTTGAGCCCGTATATGACGTTATCAAATATCTGTCCAAAAATATAGCCATCGTCTTTGCCGCAGGCAACAACTATAAAGCGATACAGCCTCTTAGCATCGAAGCGTCGATTCCCGAAGTTATCACCGTAGGTGCAACACAACAATACAGCAATTACGGTGAGATGGTAGATTTTATCATACCCAGCGGGGTCATGAGCACAAAACCAAACGGAACATACGGAGCCTTTGGCGGTACTTCTGCTACGGCTCCCATTATTAGCGGACTGTTAGCGCTAAAGATGAGCCAAAATCCCCATACTGCCTATTCGAGACTCGTCGCGGATTTAAAAAGGGAGTTACATGGCAACTGAAAAAAAAGATGAAGCCTTGGCGCAAGAGCCGGAGTTTGATTTCTCAAGCACCCATACCGATAACTTCCCCAAGATACTCAAAGCGCTCAATATCTCACTCGCGGTGACGAGCTATCAGAGTGCGCGTCTTATCTTCATCCGCAGTGACGGCGAGACAATCGACACCCGCTTCAAGACCTTCCCACGCCCTATGGGCATCTACGCCGATGAGAGCAGAATCACACTCGGAACATTCAACCAAGTAGTAGAGTTTAAACGAAGCGATAGACTTTTACAAGAGATACACTCAGGCGCTCTTGATGACACTGCAAACTTTTCTAAAAAAGTGCTTGAAAAAGATAAAGAGCAGATGGAGCAGCTACGAAAACAAAGAGAAAAGGAGATAAACGATGTGAAACAATCCGATTCTCTTTATCTACACCGTGCTGCTTTAATAACAGGAATGATAAACATCCATGACATCGCATGGGGAGATGAGGGACTCTGGGTAGTGAACTCCACCTTTTCATGCCTCTCAACTCTCTCTCCAGATAGCTCTTTTATAGCAAGATGGAAACCCAAGTTTATCTCACAACTTGTCCCGGAAGACAGATGCCACCTAAACGGAATGGCGATGTTAAACGGTCGTCCAAAATATGTAACAACTTTCAATATGGAAGATAGCCGTGACTCATGGAGTGAGGGACGCATCGACTACGGAACCCTTATAGACATAGACACCGATGAGATACTGATTGAGGGGATGATAATGCCGCACTCTCCAAAAGTGCATAAGGGTGAAATCTATGTTTGCGAATCGGGTTTAGGCGTAGTGTGGAAATATAACCCGATCACAAAAGAAAAAAACCAAGTTGTAAAACTTCAAGGCTTCACACGAGGGCTCTACTTTTATGGTGGAGTGATGTTTGTAGGGACTAGTAAAGTAAGAGCCAGTGAGATAAAAAACCCCGCACCGATATCTACTATGTACGATGAAACTTACGCAGGAGTATGGATGATAAATTTAGAAGACAATACAGAGATAGCACATATAAAGTTTGGTGGAGATGTTGACCAGATCTATGACATTGCAATTATTCCGGATAGCACGATGCCCGAACTGTTACATGTAAGCAGTTCACTGACACGACACTTATTTGACTTTGAGGAGATGAGGATATGAAAAAAATAAAACTAGCAGGAGCACTACTCCCCGCGCTACTTTTTGGCGCACCCGCACAAGCAAGCAGTAGAGGAGTTAGCCGAAGCAGCCGCAGAGGTTTTAAAGCACTCAGTGTTCAAAAAGAGAGCTTACATGTAAAAGAGTTGCAACAAGAGCAAAAGCTAGCACAAAAAGACCCGTTTACCCTTTTTGGTGCTAATAAAGCTCACAAAGTTTCTAAAGAAGAGCAAGCAAGTGATGTTTTAAGCTTTTTAGAAAGTGAAGGCTTACTTGATAGTAATACACAGAAGAGAAGTAGAGAGAGTGGGGAAAATACAAATAGGAAAGAGTTTGCAAGTTCATGCAAGAGCCAGAGCGGCGCTGGTCCTTGTGTTAAGAATGCTCCTGCTTGCTCGACATTTCTTGGTGACGTATACTTTACAACCGATTATTGCGGTAACCCCCCTGCTGGTGACACCACCGCTCCAACTGCAACAGTTCAAACAATTACAGATATAACATCAGCAGGTGGGACAAGCTTTACTATCGATGTACAATATGTGGATGCAGATAGTGATATCGGTACGGCAAGTACGGATGATATTAAAGTCACTTATGGCGGTAGTACATTAAACCCTACAGGTGCAGCAATACAAAGTGGAAGCTTAAAAGATGTAACAATTCGATATACGTTTACCCCTCCGGGAGGCTCATGGGATAGCGGGGATAACAACACCTATACAGTAGCACTTGGAACAGGACCGATGCAAGATGCTTCAAGTAATGCTGTTACATCCCTAGCAGGTGACACAAGCTTTACTGTAAATATTCCATCCGATACCACCCCTCCTGTAGTTCAAAGCATCGCCCCGACAGGAAGTCCTGCACAAAACGCCACATCCGTAACCTTTAGAGTAACTTTTGATGAGAGTGCCAACAATGTCTCAACCGATGATTTTACCCTTACAAAAACAGGCTCAGCAGACGGCGCTATAGCTTCGGTTTCAGCTTCAAGCGGAACAACCATAGATGTAACGGTAAATAGCATCAGTGGTGCTGGAACACTTAGATTAGATCTAAACTCAAATACAAATATTATAGATGACAGTGGAAATGGAAATAATACAAACGGCTATGTGAGCGCCTATACAAGCGGAACGGCTCATACTGTAGATAGGGTTGCCCCCACCGTCACCTCCATCGACCGCAAAACCCCGGTCAGCACACCCACCAACGCCGATACTTTAGTGTTTACCGTCACCTTCAGCGAAGCGGTGAGCAATCTCGATATCACCGACTTCAGTGCTTCAGGCACCACAGGAACGGTTACCAATGTCGCCAGCGCGGGAGGTAATGCGTATGACGTCACCATTAGCGGCGGCGACCTTGCGAGTGTCAATGCCACCGTCACTCTTGCATTCGCAGGAGGGCAGGATATTACCGATGGCGTGGGACTGGCCCTGAGCAACACCACTCCAACCGGCACCAACAACCCCTCTTACGTGCTTGACAACACCTTACCAACGCTCAGCAGCGTCACTATCGCCTCAAGCAACAGCGACACCACAAAAGCCAAAACGGGTGACACCATTACCCTCTCCATCACCGCAAATGAATCACTTTCGGCTGCACCGACCGTAACAATTGCAGGCCACAGCGTGACGGCAACGTCAGCAGGCGGTAACAGCTATACGGCCACTTATACCATGATCGCAGGCGATGGTGAGGGTGCCGTGGCCTTCACCGTAGACTTCAGCGATACGGCAGGCAATGCCGGTACGCAGGTAACAGCCGTCACAAGTGGCAGTAATGTGACATTTGACAGGACCATCCCAACTGCAACGCTCTCTCCGCTCGACAACGCCACCAACGTCGCCACCACTGCCAATCTTGTTCTCAATATGAGCGAGAACGTTTCTAAAGGCAGCGGCGATATCGTCATCTACAACAGCTCAAATACAGTCATCGAGACCATCCCCGTGACTGATGCCAAAGTGAGCATTAGTGGTACTACCGTGACCATCAATCCCGACGCCACCCTCGCACTCAACACCGGCCATTATGTACAGATCGCCAGTACGGCCTTTGTCGATGCCGCCGGTAACGCCTACGCGGGCATCAGTGACACCACCAGCTGGAGCTTCACCACCATCAACAACCAGCCGCCGAGCATCAGCGGCACCGTCGCCTCGCAGGCCGTCAACGACAACGCGACCATCGACCCGTTTACTTCGGTGACCCTGACGGAACCTGACGATGACAATGTCACACTGACAATTACGCTCGATGATGACGCCAAGGGAACACTCAGCGGTGCGGGACTCTCCGGAAGCGGGCCGTACACGTTGGCAAGCGACACGGCGGCCAACGTCCAGAGCAAGCTGCGTGCATTAACCTTTACACCTACACCCAACCGTATCCGTCCCAACTCCACGGAGAGTACGTCTTTCTCCATCTCCGCATCCGACGGAACGCTCTCCGGCGATGACAACACCACAAGTGTTATCGTTACGGGCATTAACGATCCTTCCGTCATGACGCTCGCACAAAGCACAATCAACGTCACGGACCTCCAGAGCGACAGCTACAGAAACCTCTTTAGCGGTGCGACGTTTAGCGATGCCGACGGCGGTGTCGCTACCAACGCCAACCTTCTCATTGCTGCTGATGGCAATTCCGGTAGCGGTTCCGAGCATGGAGGGCTTAACGGCAAAAGCCTCGATCATCTTAGAGTCGATACCAACGGAACCGGCTTCAGCATCGATTTCAATACGACCACGAATGAGAACACACTCTATTACAACAGCGCCTATGTCGGGGTACTCGGCGGCGGCACCGGGCTCTCCCCGCTTGTCGTGAAATTCGCTTCCGATGCCAACAGCTCCATCGTCGAAAAAATCCTGCAAAACATCCAGTGGCGCAACCGTGCCAACACCCCGTTTGGCTCGCGCCTTTTTGAACTCATCATGAGCTATAACTACAGCGGCACCGATTACGAATACCGCGACGTCAACCTCACCGTAAACGTCTCCGGAGCCAATGAAGCCCCGCGTCACCGTACCAACACCGTACTTGGTGACATCAATGCCGCTGCCGTCTCCAAAGAGTTTGTCGCGCTTGGCTGGCACCTCGACCGCGGTCCGGGAGACTTTTTCGGAAATGAAAGCTTTAACGGTGATACCCGCATGAAAGTCAGTGTCAACGATTCGGGTATCTCGCGTCAGGGTTACCTCTACGAGACTGAAGATGCCACAAAAGTCTCCGTGGACATTTACGTACCATCAGATTGGGGTGTTGTTAACGGCGATGCCAAGGCAGCGCTGTGGATCAACGCTTTTAAAGACGATGGCGAACGGGTCAACTACCCTCTTGCACAGATTGTTCAAGTCGCAGGTGAGCCGTCACCTTCAAAAGTGCAGTTTTACAGCGATGTTCTAGGAGATTACATCACGCAGATGTTCCCCACAGACGTGAAGCTTGACAGTTGGATGACCATCACCGTCGAAACGCGTGACGGAAATGTCTACTTCTCGCTCACCGGGGAAAACAATGACAGCAGCTCCTTTACCCTGACCGGTGAAGAGCTGGGTACATCACTTACTGCATTGTGGCAGGCGGGTGTCGTCGGTTCGAATGCGGCTTCGGGTGAAAGTTATGACATCTACTTCGACAACCTGACCTTCAATACCGGGAATGCCGACACCAACAGCACCTGGAGAAACTACGCCATGAGCCAGAATACGCCGCAGACCTTTACGGATCTTCTGGTGGCGGATGTCGATAATGCAGATACCCTCACCACCGTGTTAAGCACTACGGCCGGAACACTGGTTGAGGGTGCCGGTTCGGGGGCTTCCGTTACCGGAAGCGGCAGTTCGACACTCAGCATTTCAGGCACCGTTGCGCAAATCAATGCGGCACTTGGCGGTATGGTATTTACGCCGACACCCAACCTTGGCGGAGTACGAACCATTAACGTTACGACGACCGACAACGGCGGTCTGAGTGATACCGACACGCTCGTTCTTACCATTGACGGCGGACCGGTGGTTGACCTTGGCGGCGACGGCGGTTCCGGCGATCTTTCCGGAAGTTACACCGAAAACGACGGAGCGACGCTTGAAGCGTCATCGGCAACCATTGTTGAACCCAACGGCGACAATCTCAACCGTTTGATTATTGAGCTGACCAATCCGCAAGACGGTGCCAGTGAACGTATTTCACTCGCCGGACACCCCGACGGAGACGTTGTCGGCAGTATTACGGTGACCTACGACAGCGATACGCAGATTACGCTCAGCGGTGATACCGATGCGATTACTTATCAGGCACTGTTGCGAACATTGCAGTATGAAAACAGCAGCGATACCATCAGCACGATCAGCCGCACCATTACATGTAAAGCACGTGACATTAACGATTTCGAAGGTGCGACGGTCACCCTGACCCTTGCTGTCACCGCGCTTAACGACGCCCCGGTTATCGATGCCATTTCCAATCGCAATGCGGATGAAGACTTTGCACCCTTTAGCATTACCCTCGGTGCCACCGATGCCGAGAACGATCCTCTGACCTTCGATGCCGCATCCGGCGATACTTCCAAAGCTACCGTCAGTGTGAGCGGAACGACACTGAACGTCTATTCCGTACCCGATGCCAACGGTCAGGTAACCATCGACGTCAACGTCACCGACGGCAATCTTTCCGACAGCACCAGCTTCATTCTGACCATCAATCCGCAGACGGAACCTGACAGCGACTTTGACGGTATTCCCGACGCAACGGACAACTGTGTAGATATTGCCAACCCGGCCCAAAGCGATCAGGACAATGACGGCATCGGCGATCTGTGTGACGCCACGCCGACACCGCCGATTGGATCACAGCCTGATGCCGACAACGACGGTGTCGCTGACAGTACCGACAACTGTCCGAACGATTACAATCCGAACCAGTCCAATATTGACAACGACGCCTACGGCGATGTCTGCGACAGTGATTCGCAGGCACTGAGCGTATCGGAAGATTTTACGCCCTCACCCGGCGGTACGACGACTGGAAGCACCGATGTCACCGTCACCGTTGCGACCATTGCGAAAACCAATCCGACGGATGGCAGCGAAGTCGCTACGACCTACAGTGCCAGCATTACCGTTACGCCTGCCGCTACGATGCCGCCTGATCCGCAGCCGGGTGATGTGACACCACCTGCCGGCTCACTCGCACCGTTTGACATCACGGCAACCAACAGCGACCACTCTCAGGACGGGTATGCCATTACCGTAACGTTCACGCTGCCATCAGACTCGACAGACATTTATGAGGGATGCTGGAAATACGGCTTTGAAACCGAAGCGGATAAAAACAGCAGTAACGCTCATTGGTACGACCTGGGCACGCTGGCTGCAAACGGCGACGGAACCGGTTACACGATCTCCGCTGACGGAAAAACCCTCAGTGTCACCCTGATAGACGGACTCCGGGGCGATAACGACCTGCTTGAAAACGGTGATATTATCGATCCGATATCACCTGTAGTCAGAGCGGCTTCACCCGTTACCGTACCGCTTTTCGGTCCGCTTGGAGCTGCGCTCATAACCCTTCTCTTCGGATTCGCAGCTACCAGACGCTTAAAAAAGACGTATTAACAGAAACGGCCGCTTGAAGATGCCTTACGGTGCGGCAACTTCAACACGGTTTTTCCCGGCCTCTTTGGCCTGGTACATCGCCGTATCGGCCCGCAATACAACACCTTCAATAGTATCATCATGCAATACGGGGCTTAGCCCGAAACTCGCCGTGACCGCTCTGCCGCTCATTTGGATGAGATGCATGTCGTTTTCAAACAGCAGACGCAGCTTTTGGGTAATTCCCAGAGCCTCTTCTTCGTTGACTCCAATCAGAAGCACCACGAACTCTTCACCGCCCCATCGTGCCACAAAATCGCTTTTGCGTATATTGCCCCGAATCAGCTCTGCGACGCGTACAAGCACCCGATCACCAAGATCATGCCCGTACGCATCGTTGATCCGTTTGAAATTGTCTATATCGAGAAAGATCAGGTGCATCGGATAGCCGCTCTCACGCTGGCGTTCATAAAACATCATCATATAGTTGAAACGTTCCGTGAGATAGCGGCGGTTGGGAATGCCTGTCAGTGCATCGTGATCGGCCAGAAAGTCCATGTAGTTTTGATATTTTCGGATCACTATCACCACGATTGAAGTGACGACCAGCGTTAGTAGCAGTGAAATACTCAGGTTGAAGTAGAAGACCCGCTGAACTTCCTGTACAAAATCATCGAGTTTGGCTTCGACAATCAGATAGAGATCGAGTTCGGGAATGTATTTGGAGTTGAGCAGGTAGCTGCTTTCACCGTCTTCAAATTCTATCAGTGTGGGTTCACGGGTCATAATGCGGTCTTTGTAAGCGGAAAGAGTCGGCATCGTGCCAATATTTTCTTTCACTTTGGCGTGTGTCTCCGTCAAAACGACATCGCCCTTTTTATTGACAAAAAAGACCTTCAGATGATATTTTTGACGAAACATCCTGAGCATCTCGTCCACATAGGAAATTTTCAGAGCCACGCCCGTCGCTCCTATGTAGTGGTAGGAATTATCAAGGATTTTAAAGTTGATGAACATCATCAGGGAGTTCGTCAGGTTTTCATTGAAATCAAGATTGATTTCATGCTGGGTCTGGGTCTCTTTGAAGCGGAAATACCACTCGTTCGTAGGATTATCCGGTGAAATTTTTTCCAGCAGACCGTTGTGAGTGTAGTAGTTGCGACTCTGTTCGGAGACCAGAAAGGTGGCAAACATGCCGTACTTGTTCTTTACCATATCCAGATACTGGGTGATTTTGGCGACATTATCTTCATCATGAAGCAGCCAGTCTTTGACAAAGGTATCGTTAGCCATCATGGACGAAACCAGATAGGGCTCAATGATGTGCTTCTGGATCTCGGTATAGATATTATCAAGAGAAAGCGGCAATGACTGCGTTTTAAGCTGCTGCTGCATGGAACGCAGTGCTACGGTATAGTTTACAAACGAGATCATCAGCGACAGTATCAGCATCAACAGCGTGATAAGAACAACAACCCGGTAATTTTTTTTCATCGAACTTTTCCAAATCCTTCAATGTAGCGTCTCATTGTGCCATAATATGCGTAAGGCCTTACCGTGCAGGCATAAAAATGATTCAGGAGCCGTTATGATCCGTCTGGAACATGTCAACAAACGTTTTTACCCCGGTGAAGCGCGGGAAGTGCACGCCCTGCGCGATATTGAACTGGAAATCGCCGCAGGAGAGTTCAGCGTGATCACCGGACCTTCAGGCTGCGGCAAGACGACGCTGCTCAATGCCGTCGGCCTGCTCGATTCGATCAGCGGCGGAGCGATCTTGCTTGACGGAAAAGAGATATCCAGCCTTGATGAACGGGAGAAAACCTTGCTGCGACGCGACGCGATGGGCTTTGTTTTTCAGGCGTATAACCTTGTTCCGGTTCTGAACGCCCGTGAAAATATCGGTTTTATCATGAAGCTTCAGGGACGCAGCGACACAGAGGTTGATGCACGCGTCGAAGAGGTGGCAAAGATTCTTCAAATCAGCGACAAGCTCGACGCCCTCCCCTCGCAGCTTAGCGGCGGACAGCAGCAGCGTGTCGCTGTGGCTCGGGCGGTTGCTGCCAAGCCACGCATCATTTTAGCCGATGAACCCACCGCCAACCTCGATACGGAAAACTCCATTCACCTGATGTCCATGATGCGCGCGCTGAATGAAAAAGAGGGTATTACCATTCTCTTTTCGTCCCATGACGACTATGTGATCGAAAGCGCACGGCGCATTATTCATCTCAAAGACGGAAGCCTTGTCTGATGCGTCTGCTTTTGATGCTGCTGTACGCTTTACATGTAAGTGCAAATCTCTGCGATCTTACTCTTGAAAACAGCAACTTCACCATTTCACAGGGTGATTATGACCCCCAAAGCGACGGACGTTACCTCTACAATTATGATCGTCTGCGGCTGACATCACAGTGCCAAAACGGCAGCTGGTTTCTTTACGCCACCGGCGACGGCATCCATTACTGGGGCAACGCCTTTGTCAATTCGGCTGACTTTGCCCTGCAGCAAACATTGAAAGCCGATACCCCCTTTAACACGCAAACCCCGTTTTACGATTATGCGAGTGCCGGTGCGCAAGCGAGAGTGTACCGCCTTTACGGCGGTTATGACGATGGGGACAACCGTATTTCCGCAGGCTTACAGAACATCACGATGGGTGTCGGGCGCATCTGGACGCCGACCAACCTTTTCAACCCCAAAAACAGCTATGCCATAGAACCCGATGAGGTCTATGGCGTTGCCGCGCTAAGCTACACCCGCACCCTTGGCGACACCACGCAGCTGCACCTTGTTGCGAGCCAGAAGCGCGATTACGGCATTAAATCCGCCGCACGTGTGAAACTGCTGCTTGAGAGCGTCGAAGTCGCACTCGACCTGATAGACTCGGATAGCACGAAAATGGCGGGCTATGAGATTGAAGGCGCGCTTGGCAACGTCGGTCTGCGCAGCGAAGGCGCCTACATTGACACGACGCTCAACACTTCAAAAGAGGTCCGTTTTTTTCAGGGCATCGCCGGAGCGGATTACGGCTTCGTCAACGGACTGACGCTCACCGCAGAGATGCTTTACAGCTCCGAACGTTTCGACATCTACGAACAGCTTGCCAACTACAACCATGACATCAGCGCCAACCTGCTCGGCTCCTACTGTTACGGTGCCATGATGGCCAGTTACCCCTTATCGCTCGTTTTTGAAGGCGCCCTGCTCTACATTGAAAGTTTCAGCGACACACCCTCGCGTTTTATTGCCCCGACCCTCACCTACCGCTTCAGTGACTACAGCGCACTCGCCCTGGGAGCACTGCTCGGTTTCGGACCGGATGAGAGCGAATTCGGAATGATGCAGGAGCAGTATTATCTGAAGTTTGATGTGGCGTTTTAGGATTACATGTAAGAAATTTGATTCTAAAAATAGATATACATTCCCAGCTTTTGGGATAAATGTCTTTTTTTACATGATAGCAGGAGATAAAAAGCGTATTGCTTTTAAGGTTTTAATTTTAATATATAAAAATATTTCATTGATATTTGTGATTTGACTGGGTGCTATAGGCTTAATATTGGGCACAACTATTTTATCTCGAGACTGTAGTAGACATCTTCAAAATATGGCCTTAGAAACGAAAAATATATAATTGATTGCATCATCTTAAACATTGGAGTAGCGATATGAAATCATCGTGTGCGAATTGTGAGTCGCCATCACGTGTGCTTTGGGCATTGTTTGGCGCAAAACGAAAACCAATCCTTTCAACGGTCGTGGATGGGAACTGGATTTCATTAGAACGTTGTGAAACATGTTCTATCCTTTGGTGTGCATCATCCTACGAGCCTTATGCTTCATTTCCATTTCTTGTTGCATGGTCTGGCGATGAAACATCTTGGAAAAAAATGCATAATGTAGATGATGGCAAGACTTTACTGCAATGGCATGCGCGCGCCGTTGCCACCACATGGAGTTCGGTATCAGCTGAAGAAAAAAACGCCATTAGTACATTTAGGGAGCGAAGCTGTGGCCGCAATCCAATTGATGATCCAGCATCGTTCCAAACAACCACACTTCAATCATGAAAAGTTCAACCAAGTAATCAAAAAAAGATGTCCAGCTATAAATATAAATTCCTTCTTTATACATGTAACCAAAAAAGCACTTTTCTCAAGAAACCAATCAGCTAACTCACGCCATCCCCATCATCAAAAAGCCCGTAAAGCCGGCATTGTCACGGCTCAATGACGCATCGACATGCGTCTGCATGGCTCTGATGGCCTCCTTGTAGGCGCTATAGAACGCATAGGTCGGTCTGGGTTTATAGACCAATCCTTTGAGTTCAAAAAAGGCAATCACCGCTTTGGTCGTCGTGGGTTTGACAAAAATTTCCTTCTCCCGGGCGTAATAATAGGGAATGAGCGTCACCAGTGACCATTTGGCAAGTTTGTCGCGTGCGAGTACCTCCACGACCATATCAAACCCCTCCTCCTTTTTTCCGTGAAGCAGTTCATAGAGGCCAATGGAGAGCGTATCTTTTTGCTCCATGCCCATGTTTTTGACGGCGTCCCTGACTTTGGGTTTTTCAAAGAGCGACACCAGTGTGGACTTTGAGACGATCTTCGCAAAACTTTCACAAATTTCGTCCGGATCGGAAAAACGCTCCGGTGCAAACAACGCTTTCACGTTCTCGCCTATTTTTGCCGTGTTGTGGCGTTTGACAATCAACTGAATCTCGGCATCCTCAAAACCCTCAGGATAGCGTTCGAAAAACCATTTTTCCATCTCCTTGAGTTTTTGTACGTTCATGGGAAACCTTTTTCTGATAATCTGCTTATTATTTTAGCGTCACTACGATCCAAATGGTTCCATTTCATTCCAAAAAAAGACATGCTTTTCGTTATCATTAGTGCCTTAAGGAGTCGCATTGGAAACATTCGAACAGATCATTGCCGCTATTTCAGGGTTTATCTGGGGTGCCCCGGTTCTGGTATTGCTGGCCGGAACCGGCCTTTTTCTCACCATCCGGCTGCGCGGGGTGCAGTTTCGTGCGCTTTTCCACGCCCTGAAACTTGTTTTTCACAAAGAGCCCTCAGCCGAAGGTGATATCTCGCATTTTGCCGCGCTCATGACGGCACTTGCGGCTACTGTTGGCATCGGGAATATTGTCGGTGTCGCTACGGCCATTACGCTCGGCGGTCCCGGTGCCGTCTTCTGGATGTGGGTCATCGGACTCATCGGCATGGCAACCAAATACTCCGAAGCGCTGCTGGCGGTAGAATACCGGGTTATGGGTCCAAACGGGGCGAAAGGCGGCCCCATGTACTATCTGGCCTATGGCGCAAAACTGCCGTGGCTCGGCGTGCTCTTTGCCGTGTTTACCGCTTTCGCCGCCTTTGGCATTGGCAATATGGTACAGTCCAACGCCGTCGCCAATGTGCTTGAAGCGCAGATGGCCCTGCCCCACTGGATTACCGGAATCGCGCTGAGCATCCTCTCGGGCATCGTCATTCTCGGCGGTATCAAATCTATAGGACGTTTTACAAGCATTCTGGTGCCCTTCATGATTCTTGGCTATCTCACTACGGCGCTGCTGATCATCATCATGAATCCCGGAAAGATTCCACTGGCGTTCGGGCTCATCTTCGAGCATGCATTCGCACCCATTGCCGCCGGAGGCGGATTTGCCGGGGCAACGGTTGCCGCAGCCATTCGCTATGGGGTTGCACGCGGGGTTTTCTCCAATGAATCGGGTCTGGGTTCCGCTCCGATTGCCGCTGCCGCCGCAAAAACCGACTCGTCAGTCAGACAGGCGCTGGTGAGCATGACGCAGACGTTTATCGACACGCTTATTGTCTGTACCATGACGGCGCTGGTCATTCTTATGGCACCGCAGTGGCATGAAGGCGTGGCCGCCGGATCACTCACGCTCATGAGTTTTGAGTATTTTCTTGGAAGTTTCGGTGCATTTATCGTCACGGCCGCGACGGCGCTTTTTGCCTATTCAACGCTCATCGGCTGGGGCTATTACGGCGAAAAAGCCATTGAATTTCTCTTTGGCGAAACGCGCATCCGCTACTACCGCTACCTCTTTGTCGCACTTATTTTCGTGGGAGCCGTACTCAAACTCGAACTGGTCTGGAACCTTTCGGATATGTTCAACGGATTGATGATCATTCCCAACCTGATCGGCCTGCTTCTGCTGCACAAGGTCATCGTTTCAAAAAGCAACGACTACTTTAACGTGCAGAAGCGCTAAAATCCGCCCATAATGAGATTCCGCCGCAGAAGCGGTCTCCGTTTTATAGTGCGTTCCTAAATCGCATCGATTCCAAGTACTTTTTCAATGCCCTCTTTTTCAATCATCACTGAGAGTTTGTAGGCCACGTTCTGTTTTGCAATGGCATACCCCTGCGTCGATTGACCGATAAGACTCAGCTTGTTGCTTCCCACGACAACTCCGTTCGCGTCGCGGACCTGCAGCGCTATTGCCGTGCGAGCAAGCGTAAAGCCCTGAGCTTCGGCGCGCTCGGCACTGCTGCTCACCTCTACGACAAAATGGCCGCTTCCACCGCTTCTGGACAATTGAAAGGATGCTTTTGAAATGCCCGCTTCCAGACTCGTCGCAAGCCCGGCATCCTCTTTTGGTGCGCGTACTTCAAAGCTGACGGATTTATGCAGTGCCATGCGCGCGCCATCGAGACGCGCTTTTTCATCCAGATAAGAAGCCGCATCAAAGCTCTGGCGCAGCGCTTTTAATACATTCAGCGTATCGGAAAGATGGGAGAGTTCTTCCTTTACATGTAAGTAAAATTTGAGCCGTTTGAGCGCATTGGCGTTTTTGAGGTTTTTTTCACTCAGCTTAAACTGCGCGAACTGCTGATCGAGATCGTTTTTGATGCCTTCAAAGAGTGCGCTTCGGCTAGCGCTGATGAGCACAAGAAACTCTCTGAAACCATACTCTTCCGACTGCAGCACTTCATAATTGCTAATACGGATTTTTGCTACCTCGCTCTGCACCGCGCTGGTGACGCTTTTGTCATAATTATTGCGCGTTCCCTGACGCTCCGTCGTGACGCTCTCGTATTGCGAAGAGACCGACACGCTGAGGGTGGAAGCCATGTTTGAGAGCGCATGGGCAACGGCTTCGTCGCGCTCACTCCCTTCACCGATGGCATAAAGCGTCTGCGGCGTGCTTGCAGGCGGGTTTGCGTACCACTGCGGCAACGTTTTGGGTGCCGCCACCACGCGTTTTTTCTCGCTGCATCCGCTTAAAAGAAGCAGCAGTATCAAAAAAGATGTCAGGAATTTCATGATGCCTACCTTGAGAGCTGCTCTTGCGTCTGGTTGTAACGCTCGATGACACGATCGATTCGCACTACTGCCGCACTGATCTGATCGACAGGCTCATGACAAAGATCATCTGCGCTGTGGTAGTAGTTGCGGGCTACATCATATTTGCCCTGCGCTTCCATAATGACGCCCAGATTGTAAAACGGCACGTAGCTCTGTTTGAGTGTCGACATAATCAGCTCTCCAAGGAGACGTTCCGCCTTGTCAAGACGCCCCTGATCAATATATTCAAGCGCATACTTCAGCGTTTTTTCCTGCGCATCGGTGTAATCAAGATCGGGATCTTCCAGCAGCTCCACCTGAAAACTCCGGTAGTGCGGCGTCAATTTGTACGAAAACTCGCGAGAGATGATGCCCGCAAGATGCTGCGCGGCCATTTCACGCGAAGGCATGGCCTGTGAGTCATCCAGACAGTGCGACCATTCGGCATGCTTTGAAAGGGTATCGGCGTAGATGATATCGCCCTGCGTGACGTCGACCATACGCAGCTGGGCCGAAAGCGCTGCCACGCGTTTGGTACAGCGTACTTTGTAGGTACGCGTTTTCGAGCAATCCTTGTTGGTGCACTCCACGCGGGTCGTGTAGTAGGTGGTGTCTTGCATGCTTGGCGAAGAGAGTGTGCCCGAAATCAGCGCCTGCGCACCAATAAGCTGACCGACTTCAACAGCCGTCGAAGGATCCATCAGGCCGCTGTTTTGGACTTTCTGCTCTTTAAGGATCTTGTTCAGATCGCTGCGGCTGCTCAGTGTAAAGAAGGTACTTCCGTCAACCTTCTGCTGTGAAAGCTCCGCCTCGATCTTTCCGGAGAGGTCAACCTGATCGTTGGTAAAAGCGGTCACTGCTATTTTTTTGGTACTGGCCGCGCGGTCGACTTCGGCAGGTTCAAGCACCCGAACCTGCATCTTCTGTGCACACCCGCTTCCAAAAACAGCCACTGTTACCATACCGATGAGCATGTTCCAACGCATAGCACTCCTTTTATTCGCACCAATCTTAACAAAAAACGGCTTGGAGTTTTTGATTATCCCAAAATCGCCAAAGCCCCTTTGTAGATCGGTTCATCGATAAAGCCGTACGTCTCATGGGTAAAGCCCGTAATGCCCAGATCACGCTGCGCTTCGAAAAGATGCACTATCTCTTTGGCGCGCGCGATTTCTTCGGCGGAGAAACCAAGATAACGGTGTACCAGTGCGACCTGCGCGGGGGCAATACACCCTTTCGCGGCAAAGCCCATCGCTTTTTCCACCTGCAGCCACGCTTCGAATCCCGCATCGTTGCGATAATCCTGATAGACAAAAGAGACCGGTTTGACACCAATGGCTTTACATGTAACGAGAAAGTGCGACAGCATGTACCGCAGCGTTGGATTCTCAGGCGTTATATGCGCCTGTGAAAGCCCCAGCTCGGCGAAAAGATCCAGAATGCCCAGATACATCGCTTTAACCCGGGCCTCACACGCCAGATCGGACAGGGCAAGCCATGCCTCGCGCGTTTCAACAGAGAGATGCAGTTCTATGGGTTCATCCACCAGTTCAAGCGCGCGGCGGACATCCGCCACGCTGCGGACTTTCGGAATGCGGATGGCATCGGGCATAAAGGCGTTAAGATAGGCAATCTCGGCTTCTCCGCCCTCACCGAGCGCATTGACGCGCACCACCAGTTTTTTCTCGCATGAAGGAAGCTCTTTGAGCACGGCGGCGCAGAGACGCAGGGCTTTTGGCTTCAGTGCTTCCGAAACGCCGTCTTCAAGATTGAGCATAATGCAATCGGCTTCCAGCTGCCTGATTTTTCCCAGGTGTTTGACATTCTGCGCCGAGAGCATCAGGGCCGAGCGAAAGGTCATGGCACTGTTACATGTACGCGTCGCTCCACCGCCGAGCAATGCGTCCGCACTGCTGTAATCTCCGGCATCGCAGAGGGTTTCAATGTTTTTA